>NZ_QUZT01000033.1 GCF_004682045.1 Pseudomonas nabeulensis
CAGACAGACCGCGGTGGATGGATTGGGGGCGGCTTCGCCACCCAGCGCGGGGCAAGCCCGCTCACTACAGAGGCGGTGTTGCTCCTGTCATTTCTTAACTGACTGGCATTAGGGCTTGCCCCCTCCCACAGGGGTTTTGCGGTGCTTAGTGGAACAGTACTGCCGTCTTCTGCAGAGTCACCCACACACCCCACGCCAACGGAATACCCACCACCAACCAGGCCGCAATGGCCAATGGCACAGTACCGGAAGCCGCTTTCCACTCCAGCGAAGTCGTGGCATCGGCACCTTTGTTATGACCCAGCGCTTGCTCAGCCGCCAGTTCGGCGTCGGTCATGAAGTACTTGTCGGCCACCGGACGCACCAGCATGTTGCAGATGAAACCCAGCACCAGCAGGCCGGCGAGGATGTACAGGGTGATGTCGTAGGCGGCGGCGCGTTCAACGCCGATGCTCAGCTGGTATTCGCGCAGGTAGTTCACCAGCACCGGACCCAACACACCCGCCGCTGCCCAGGCAGTCAACAGGCGACCGTGGATCGCGCCCACCATCTGCGTGCCGAACAGGTCGGCCAGGTAAGCCGGAACCGTCGCAAAACCACCGCCGTACATCGACAGGATGATGCAGAACGCCGCCACAAACAGCGCCACGTTACCCAGGTGCCCCAGGTTCGGGATCAGCGCGTACAGGGCAAAGCCCAGGGCGAAGAACACGAAGTAGGTGTTTTTACGGCCCAGGTAGTCGGAGAACGACGCCCAGAAGAACCGGCCACCGATGTTGAACAGGCTCAGCAGGCCGGTGAAGCCCGCCGCGATCGCAGCGATGGAGGCCAGTTGACCGGCGTCCAGTTGACCGAACGGCACATCCACACCCAGCAGCTTGCCACCGAACACTTCCTGCAACAGCGGCGAAGCCATGCCGAGGATGCCGATACCCGCGGATACGTTCAGGCACAGCACCAGCCAGACCAGGCGGAACTGCGGGGTTTTCCAGGCCACGTTCACGTGGACGTGACGGTGGGTGATCATCGCATTGCTGGCTTTTTTCGCCGGCGCGGTCCAACCCTCAGGCTTCCAGCCGGTCGGCGGAACGCGGTAGGACAGGGCGCCGCCGATCATGAACACGAAGTAGATCGCAGCCATCACCAGGAAGCTCTGCCATACGCCCACGCTGGTCGGCGAGGCGAAGTGGCCCATCAAGGCTGCCGCCAGCGGGGCGCCCACCATTGCGCCGCCGCCAAAGCCCATGATCGCCATGCCGGTAGCCATGCCGCGCTTGTCCGGGAACCACTTGATCAGGGTCGACACGGGCGAGATATAGCCCAGGCCCAGGCCGATACCGCCAATGACCCCGGAACCGATCCACATCAGCCAGATCTGGTGGGTATAGATACCCAACGCCGAGATCAGCAGGCCACCGCACCAGCACAGTGCTGATACAACGCCGGCCTTGCGCGGCCCGGCGTGTTCCAGCCAGCCGCCCCAGATCGCCGCCGAGCAGCCCAGGAAGATGAAGAACAGGGTGTAGATCCAGCCCAGCATGGAGATGGGCCAGTCGCATTGGGACGAGAAGACTTGCGCGATGAAGCTCATGTCCGGCGCGCAGGCGACCGGCGCGGTGATCCCCAGTGCCTTGGACAGCGGCAACCAGAACACCGAGAAGCCGTAGGCCATGCCGATACACAGGTGGATGGCCAGGGCGGCCGGTGGAACCAGCCAGCGGTTGAACCCGGGCTTGGCGATAATGCGCTCCTTGGACAGGAACGCAGGCGCGGCAGTACTACCAGCCGCAGTGCTAGTGCTCATTGGTGTTTCCCCCAGTTATTAGTATGTGTCCGTCAGGCGCTCTCTCCCTCGGCCTTGCACGCAGAGCGTTGGCCGTTGTCTTGAGTAAAGCTCCATTTAAGCGCGACGCTATGTCGCAGAAGGCAGACGAACCCGCGCAGATTAGCACCTGCGCATGACAGAAAAACCAAACTGATATCACCTTTTTCGGAATATCTGTTTTATCTGACGTCAAATTCCCGTTTTGCTGGGCCTGGATACAATGTAACGATCTGCGAACTGACGTACGGTTACCAGCGTTATACTCTGCGGCTAAATTTTGAAATCGACATACAAGGACTCGCCCATGAAAGCGTTCGGCAAAATCCTGGGTCTGGTACTTCTCGGGCTGTTGCTGATCATTGTGGCTCTGGGTTTTGCCCTGACCCACCTCTTCGATCCCAACGACTACAAAGACGAGATTCGCCAGATTGCCCGCGACAAGGCCCACATCGAGCTGACGCTCAATGGCGACATCGGCTGGAGCCTGTTCCCCTGGCTTGGCCTTGAGCTGCACGAAGCCAGTGTGGCAACCCTGACCAACCCGACCCAACCGTTCGCCGACTTGCAAATGCTCGGCCTGTCGGTGCGCGTGCTGCCACTGCTGCGCCGCGAAGTGCAGATGAGCGACGTGCGTGTCGAAGGCCTGAACCTGCGCCTGAACCGCGACAAGCAGGGCCACGGCAACTGGGAAGACATCGGCAAGAACGTCACCCAGACCACTGCCGGCGCCCCGGCGGCTCCAGTGGAGCAACCCGCCGACGAGCCGGAAAAGCCATCCAAGCCGATCCGCCTGGACATCGACAGCCTGACTATCAACAACGCCCGCGTCGAATACAACGACGAGCAAACCGGCAAGCAGTTCAGCGCCGAGAGCATCCAGTTGAGCGCCGGCGCCGTGCATGAAGGCGCGAGCATTCCGGTGAAACTCACTGCTTTCTTCGGCAGCAACCAGCCGGTGATGCGCGTCAAGACCGAGCTCAACGGCAACCTGCGCATCCAGCGCGCCCTCAAGCGCTACCAGTTCGAAGACATGAAGATCAGCGGCGAAGCCACGGGCGAGCCGCTGCAAGGCAAGACCGTGACCTTCTCCACCCAGGGCCAGTTGCTGGTGGACCAGGCGGCGAACATCGCCGAATGGACCAACCTGAAACTCTCGGCCAACCAATTGCGTGCGTTGGGCGAGCTGAAGGTCAACGGCCTGGACAAGACCCCGCAACTGAGCGGCGCCCTGTCCATCGCCCAGTTCGACCTGGCCAAGTTCCTCGACAGCGTCGGCCATCCGCTGCCAACCATGGCCGAGGGCAGCCTGAGCAAAGTCGAGTTGGTCAGCCGTCTCACCGGTACGCAGAACAGCGTGGCCTTGGAAGACCTGAACCTGAAACTCGACGGCAGCACCTTTACCGGTCGCCTGGCTGTGGATGATTTTGCCAAGCAGTCCCTGCGGGTCCAGCTCAAGGGCGACACGTTCAACGCCGACAACTACCTGCCGGCCAAGTCCGAATCCGCCAAAGGCGCAACGGCGGCACGCCAGGCCGAGGTGCAGAACAGCGAAGCCGGGGCCATGGCCGCCGGTGGTACCACCCCGCTGCCGGACGCACCGACCAAAGGCGCCTGGAGCACCGACAAACTGCTGCCACTGACCCGCCTGCGCTCGCTGGACGTGAATGCCGACCTGGCCTTCGGCGAACTGACCCTGAGCAAGCTGCCGATCCAGAATGCCGCGCTGAAAGCCTCCGGCATCGACGGCCAACTCAAGCTCGACACCCTCAGCGGTGGCCTCTACAACGGCACCTTCCAGGCCAATGGCACCCTGGATGTGCGCCAGGACATCCCGGTGCTGGCGCTGCAAAGCCAGATCAAGCAAGTGCCGGTCGAACGTATCCTGCAAGCCCAGGGGCAAACGCCGCCGGTGAAGGGCCAGATCACCCTCAACAGCAACCTCACGGGCCGTGGCAACAGCCAAAAAGCCCTGATCGACAGCCTCAACGGCACCGCCAGTTTTGTGATCAACAATGGTGTGCTGCTCAACGCCAACCTTGAACAGCAACTGTGCACCGGCATCGCCCTGCTCAACCGCAAGACCTTGAGCACAACGCCGCAAGGCAAGGACACGCCGTTCCAGGAATTGAAGGGCAACCTGACCTTCCGTAACGGCGTCGCCAGCAACCCGGACCTGAAAGTGCGCATCCCAGGCCTCACGGTCAATGGCAATGGTGACGTCGACCTGCGTGTGCTGGGCATGGATTACCGCGTCGGCATCATCGTCGAAGGCGACCAGCGCGAAGTACCGGACCCGGCCTGCCAGGTGGGTTCCAACTTCCAGAACATCGAAGTGCCGTTGCGCTGCCGTGGCCCGCTGGAACTGGGCGCCAAGGCGTGCCGCCTGGACAAGGATGGCTTGAGCCAGGTGGCCATCAAGGCCGCCGGCAACAAGCTCAGCGAGAAACTCGAAGAGAAGCTCGACAAGGTCAACCCACAGCTCAAAGACGCTTTGAAAGGCCTGTTCAAACGATGAGAAACGAGCAGTTTTCAACGGCGGTGCTCGACTGGTACGACCGCCACGGTCGCCATGACCTGCCCTGGCAACAGGGCATCACGCCTTACCGGGTGTGGGTCTCGGAGATCATGCTGCAACAGACCCAGGTGAGCACCGTGCTCAATTACTTCGACCGGTTCATGGCGTCGTTGCCGACAGTCGAAGCCCTGGCCGCCGCACCGGAAGATGAAGTGCTGCACCTGTGGACCGGCCTGGGTTACTACACCCGGGCGCGCAACCTGCAAAAGACCGCGAAGATTATCGTGGCCGAATACGGCGGCGAGTTTCCCAAGGACGTGGAAAAACTCACCGAACTGCCGGGCATTGGCCTGTCCACCGCCGGTGCAATCGCGAGCCTGAGCATGGGCCTGCGCGCACCGATCCTCGACGGCAACGTCAAACGCGTGCTGGCACGCTTTACCGCCCAAGAGGGCTACCCTGGCGAACCCAAGGTCGCCAAGCAGCTGTGGGCGACCGCAGAGCGCTTCACGCCCCACGACCGCGTCAACGCCTACACCCAGGCAATGATGGACATGGGCGCCACGCTTTGCACCCGCAGCAAACCCAGCTGCCTGCTGTGCCCGCTGGAAAAAGGCTGCGAGGCCCATATGCTCGGCCTGGAAACACGCTACCCGATCCCCAAGCCGCGCAAGACCATCCCCCAGAAGCGCACGCTGATGCCAATGCTGGCAAATGCCGAAGGCGCGATTTTGCTATATCGCCGCCCGTCCACGGGATTGTGGGGCGGTCTGTGGAGCTTGCCTGAGCTGGACGACCTGCAAGACCTTGAACACCTCGCCCACCAACACGCGCTGGCACTGGGCAAGCAACAGGAACTGCCGGGGCTGGTCCACACCTTCAGCCATTTCCAGTTGGCCATCGAACCCTGGCTGGTGCAGGTCGAGGAATCCGCCCATCACGTGGCCGAGGCCGACTGGCTCTGGTATAACCTCGCCACCCCGCCGCGCCTGGGCCTTGCCGCCCCGGTCAAGAAGCTGCTGAAGCGCGCGGCCGACGTATTGAATGCAGGAGTGTCGTCATGACCCGCACCGTAATGTGCCGCAAGTACAAAGAAGAACTGCCAGCCCTGGAACGCCCTCCGTACCCAGGTGCCAAGGGCCAGGACATTTTTGATCACGTCTCCGCCAAAGCATGGGCCGACTGGCTGAAACACCAAACCCTGCTGATCAACGAAAAACGCCTGAACATGATGAACGCCGAAGACCGTAAATACCTGGCGGGCGAAATGGACAAGTTCTTTTCCGGCGAAGATTACGCCAAGGCCGACGGCTACGTGCCACCTGCTCAATAATTGATCAAAAACCGGGGTCGGCACGTAAGCGACGGTAATAATTAAATATTTTTTGAAAACTTGCTTGACGACCCCCTGAAAAACCCGTTTAATGCGCCCCGTTGCCCAGATAGCTCAGTCGGTAGAGCAGGGGATTGAAAATCCCCGTGTCGGCGGTTCGATTCCGTCTCTGGGCACCACTCATTAGTTTTAGGTGGTGCGAACATCATCTGAAACACACAAAAAACCCGCCTAGTGCGGGTTTTTTGTTGCCTGGGATTTAGTCACTCACAACCACAGCCCAGAAAAACCACAGAGCTGGCGCTGATCTCCCCCCCACATGTACATACGTACACTTAATTCAGCAGCTATTTTGAGATAGCTTGGTACCCATATGGGAACCAATCCCCCGTATTGTCTGGATAAAAACAAAAATAATTTGAGATAACCTTTTCTTCCATTTGAGATGTCTTCCCCTATGGCCGACTTTCGACACCACGATCTACAGCTTTTGAACCCATCGTTTGACTCAGGCTTGGTTGACGTGCTCGGGGAACTGGAGCATCTGCGTCGCCTACAATTGGGTGGCGACACACCTCCCGCCGTCTTCTTCCAACTTAAAGACCTATTCCACGCCTTGGAAAGCCTGGGCTCTGCCCGCATCGAGGGTAACCACACCACATTGGCCGATTACATCGAAAGCAAAGTGGACGGAACGGCGGAGGGCTCCGATCAATTACGGGAGATCGCGAACATCGAAAAGGCCATGGATTATGTTGAAAGCATCGTCCAGCCTGGCTCGGACCTGACCGAATTGGCTATTCGTGAAATTCACTCGATCACTGTCCATGGATTACAACGAGAAGGGGATCTCACACCCGGAGCCTACCGCAAAGCAGGTGTGCGTATCGCCCAGTCAGACCACCTCCCTCCTGACGCAGTGATGGTACCGGGGTACATGCAAGAACTGGTCAACTTCGTGAATAGACCGGATGCCCCCAAATACGATTTGATGAAGGTAGCCCTGGCTCATCATCGATTCGGCTGGATTCACCCGTTTGGTAATGGCAACGGTCGAGTCGTGCGCCTTCTAACCTATGCCCTGCTGATGAAGTACGGCTTCAATGTCAGTACCGGGGGCCGAGTACTCAACCCCACTGCTGTGTTCTGTATAGACCGAGAAAAGTATTACGAGATGCTGTCTACAGCCGATACAGGCACCAAGGAGGGCCTGGAGGTTTGGTGCACCTATGTTCTCGCGGGCATCAGGGATGAATTGGAGAAAGTCAGCAAGCTTACCGATTACGCATACCTGACCAAGCACATCCTCATGCCCACCGTCGCAATGGCAAAGAGCCGCGAGTGGATAACGTCACTGGAGGAAAAAATCCTGATAACGGCCATTCAACAAAAAGTGGTCAAGTCAGGTGATATCGCCGCTATCCTGCCCACGCTCTCCGCCCCACAAAGAACCTACCAGATAAAAAAACTGGTTGATCAAGGCATGCTGCTCCCCATCAATCCAGGCGCTCGACAGTACACAGTCGGATTTTCAAACAACTATCTGATCAGAGGCGTTATCAGCGCTTTACGGGAGGAGGGTTTTATCCCTGAGCAGCTGGATAGGCCCTAAGAAACCTGCTTATCTCACCTATCGAAGCAAAAACACCATCAGCGGATTATCATTCAACCGCCCACTGAATACCGGCACCTGATGCTCCAGCGGCGTCCCCGCCAGCAGTGCCGCCTCCTTGCGCGCCACGATCACCCATGCAGGCCGTGGCAACGCCGCCAATCGCTCAACCTCGCTGCGCCCAACAAACAGCGGCTGCTCATCGTGATCCAGGTTCATCATGTAGCGCACCGCCCAGGTGTCGCGGCCAAGATTCACGAACACTAGCGGGCCGGGCTGCGTTGCGCGCAGCACTTCTACCTGGCCGACGAATGTCCGGGTATCGAATTGCAGATCCTTGGCAGGATCCACGACCGTTACCAGCACCAGGTATTGCGCAACCAGGGCAATCACACTAAGCCCCACCAGCCACCGAGCGCGGCGCCAGGCGATGAGGGCCGCCACTTGCAGGATCACCAGCGCACCAATCAACAACGGCAACGAAATGTCCGGCCAATACCCGTGCTTTTGCCATCCATGCCGACAGACAAAGACTACAACCACACACAACGCCGGTAGCGCCACGACAAGCCCTTCGTAGCACCGGCGCACGCCAACGAGCCAGCCTTGCGCCTGGAGCAGCCCATAGGCGGCGACAGCGGCAAACATCGGCACCATGGGCAAGATGTAATAGGCGCGCTTGAAGTGCGGCACCGACAGCCCGAGCAAGATCATCAAGCCGCAGGCTCCGAGCCGCGCCACCATCTGCACGTCTTCATTCACAAACCGTTGGGACCAGCGATGACGCAGTGCGATCAGCGTTGCCAACGCCAGGGGCACCACCGGGAAGTATCGGTACACACTCAGTTGGAAGTAGAAATAAAACGGCTCGCCGCTTTCATCGAGGCGCCCGCCGACTTGCATCCTGAACACCTCATCGGCAAAGGCGTCGCCACCACTGATCCGCGCCAGCTTCACCAACAGCCACCAGCACGCCGCCAACAACAGCAGGCCGACCACGCCATGGATCAGTACCTGCCTGACTCGCTGCCCCGGACGGCTTAGCGCCCAGTACACGCACACCACGCCGCAGACTTCGATCAAGCCCAACGGCCCACGAATCGCAAAGCCGAGGATGAACAACGGGAACACCGCGAGCTGGCGCAGCCGCGAGCCCAAACGCTCGCCGGTGTGCAGCAGGTAGAAACTGCCCACACACAACAGCGACACCATCTGGTCCAGGCACACCGAGCGCGACTTATCCAGCAACTGTGCAGTAAGCAGCGTCAGCAGCACCGTCAGCAGCGCCCATTGCCGACTCGAAGGCACGAGCAAGCGATAGATCACCGCAACGACGCCAGCCGACGCGAGAGCCGTAGGCAGCACATTAGCCAGGTGATTGGGCGCGCCAAACAACAGCGCGCACAGATAGCTCAGGAAAGTAGCGGTGCCCGGGTAGTCCGCATAGGGCTGGCCATAGGTCGTGGGAAAAAAGCTCGCGCCGTGGCGAAACATTTCTTGCAGGAACAGCGCCCAGCGCCCGTCAAACCCTTGGGGCTGCTGATCCCAGATACCCAAGGTGAACAACAGCAAGGCAATCAGGAAAATCCCCAGGGACTCCAGGCGAAAACGGTTGCGGTGATCCATCGGTTGACCTGTCAGGTAAAGGGCGCCGATCTATGGTGCCCAACGCCTTGCTGAATAGCGCCTGAACAGGTCCGAACATTCACACACTTATCGACCTGCGGGCCACACCAAGGCAGGGATCAAGCGGATGTAGATCAACTCGCCGACCAGCTCGACCAGGGTTTGCAGGATCACCACCGTAGCGGCCAACCCGCGAACATCCTCGGGCAACGCCAGCGCCAGGGGCAGCACCACCAATGAATTGCGCGTCGACGCGCTGAACGTCACCGCCCGCGCCGTCACCGCCGGCAGCGAGAACAACCGCGACGCCAACATCCCCATCAGCGGCGCCAACACCAGGTAGCCCACATACACCGGGATCACTGGCAGCAACAGGCTGATGTCACGCACCACCGAAGTAATCTGTGAACCGATCACCACCCACAGCACCAACGCCATGGCCGGCACTGGCAACCAGGCCCAGGCGTCGCTCCACAGACTGACAACCCTTGAGCGCTTCGCCAGTGAAGTGGTCAGCACCGCCAGCACCATCGGCACCACGATCAACAGCAGGAACGCCTCGACAAACGGCCCCGCCTCCACCACCCCATCCGATTGCGCCTCCAGCATCAACCCCAGGTACACCGGCAGCAGCGCCAATTGCAGCAGCAACAGCACCGGCGTCGCCGCCAGCATCAACCGCGAATCGCCTTTGCCAATATGGGTAAACACCACCACGTAATCGATGCACGGCGTCAGCAACACCAGCAACGCCCCCACCAACAGCGCCGGGCGCTCCACCAGGCCACGGGTCAAGGCCCACACCAACAGTGGCACCAGGACAAAGTTGGCCAGTAGCAGTGCCGACAGGAAGCGTTTATGGGTCAAGCCTTGGCGCAGTTCCAGAAACGGGATTTGCAGGAACATCGCGTACATCAACACGGCGATGGCGGGCGTGACCAGCACACCGAGGCCGTGAGCCAGCGACGGCACGAGCAGGCCGAAGGCGGCGGCCAGGAGGACGACGGCGAAGTAGATGGGGATTTGGTTGTGTTCGAGGGTGTCGCGGGTCATAAAGGCGCCCAAGCTGATAGCAAGGGTGCAAGCCTATGCATCTACTGACGCGAGGTCGATAAATAAGATTCGAACCTGTCCGAGGGGTACTCCTGACGGGTGTGCGGCACCATCAGAACATCGACATACTCCAGCACTCGATAAACCACTAAATAGTTTGGATGAACAACCATCTCTCTAGTACCAGCCAAACGGTCGTATTTGAATCCATAGGGCATTGAAGACAACCCTTCAGTGGCTCCGACAATGGTTCGGTGAAGCGTTGCAGCGGCAACGGGGTTGTACCGCTCGACGTAATCGATGATATCGGTCAAGGCCACGAGAGCCTCAGGCCTCCATTTAACGATCAGCACGGCGAGCCTTGCGCCTCTCTTCCAGCATCCTCTCGACTTCGGCCATAGCCTCATCATGCGGAATGCTCGGACGAGGATCATCAATAGAAGCCTGCACCTTGGCACGAAACCAGCGGTCATAGCTGGCGGCCTGCTCTTCTGTTTCAAACTCTGAAACGATGGGCGACAGTGGGATGCTCATAGAGACCTCCGTAATGGATGCCTGCCAGTCTAATCGGTCCATGGTGTGCTGTCGTTCCTCTCGGATGTATGGCTTTATCAGTGGGTGCCGAAGATTAGTGACCCCACTTAAGCGCACACAAGTGCTGGCAAACTGACGAACTGTTACCAAAAATAAAAAAGAAGACAGAGAAAGAATGAACTTGAACGACACCCCGCCGCGAATGCCCTCCACCCTATCCGAGCGCAGCAGAAGCGAACCCTTCAAAGAGCCCGCAACCGACGGCCACCCTATCAGCGGCTTCACCTGGCGCCACCCGCGCACCGACCTTGAGCGCCCGGTCGTCATCATCAACGCTGCCACGTCCTTGCGCTGTCGCTATTACTCGCGCTTCGCCGACTACCTGTTTGCCAACGGCCTTGACGTCATCACCTATGACTATCGCGGCATCGGTGAGTCCCGCAATGGCTCGCTGCGAGGCTTCAAGGCCTCATGGTCGGATTGGGGCGTGCTGGATTTCGAGGCGATCTTGCGGCGGGCACAGCGGGAGTTTCCGGGGCAGCCGATTGATGTGGTCGGCCACAGCTTCGGCGGCTGCGCGGCGGGGCTTGGGGCGTCGGGCGCGGTGATTCGGCGGATCGTGACGGTAGGCGCCCAATTTGCGTACTGGCGCGATTACCAGGCCAGCGGCCGTTGGCGGATGCTTGCCAAATGGCATGTGGTGATGCCGCTTGTAACCGCACTGTTCGGGTATTTCCCCGGCCAGCGCCTGGGCTGGCTGGAAGACACACCCGCAGGCGTGGTGCGGGACTGGAGCACACCTACGCCCACCTATGAAACGCGACCCAGCGGACGAGCCCTGGGCGAGTTGCCCTTCAGCCGTGTAACGGCGCAATTGCTGGCAATCAGTATTACTGACGACCCCTTCGGGACAGTGCCGGCCATTGAGCGGTTATTGGCTTACTACTCAAACAGTGATCGCACCCATGTGCGCATCGCCCCCGAAGACATCGGAGAAAAACAGATCGGACATTTCGCTTTTTTCCGTAGCGAGTACCAGGACCGACTGTGGCCAATTGCGTTGGCGTGGCTGCAAAGCGGCCAATTGACGACGGATACCCTTGGGATTTCCCCCAACCTGCGCTTCAATACGCCACCCAGATCCACAACCTAGGACGTTGAGCCCATGGCCTCGCCGAACAAGCAGCAAAAACGCGCCCAACGCGCCAAGACCAAGGCCAAGCAGAACCGCACCCAACGCGCCGTCGCCACCAAACCCGATGCATTTGCCGGGGATGACAGCCGCATTGACCTTGAGTCAGTGGACCTGACCGAGCTGTTCGTCGAGATGCGCACTGCGGGCGAGACCAGCCAGCAGGCGTTGTGTGCGGCGTTCCTGGCGCACCCGTTACTGGCGCTGGTGCTGGAGCAGGAAGGCGAAGAGGAAGCCACGGACTTTATCCTCGCAGCGCTGATCGAGTACCGGCAGTGGGCCACGGACAGTGATGATGAAGCGGCTGCGCTGGCGTGGATTGAATCGCCGCAGTTCCAGGCGGATTACGTGGCGGCGTCCCAGGCCCTAACCAGCTCAGCGGACTGACACAAAACCCAATGTGGGAGGGGGCTTGCCCCCGATGGCGGTGTATCAGTACCAGAAGGGCTGGCTGACACACTGCAATCGGGGGCAAGTCGAATCGTCGCACCGCCCCTCCCACATTTTTTTACCGCGGTGCGTCAGTTGAGTACTGGAGCGCCTACTTTCTGCGCCTTGCGACGGCTCGACACCATCAACCCGGCAGCCACCACCAGCAAGCTCAGGATACCGGTCGCGATAATCTCGACGCGGTGCGCTTCCTGGAACAGCATGATGGTCAGCGTACCTACGATGAACACCATCACCGCATAGGTCAGGCCAGGGAACAGCCACATCTTGAAGACAATCTTCTCGCCCGCCGCCGTGCGCTTCTGGCGCATGCGCAGTTGCGATACCGCGATCACCAGGTACACCAGCAGCGCGATGGCGCCGGAGCTGGCCAGCAGGAATTCAAACACTGCCGCTGGCGCCACGTAGTTGGCAAATACCGCCAGGAACGCAGCACCTGTAGACAGCATCACCGCCCAGTAAGGTGTACCCGCCTTGTTGGTACGCTTGGCCACAGCGGGTGCGTCACCACGACGACCCAGGGAGAACAGCATGCGCGACGCGGTGTACAGCGCCGAGTTCAGGCAACTGGTCACAGCAACCAATACCACCAGGTCGACGATCAGTTTGGCATTCGGGATGCCCATGCGCTCCAGCACGGTCTGGTAGGAACCTACCGCCGCCAGGGTCGGATCGTTCCATGGCACCAGGGACACCACGATGAAGATCGACAGCAGGTAGAACAAGCCAATCCGCCAGATCACCGAGTTGGTGGCCTTGGTGATTTGCTGGCCAGGGTTCTTCGACTCAGCCGCCGCAATGGTCACGATCTCGGTGCCCATGAACGAGAACATGGTGGTCAGGATCGCCGCCAATACCGCGCCCATGCCGTTGGGCATGAAGCCCTGGGTGTCGAACAGGTGGGACACGCCGCTGACCTGGCTGGTCGGCAAGAAGCCGAAAATCGCGGCCAGACCCAGGATCACGAAGCCCACGATTGCCACGACCTTGATCAGCGCAAACCAGAACTCGAACTCACCGTAGTTCTTCACGCTGAACAGGTTGGTCGCGGTCAGCAACAAGGTGATGACCAGGGTAAACACCCAAATCGCCACATCCGGGAACCAGGCATGCAGGATGGTAGCGGCGGCGTTGGCTTCCAACGGAATCACCAGCACCCAGAACCACCAGTACAACCAACCGATGGTGAAACCGGCCCAGTGACCGATAGCGCGGTCGGCATAGGTGGAAAACGAACCGGTGTCCGGCGACGCCACGGCCATTTCGGCCAGCATGCGCATCACCAATACCACCAGCGTACCCGCAGCGGCGTAAGCCAACAGTACGGCCGGCCCGGCGGCAGCAATCGCGTGGCCGGAGCCAACAAACAAACCGGCACCAATAACGCCGGCAATCGACAGCATGGTGACGTGACGCGGTTTGAGCCCCTGTTCGAGGTCATTGGAGCTTTGCGTACTACTCATTGACACACCTTTACGAGGAATTGCGAAAACGGTCCGCCCGGCCCGGGATCCTTCTCGTGAAAAGAAACCAACAGGGCGTTCTTTATTTTTTACGCAAGATTTGCGCCAAAATGTTACAGGCCCGCCATTGACGCGGGCTGCAGCGCTAACCGATAGGCTTTGCAAGTCGTTGAGATTACTGGCATTCCGCTATAGCGTTACCGAGCGACCCACTTTACAGATGAAAGCGCGCACCAAAAACACACACAAAAAGTGCGTGACGCCCCATATAAGGGCTGATATGCACCGTTTGCCCCATTGACCCTTCCAACACCCGGCCAAAGCTGGCACCATCGCGCCCTTTTTTACGCGAAGCCTGCGGTTTTCCGGGTTGAAACGGTTGTTCGGTTGTTGATGGCGCGACACCCTGCTGTGCCGATGCGACACCCTGCCGCACACCGCCCGTTTACCGCCCGCCGCGCTGTTGGCTGCCAGATAAACGCTATGCTAGCTTGGCGCCTCGCCAGGAAGGCGGCCCAACAGCGACGAACGCAACGAACACAATGAGGACCCCACATGGCCGAGGCCACGCCCGCGCTTGAAATCCGCAACTTGCATAAACGCTATGGTGAGCTGGAGGTACTCAAAGGTATCTCGCTGACCGCTCGCGACGGCGATGTGATCTCGATCCTGGGCTCCTCCGGTTCCGGCAAGTCCACCTTCCTGCGCTGCATCAACCTGCTGGAAAACCCCCACCAGGGCCAGATCCTGGTGGCCGGCGAAGAACTCAAGCTCAAGGCCGCGAAAAACGGCGAGCTGATGGCCGCCGACGGCAAGCAGATCAACCGCCTGCGCAGCGAAATCGGTTTTGTGTTTCAAAACTTTAACCTGTGGCCGCACATGAGCATCCTCGACAACATCATCGAGGCTCCTCGCCGTGTGCTTGGCCAGAGCAAGGCCGAAGCCATCGAAGTGGCAGAAGGCCTGCTGGCCAAGGTCGGCATCGCCGACAAGCGCCACGCCTACCCTGCGCAATTGTCCGGCGGCCAGCAACAACGCGCCGCCATCGCCCGCACCCTGGCGATGCAGCCCAAGGTCATCCTGTTCGACGAGCCCACTTCCGCGCTTGACCCGGAAATGGTTCAGGAAGTACTTAATGTGATCCGCGCGCTGGCCGAAGAAGGTCGCACCATGCTGCTGGTCACCCATGAAATGGGCTTCGCCCGCCAAGTGTCCAGTGAAGTGGTGTTCCTCCACCAAGGCCTGGTCGAAGAGCAAGGATCGCCACAGCAGGTGTTTGAAAACCCGCTTTCGGCGCGCTGCAAACAATTCATGTCCAGCAACCGCTAACGGAGCAACATGCATGCAGAACTATAAAAAATTCCTTCTGGCCGCGGCCGTCTCGATGGCGTTCAGCGCCACGGCCATGGCAGAAACCTTGAAAATGGGGATCGAAGCGGCCTACCCGCCGTTCAACAATAAAGACGCCAGCGGCAACGTTGTCGGCTTCGACAAAGACATCGGCGACGCCCTGTGCGCCAAGATGAAAGTCG
Source organism: Pseudomonas nabeulensis (assembly GCF_004682045.1). Classification (GTDB taxonomy): domain Bacteria; phylum Pseudomonadota; class Gammaproteobacteria; order Pseudomonadales; family Pseudomonadaceae; genus Aquipseudomonas; species Aquipseudomonas nabeulensis. The sequence goes on from NZ_QUZT01000033.1 coordinate 15,136, forward strand.
AAAAATGCGAAGTGTACGTGTCCGACTGGGACGGCATCATCCCGGCCCTGAACGCCAAGAAGTTCGACTTCCTGGTGTCCTCGCTGTCGATCACCGATGAGCGCAAGCAGGCCGTCGACTTCACCGACCCGTACTACTCCAACAAGCTGCAGTTCATCGCGCCTAAAGCCACCAAGGACTTCAAGACCGACGCGGCCTACCTCGACGGCAAGGTCATCGGTGCACAACGTGCGACCCTGGCCGGCACCTACCTGGAAGACAAGCTGCCGGACACCACGGCCAAGCTGTATGACACCCAGGAAAACGCCTACCTCGACCTGACCTCCGGCCGCCTCGACGGCATCCTCGCCGACAAGTACGTGCAGTACGAATGGCTCAAGAGCAAAGACGGTTCGGCCTACGAGTTCAAGGGCGACCCGGTTGTAGAAAGCGACAAGATCGGTATCGCCGTGCGTAAAGGCGACCCACTGCGCGAGCGCCTGAACAAAGCCCTGGCAGAGATCAAGGCAGACGGCACCTACAAGAAGATCAACGACAAGTACTTCCCTTTCAGCATCGAATGATCTGAACGGTATGCCCGGCGCGCTCACCTGAGCGCGCCGGCTTTTTGTAATGCCTGCCGCGATATGAAAACACCATGAATTTCGATCTCTACGGATTCGGCCCCGCGCTTGCCGCTGGCGCGCTGATGACCGTCAAACTGGCGCTCACGGCCCTGTGCCTGGGGCTGGTGCTCGGCCTGGCCGGCGCCTTGGCCAAGACTTCGCCATACAAGCCGCTGCAATGGCTGGGTGGCGCTTATTCGACCATCGTTCGCGGCATTCCCGAATTGCTGTGGGTGCTGCTGATTTATTTCGGCACGGTCAACCTGATGCGTGCCCTCGGTGAGTTCTTCGGCAACCCCGACCTTTCCCTCAGCGCCTTTGCCGCCGGGGTGATCGCCCTGGGCCTGTGCTTTGGTGCCTACGCCACCGAAGTATTCCGTGGCGCGATTCTCGCCATTCCCAAGGGCCACCGCGAAGCCGGTGTAGCGTTGGGGTTGTCGAAGTTTCGGATTTTCACCCGCTTGATCATGCCGCAGATGTGGCGCATTGCGCTGCCAGGGCTGGGTAACCTGTTCATGATTTTGATGAAGGACACCGCGCTGGTATCGGTCATTGGCCTGGAAGAAATCATGCGCCACGCACAGATTGGCGTGACGGTGACCAAGCAGCCGTTCACCTTCTTTATGGTCGCTGCCTTCATGTACCTGGGCCTTACCGTACTGGCCATGACCGGCATGCACTTCCTGGAAAAACGCGCCGCCCGCGGCTTTGCAAGGAGCACCCAATGAGCGGTGACTACAGCTGGCTGTCGCATTTCGACCTCGGCCTGAACTGGGCCGTCATCATCAAGTGGCTGCCCAAACTGGCCCAGGGCGCGACCCTGACCCTGGAGCTGGTGGCCATCGCCGTGATCGCCGGCCTGCTGCTGGCGATTCCGTTGGGCATCGCCCGCTCTTCGCGGCGCTGGTACGTCAGCGCGTTGCCCTACGCCTACATTTTCTTCTTCCGTGGCACGCCACTGCTGGTGCAGTTGTTCCTGGTCTACTACGGCCTGGCGCAGTTCGATGCCGTACGCGAGAGCTTCATGTGGCCGTACCTGCGCGATCCGTTCTGGTGCGCCACGGCCACCATGACCCTGCACACCGCCGCCTACATCGCCGAAATCCTGCGCGGCGCGATCCAGGCCATCCCCCCGGGCGAGATCGAAGCGGCACGCGCCCTGGGCATGTCCAAACCCAAGACGCTGTTCTACATCATCCTGCCCCGTGCCTCGCGCATCGGCCTGCCGGCCTACAGCAACGAAGTGATCCTGATGCTCAAGGCCAGCGCCCTGGCCAGTACGGTGACGTTGCTGGAATTGACCGGCATGGCGCGTACGATCATTGCCCGCACTTACTTGCCCGTGGAGATCTTCTTCGCTGCCGGCCTGTTCTACCTGTTGATGGCTTACATCCTGGTACGCGGCTTCAAACTGCTGGAACGCTGGCTGCGCGTCGATGCGTGCCAGGGACGCTAAAGCGCGCTTCGAGGCGCTGGATGCCTTCCTGATCGAACACCGAGGGCTGTGGAAACCACGGCCCTTTACCCATCGCCAGCTCGCCTGGGAAACCCGGCATCCCGAGCTTGCACACTGGTTGCGCCAACGCTCGCTGGATGACGCCGAAACCAGCCACAACACCCCGCACGACCTGCCCGCTCCCGCACCTTTTCCACAGCTTGCCGCGCAGGCTCGCCAGCTCAGCGCTGTGGATAACTTGCCAGCCCAACACCTGGCACCCGCCCACCATCGCCTGAATGTCGATGTACCGGGTCGCAAGTGGCAACAGATCGAGGCTTTCGGCGCCGCCCTGCAGTTTGCGCACACCCCCACGCACTGGCTGGACTGGTGCGCCGGCAAGGGCCACCTTGGCCGGCGCCTGCTGCAAACCGGGCAACAACTGACCTGCCTGGAATATGACCCGGCATTGATCGCATCAGGGCAATCCTTGAGCGACCACCACGGCTTGGCCGTAACCCATCGTCTGCAAGATGTGATGGCCGACGTCACGCTCAGCCCCGACCACACGCCCGTCGCCCTGCACGCCTGCGGCGACCTGCATGTGCGCCTGCTGCAACTGGCCAACACCGTCGGCTGCAAACAACTGGCGGTGGCGCCCTGCTGCTACAACCGCATCAGTGCCGACCGCTACCAGCCGCTGTCCCGTGCAGGCCGCGCCTCAACCCTGCAACTGTCGCTGGATGATCTTGGCCTGCCATTAAGCGAAACGGTCACTGCCGGTACCCGCATACGCCTGCAACGGGATACGTCCATGGCGCGGCGCCTGGGCTTTGATCAACTGCAACGCCAACTGCGTCAGTGCGATGAATACCTGCCCACGCCGTCCCTGGCCGCCAGTTGGCTGAACCAACCGTTCGCCGACTACTGCCGGGAACTGGCGCGCCTCAAAGGGTTATCCACAGGTGTACAGGATTGGGAAGCGCTGGAGGCCTACGGCTGGAAGCGCCTGGCCGAGGTCAGAAACCTGGAATTGCTGCGTGGTCTGTTTCGACGCCCACTGGAGCTGTGGCTGGTTCTGGATCGGGCATTGTTTCTTGCGGAAAACGGCTACAACGTCGAGGTCGGCAGCTTCTGCGATGCGGCATTGACGCCGCGCAACTTGATGGTGCTTGCCGAGCGCAATTAAAGGGCAAAATTGTCGCACGCCAGCCTGTGGATAACTCTGTTGATGGAATCTTTACAGAGCCTGTAGTTATCTATGCTCGGTGCCAAAACACACGCTGATCATTTTTTGCACACCCCCTAAAAGCGCACGAAAAACAGGCAGTTGCAGCCCAATGAGAAGCGCTCCACAAAATGGATGTTTCGTGACAAGCCGATCCAACCGATTGTGCATAAGCATCTGGCGATAAGCGTATAAATCGCGTGTTAGGCGGTTTTTTTCGGCGCCTTCAATAGCCGGCACAGGTCGTTGATGTCGTCCATCGCCATGCTGGTGACGCGGTTATCCAACGGGTCGGTGCCGAAGGCCAAGGCTTCGCTGATAGCCATGTCGCGGTGCACCTCCAAAGGCGCCTGACCCAATCGCTGCTGGAACGCTTCGACCATATCCAGATTGAAGGCTTTGCTGTCATCGACCTGGTTGATCAAAAAATGCACACGAGGCGAGTACTCGCGCTCAAGGTAGGGCGCGAGCATTGCGTCCACTTGATCCAGCGTGCCCAGGGAAGCGGCATCGGCTTGGGCGACGATCAGCACCACATCGGCCACGTTCAGCGCTTGCTGGCTGTAGACGTTATTGCCGGCGGGAGTATCGATAACCACCGTGTGGCGCTCGCTGAGGTTTAACGCCGACAGATGTTGTGCGAGCCAATCCGGCTCACGCTTGAGCCAACGTTGCAGGTTTTCTCGCTGTTGGGAGTCGGTGTCGCCGAAGGTGATCACCTGGCAACCGGCAAACCCCGGCTGCTGGATCTGCGCCCATTGCGCGTTGCGCAGGCTGGTGCGACCTACACCGCACACGCCCGCACTGACGCCGAAGTGATGACGCAAGGCATTCTGCGGGTCCAGGTCCAACGCCAGCACCGACTCACCGTGACGCTGCAGGCCGCTGCTCAAGGCCGTGGCCAAGGTACTACGGCCCACGCCACCATTGACCGACACCAACGCAACCACTTTCGGACGCAGCATCGTGGCATCCCCCGGCAGGGTATGTTCATTCGCGCAGGGCATTTGAGGGGGGAACGGGCTGCCGTCATCAACGGGAATACTGCCGAAGAAATGCAAACGCGCGTCCAGCCCTCGGGCATCTCGGGTGACGTTCTTACCGAACAGCACCAACAGTCGATCTGTGAAACTCATCACCCAAACTCCCTCGACGCGGCTTAAAGACGTGAGGGGTCGACAAGGAGAAGGCTCGTCGCAGGTCTTTTTATAGGCGCCTCTGTGGTCACATTCTGTGACACAGCAGGCAAAGTGTCATTATTTTGATGATCCGACTACATATTTTTTAGATAAACGGCAAATCGTCAAATTAATGACCAAAAATCGTTGACTCATAAGTGTTTCCAATCGAGATCCGGGCGAACGTATCCCCATGTAGGCAAACCCTGCGCACAAACACTACGAAACAAAACCCGCCGCTGCGCGACACAGACCAGACACCTCCCCGGCATTCAATAGCTCCCACACCCACTATTGATTCCCCGAGGACACCGCCATGAACCCCAACAACTGGAACATCTTCATCGCCGCCAGCCTGCTCGCCTTCACCCTCAACGCCCACGCAGACGTCAAGCCGAGCCCGGACATCCAACGCGTCCTCTCCACCGTCGAAGACAAGAGCCCCTCCTGCGGCGTGGTCAATGCCCACATGACCTACCTCGATTCCCACGGCCAAAAACAAGTGCTCAACTACAGCAAATTCGCCAGCAACTGCGCCGATGGCAGCTAACAGAAACGCCCGCGCTTTCACCGAAAACGCGGGCGTCGTGAAAAAACCTGCCATTTCGCAAAAATAGTCAGAATTCAGGGGTTTACAGAACCTCGCCAATCGCTATAATCGTCGCCCTAACACGCCGGTATAGCTCAGTTGGTAGAGCAACTGACTTGTAATCAGTAGGTCCCGGGTTCGACTCCTGGTGCCGGCACCATTTGAGGTTCCAGAGAAGGCTTTCAAAATCTCTGGAACCCTTGAAAAACCCGCCTTCTGGCGGGTTTTTTCGTTTTGGCGTTCCGTCGGATTCCGGTGCAGCCAGCGAGAATAAGGATAGATTTAAGGGTACCTACCAATTCGATATTGGAAAGTACCCTTATGGCCAGGACCACAGCTCCGCTCACTGACACCGCCTGCCGTACAGCCAAACCTCGGGAGCGCGAGTACAAGCTCTTCGATGGCGACGGCCTCTACCTGCTCGTACAGCCCAACGGGCGCAAAGGCTGGCGGCTCAGGTACGTGAAGCCCGATGGCCGCGAAGGTCTCACTGCCCTCGGCAGTTACCCGGTAGTGGGATTGGCCGACGCGCGCCGCAAGCGGCTTGAACTCAAACAGCAACTCGCCAACGGCATTGATCCCATCCAGTCCAAGCAACAAGCCAAGACTCAAGCCGTGATCAATGGGCGTACCTTAGAAAGTGTCGCGCTCGATTGGTATGCCGGCATGGTGCCCAAGTGGGCGCCGGGCCACGCCAAAACTGTGCTCAGCCGGTTGAAGACCCACGTATTCCCAATCATCGGCGCCAAGGCAATCGTCGAGCTCGATACCCACGACCTCATGCAGCCGCTGGAGGCGGTGACGAAGCGTGGCACCATCGACGTCGCGCTCAGGATCAAGAACTACCTGCAAAGCATAATGCGCGAGGCCAAACGCCTTCGGCTGATCAAGGTGAACCCAGCTCACGACCTCGATGGCGCAATCAAGGCGCCACGAGTGACCCACCGTCCCGCACTACCCTTATCGCGACTACCGGAGCTACAAGCTTGTATCGAAGCATATAAAGGTCGTGCCCTTACCCGCCTGACGGTGATGCTGTCGCTGCACGTATTCGTGCGCTCCAGCGAACTGCGCTTCGCACGGTGGAACGAGTTCGACCTCAAGCGCGGCATCTGGGAAATCCCCGACACTCGCCCGGCGCTGGACGGCGTGCCCTTTTCCACACGGGGTACAAAGATGGCTGGTGACATCCATCTTGTACCCTTATCGCCACCAGCAGTGGCTTTGCTGGAACAGATCCACACGATCACCGGCAAATTCGACCTAGTGTTTGCCGGCGACGCCAAGCCATGGAAACCGATGTCCGAGAACACGGTGAATGCTGCGCTTAGGACAATGGGCTACGACACCAAAGTGGACATCTGCGGCCACGGCTTTCGCGCCATGGCGTGTAGCGCACTGATCGAGTCCGGGTTGTGGTCGGAAACGGCAATCGAGCGGCAGATGAGCCACAAGGAACGCAACAATGTGCGCGCCGCGTATATCCACAAGGCCGAATTCCTTGAGGAGCGCCGGATGATCATGACTTGGTGGAGCCGGTTTCTGGAGGCAAACCGCGAGGACCATGTAACGCCACATGAATTTGCCAAGCAGGCGGGTGAGAACGTTACGCGCATTCGCAGTGCCAGGTGGGCCGAGTAGCCCGCCTCCCCACCGCTACAAACCCGCTGTGAAGTTACACGCCGCGCCGCATGAAGCTCCTCCGCGCGGGTCCTTTTAAACCGGGCTGCAAAGCCGCCCCGTTTAAAAGGACCGAACCGTAGAGAAAAACAGCTGGCACAGCTTAGCGTCTGTGGAAAACCAACATTGTCCACCGGGGGATAGTTTTATCCACAGGCGCTAATTATCTGAATTCAGGCCGCTTGACGACTTTTGTCCACAGGTGTAAACCAGAAATTGCAAGCGCTGCCGAGGCAGCAAAATGTGGCCAGAAACCTGAAAGGTCACGCCCCTCGTGAGACGGTTCATCCCAAGTACGATTCGCGTCCGGTAGCTCGTACGGTCACTACCCATGTGATGGATGCCTACTCAGTATCGTTGCCACTGCGGCAACCACCCTACCCTTCTGCCCAGCAGCAATTTATCCGCTTGGCCATTTCGTGTGCGCCAACCCTTCGCCCGTCTCTTTCTCCAGGAAAGAGACGGGCACGCAAACCACTGCTGCAGCCCATATAGAACGTGGCTTTGCCGCAATCCTCCTCGTGACAATCGGCGTGACAAACACCGAAGTCACCAGCAACAGCGATGTAGATGATGGTGCCGCAGGCCATGGATTGGACTGCACCTGGCTGACAGCGAGGCATGCCCCGGTCACCGCATAGCTGCCTTCACCCGCCTCAGGATCTCGCGGCGATGGTTTCGTCCGCCAACGCAGCCTCCACCCGCCCACCGGTAACGGTGCTCAGGAGGCCAGATCATGAGATGCCCATGCTCCCGGTCGTAAGGAGCCGCCAGTCCAGCGTTAAGGACATCCCCACAGGCCGCAGGGGCCTTGATCCCTGATAACACTCAACATTCTTGGCGGGATGACGTGGGGCGAGAACTGGAGAAACGGGTAGGAGGTAAGCGACATGGCATTAGTGGGTAGACGCGATGGTCGTAATTTCGGCTACGGCAGACAATTGAGCTACGCGGGGCCGCGGGCGCTGAAAGACATGTTTGGCAGCGGCCACTACGGCACGGTCAAGGCGCACAGTGACCGGTGGCGGGCATTCGTGAAGTGGTGCCGGTCCGAAGCGGGCCCCGGGGTCAACGATGCGCAGCAGATTGACCGCGAGGTGTTGTCGAACTATGCCGCATACCTTCGCGGCCTGGTTGAGCACGGCCACCTAGCTATCTGCACTGCGCAAAACCGGCTATCTAGCGTTAATAGAACAATGGCAGCACTTCGCGGTGATCAGTATGTGAAAGTGCCAAGTCCGAGCACGGCGTTGGGTATGCAACGAACCGGGGTTCGTCAATCGGTGCCGCAGGGCCAAGATCTCGAACACATACAGCGAATAGTCGAAGCGCTTTGCAGCCGTCAACATCTAAGGGCCGCGGCGATCGTGCAGCTGGCACGAGCCACCGGTATGCGTTTGCGTGAGGCCATCTTGGCTGACCTGCCACGGTTGAGCCGCGAGGCTGAAAGCTTAGCCAAGATCAACATTCAGGACGGCACCAAAGGCGGCCGCGCCGGTGCATCAGCACATCGCTGGATTGCAGTAGACGACCATATTCGTGGCGCCCTTGAGTTCGCGAAGCAGGTGTCGCCTGCTGGTAACAGGAACCTCATTGCTTCGAACGAAAGCTACTTGAGCATTCTTCAGGAAATCGTCCGTCCCGCACGCGACACCATTCATGCATATAACCTCAAAGGCTTCCATGAGCTACGAGCGGCGTATGCATGTGAGCGCTACGAACAAATCACCCAACATCACGCACCTATTAACGGTGGTGAATGCTGCCAGCTGAATCCGCACCTCGACCGTGAGGCGCGGAAGCAAGTCAGCTATGAGCTGGGGCACCGTCGGATCGATGTGGTTGCTGCTTACATCGGAGGACGGACGTGAGCAAGTCATTCGATATGGAACTGTTCCTGGCTGGTGTGCTGATCGGTTCGCACGCAACGCGACAACGTCATGTGCGCCAGGCAAAAATCATTCAGGCTGCAATCGCAGGCCGCTGGCAGCGGGAAAACCCTTGGACTTGGCAAAAGAAGCATGTGGTGTGGTTTCTTGAGAATCGCTTGAGCGAACACAGTCAGGCAACGCGGTATTACTACGTGCTGACGGCCCGACTGCTAGCTCGACGTCTAGGAACGTCATGGCTTTTTAAGCTCTGAAGGGGATCTGATCCCGGTAATCACGACCGACTGCAATCGGCCAGAAGCGGACGCTAACGTGAGTGCCGAAAAGCATTGATGATGGCAAAAATTTGGTGGAGTTCGAATCTCTCCTTCACCGCCAAATTCAGAAAACACAAACCCCTGATTTTACTAGAGAAAGTCGGTGCTTTGTGGTTTTTGGCGTCTGAAAAAAAGGCCATATGGGACTGGCGCACTGTTCTGGTGCGAGAAATGCTGTGCGGCAAACGCTGCGTTGGTGATGAACCGACTGCCCTGGACTACGCTGTCAAGGAACCTCGCTCAAGGACGATCCCATGCCAAACAGTTCTGAATCCAACGTCGCCACGGCAGATGCTCTGATATTGCTGCTGCACAACCAACATGCCTTGGCCGCAGCAATTGAGGAGGTCACGAAATGGCTTTCAGATAATGGCGTAGACGCTGTTGCAGAAAACGCAGTTGCGGCGATGGAAACCTTGGATACGAACGCGCAAACAATCACAGATGCAATTATGCGACTACGGGAACTCTAGGGCTTTGGCCGCCCGCCATTCGCCAAGTGTAAGGGTTCTGACTTGGAGTCATAGGCAGGCTACGTCGAACTTGTCTTTAAGAGATATTCTTACGATGATAAATTCAGCGTTATGCTCAAAGAGTCTACTCATCTAAATAGAGTTTTAGCGATGAAGAGAATTAAGAGAAACCCTGGTAAATTTGAAGTGATAGACCTTTTCACTGCCCTTGGTAGAGAACATGGATTTAAAGTCTCTGAAGATGAGGATGCTAGAGAATTCATGGGGCTCGTAAAAAGCTCACTAAAAAAGTCGTTCGAAGATGCAAAGCTGCTACATGGTAAAAGAGTAGAGGCAATGTTTGCTCATGTTGCCGGAGCTCTCGGTGGGAGCAAGCTTATAAAGCAAGAGGACAGTGGATCGATATTTACTGATGATGACGATCTTCAGCCTCCAGACTATTTAATTGTCCTAAAAAGTGGGGAGAGAATTTTTGTAGAAGTCAAAAACTGTCATTTCAAGAATTATAAATCTCCCTTCCCTGTTAAAAGTGACTACATCCAAAAGCTTGAGAATTATGCGCAGCTAAACGGTGCGGCGCTTAAGTTTGCGGTATTCTTTTCCCAGTTCAATCAGTGGGTGCTACTTTCCAAGAGCTCTTTTACAGAGCATAAGGCGAAATGCAGCATCAGCTTTATTGAAGCTATAGCCAAAAATGAGATGTCGATCATTGGAGACAGGATGATTGGCACGAAGCCGCCTCTTTCAGTTGTTTTTGTTGCCGATCCCGAAAAGGAAGCATTTATCACAGACGATGGTCAGGCAAATTTTATTATTTCGGATATAAAATTTTATTGCGACGAGAATGAGATTACAGACGGAACTGAGAAAAACATTGCCTTCTATCTCATTCAATTTGGAAAGTGGTCGGAATCTGAAGGTGAGGCACTATTTGATAGCGAACGGTTGGCGGGAGTGAAGCTTGACTATCAGCCTGAACATCAAGAGGAAGTGGACGATGCGCGTCAACAAGGATTTGGAATCATTGGCCATCTAAGCTCCATGGTTAGCACTGCTTACAAACAACATACGGTTTACGAGCAGCGAGTAATTGCATTAGATACAGCGGCAGATCCCGAGATTTTTTCGGTTGAGATCCCCAAGGGATACAAAGGCGACAAGCTTCCACTATGGCAGATGGAGCTCAGGCCTAATACAGAATTCAAAGGCAGCATAGGAGAGTAAAAATGTATGTCTATCGGTATCGATCGTCAAACTTGCTTTCACAAAAAGGCTTACTTTACGATGAATGGTATTTCGCCTCAAAGGAAGAGCTTAACGACCCTATCGATATGCAGTCAAAATTTGAATTTTCAGGCGACTGGACACGAATACTAACAAGTCTATGGGAGAATGATCATGAAGCAAAAATTGCTGCGGCTTATTTAACAAAGATAGGTCCAGTTTCTTATGAGCAGTTAATAATCGACTTTCACGCTCATAAAGAAAAAATAATAGAGCGAGTTTTCAGTAATAGGCACTTCTCACTCATGGAGCTCTCCAAGCTTGAAAATTCGCTGGAACACCTATTGGCACTGCTAAACCTTTATGCCCCTGGCTCGGGATACTCCATCTCATTATCTAGAACAAATTCAGACATGTTGATGTGGTCTCACTATGCCGCGAGTCATACGGGATTTTGTCTGACTTATAGACCGATAAATGGCTGCCTAAATCAGTGTCCAATTAGAAAAAAAGACTCACTAGCTGTTGCAACAAACCACCTCTCATCTGTTAGTGCTGCTTTCGAAATCGAAGATATCAATTACAAAGATCAGCTTCATCCGATAGATGCATTTTCATTGCTACCAGTAATCTACACGGGCTATAGCTTCGACTCAGAATCATCAAGGCTGGAGTATCATAAAAAAGTTAGAGAGCAATTACTTACCAAAAATAAGTGCTGGCAGTACGAGCAAGAATGCAGATTAATGTTGCGTCAGCCCACCAAGTGGATTTCCGGCTGCTCGGCCTATAACAGTTTGCAACGTTTGTTTTATTATGATTTCAGTCAGGTTACTGGAATAATATTCGGTGCGCGAATGTCATCACAGGACAAAGAAGCAATACGAAATATTATTAGTCATAAAATGCTAGATAAATACAAAAATATTCTGGGCGGAAAAACCTATGTTTTTGATTTTCTTTATCAACAGGCAGAGATCTGCCCCAGCTCTAGGTCTGTAAAAATTGTAGATCTTGATTTATATCTGATGGGGTCAATATTGAAGCCCGGTAGTGCGCAGTATGCAGATCGATTGGATAGGTGGAGGAGAGGGGAAGGAATGGCTATCGAAAACGGAAATTTTTCCTATGACCCTATACTCTGAGTGGAATACTCATTAACCCGCTTCCCTATAACTAGGAATCGGTAATATTTTACGCTAGTTAAGCGATGGCAGCCACTTGAGTACTACAAGTTAGAATGATGCGAGAAGCTTCAGATCTTAATTTTAGTAGTGTAATACGATTAGGCCGGCTTTGCCATTTATAGGTTACTTTGTAGGGGGTTATATGTCAGTGGATCTTGAGCTACCAGTTGACACCGAACAGCTGCTGAGAAAATGGTATACACGGTGTAGTACAGTAGCCGTTGGGCATTACAAATCTGCTGAATACTACACTAAAATGCACACGCGATTATCTGGCTCGGCAGCAGTGCTGTCTGCTATAACCGGTACCACTGTGTTCGCGACGCTGCAGAACCAACCCGCATTATGGTTGCAGATAATGCTTGGTTTTTTTAGTATTTTAGCAGCAGTCCTAGCAACATTTTCCGCCTCAATGGCTTATCAGGAAAAAGCAGAAAAACACAGGACTGCGGGGTCTAAATATAACTCCATTGGAAGAGAGTTTGAACAGATCGGATTAGCGACGCCAATAACTTGGGAGCTAATACACAACGTCCGTTCTCGTCTTGATGCATTGGCAGAGGAGGCTCCGCACATTCCACGGAAGATCCATAAAAAAATCGCCAACCCTGCCCAACTATCAAACTGGAGCAACTAAAATTTTTATTTAAGGCGAAGAACTGAAGTTCGGTTTGCAATTTCGCACCCTCGAGCGTCCGCTATTGGCCGTCAGCTGTCGCTTGTGAGCGTCCGCTAATGGCTGTGGATTCAACCGGTCGGGAGCGACAGCTTTAAGCCAAAATCTGCCTCTCAACTATTCTCGATGTCGGCCAAGAGTGAAGTGCTGAAGACCGAATGCACAGAACCTGGAACCGGTGCCGACTTGAATGATCGGTTAATTGTCGCTTTTTGTACGCGATATATCATAGAGCAGATCTCCAAGAATTTCTGAGAAAGTCGCGCCGTCGATATTTGCTTTGACCCCAGCTTCATGAAAAAGGTACTGAAGAACAACCGTGCAGATTGCGTCTATTACTTCATCATTTCCTACTTGGTAGATCGCGATGTTATTGAATATTCGGTCATGTGCTGCTGGGTGCGTATTTCGTAAACACGAAACAATGCCAACCTCTAAGCTCTGTAGACATAGAACAGCGACGGCGAGGCCAAGTGCGCGCTTCTTCAGTTTAGGGTCGCATTGGGGCAGGCCGTCCAGTAGCCATTTGGTCGCATGTTTGTCTGCCTCGCGCTCCTCTTGCTCCGAAAAAGCGGTATCTATCAAAGGGTGCTGCAATACAACGTGCGCAATTTCATGATGTAAAATCCATGCGACTGCACAAAGGAAGAGTTCTGTTGCGACAGCCGAATCATCGCAGCTGTGTGAATCCTCTCTCGGACGAGGGCCTGACTCGGGCCATGGCTCTGTGCCAGTTCCAGTTAAATTGGCTTTTGCCCATTCGAGAATGTCTGCTGACTCCCTGAGTCGCTGGTTACCAACGCAGTCAAACTGCTCCGCGCCAGCTCTTTGAGATTCTGCGTATTCTTGCGTTAGTACCCAGCAGTGGTGTGAAAAAGCCCATAGGTATTCTAGCGATGCAATGGGCAGAACAATCTCTGGTGTTTGGCTATTTGATTCTTTCCGAACTCTAAAACCAAATTGGGGCTCGTCCACCATAATAAGGTCAATTTTGTGATCGTCACGTTGCTGTGCGCATAGATCAGCTTTCTCCGGCGCGACTTTGAATGGGGCACCGGTAATTTGACACTTAAGAAGACAGATGGGAGAACGCATATATTTTATCAGCCAACTCACTTAGAGACACCGAGGCACGTTTGAACGCACCTTGTGCTGGGTTTGCAAGACTAACCTCCTGGCGAGCCACTCACAATCCCTACCCACAGCTCTAGATCAACTGGCCGACTTTGGTCATTCGAATCTCTCGGCGAAGGCTGCAATGGGTCGGAAGCGGCCGTCATGAACGATCACTGTTGGCCGATAGCGGCCGTCTAGCAACGGTATCCTTTAGTCGTTGGTTGTCGCTTACCGTAGTTGGAGAACGAGCCCCCAGACTCAGGAAAGCATGAGAGGCAGCCAAGCACTGATGGCAATCGGTCGACTCTGGCTTTCCCCTCTCGATCAATGCTTAGCGAGCCCGGGTGCCGGGATAGTTTTAGAGATAGACGGATCATCACATATAAATAAAAGCATGACGGATCAGATAGTTAAGAACTTTTTCGACTCTTGGTGCCGCACCATATCTCAAAGTTCCGTAATGCGGGGCTTTGTAGTTTCTGGGGTTTGGAAAGCGCGAGAAATTTTGAGCCTCGTTTTGGCCGAAACGTCCAAAAAGTGTCCACATTTAAAATGTCGAGGCCTGCTTGCCTCACACTCGATCTCGACATTTACGATGCAGTTACCAGCTCCGACAACGCTTCGCCGTCAACCTCAGGCAAATTTGCCGAGTCGCAAAAGTGATCAGCGTCAGCACCTACCGACTGACGTATCGACGTTTCCTGGTAGCTTGAACGACACCCCAGCCAAATACCCGGGGCTGAAATGCGTGTACTTCATCATCAACGCCAACGAAGCATGATCCAGCACCCGCTGCAATGCGTGGATATGGTCACTCACTTGGACTAACAGGTCGCCGCCACGACCTCTCACAGTCGAGCCCAGCTTTATTCCAAATTATGAACTGGCAATAATTATGACCCAGCCATAAAAATCATAATTTAATAAGCCGCCTACTCAACCGTCCCAACGCTTCGGAAAAACCCATCACATCAACATTCCCGATTGCTCCCCCTCCTCCACCACGCTACTCTCCCCCCGTCGCTGCCAATTCAGCGATCGGGCCTGAGAACCCGGCAAGATGCAGGCGCACCAAGCGCCCCCAAAACCCGATTTGCAGGCGTTTTTTTTCGTCTGATAATTCGTGCAATGGCGGCTGTGCGTGGGAGACCTTCGGGTCTGCCGGGTTCCTGTATCTCCGGTTTCTCAGCCTGCGCACAGCTGCCACCCATTCGCCTGAGAACGAATGTGGTAGCTCTCACTCGATATGGGAGTTTTACCGATGACCGCTAGAAATCCGTCTGTACTCACCACCCTCGGCGTTACCCCCTTCTCCTTTCACTCCGACCAACCTCTGTTCCGCGTCAACAGCGGTGTTTCCCTGCCCGAAGCCCTGCATCACGTCTCCAATCTGCTCCACGTTGCGGAGTTGCTCGCCGAGGACGCAGCCATGGCGCGCGATACAGATCGTTATGCCTGGGCATCGCATTATTTGCAGGAGATGAGCAAGGCGGTAATTGATGATGTGGTGAAGGTGCTGGAGTCGCCGGAAAACGCTGAGTAATAGCCAAACAGTTGACATCAATACTGACCCTGCCAATATCAGCCCACTGCTCAGCCTCGTACGCAGCGATTAAGTTCGCTGGCCGTTGGGGTGAAAAAACCGGCCCTTTGTGCCGGTTTTTTCGTTTTGAGCAACTGATTACAAGTCAGTAGGTCTCACCACCCCAACACCCGCCAACAAAAAAGGCACTTACCCCAACCGGGCAAGTGCCTTTTTCACATCCCTACCAGCCCATCACCGCGCCAGCATAAACGTCTCATACTCCAAATCTTCCAGCGTCGACGACAACCGCGCCAACCCCATCAACACACACACCAGCAACGACAACGTAAACCCATACCCAAAGAAGCTCGGCCCCAGGTGCATGCTGAGCAGCGTCAGCGCGCAGTTAAGGACGGCGAACAATACGCACAACTCCAACACCACGCGGCGTTTGTCGAGGTAGAAGAACATGTTGAGCAGCGCCATGAAGACCACCTGGATGCTCACGCCGATCAGGTCGATGTAGAACAGGGGCAGGTAGTAGCTGGAGATGCCGAGCCAGTCGAGCAGGCGTGGGGCGAAGAGGAACAGCAGCACCACGGTGAGGCCCTGGACTTTGCAGATTTCCAGCAGGCCCTGGCGGATCGACAGGGTCATTTCGGTTTTCAGCGAGCCGATGTGTTGCAGGGTCTCGCCGTCGCGGATGGCGCGGAACAGGCGGTCGTACCATTCGGCGAAGTCGGTCTCGATGCGCACCAGGAACACCGCCATGCCGGGGATGATCGCGAGGTAGGCGATGAAGATCGGCATGTCGTACAGGATCGAGGCGCGCAGCGGTCCGATTACCGGGTTGGAGGTGGCCGGGTTGAACCAGAACAGGATCTTGTCGACCCAGATGCCGAAGTTGTAGAAGAACCCGGTCACCAGCAGGCTGAGGAATACGTTGCGACGATTGAGGAAGTCGAAGGCAATCATCTTCTCGGCGCGGTATTCACGCAGGATGTCGTAGAGGTACAGGAACAGCAGGCTGCCGTGCCCGATCAACAACGCCAGCAACAGGCCGGGCATTTTCAGGAAGCTGAGCAGGTAGGCGCTCAGTACCATCAGCGAGTAGCCGACCACCATGACCATGAGGATGCGGTTATATTTTTTCATCCCCGACAGGAAGATGATCACCAGCCACAGGTTGCACAGCACCACGAAGTTCGACAGCACCAGTACGCGGTAGATCAGCGGCTGGTCGAACAGCAGCGCCAGCACGATCACCCCCAGCACGCCGGCACCGACGGTGACCAGCAGCAACACGCCGAGCAGGTTGGGCAGGATTTTTTCGTAGTTGTGTTCGAACAACTGGTCGGACACAAATCGCGTGAAGAACAGCTGCAGGCCACCCGTCAGGATCAACGAGCTGGCCATCAGGTACGTCACCGTGACGAGGAACTGCCCCACCAGTGAGTTGGGCAAGAGCAGGCCCAGGCTGATGATGCCCACCAGCATCACGCTGATGATCGACAGCACCCACGGCCCGGAGCTGATCAGGCCGGCGTACACGTAGGCGTGCAGCGTGGCGGTGTATGAGTCGCGCGAGAGGATCTTGCGCAGTTCGAAGCCAATACCGGCCATTTAACTGTTCTCCATGGCTGCCTGGTACAGGTCGCGGTAGCGCTGCAGCATCAAGGCTTCGGTGTAGTAACGGTTGACGCGCAGCAAGCCGCTGGCCTGTGCGGCCTTCCAGCGCTCGGGGCTGCGCAGCAGCTCGAGGATGGCGGCGGAGGTGGCTTGTGGGTCGGCAATCGCCACCACTTTGCCCGCCACGCCCAGGTCACGGTCTTCGGCGCTGCCGCCTTCGATCAACTCGCGGCACGAACCGACGTCGCTGCTGATCACCGGCGTGCCGGCGGCCCAGGCTTCGAGGATCACCAAGGGTTGTGCCTCGCTGATCGAGGTCAGCACCATCAGGCCCAGTTTCGGCAAGATGTCCTGGATGCGCTGGAAGCCGAGGAAGTGCACACGGCCTTCAAGCCCAAGGCTGGCCATCAAGCTGCGGCATTCGCTGACGTATTCCGGGTCTTCTTCTTCCGGGCCGACAATCCAGCCTTCGGCGTGGGGCATGGCGCTGATCACACCACGCATGGCGCGCAGGAAGGTTTTCACGTCCTTGATCGGCACCACGCGTCCGATCAGCCCCACCACCGGCGCAATGCCCGGCTCGCGGGTTTCCATGGCGCTGGCCCACTGCGACAGGTCGATGCCGTTGGCGATCAACTGCGTGCGGGCCGGGTCGGCGCCGTCCTTGATCTGGCGCTGACGGTTACCGTCGTACAACGCAATGATGCTGTCGGCGCTGTTGTAGGCCAACTGGCCGATGCGTTCGAAGTAGCGCACCCACAGGGTACGGATATACCCCGAACCGCCGTCGAGGCTGCGGTTCAGTGCCTGGCCGGAGGTTTCCGCGATCCACGTGGCCTGGGCCAGGTCGATCTTGCGCTCCTTGGTGTAGATGCCGTGTTCGCTCAGCAGGTAGGTGCACTTCCAGCGGTGCTTGAGGATGCAGCCCAGCAGGCCGGCGTAACCGGTGGAAATCGAGTGCAGCACCCGCGCCTGGGGCATTTTGCGTGACGCTTCGGCCAGCATCAGCAGGGGCGACTGCAACGAGCGCAGGGTCCAGAAATAGTTGACGAACGACGGGTCGGCGCAATGCTGGCGGTAGCCTTCGCTGAGGGTTTCCCAGCTGGCACGGCTGCGCAGTACGTCGTCGAGGGTCATGTGGCCTTCGGCGATGCAGTTGAGCAAGCGCTCGCCCAGCGCCCGCTCGGGCGGGTCCGGGTGATGCAGGAAGCGGTACAGGTCGGCCAGCTGTTGCGGGTCGGCTTCACGTGGCTCCTTGCGGGAGTCGACCGGGTGGGTCGCATCCTCAAGGAACACTTCTTCGATGTGCAGCACGTTGGCCGGCACTTCGTAACGGCGCGAGGTGTACGCCGAACGCTGGCCACCGATGAACATCACCGAAAAGGTCAGTTCCGGCAGGCCGAGGATCATCTGGTGGATCCAGCTCGATACACCGCCGCGCACATACGGCCAGGTGCCTTCCAGCAGCAGGCAGATATCGGCCGTCGGCGTCGCTTGCTTATTGTTCATTCCAGCTCCTCACCAGTTCAGCGAACGGCGGTCGCTGACGGGTTTTCTCCGGAAGGCTGGCGAGCAACCCTGGGATTTCGTGATAACGACCGGCCTCGAACGCCAGCTCGGCGTGGAAGGGCAGCAGTTGTGCAGCGCCAAGACCGTTGCGCTCGGCCTCATGCAACAGGGCTTCGGCGCGCTCATTCTCACCGCGCTCCAGGGCAATGCGCCCGGCCAGCAGCAACAGCTCACCGCCCTCGCCCGCCGCCAGGCCTTGCTCGGCGTGTTCGCTGGCTTGGTTCAAGACGTGCTCAAGCACACTGCCCTGGGCCAGGCCGAGGTAGGCCAATTCCCAATACCAGCGCGCCAACATGCTGTGCACCGGGCCCGCCATGCGCGGACTGACGCCCGCCAGTTGCTCAAGAGCCATCTGGATGTGCAGGTTGATGTCGCTTTCCTGCTTGTCGAGCATCGAGTACGCCAACAGACGCACGTCATCGCTGGGGTCACCCAAGGCCAGCTTGAGGATCGGCACCGCGTCCTTGCCCGGCATGCGGCGCGTCGCCAGCAACGCGGCCAGACGCTGGTCGGGGTTGGGCGCGTGGCGCAACACATCCTGCAAACCGCCGTCGGCGAAGATCGGCGTGCGGGTCTGGGCCTGTGCGCGGAACGGCAGGTCGGGAATACCCACGGCCTGCCAGGCTTGCTTGTCGCGTTTGCGCGGCAGGTACAGCGCCGGGAAGATCGACGCCACTACGCCCAAGGTGCCGATCACCGGCACAAAGAACGCCAGGCTGAAGATAAACAGCGGGCTCCACGGCAACGGCGCACGGTAGCGCGCCGGCAGCAGCAACCACACGGCGCCGCACAGCATCAGGCAGGCAATGCCATGGCTGAAGGTGAACACCAGCAATTGGTGCAGCTGCGGCGCATCGAGCCACAAACTGGCCCAGCTGCCCGCCTCTAACAACACGGCGCCGCTAAACAGCCACTTGCTGATCATTCAGGCCACACTCGTTGTAAAGGAAGTTACGCAGCCCGTTGCGATCACAGCCAGGCTCCAGGTTGAACGGCATGACGCGCACACCCAGGCTGTCCAGGTCGGTGTCGATGCCGAAGTGTTCGTGCAGCAACAGGCCGATACGCGCCAGGTAGCCTTGGGTGCCTTCCGGGCTGGTCAACGGCAACAGCACCAACAGCAGGTGGTGATCGCGGTTGTTGCGCACCGGCAGGTGCAGGTCCAGGCCGCGCTGGCTGCGCTCCATCAGGCGCGTCAGCTCGTCGTTGGCGCGGGTCATTTCGAACGCGAACAACCCGGCCGGCAAGGTGTGTTGTTCCACATCCACCAGCGAACGCTTGAGCTGCAAGGTGAATTGCTGGGCATCCGCATCCGGCAGGCGCAGCACTTGCGGGTCGCGGCGCAACAGGTCGGCGATATGGCCGGCCAACAGCGACAACAGGCTCAGCGTGCGGTCCTGGAAGGCGAAGAACGGCATGTGCCGAACCGCCAGGATCGCCAGCAGGCGGCCTTCGGCGTCGATCAGCGGGATGCACGCCTGCAACGATGAGAACTGCGCCGAGTTACCGGAGTCGATCAGTTCCTGGCGCACGCTGACCAGTTCGCCACGTTCCAGACAGAGCTTGATCAAACCGTCGTCGGTGCCCAGCGGGCCCATCACGCCGATCATGGCCAAGGCCTGGGGCAGCACATTTTTTTCGCTCTCGTCGACGCGGTACAGCCCGGCCACGCGCAGGGCGCCGTATTGTCCGAGCATCGCCACAATGGGCTCAGCCAGTTCGCTCAGCGCATCGCCTTCAACCGGCATGCCGCGCAGTTTTTCCCGCAGGCCCAGCAAGGAGCTGCGCAGGCTCTGGTCGCTGCCGGCCACACGTTGCTCCAGCAGGTCATGGGAAACCCGCAGGATCTGGTGGGCACGGGTGAACTCGTCGAGACGGTACTGGCGGTACTCGTTGGCCATCTGCAGACGCTCCAGCCGGCGCACCCACAGGTCGCGAACTTCACCCACCAGCATGCCGCACACCAGCACGCCCACAATGAATGAAGGCTCCAGCTGGGTGTAGCCCGCATGCCCGCTATAGCGCAGCGCGAACAGCACCGCCACGAGCAAGGCGGCACTGAACAGGCCGCGCACAAAACCGTAACGCACACCCAACAGCAGCGGCGCCAGGATCGGCCAGGGGAAACCACCGTGCATCTGCAACGGGTCTTCGGGGGTCAGCCAGAAGCCTAGGCCGATGGCCAAGCCCGTTACCAGCAGCGTTTCCAGCCAAGACACCGGCCCGCTGGCGCGAGGCGCCAGGCTGTAATCCATGTGTGGAGAATTCATTGCGTTCACTCGAACCGAAGGGCGCCAACAAGTTTGTCGATAACCGTCTGAGCATTGCCCGCCAGGCTTTCACGGGACCAGCCGGCGCGGGCGCCGCTTTTGCTCCAGAGTACGGCGCCGGTCTTGGCGTCCAGTACCCGCAGGCTCACGCCCACGGCCGGCTCGCCGTCGAGGCCGTTCTTGTACTGCCACTCTTCGACGCTGCCGGACACCACGTAATCGAGCTTCTGCTCACGGGCCCATTCCAGCGCACCGTTGAGGCGCTCGTTGTCGTCCATCAGCGCTTGCTCGCCCTGGGTGCTGGCCGGGTAAACGCGGGGTTTCAGGCCATGGCTGCTGAGCACGCTGAGCAGGATCTGCTCGCTGCGCTCACCGGCTTGCGGGGTTTGCGAATAGTTGACCATCGGCACGATGCCCCACTGCGCAGTGCGCGGCAGGTTCGGGCTGTTGTCACTGGTGAAGCTCGAGCAACCGGCGACGAACAGGACTGTCAGGGCCAGGCTCAGGTTACGAATTGCTTGCATAGGTTTTTCTCCCGTAGATTCTGTAATCAGCGCCCGAAACGCACGCCGTAGCTCATGCCCAGTGTGCCGCCGGACTTGCCATCCCCGCCTTGTGGCGCAGATTGGTAACCGAAGGTGAGGGCCAGTTCGTCATCACCCAGTACTTCGAAGCCGATGCCGGTGTTGATGCCGTAGTTAAAGGTTTGGTCGGTCCACTGCCAGCCTGCCGTCATGTCCACCAACCAGGTGTATTGCGGCTTGCTGCGCACCAGGGCGCCCGGAATGCCACGACGCCACGAGGTGCCGACGTAGAGTTGGCCGTAGCGGCTTTGCAGCAGGTCGCCGGATGGAATCGTTTGAAGTTCGTCCGGATCGGAAACCACTTTGATCGGCCCGTTAAAGTCACTGGAGAGGTAATCCAGGTTGCGATCTTTAACGTTGTTTTTCTGGTAGTCCAAGCCACTGCGCACGGTCCAGTTCGGCCCGGCAAACTCCAGCGTGTGGTTAAGCTCCAGTTTCAACGCGTGACCGGTGCCGAGCGAGTCGCCCGCACGGGTCGAGAACGAACGCTGCGCCACTTCCCAGCTCAACTGGTCCCGCGCGGTCAGGCCATGACGCCCACCGACCCAGGCCCGGTCTTGCTGGCCGAAAGCGCGCATCAGCCCGCTGTCGTCGCTCTTGCGATGCCAGTCCAGGCCGGTCTCGATCTGGTGGCTGGAACCCAGCTGCCACATGCGCGACAGGCCCAGGCCGTTGCGGTCGTCATCCTTGCGCTGGCTGGTGTCGGCGAACAGTTTCCAACTGCCGTTTTCCACCGAGCGCACCAGGGTCAGGGCGGCGTTGCTCTCGTCACCGATTTTCGATGAGATCACGTCGTCGCCCTTGTAGTTGCCGTGCTCCACTTCAAGGTCGGCGTACCATTTGTCACCCAGGTTATGGGCGATTTCCAGGCGCGGCGAATCAAACGACAGGCCACCGAAGTCTTGTTTCTGGTACGACAACAGCGCGCCTTGCGGTGTGCTTTCGTGGATCTCCACGGCCTGGCGGCGCAGTTGCTCATTCACCGAGTCCGGCTGGTCGTCGCCCAATGCGGACAGGCTGGTTTCCAGGGCCTCGTTGGTGCGACCCAGACGGCTGAGTGCCTGGGCACGTTGCGCCGGGTTCAGGTCGCTGCTGGCCAACAGGGTTTCGACCTGAGCTTTATTGCGGCTGCGCAGGGCTTCCTGGATCTGCTCGTAACGGTCGACCTTGAGGCCTTGGGTTCGCGCCCAGGCCAGCCAATCGTCTTTCTGTGCTTGCTGGTTGGTTGCATCCAGGCGCGCCAACAAGCGCTCGAACCACAGCTGTTTCATCGACGGCGAACCGTCTTTCCACTTCATCAGTTCATGCTGGGCTTTTTGCGGCGAGTAGCTGCTGGACATCAAGCGCAGCCAAATGCCGTAGCGCTGGGACGACGGTTGCAGGTTGTCGGCCTCGGGGCTGCGCAGCAACTTCAAGCGCAGGCGCTGGGCGGCATCCTGGTAGCCGGAAGTTTCCAGGGCGTCCGCATATGCGGCCTGCACCAGCCAGTCGTTCGGGCTGAGCTTGAGGTACATGCGATACCAGGCCAGGGCCTCGGCATCACGCCCCAACAGTTGGCTCGCGCTGGCAAACGGCAGCCACAGCAAGCGGTCTTCCCGTGCATAGGCGCGCCATTGGGTCAGCAGTGGCTTGAGCTTGGCCGTATTGCCCTGGTCGACATACAGCCAGGTCAGGCGCTCGCGGAACAGGTTGTCATCGGGGTAGCGCGACAGGCCCAGCAGGTACAAGCGCTCGGCCTCGGCGGTATCGCCCTGTTGCACGGCCAACGCGCCGCGTACCGCCAGCACTTGGGCTTGCTGGTAGGCATCCGGGTACTGCTTGGCGTCTTCCAGCAAGGCGACCACTTGGTCCCACTCTTCCAGTTCCTGGGCCAACTGCAACGCTTCGACCAAACGCTGTGGGTCTTGGGCGCGGTGCCAACTGTCGACCATCAACTTGAGGGCACGCTGTGGGTCACGGGTGCGGTACAGGGTGATCAGCTGGCTCTCATCGCCACTGGTCAGCTTGCCGTTCAGAGACAGCAGTTTTTCCAGGGAAACGCGCAGGTCTTCATCACGTTCCAGGTCCCAGGCGAGGGCTGCACGGGTGCGCCAGTATTCCGGGTCGTCGATGGACGGGTCGTCGGACTTCACCACTTCCCAGGCCGCTTGTTCGTCGAACAGCTTCATTTCGGTGCTGGCCCAATCCACCAGTTCGGCGGTGGTCAGCTTGTAGCGTTTGCCGTAGTCCTTGTAGACCTTGCTCTTGGCCGCGAACTGCCCGGTGTTCTCCAGGTTTTGCAGCAAGCGGGTCCACGCCAGGCGGTGGGACGGGTATTTGCGCAGGTAGCTGTGCAACCAGTCTTCGGCTTCGGCCGGGGTGCCGCGGGACTCGTGACCATAGATCAGCGCATCCAGCTCGATATCGGTGAGCGGGCGTTGTTGCATGATTTCGGCGAGCAGCGGGATCGAGCGATCAAAGTCGAATTGCTGGCTGGCCAGGCGCCAGGCGTGCTCGCGGGTTGCCGGGTCTTCCTTGAGCTTGAGCAGACGAATCCAGTAGCTCAGCGCCGCCTGATTATCGCCGCGCCATTCACCAAGCTTGGCCATTTGCTCCAGCAACTCGGTGTCGTCCGGGTAATCGACCACCAACTCCTGGCCGGTTTCCCACGCCCCCGCCAGGTCATTAATGGCCAGGCGCACGTGGAATTCCTTCACGAGGATTTTGCGGTTGTCGGGCTCCAGGTCATGCCACTGCTGGAGCACGCGCTGGGCGAGTTCGAATTGCTTGGTCGCAACCGCCACATCAACGCCCTTCTCCAGCCACGCCACATCGCTTTTGGCGTTGGTAAGCCGCGGTAGCTCGTCCGCCAGCACCTGTGCGGCCTGGTCATCGCGGCCGGCCGACAGCAGGCTGTTGAATGCCAGTTCGGCGTACTCACGTTGCTCGGCCGGCTCCTTGGCGTCCGCCTTGAGTTGCAGGTAGATCTGCGCCGCACGCGCTTGCTGCTCGCCTGCCAGATACCACTGCGCGGCGGATTTGAGCGCCTCGGTGCGTTGCGCCGGATCACGCCCGGCGATCTCTTCGAACACACTGGCGGCAAACGCCGGGGCTTGCAGGTTCAGCGCCAGCTTCGCCAGGCTTTGCAGCTGGGCCACCGGCAACTTGCGATGATCGAAGCTTTCCAGACGCTCGACCAACGCCTGCTGCGTGATCAAATCGCTGCCATTGGCCGCGACCAGCGCGTCCAGTTCCAGGCGGTAGTAGGCCTGGATTTCCGGCTGCGGCTTGGGCCAGGCGTCCACGTGCTCACGCGCCTTGGTGTAGTCACCCAGGCGAATCAGCAAATCGACCAATTGCAAACGCAGGCGATCGTCGTCCGGGTGCGCCGTCAGCAACAGCTCGGCGTAGTTGGCCGATACCGCATCGGGCTCGCGTCCGTCTGGCTGGAATACTTCTTCACGCTGGAAGGTCGCCCACAGCAGACCTCCCACGGCAACCGCGACGACCGCCAGTGCCCAGGGATTGAGCAGGCGGTTGTTCTTAGTTGCAGAGGAGTTGACCATTACTCACCTGCTTCATAGGTAATTGAAAAGTCCACAGGCCGGCCGAAGCCTTGCCCGCGAATCGCTGCCCATCCACTTCCACACGGCAGGCGGTGGCCGAGCGCACGGAGAAGGTCAGGTCGAATTGACCGGCAAACGCGAAACTCACGCGGCGATCATCCAGGTAACGCCAATCCAGCAACGGCAGGTTGGCTTCTTCCAGCGCCGGCCGGGTGTCCCGGTCGGCACGCAACACCAGCAACGCCTTGTCGCTGCTCAGGGCTACGTAGCGCCCTTGCGGCAAGTCGCGCACACCGGCAATGCCCTGAGACTTGAGCAAGTCCGGCCAACCCATTTGCGCGTCGAGGCGCACGGTACGCAGGGCATCCATCCCGCGAATCTGCCAGGCACCGTCAGCGGTGCGCGCCAGGCTCGACTGGTAGAGGCCGTGCAGGCGGTCAAGGTAGTCACTCATCCACAACGACATCGGCTGTTGCCCGCGCATGTAGCCGTAGATCTCGTGCATGGCCTTGATCGAGGCCTGCTTGGTGCTGGAGTAAAAGTGGTAGTAGAGGTGCAGGCCGCGCAGGCGGCGCGGGCTGTCGGTGAGTTCGAAGGTTTCGATCAACTCACGGAAACCGTAGTACGGGCCTTTCCACAGGTTGGTGTAGAGGTTTTCGTTGATGATCGGCGCGTAGTACTGCAAGCCGCCTGGGGTGGGGCGCAGCAACGGGTTAAGGCCTGTCAGCGAAGGATTGGCCTTGGTCATGATGGTTTCGGCACCGTTGACGTTTTTCAAGCCGGCGTCGTAGGCCAGCTTGATGGTGTCGGACGATGGCAACGCGTCACCGGGCCAGAACACCAGCTTCACCGGTTTCTCCGGGGTGGTCAGGTTCTGGTTGATGTAGTCACGCGAGCCGAAGATTTCGCGGCGAAAATCGATTTTGTCGTAGCCGGGGATCTTCATGTTCAAGCCGTATTCCGGATTGAAGTTTTCGCGCTTCTTGGCTTTTTCCGGCTGCATGAAAAACGGGTGGCTGTAGGTGTGGGTGGCCACTTCGACTTTAGGGTTGGCAAAGATCTCGCGGGCAATCGGCTCAAGCTCGCGGGCCAGGAACGGGAAGGCGCCACGGGGTGAGATTTCGGCTTCGATGATCGACACCGAGGTCAGGAACGGGTTGGGCTTGATGTAGTCGTCCAGGGTGTGGCGACCGGCGTAGGGCGTACCCATGACTTCGGCACGGGAGGGAAAGCCATCACCGTCGATATGCACGGTGGCGATGCGCCGGCCGTTTTCGGTGGTGGTGTCCGGGCGCGGCTGCTCCGGCAGGCGCAGGCTGGCCTGGAGAAACGCGAACGGATCAAGAATCCAGCGGCTGCGTTCGTTGTTGATTTCAAGCAGATAAGGCGCCAGCGCCAAACCGCCCCACTTGCCCACGACCACGGGGTTGAACACCGCACCATTGACACCACTCAGGGACAACGCCGGCGTCGGCCCATTGGGCAACACCGACACCGCAGCCAAGTCACGGGAGCGCGGTACTACCGGTGCTTCAAAGGCGCCCAACAGCGCCTTGTCCTGGTGAGTGATGGTCAGCGCCTGAGTCGCAGGCGGCACATCCCGCTTGAGGCCCAGGCGCTTGAGCAACAGCTTGTCCTCAACCGGCAAGCCGCTGAAAAACACCACCGGGACTTGTTCGTCCAGGCGCGCGTTGATAAAGCGGTTGAACGCCGGCGTGTCCTGCGGCGGGCCGCTGGTCATCCACGTGACCACACCGGCGTACAAGCCGCTGAAACCGTATTGCGGCAAGTCACTGTCGGCGGGCAGATAGTCAACCCGGTAGCCGAGATACTCCAGCAACCCGCCAAGGTTGCTATGGCCGGCCGTGTCTTCCAGCGCGCCTTCACGCGGGTCGAAGATCAACGCAATGCGACGTGGCTGCACTTCGATGCTGCTGATGCCCAGGGTATTGAGGTCGGGCGTGCTGATATACGGAATGAAACCTTCGTCGCGCAGGCGCTTGGCGAGCTTGCGGGCTTCTTCGCGACGCTCGGGCGGCAAGTAGTCGATGGCGACCAGCGGCACGCCCTTGGCGCGCAGGGGTTGCAGGTGGGTTTCGAGCCACTGGCGGTCGGACTCGGACACCGGGCGATAGCGCTTGGCGGACGCGTCCCAGCCTGCATGAATGGATTCGACCGCCACTGCCGCCGCGACGCCGTCCAGTTCGGGCAGCACTTCAAAACCCCGGTTGAAGAACAGCTTCAGGTTGGGCTGGCGCTTGTGCAGTTCACGCAACAAGCTGGCCAGGCCAACGCGCTGCGCTTCACGGGACGCCTGGGGCATCAACTGGAAGCTGTCGAGGGTGTCGAGAAACAGACCGGCATAGCCCTGGGCTTCCAACGCCTTGGCGCGACCGAACAGGTGCTCGCGCCAGGCCGTCGACGTGAGGTCCATCACCTGGCTGTTCCAGGCGTCGTTGCGTACAGGGGAAACCGCTTTGGTCAGCCCGGCCTTGTCCACTGCGGCCTTGTTGCCGTCGAACTCGCCGATGGAAAGGTAGGCAAACGGCTGGCTGCCCAAGGTGCGCAGGGTTTTCACGTCACCCGGGGTCATATGGCCCGGCTCGACCACGGCCCAGTCGAACTGTGACAGCTCGGGCAGCGGCGGCTTATCGGCGTACCAGAAGGCGACGCTGGTCGGCTGGGACAACGCCGCAGCGTGGACGGCTGGCACACCGACGAACAAGGCAAGCGCCGCTAGCAGGCGCTCGGCGATCGCGCGGACACGCGTCCTGCGAAAAACGATTTCCATAATTGCACTCTTGAATATGACTGAGCTGATACCGCGTTGACGCCGGGCACGGTGACCGGCGAATTACAAACTACGCAAAAGCTGCGCTAACCCCTGGCCGATGGAAGTCGGTTCCGGGAGTGCAAAGCGCTCGAGCAAACGGGTGTTATTGGCACGCGAATGGCGAATGTCGCCTTGACGTGGCGCCTGGTAGGTCACGTTCAGCGGGGTGCCGATGGCAGTGCCCAACTCAGCGATCAAGTCGTTGAGGCTGGTGGCGCGATTGAGCCCGACGTTAATCGCACCCGGCGCCGGTTCACTGGCCTCGACCGCCTGCACCAGAATGCTCACCAGATCTTGCACGTATACGAAGTCGCGAGTTTGACCGCCGTCACCAAATACGGTGATGGGCTTTTTCGCCAACGCACGCTCGGTGAATATGCTGATCACGCCGGAGTACGGCGAGGACGGGTCCTGGCGTGGACCGAAGATATTGAAGAAACGGAAGATCACCGGTTCCAGGCCGTGTTCGCGGCGGTAGAAGTCCAGGTAATACTCACTGGACAGCTTGTCGCTGGCGTACGGGGTCAACGGTGATTTTGGGGTATCTTCATCAATCGCTGTGCCTTCGCCGTTGTTGCCGTAGGTCGCGGCGCTGGACGCGAAAACCACACGCACCACACCGGCCTTGAGCATGCTTTGGCACACGTTGAGGGTGCCAACGAAGTTGGCTTGGTGGGTCGCAACCGGATCGTCCACCGAGGCTTGTACAGAAGCGACCGCCGCCAAGTGCACGACGGCGCTGCAATCACGCATGGCGCGGTCCACAACGGCGCTGTCGGCGACATCGCCTTCGACCAGTTCCAGGTCGGGATTGCCAACCGGCAGGTTGGCCACCTTGCCGGTGGACAGGTTATCCAGCACGCGAATCTTGTAGCCTTTGCCCAGCAACGCATCGACCAGGTGTGAACCGATAAAACCTGCACCGCCTGTAACCAGAATTCGTCCAACGACCATGTAGATTACTTCCTAAGACTCGCGCACAGCCGCAACGGGCCGAGCCGGCTAAATAAGGTGATAGTGTTTAATGGGAGCCCCGACTGGCGAGGT
The DNA here is from genome assembly GCF_004682045.1 of Pseudomonas nabeulensis. Taxonomy (GTDB): domain Bacteria; phylum Pseudomonadota; class Gammaproteobacteria; order Pseudomonadales; family Pseudomonadaceae; genus Aquipseudomonas; species Aquipseudomonas nabeulensis. Next base: position 43,735 of record NZ_QUZT01000033.1, read on the forward strand.
CCAAGCCGCAACATCCCTACTTCTTGAAGCACCACAGCATGGGACGAATTTGCGTCATTTAATGTCATTTTAATGGCTTAGAGCCATCAAAATCGCCGTGGATGATGTTGGATCCATAGGGAACTGTCAACGTTTTGTCTTGTCCGCCGCCAAGCGGTCGATTTTCAGCCTGTGGGCGCCAGTTATTTGACAACATAAAACCAACGATGGGGCGATCACTCCATCCAAATGAACGGTGCGAATACCCATGACCCACGCAGCGCCCGCGATCAAACTCAGTACGCTTCGGCAAATCGCGCCTTACCTGAGCCTGCGCGGGGTGTCGCCGCTGGAGTTCTTTCGGCGCTTTGGTATTGCCCCGCAGGTGTTCCAGAACCCTGAGGCGTGGGTGCCACGGGCGGCGTGTTTTCATATCGCCAACGAGATGGCAGCGGCGGCCCAGGACCCCTTCGGCGGCGCGGTGGTGGGCCACCTGACCGATGTGCGCTCGACCGGGGTATGGGGCGAATTGATCCTGGGCTCGACCAACCTCGCCCAGGCGTGTGCGGCAGCGGCGGTGCATACGGATCTGCTGCACCAGGGCAGCGAAGTGAAGATCATCACCGAAGGCCGTACGACGCGACTGATCCAGCACTTCACCGGGCAGCACGAGTTCGATCCCAAGCAAGTGATTTTCGGCACCCTGGCGGTGCTGCGCAAAGTGCCGCTGCTGTCCGGCGCGCCCGGCGCCATCCGGGTCCACCTGAAAAACCCAAGGGAAAAAGGCGACGAAGCGCTGGAAGAGTTCCTGGGGCCGAACCTGGAGATGAACGCGGCGTACAACATGATCGAATTTGATCGTGAGCTGCTTGAAATTCCCCTGCTGCCGGTTCGGGATGTAGCCTGGAAAACCACCCAGGCCTTGAAGTCCACCAGTGACGCCGCTGATGTGCTCGCCCAGCAGATCGCCGACCAGGAACAGTCCAGGCTCAGTGCGATTTCGAAAACGATTGGGCTGTCTGTTCGAACGCTGCAACGGCGCCTTGAACATTGCGGCATCGACTTTGACGCGTTGCGTGACGAGACACGTCGCAGCGAAGCCCTCCAACTGATCGCCAGCGGCAAATACAGCGCGACCGAAATCGCCTACATGGTCGGCTACAGCGACCCAGCGCACTTCACCCGCGCGTTCAAGCGCTGGACCGGCACCCCACCCTCGCGCTACCGCACCTTGTAGGAGCCCTATTACACACTGTCCCCGTGGCGAGGGAGCTTGCTCCCGCTGGGCCGCAAAGCGGCCCCGCTCTTCGTTTAAAAGAATGGGACTGCTGCGCAGTCCAGCGGGAGCAAGCTCCCTCGCCACAGGTTATGTCTTGCCCTCTCTAATTCTTAACCCACGATCCTGTTTTGCTTTTGGCACCAAATGGCAAGTTTGGGCCGAGGCGTTCTTTTACAGTCAAAAAGTTAACGCCAACTGATAAGAGCAAGAGGTTTCAATGTCCCATTTATCCACCGCCTGCGTGCTGACCCTGGCGCTGGCAACGCTTGGCAGTGCGAACGCGCAATCATCCTCGGAGGCAGCCATACCGGTGGGTGTGGATAACTTTGCCCGGGCCGAGTCCGACCTTTACCTGGGAAAGATGGTAGCCACGGGCAGCCTGGGCCGGTTCGTCCATAGCCGCGAAGCGGTGCCTATCGACGCGCAGAATGTGGTGCGGATGAATCGGGACACGCTCTACTCATCCGCGGTGTTCGACCTCGATGCCGGCCCGGTCACGGTCACCTTGCCTGAGGCCGGCGGGCGGTTCATGTCGATGCAGGTGGTGGACGAGGATCATTACGTCCCTCTCGTTTCGTACGGCGCCGGCCGCCGCACGCTGACGAAAGAGGCGATCGGCACACGCTACGTGTTTGTCGCGGTGCGCACGTTTTTCGACCCCTCGGATCGCAAGGATCTAGAGAAGGTGCATGGGCTGCAGGATGCAATCATGGTCAGCCAGGCCAAGGTCGGGGAGTTCGTCGTTCCGAAATGGGACCAGGCCAGCCAGGCCAAGGTGCGCAGTGCCCTGGAAATCCTCGGTTCGACGATTCCCAACTACAACCAGTCCTTTGGTCCCAAGGGCGCGGTCAACCCGGTTCATCACCTGGTCGGCACGGCGACGGGGTGGGGCGGCAACCCGGCCAAGGACGCGATCTACCTGGGCGGTGTAACGCCAGCGAACGATGGCAAAACCGTGTACCGGCTCAAGGTCGGCGACGTGCCGGTCAATGGCTTCTGGTCCGTGAGTGTTTATAACGCCGACGGCTACTTCCAGCAGAACCCGTATGACGCTTATTCCTTGAACAACCTGACCGCCAGGAAGAGTACGGATGGCTCGATTGTCATCCAGTTCGGCGGTTGTGACGGGAAGATCGCCAACTGCCTGCCGACACCCCCCGGCTGGAACTACACGGTCCGGCTGTACCAGCCCAGCGACGCCATCTTGAACGGCACGTGGCGTTTCCCGACGCCGCAACCCGCCGCCCTCTGATTCCGCTATTCAGCCAAGGATAGAAACAATGAAAAACGCTCCCAAGCTTATCGCAGGTGCGGCACTTGCCTGGGCAATGACAATGCCCGCACACGCCGACGCTTCACGTGAACCGTCCGTGACCGTCGGCGGCGGCCTTGCCGTAGGCCCGCTATACGAAGGTTCTTCACACTACGCCGCGTTCCCGTCTCTAAAACTCAAAGCCGTGTTGCCGACTGAAAACTGGGGCCAGTTCACCGCGGCGTTCCCCGATGGCCTGCGCTGGGACTTGCCAGGGCTCGCGCCATTTGGCGTGGCGTTGCTGCTCGGCTACGACCAGGGACGCAAGGAAAGAATCCACACCCTGGGCGGTCGTGATGATTACCTCAAAGGCATGGGCAACCTGGACAGCACGGCGCTGGTCGGCGCAGAAGTCTATTGGATGCTGCCGGCCGGTCGCCTGTTTGTGCGGGGCCTGCAAGCTGCCGACAACCGCGACTACGGCGGCGAAAACCTCGGACGCACGCGCTACCTGGAAGCCGGTTTCGCCAGCGCCTATGCGCTGTCGTCGACCTTGACCCTGGACTCGACCCTCTACGGCACCTGGAGCAATGACAACGACATGATGGCGCGCTTCGGCGTCACCGCCCAACAAGCGGCGCGCACCGGGTTTGAGCAATACCACCCCGGCGGCGGCATGCGCGATGTGACCTTGAAGCTGGGCCTGACCTGGCAATGGCAGCCGCAACTGGCGCTGGAAGGCGGGATCAAGACCTACGCCCTGGTTTCCGATGCACGCAACAGCCCATTGACGGGTGAAAACGTCGGCGCAGGCGCCTATCTGAATGCCCTCTACCGGTTTTGATCAGGGAACACGCGATGAACACACTGCATAAACAGCTGGGCCTGGTCGGTTTGCTCTGCTCGGGGTTGGTACTTGCCGACGAAGCGGCCACCCAGGTCACGGACCCGCACTTCAAGCTGGCGCCGGGTTATTTGGATTCAAAGGACTTGCCCCTGCGCCTGGCGCTGCTGGGCGCACCCCCCAAGCCTGGTTCTGCGGCGCTTGCGCGGGATGAAGAAGCACGGCGCGCGGCACTGTCGTTGCGGGGCACCGCCCGGGAAAAACTCGCCGCCAGCGACGCGGAGTTGTCATTCCCCGGCCCGGCGCAAGCGTTCTCCTGCGCAATGGGCACACCGATCACCGAAAAAACCACACCGCACCTGTACACGCTGATGCAGCGCACCCTGACGGACGCGGGCGGTTCCACCTATGCCGGGAAAAATGCCTACAACCGGACCCGACCGTTCGTGGCCCATAACGAAGGCACATGCCGAGCAGATACGGAGCCGCTGCTGCGCACGGATGGTTCGTGGCCGTCCGGTCACTCCGCCGCCGGTTGGGCCTGGGGTTTGTTGCTGGCCGAGGTTCAGCCGGCGCGTGCGACCGAACTGATGACCCGCGGGTTGTCGTTCGGCCAGAGCCGGGTGATCTGCGATGCGCATTGGCAGAGCGACGTAGATGCAGGCCGCATCATGGGCGCGGCGACGGTAGCGAGCCTGCATAGCAACCCGGCGTTCCTCGCGGACCTGGCGGCTGCTAAAGAAGAGGTCAAGGCGGCCCATAAAGCCGGCCTGAAACCGACGCAAGATTGTGCAGCCGAGGGCGTGGCGCTCTCGCTGACCCAGCACTGATCGGGGAATGATCATGAGGCACAGTGACAAACCCCGCTCGCCGCTGCGACACCTGGCCATGCTGATGGGCGCATTCGCGGCAATACCAACCCTGGCCATGGCCGAAGACACCGATGGCTGGACCTTCAACGGCGGCCCCTACGTATGGGGCGCCGGTATTCGTGGGCATGTGGGCCACCGCAGCACCGGCACCCAGTTTATAAAGTCCGACTTCTCCGACATCGCCAAGACGGTGGATATGTCGGTGATGCTGATGGGCGAGGCACGTCGCGGCCCTTACAGCCTCCTCGCTGACCTGATGTATATCGACACCGACACCCGCAATCGCCTGGGGGGCATCCTGGCCAACAAGCTCGAGGTCGAAAGCAAGACCGCCTCCGGGTTCCTGGGCGGCGGCTACACGCTGCTGGGGGATGAAAACCGCCGCCTGGATGTGGCCGGCGGCATGCGCGTCTGGTACAGCAGCACCACCCTCACCTTTCATGGCGGGCTGGCGGGCGGCCAGTCCGGCTCCGACAGCGCGACCTGGGCGGATGCCATGGTGGGGTTGCGCGGGCACTATGGGGTGAATGAGCGGTTCTGGCTGTCATCGTGGGGCATGGTCGGCGCCGGGCAATCCCGGGAAGACTGGGACCTGGCGGCGTTGGCAGGCTGGGAGTTCTGGCCGGGTTTCTCAGCGGTGGCCGGGTATCGGGCGATGGGCGTGAATTATCGCCATGATGGTTTCGTCTACGACATCGTGCAGAAGGGGCCGTTGCTGGGGATCAGCGGACGGTTCTGAACAGTCCCGGCACGACTGACCGGCCCATAAAAAAACCCCGAACCAGTCGGGGTTTTTTATCGCCTGGGATCAGGCGCGACGTGCGATCAATTAGAAAACGTTGATCGGGTAGTCGGCGAACAGACGGATTTCGTTACCGCCTACGTTGTAGTCACTGGCGTTGCTGGAGACGCGCAACCACGACGCACGAGCGCGCAGGCTCAGGTCTTTGGCTGGGCCGCTCTGAACCACGTACTTGAACTGGTTGAAGATTTCACGCTCGGTGCCATTGCCACGGCCCGAGCCGTCGTCAATGTTGGTACCGCGCACGTAAGCGATGTTGTAGCTCAGGCCAGGCACGCCGAAGGCACTGAAGTCCAGGCCGTAGCCAGCTTGCCAGGAGCGCTCGTCCTTGCCGTTGAAGTCAGACCAGTAGGAGTTGGCCAGCAAGATGGTGTTGCCGCCGTCGCCGATGCCGCCAGCGTTGCGGTAGCCGCCGTACAGGTAGCCAGTGTCGCCGGTGCTGCGCTGGTGAGCGATGGTGAAGCTATGCGGGCCGACAGCCCATGTAGCGCCCAGGCTCCAGATCTTGTTGTCGCGGGCGTCTTCGTCACCTTGGTTTTCCAGGGCGAAGCTCTTGTCCAGCTTGGTTTTGTAGCCGTTGAAGTCAAACGTCAGCGACTGCTTCTCTGGCAGGGCCAGCACGTAGTTGACGTTGACGTATTGCTTCTTCAGCACGTCCTGCATGTCGGAAGCGTACAGAGCAGCCGACAGGCTTTCGGTGAATTTGTAGCTACCACCGATGTAGTCGATGCTTTTCAGGCGGCCGCTGTCAGTGCCTTCGGCACTTTTGCGGGCTTCCTTGGTGAAGTGACCAGCGTCCAGTTGCAGACCGGCGATCTCTTTGGAAACGATCGAAGTACCGGTGTAGGTTTCGGACAACAGACGGGAGTTGTCATATTGCAGGACCGGCACGGCCGGGAACTGGTCGCCGTATTTCAACACAGTGTTGGAAACACGGAATTTGACGGCTGCGCCGCCCTTGGCCAGATCGTGTGGCGCGTCGCCGTTGCGAGTCGAGCCATCTGCACGCGTGGTGCTGGAGTCTGGCTTGAAGAAGTCGATACCACCCGCGCCAGCGCGGCCACGGCCACCGTCCAGGCGAATCGCGTATTGACCGATCACGTCCACACCCACACCGACGGTGCCTTGGGTGAAGCCGGACTCGAACTTACCGATGAAGCCTTGACCCCATTCGGCTTTGTCTTGCTTGCCGTTTTTGTAATCGCGGCTGATGTAGGCGTTACGTGCAGCGATGTTCAGGTGGCTGTCCTCAACGAAACCCTTGGATTGATCCTGGTCGTTGGCCATTGCTGTCGATGCGCTCAAAATCCCCAGAGCGATCAGACTCATCCGTTGCTTCAACATTTTCTTGTATTCCTTATTTCTGGTTGAGTACGCGCTACGACACCAGGCTCCATGTTGCTTTTCTGGTGTCGACTCTTTCCGGAAAAAAGAAGGCCCGCGGACGACTTAACAGGCCGCGAGCCTTTTTTAATTGGATGAGTCATGGCGGTTAGCCACAGGCGTTGGACGCAATCCTAGTCGCGCCCGGAACTATGTGTCAATTTCGCGAATCGTCTGTATTTAGGCGAAATAATTCTAAGCAAGGACTTATAGCGGTTCTGAAAACGACGTGAATCACGCGCCAGCGACCTGAAAAACATATTTAGAAACATATTTGCTGGCCAATGCAAACAAATGTGGGAGGGGGCATGCCCCCTCCCACATTTTTATCTCAGTGCAGCTTAGTTTTTCAGCAGATCGCACAACGCCTGTACTTCATCCTCGGTGAACAACCCCGCCGGATAGCGCTCACTCATCACACTGCGCAACTCCGGCTGCCTGATCTGCCGCGAGCCATTTGCCTTCAACCAGAGCGCCAGCGCATGGATCGCATCAACGTTGACCCGCAAGGGGTGGAACGTGCGCGTGTACATCAGGTGGGTCTGGGCGTTCATTAGCGCGCTCTCGGCTGCTGCGTGAGCGGCTAACTTACTCAAGGTTTATGACAGAACCGTGCACTCAGTTGTTGTGCGGGGCTGGCTGCTGCTGGGTCAGGCAATGGATATTGCCACCGCCCAATAACAGCTCGCGGCCCGGCACCATCACCACTTCGTGTTGTGGGAACAGGTTCTGCAGGATCGCCTTGGCCTCATCGTCCAACGGGTCATTGAAGCTTGGCGCGATGATGCCGCCGTTGACGATCAGGAAGTTCACGTAGGAACCGGCCAGTCGCACGGTAGGATTGCGCTCCTGAGTGCCGTCCACCGGGTCGACACCGGCGCACTCTTCCTCGGTGGCGTACAGCGGCCCCGGGATCGGCATTTTGTGCACGATGAACGCGCGGCCCTGGGCGTCGGTACTGCTTTGCAGTACGTCCATTGCAGCGTGGCAACGTGCGTAGTTGGGGTCTTGCGCGTCGTCGGTCCAGGCCAGCAGCACCTCGCCGGGGCGCACGTAGCAGCAGAAGTTATCCACATGGCCGTCGGTTTCGTCGTTGAACAGGCCATCCGGCAGCCAGATGATCTTATCCACCGCCAGGTTGGCGCTGAGCACTGCTTCGATCTCGGCGCGGTCAAGGTGCGGGTTGCGATTGCGGTTGAGCAGGCACTCTTCGGTGGTGATCAGGGTGCCTTCGCCGTCGACATGGATCGAACCGCCTTCCAGCACAAAACCTTCGGTGCGATAGCGCGGTGCGCGTTCGATTTCGAGGATCTTGCCGCCGACCTGCGAGTCACGGTTCCACGGCGCATAGAGGCCACCGTTAAACCCGCCCCAGGCGTTGAAATCCCAGTTCACGCCGCGCACTTCACCGCTGTTGTTGATCACGAACGTAGGGCCTGTATCACGCACCCAGGCGTCATCACTGGACATTTCCACCACGCGGATATTCGGCACATCCAGGCGCGCACGGGCGTTTTCGTACTGACCGGCGGAAACCGCCACGGTCACCGGCTCAAAGCGCGCAATGGCCTTGGCCACCGCCACATGCGCCGCCTGCGCAGGCTTGCCGCCCAGGCGCCAGTTGTCCGGGCGCTCGGGCCAGATCATCCAGGTTTGCGTCTGTGGCGCCCATTCGGCAGGCATATGGAAGCCATCGGCGCGGGGGGTGCTGTGCAGGGTGGTCATGGCGATCAGGACTCCGAATGGGGGTATGGGCGGACTTTATAACGGATAAAAATCGGCTTTAAAAGCCAATTAACATGATGATCGACAAATATGACGATAAGTAGTCGATAACAATCGACTAACTACAATTGCTCATCCAGCACTTTCGACAACATGTCGACAAAGAAATCCACGCTGCGTTTGGACGTGACCATCGGCGGCTTGATCTTGAGGATGTTCAGGTAATCACCGGTGGGCTGCATGAAAATCCCCAGCTCCCGCAGGCGATCACACAACAAGGTGGTTTCTTCGGTGGCCGGCTCCAGCGTGCGCCGGTCGCGCACCAACTCCAGGCCCAAATAGAAACCCGACCCATGCACCGCACCGACCAGCGGATGACGGTCGATCAGTTCTGCCAGGCGTGCCTTGAAATGCCCTCCCACCACCTGGGCGTTTTCCCACAGTTTTTCTTCCTCCATCACATCCAATACCGCCATGCCGATACGGCAACTGACCGGGCTGCCCCCCGACGACGAGAAGAAATACCCCTCGGCCTCCAGCGCCTCGGCGATTTCACGGCGAGTGATCACCGCGCCCAGCGGCTGACCGTTGCCCATGCCCTTGGCCATGGTGATGATGTCCGGCACCACGCCCTGCTCTTCAAAGCCCCAAAAGAAGTGGCCCATGCGACCGTAACCCACCTGCACTTCGTCGGCGATGCACACGCCGCCCTGGGCGCGGACCAACCCATACACCTGTTGCAAGTAACCCGGCGGCAGAGAAATCCCCCCGGCATTGCCGTACACCGGCTCGCAGATGAAACCCGCCAACTGGCGTTTGTTCGCCGCAATTTTCGCCAGGTTATGTTCCACGCTTCGTACGTAGTCCGGCGCACTGTCCTGCCCGCGGAATTCCCCGCGATAGGTATTCGGCGCGGTCACCGGGTGCACCCAATCCGGACGGCTGCTCAGTGCCTGGGGGTTGTCGGCAATCGAGGTGGACACCGCATCCGCCGCCACCGACCAGCCGTGATACGCCTCCAGCACGCTGAGCATGTCGCGCCCGCCGCTGTAGGCCCAGGCGAGGCGTATCGCCAAATCGTTGGCCTCGGTGCCGCTGTTGACCAGGAACACCCGGTCCATGCCGTCCGGTGCCAGCGCCAGCAAACGCTCGGAAAATTCGGCAATCGCTGCGTAGTGGAAACGCGAGTTGGTGTTGAGCAACGACCACTGCCGTGCTGCCACCGCGGCCATGCGCGGGTGGCCGTGACCGAGCACAGCCACGTTGTTGAGCATGTCCAGGTAAGACCGGCCCTGCATGTCGATCAAATGGTTGCGCCAGCCGCGCTCGATACGCGGTGGATCGACGTAATAGTGCTTTTGCGAGCGAGCAAAACTGGCATCGCGACGCGCCAGCAGGGCCTCGGGGTCCAGCTCCGGCTCGGCATCACAGGCCAGCCCCAGCAGCGTGGCCGGCGATGGGCACAGCGCTTGCCAGGCCTGGGCACGCGACGGCGTGCAAAACAACGGAGGGGTCAGGTCAGCACGGCACAACTGCACCGTCAGGGGCGCCTGCACTTCACCCATCACTTGGCCTTCAACCAATAGCGCGCCAGGCTTCAACACCGTTTTGAGACCCCACAGGCGCAGGCTTGATTCCACGCCCTGCACACTCACCAGCCCCTCGACATCCTGATGCAACGTCCCGGCGAACGGCGCTTCCAGCACCGTGCCGTGAGGCAGATGCAGTTCGACATGAAGGGGAAATGTCTCGGGTTCGACAGCACTGTCGGGGCGCGTGCGTGACAGCCGATACTGACCATAACGGCTGGCCGCGAGCCCGTGCACCTTCGCGGCCTCATCCAACAACCGGCGATCAATCCCGGGTTCCTCCCAATTACCCGCTTCGAAATGCGGACTGAGTACGCCCAGGTCGATGAGGGCGAACTCGCGCCCGACCAGCCCCGGCAATAAAGGCGCGAAGCCTTGACTGGCGATGGGGGCCGGCGCGTGGCCGACGCAGCCCAGTATCGCCGCCTCCATCAATTCAAAAGGCACCGACGTGGCGACATGGAAGATTTCCCATTCATGCTCGGCATTTTTCAGCAGGTAGCTGTTATCCGGGTCCAGACGCTGCTGCTGTTCGCTGCTGAGCACCAGCACCGCCGCACGCGCGACGATCAACGGCCACAGCGCCTGCAATTCTTCGTGTTGCAATGGCATCACCGCGTGACAGGCCTGGATCGCCGGCAAGATCGCAAACGGATCGCCGTCGGCGTGGTGCAACAAGGCGGCGCAGGTCACCGACAGGTCCGCGATGCGCCAGGTGTGCACCAGGTCGCCGAAGTCGATCACGCCTTCAATCTGCCAATGGCGTTGGGCATCGCGCTGCCAAACAACGTTGTCATCGGTGATGTCCATGTGCACCGCTTGCCACGGCAGGCGATCGGCCAGGGGTCGCAGGTGCGTTTCAACCTGCACGGCGACGCGTTCCAGGGCGGCGCGGTGGGGCAGGTCTTCCAGGGTGCCCAGCAGGTGGATGATCAGGTCCAGGGCGTGACGCGGGTCCCATTGCAGGGTGCGATCCAGGCCTGGATGGGTGAAAGACGCCAGTGCCTGGCTCATTCGGCCACACAGGTCACCGAAGCCCGCAAACACGTCGCGGCCCAGATGCGGCAGGTGAGTCAGGGGCTGGCCGTCGATATAGTCCAGCAGTCGCAGGTGCAGGGTTTGCCCGTCGAGGGTCACCGTCAGCAGTTCTTCGCCGTTGAGCGCCTTGATCACCTTGGGCACGCGCACACCGTGCAGGGTGTTGAGCGCCGCGTGCTGGGCCTGCAATTCCACGGCGGCGTAGTCGCCTCGGCAGATTTTCAGAACAAACCGGCCACGTGGGCTGTCGACTTTATAGTTGAGGTCCTGCTGGCTGCCCAGTGACTGCAAAGTGCCAGTGAGGCCGTAATACTGCTCGAGCAATCGCGCCGCCCGGTCGGTGCCTACGTGCGGGCAGGGTAGGCTGGCGCGGTGGATCAACGTGGCGAGTAGCATGGTCTTGGCCTCTTTTTTTAGACGTGTATATCGCCATTGTTGGGGTGGGTTAGGCAACCCCCGCCGATACAGGACTTGCGCCTCCCCGCCGCACAACTCAAGCTATGCTTCATTCGCTTAATGTCCGTCTAAGGAAAAGGCCCTCCGACATGCGCATTCTTATCACCGGTGGCGCAGGATTTATCGGCTCCGCCCTGATCCGCCACCTGATTCAGCACACCGAGCACGAAGTGCTCAACCTCGACAAACTCACCTACGCTGGCAACCTGGAATCGCTGACCAGCATCGCGTCCAACAGCCGCTATGAGTTCGTCCAGGCCGATATCATCGACCAGGCCACCGTGAGCGCCGTACTGGCGCGGTTCGAGCCGCAGGCGATCATGCACCTGGCTGCCGAGTCCCATGTCGACCGTTCGATTGACGGTCCATCGGATTTTATCCAGACCAATATCGTCGGCACCTACAGCCTGCTGGAGGCAACCCGCGCTTACTGGCAGAAACTGGCTGAGCCGGCCAAGAGCGCCTTTCGCTTTCATCATATTTCCACCGACGAAGTGTATGGCGACCTGCACGGCGTTGATGACCTGTTCACCGAAACCACGCCCTACGCGCCCAGCTCGCCGTACTCGGCGAGCAAGGCCGCGTCCGACCATCTGGTTCGCGCCTGGCAGCGTACCTACGGCTTGCCGGTGCTGTTGACCAACTGCTCGAACAACTACGGGCCGTTCCACTTCCCGGAGAAGTTGATTCCGCTGGTCATCCTCAATGCCCTCGCGGGCAAGCCGCTGCCGGTCTACGGCGATGGTTTGCAGGTACGCGACTGGCTGTTCGTCGAAGATCACGCCCGCGCCCTGCTCAAGGTCGTGACCGAAGGCGAAGTAGGCGAAACCTACAACATCGGCGGCCATAACGAACAAAAGAACATTGATGTGGTGCGTGGTATCTGCGGCCTGCTGGAAGAGCTGGCCCCGCAGCGCCCGGCCGGCGTCGCTCAATTCACCGACCTGATCACCTTCGTCAAGGATCGCCCAGGCCACGACCAGCGCTACGCGATCGACGCCAGCAAAATCGAGCGCGAACTGGGCTGGGTGCCCGAAGAAACCTTCGAGACCGGCCTGCGCAAGACCGTGCAGTGGTACCTCGACAACCTGGAGTGGTGCCGCCGGGTCCAGGACGGCAGCTACCAAGGCGAACGCCTTGGCAATACAGACACAAAGGATTTGATTGCATGATGAAGGGCATCGTATTGGCCGGCGGCTCCGGCACTCGTCTACACCCGATTACCCTGGGTGTGTCCAAGCAACTGTTGCCGGTTTACGACAAACCGATGATCTACTACCCGATCTCGGTGCTGATGCTGGCGGGTATCAAGGACATCCTGGTGATTTCCACCCCGGTGGATCTGCCGCAATACCGCAACCTGCTGGGCGACGGCAGCCAGTTCGGCGTGACATTTACCTATGCCGAACAACCGTCGCCGGACGGCCTCGCCCAAGCGTTTATCATCGGCGAAGCGTTTATCGGCGAAGACCCGGTGTGCCTGATCCTGGGCGACAACATCTTCCACGGCCAGTATTTTGGCGAGCAACTGCGCACCGCCGCCGAACGCCCGAGTGGCGCCACCGTGTTCGGTTACTGGGTCAAGGACCCGGAGCGCTTCGGCGTGGTCGACTTCGACAAGAACGGTCGAGCACTGTCCATCGAAGAAAAACCGGCCAAGCCCAAATCGTCATATGCGGTAACCGGCTTGTATTTCTACGACAACGATGTGATCAAGATCGCCAAGGCGGTCCAGCCTTCGCCACGGGGCGAGCTGGAAATCACCGATGTCAACAACGCGTACCTCAAGCGTGGCGACCTGCATGTCGAGCGCTTCGGCCGTGGCTTCGCCTGGCTGGACACCGGCACCCATGACAGCCTGCTCGAAGCCTCCACCTATGTACAGACCATCGAACACCGCCAAGGCCTGAAAGTGGCCTGTCTGGAAGAGATCGCCTACGAAAACGGCTGGATCGATCGCGACCATTTGCTGGAACGCGCCAAGTATTTTGGCAAGACTGGTTACGGCCAATACCTCTACTCATTAGCAGGAGAGAGTCAGTGAATGTTATTGAAACCTCACTGCCCGGCGTCCTGATCCTCGAACCTAAAGTGTTCGGCGACGAGCGCGGTTTTTTTTACGAAAGCTTCAACGCACGCGCCTTCGAAGAAGCCACCGGGCTAACACGCCAGTTTGTACAAGACAACCATTCGCGCTCGCAAAAAGGTGTGCTACGCGGTCTGCATTACCAACTCGAACACACCCAGGGCAAATTGGTTCGGGTTACAGCAGGTGAGGTACTAGACGTAGCGGTAGACATTCGGCGTAGTTCACCAAACTTCGGTCAATGGGTAGGCGTACGCCTGTCGGCGCAGAACCATCGCCAATTGTGGGTACCGGAGGGTTTTGCCCATGGCTTTGTGGTGCTGAGCGACTACGCCGAATTCCTGTACAAGACTACGGACTACTACCAACCAAGCGCCGAGCGCAGTATCCAGTGGAATGACCCGACGCTGGCTATCGACTGGCAATTGACCGATACGCCACAACTGTCCGCCAAGGACCAGGCTGGCAAACCACTGCTGGAAGCCGACCTTTTCCCATGAAAGTCCTCATTACTGGTCAATACGGCCAAGTTTCTCGTGAGCTGCAAATACGCCTCCAGCCCCTTGGCGAGCTGATCGTGCTGGGCCGCGATCAACTGGACCTGGCGGATATCGAGCAGATCCGCAAGCAAGTGCGCGCCCACCGCCCAGACCTGATCATCAACGCCGCAGCCCACACTGCGGTCGATTTGGCCGAAAGCGAACCGGACGCCGCCTTTGCCATCAACGCCATCGCCCCCGGCATCCTCGCCGAAGAAGCCAAGGCGCTTGGCATCCCGTTGATCCACTACTCCACCGACTACGTGTTCGACGGCAGCAAGCCGGCCCCCTACACCGAAGCCGATACGCCCAACCCGTTGGGCGTCTATGGCCAGAGCAAGCTGGCCGGTGAACACGCAATCGCAAAGGTGGGCGGCGAATACCTGATCCTGCGTACCAGTTGGGTCTACTCCAACCACGGCAAGAATTTCCTGCTGACCATGCAGCGTCTGCTGCAAGAGAAGCCGCAGATGCGCATCGTCGCCGATCAGATTGGTGCGCCGACCTGGGCGGGGACTATTGCCGACAGCACTCACGCGTTAATCGAACGTTGGCTGGCCGGCCAGCCAGGCGATTGGGGTGTCTATCACCTGACCGCCCAAGGTGAAACCTCCTGGTTCGGCTTCGCCCAGGCCATCGGCGAACACCTGCGCGCCCAGGGCAAGGCCTGCGCCGAGCTGGAGGCTATCCCTTCCAGCGCTTATCCGACACCGGCCAAGCGCCCGCTGAACTCACGCCTCGATTGCAGCCACCTGCAACAACAGTGGCACGTCAGCCAACCGCAGTGGCAAGACGCACTGCGCGAGTGTCTTGGCGAGCAGCACTAGGCATAATGCGCCTGTACCCACAGGCGCCGCTCCCATGACTCCAACCCTCCCGCGTAGACCCCGCTGGCGCAGCCTCGCCCTGTTGGCGTTGTGCCTGGCGCCGCTGTTGTGGCCGCTGGAGCACTTGGCCGAGCGCTATTACCGCAGCGAACTGGCCGGGCAGAACCGCCAGACCCTCGACCTGTACGTTGCCAACCTGCTGGGCACCCTGCACCGCTATGAGGTGCTGCCGCAGATCCTCGGCGACTTGCCGGCCCTGCGCACCGCGCTGGATGCGCCCGACGTCAGCACCAACCTGGTCAACGCCAACCTGCTGCTCCAGGACGTCGCCGCCCAGGCCGGCGCAGAGGTGATGTACCTGATGGACACCACCGGCAAGACCCTCGCCGCGTCCAACTGGGATAAACAAGACAGTTTTGTCGGGCGTAATTTTTCCTTCCGACCGTATTTCAGCGAAGCCATGGCCGGGCGTTTGGGGCGGTTTTTCGGGCTGGGCACCACGTCGGCCAAACGCGGCTACTTTTTCGCCGCCGCCGTGCGCGATGGCGAAAAAGTCATCGGGGTGCTGGTGGTGAAGGTCGATCTGGACCACACCGAAAGCCTGTGGGGCAACACCCCCGAGCAACTGTTGGTAACCGACCACAACGGCGTGGTGATCCTCACCTCACGCCCGCAATGGCGATTCCGCGCTACCCGCCCGCTGACCGCCGAAGAACGCCAGGCCATCATTGCCATCCAGCCCTACCCGACCCGCGACCCGCAGCCGCTGAGCCTGAGCAACACCGCTTGGCTGCGACAGTCCACCGCCATCGCCGAAACCGGCTGGAACGTGGAAATCCTCGCGCCTCGCGCGCTGATCACCCGCCCGGTGCGCACCGTTGTTGCGGTCGGTGGTGCTGCGCTGCTGGTGCTGATGTTGCTGCTCGGCCTGATGATGCAGCGTCGTCGGCATTACCTGGACCGCATCGCCTTCGAAGCCAAGGCCCGCCGCGAGCTGGAAGCCCGTGTGGTGGAACGTACCAGCGACCTGGAAGGCCTCAACCGGCGACTGAAACAGGAAGTGCTGGAGCGCGAACATGCCCAGCAAGAGCTGGTGCGCGCCCAGGATGACCTGGTACAGGCGGGCAAGCTGTCGGCGCTGGGCACCATGTCGGCAAGCATCAGCCATGAACTCAATCAGCCGCTGGCGGCGATTCGCAGTTATGCGGAAAACGCCGAGATCCTGCTGGACCACGAGCGCACCAGCGATGCCCGCGGCAACCTCAAACTGATCAGCGAGTTGACCGGGCGCATGGCTTCGATCATCGCCCACCTGCGCGCCTTCGCTCGCCGCGACCGCCATGCCCCGGAAAGCGTGGCGCTGCAACCGGCGCTGGACGATGCGCTGGCCTTGCTCGCCAAGCGGCGGCGTTCGATGGAAGTGGAGCTGATCCGCGATCTGCCCGAGGCCACCTTGTGGGTACAAGCTGGCGAGACGCGATTGCGCCAGGTGCTGGGCAACCTGCTGGCCAACGCCCTCGATGCCCTCACCGAGAAAGGCCCGCCGCGCAAACTGTGGCTGAGTGCCGAAACCACCGAGCAGGGCGTCAACCTGTACATCCGCGACAACGGCCCGGGCTTTTGCATGGAAGCACTGGGCCGCGCCAGCGAGCCGTTCTACACCACCAAGACCCGCACCCAGGGCCTGGGGTTGGGCCTGGCGATCTGCGACACCCTGATGCGTGCCTTTGGCGGCGAACTGCTGTTTGCCAACCACAAGGAAGGCGGCGCGCTGTTAACCTTGAAATTGCGTGCCGGCTCGCCGGGCGTCAGTCTGCAACCGTCCGAGGACCGCAGTGTATGAGTATCGAGAACGGGATTCAGGTGGTGTTGATCGACGACGATCCACACCTGCGTCAGGCCCTGTGCCAGACCCTGGATCTGGCCGGGCTGAAAGTCCTGCCCCTGGGCGAAGCCAGCGGCCTCACCGCGCGCCTGTCACGGGATTGGCCGGGGGTGGTGGTGAGCGACATTCGCATGCCCGGCATGGATGGCCTGGAACTGCTCGCCGAGCTGCATGGCCAGGACCCTGACCTGCCGGTGCTGCTGATCACCGGCCACGGCGACGTGCCGCTGGCCGTGCAGGCGATGCGCGCCGGGGCCTATGACTTTCTCGAAAAACCCTTCGCCAGCGACGCCCTGCTCGACAGCGTGCGCCGCGCCCTGGCCCTGCGCCGCCTGGTGCTGGACAACCGCAGCCTGCGCCTGGCCCTCAGCGACCGTCAGCAATTGAGTACGCGTTTGGTCGGGCATTCACCGCAAATGCTGCGCCTGCGCGAACAGATCGGTGCCCTGGCCGCGACCAAGGCCGATGTGCTGATCCTCGGTGAAACCGGCGCGGGCAAAGAGGTGGTGGCGCGTGCGCTGCACGACCTGTCGAGCCGCCGTAGCGGGCCGTTTGTGGCGATCAACGCCGGGGCGCTTGCCGAGTCAGTGGTGGAAAGCGAACTGTTCGGCCACGAGCCCGGTGCGTTTACCGGCGCGCAGAAGCGCCGTATCGGCAAGTTCGAATTCGCCAATGGTGGCACGCTGTTCCTCGATGAAATCGAGAGCATGAGCCTGGATGTGCAGGTCAAACTGCTACGCCTGTTACAGGAGCGCGTCGTGGAGCGTTTGGGTGGCAATCAGCTGATCCCCCTGGATATCCGCATCATCGCCGCCACCAAGGAAGACTTGCGCCAATCCGCCGATCAAGGGCGTTTCCGCGCCGACTTGTATTACCGTCTGAACGTCGCGCCGCTGCGCATTCCACCGCTGCGTGAGCGGGGTGAAGATGCATTGATGCTGTTCCAGCATTTCGCCGACGAAGCCGCCAGCCGCCACGGTTTGCCGCTGCATGAACTGCAACCGGGCCAGCGCGCGCTGCTGTTGCGTCATAGCTGGCCAGGCAATGTGCGGGAATTGCAGAACGCCGCTGAACGCTTCGCCCTCGGCCTGGAACTGGCACTGGACGCCACGCCGGATAATCCTGCCGCAAGCGTGCTCACCTCTACGCCCGGCGGCTTGAGCGAGCAAGTCGAACAGTTCGAGAAAAGCCTGATTGCCGCCGAACTGACCCGCCCCCATGGCTCCATGCGCAGCCTCGCCGAGGCGCTGGGCGTACCGCGCAAGACCCTTCACGACAAACTGCGCAAGCACGGCCTTAACTTTGCTAACCAAAGTGCCGACGACGAATGAACCACGCCGAAGAGTCCACCATGAGCCACTACCTCGAATCAGTCCTTCATCACGACATCCCCCTCACCCGGGAGATGGGCCTCAAGGTACGGGACTGGCAACAAGGACGGCTGGAACTGCACCTGCCGCTGCAGGCCAATATCAACCACAAAAGCACCATGTTTGGTGGCAGCCTTTACTGCGGCGCGGTGCTGGCGGGCTGGGGTTGGCTGCATCTGCAACTGCGCGAGGAAGGGGTTGAAGACGGGCATATCGTGATTCAGGAGGGGCAGATCAGTTATCCACTGCCGGTTACGCGGGATGCGACCGTGGTGTGTGAGGCGCCGGAGGAGAAGGTGTGGAAGCGGTTTTTGGCGACCTATAAGCGCTATGGTCGTGCACGGTTGACGCTGGAGACGTGGATTGTGAATGAGGGCAGTGAGGACAAGGCCGTGGCCTTCACCGGCCAGTACGTCCTGCACAGGTAAATGTGGGAGGGGGCTTGCCCCCGATGGCGGTGTGTCAGTCAGTGCAACTGCCACTGAAACACCGCCATCGGGGGCAAGCCCCCTCCCACATTTTGATCTGTTGTGGTTTTAGGGCCGCGCCAGGCTCAGCAACCGTTCACGCCACGCCGCCTTCGCCGGCAACGCCAGGAAGAACGGGTTCAACAACGACTCCCGCGCCGGATAGCTGAACGGCACACCGCTCAACTCCAACACCTCGCCCCCTGCGCCTTCCAGCACACCCTGGGCCGCTGCGGTGTCCCACTGCGATGTCGGCGCCAGGCGTGGATAACAGTCGGCGCTGCCTTCGGCCAACAGGCAAAACTTCAACGAACTGCCGATATTGGCCAGCTTCAACGCCCCCAGGCCTTCGCTGAGACCGTCCAGCAAGCGCTCCTGCTCGGGGCTGGAATGCCGACGACTGGCCACTACCGTAAACGACTCACCTGCCGCCGGTGCTTCGCGCACCTGGATTTGCCTGGGCGGCTCACTCACATCCGAGCGCCAGGCGCCGAGGCCCGCGCCACCGAAGTAGCAACGCCCGCTGGTAGGCATCGATACCACGCCAAACACCACGCGCCCCTGTTCGATCAGGGCGATATTGACGGTGAACTCTTCACTGCCGGCGATGAACTCCTTGGTGCCATCCAGCGGGTCCACCAACCACCAGCGCTGCCAGCCGGCGCGCACGCTCTGGTCGATATCGGCGTCTTCTTCGGACAGCACCGGAATGCTCGGATCGAGCGCGGTAAGGCCCGCCAGGATCAGATGGTGAGCGGCCAGGTCTGCCGCCGTTACGGGCGAGTCGTCCGCCTTGGCGGTCACCGCCACATCGGCGCGCCAGTAAGGCAGGATCACTTCACCCGCCTGGCGCGCCAGTTCGATCACCGGGGCAATAAATGGGTGGCCCAGAAACAATTCGCTCATGCGTTAAAGACTCCACGCTGGGTCAACAGATCGCGTACCAGGTACAACGCAGCCAGGGCGCGACCTTCACTGAATTGCTCGTTTTGCGCCAGCATCGACAGCTCACGCAGGTTGACCTTGTCCACCCGCATCGGCTCGGGTTCATCGCCTTCGAGGCGTTCTTCATAGAGGTCGGTGGCCAATACCACCTGGATTTTCTGGCTCATATAGCCGGGCGACAGCGAGAGTTCGGTGAGGTGTTCCAGCTGGCGCGCGCCATAGCCGGCCTCTTCCTTGAGCTCGCGGTTTGCCGCCGCCAGAACGTCCTCGCCAGGTTCGATCAATCCTTTGGGCAAGGACAGTTCATATTCATCAGTGCCGCCGCAATACTCTTCCACCAGCAGTGCATGCTCGTCATCGATCATCGCCACGATCATCACCGCACCGTAACCGGCACCGCGGCCCACCAGGCGTTCGTAGGTCCGTTCAACGCCATTGGAAAAGCGCAATTGCACTTCCTCCACGCGGAACAAACGGCTACTGGCGACTATTTCGCGGGCGAGGACGGTGGGTTTCTGGCGCATAAGCGGCTCCTTGGCGTGATCGGGTTACTATACCGTGGCTTTTCCGATTGTCTGTGTCGGATATCTTTACTTACATGAGAACTGCCCATGCCCTCTTTGCCCTGGCACGCCATCGACACCGTCCTGCTGGACATGGACGGCACCCTGCTCGACCTGCATTACGACAACCACTTCTGGATGGAGCACTTGCCCCAGCGTTATGCCGAGCTGCACGGCGTGAGCCGCGCCATGGCCGAGATGGAGTTGCAACCGCTGTTCGAGCGTAACGCCGGACAGTTGCAATGGTATTGCCTGGACTTCTGGAGCGCGGAGTTGAAACTGCCGGTGCGCGAACTCAAGCTGGAGACCGCCCACCTGATCGCCCTGCGCCCGGATGCGGACACGTTCCTGGCGGCGATCAAACAGGCCGGCAAGCGGGTGATTTTGATCACCAACGCTCATCGTGATTCGCTGTCATTGAAGTTAGAACGCATTGAACTGGCGCCGTATTTCGAACGATTGATCAGCTCTCACGACTACGGTTTCGCCAAGGAAAACCCGCAGTTCTGGGATGCGCTGCAGGCGGATATTGGATTTGATCCGGCGCGTAGCCTGTTTATCGATGACACCTTGCCGATTTTGCGCAGTGCCAAAGCGTATGGCGTGGGGCACTTGCTGGCGGTCAAAGAACCGGACAGTAAAAAAGGGGCCAAGGACACAAGCGAGTTCGAGGCAGTCGATGACTACCGAGATCTCATTGCCGGACTCTGAACCCAATGTGGGAGGGGGCTTGCCCCCGATAGCAGAGTGACAGTCACTGGATGTGTGTCTGACACACCGCTATCGGGGGCAAGCCCCCTCCCACATTTTGGTCCGCGTATTACTCAGGAATACGCAACGTCTGCCCTGGGTAGATCTTGTCCGGGTGCGACAACAGCGGCTTGTTCGCCTCAAAGATCTTGTTGTACTGGTTGGCATTGCCATACACCGCCAACGAAATCGCGCTCAGCGTGTCGCCCTTCTTCACCACAACAAAGCGGGCAGCGGCTACGGTCGGGCCGGAGACAGTGATCTGGTCCTCAACGCTAGCAACCCCAGCGATATTACCCGCTGCCAGAATGATTTTTTCTTTCTCTTCCTGGCTGGCCACTTCGCCGCTGATCGTCACTTTGTCACCGTCAACGGTGGCATGCACGTTCGGGTTGCCCAGCCCCACATCTTCAATATGCTTTTTCAGATCATCACTGGCGTTGGCATTACCCGGCGTCAACAGCTTGACCAACTTCTCGCCAGCTTCCTTAACAAAGCTAAAAATGCTCATGGTGCGCTCTCCTTGGTGTTTGAGTTCCGAATGCCCAAGACTAGACCAGTCCTACGGATTTGGGTTCCAGCCCGGCCAAAGACCTAAACGCGCTAGAATCCCCCCGCCATTGGAATAAGCCCTGGAGCGAAGATGGACATCAAACAGCTGAAATTCCTCATCGCCCTCGACGAAACCCGTCACTTCGGCCAGGCCGCCGCGCGTTGCCATATCACCCAGCCCACGCTGTCGATGCGCCTGCGCAGCCTTGAAGAAGAGTTGGACCTGCCGCTGGTCAATCGCGGCCAACGCTTCGAAGGCTTCACCGCGCCAGGCGAACGCGTGCTGGCCTGGGCCCGCACGGTACTGGCGGCCTATGACGGCTTGCAGGCCGAAGCAGCCGCCTGCCGTGGCAATCTGGTGGGGACGTTGCGCCTGGGCGTGGTGCCGTTGTCGAGCTTTGATCCCTTGGCACTCATGCAGCAACTGCACAAAGAACACCCGAGCCTGCGCTTTGAGCTGTCGGCCCTGAGCTCAGAGCAAATCCTTGAGCAACTGGCGAGCAATCGCCTGGACCTGGGCGTGTCCTACCTGGAGCGCCTGGATAACGAGCGTTTCGACTCACTTGCCCTGGGCGAAACCCGCATGGGCCTGCTTTACGACCAACGGTTTTTCAGTTTTGGCGATACGCCCTTGAGCTGGGAGGCGTTGATCGAACTGCCGCTGGGCATGCTCACCAGCGGCATGCATTTTCGCCAATCCATCGACCACAACTTCCATAGCCGCGGGCTCGACCCACAACCGCTGCTACAAACCGATGCCGTGCATCAATTGTTACAAGCCGTGCACGGCGGCCTGTGCTGCGCGGTCATGCCCTTGGATGGCGGCCTCGACGCCCTGACCGAGCACCTGCGCCTACAACCTATAGAGGAAGCGCACACCCTCGCACGCTTGGGGCTGATCATGCGCCGTAGCGCCCCTCGATCAGCCCTGGCGGAAGCGTGTTTTGCGCTGTATCAAAAATCGCAGCAGGACGCTTGATCGACGTCATCTATCGGTAGATCAGTACTGACGATTAGACGCGACCCTTTGTCGCGCCTAGTCTAAACATTGATCAATCCGCCGGTGGTACTGCCCCATGAACGCCAAGCGCCCAGTCTGCGCGGCGCCCGCCCTCGACACGCCCGCGCCAGCTGCCAGCCAGAGCTATCAGTTTTGCAATCTTGAACACACCGAAGTCGCCCACACAGCGTTGGCGGAAGAAGTGGCGTTGGCGATTGCCTATAACGACATCAGCCAGGCGGTGATGCTGGTAACGCCTACCGACCTGGAAGATTTCATCGTCGGCTTCAGCATTGGCAGCGGGATTATCGCCGACGTTAGCGACATCTATGACCTGAAACTCAGCGGATCGGGCTCAGCCCAATACGCCCAGGTGCAGATTTCCAGCCGCGCCTTCTGGAACCTCAAGCAGCAGCGTCGTCAGTTGGCCGGCACCAGCGGCTGTGGCCTGTGCGGCGTGGAAGCGGTGGAGCAAGCCCTGCCCGACCTTCAAGTACTGCCCGGCGCGCCTTTGCCGCCCGCCGAGTGGCTGGATGGCCTGCGCCAGCGCATCAGCGCCTTTCAGCCTTTGGGCCAGTACAGCGGCGCCGTGCACGCAGCAGTATTCATGAACAACCAGGGCGAATTGTTGCTGGGCCGCGAAGACATTGGCCGGCATAACGCCTTGGATAAATTGATCGGCGCACTGATCCGCCAAAAGATTCCGACCGAAGGCGGCCTGGCGATTGTCACCAGCCGTTGCAGCCTGGAGTTGATCCAGAAAGTCCTGCGCGCGGGCATCCAGACCCTGGTCAGCCTGTCGTCGCCCACCGGCCTGGCCCTGCAATGGGCGCGCCGACACAACCTCAATCTCATTCACCTGCCGCAGAAAAGTGCGCCGCGGGTCTACAGCCCCGCGATGGAGAACCAGCCGTGAGCAATCATAATCAAGCCGACCAAACCCCTACCCCGCGCTACAAGCCGTACAAAGGCGCGGCCGGCGGCTGGGGCGCACTGATCAGCGTGGCGCAGGCCTGGCTGACCAGCGACAACGCGCTGAAAAACCTGCGCATGATGCTCAAGACCAACCAGAACGGCGGCTTCGACTGCCCGGGCTGCGCCTGGGGCGACTCGCCGGAAAGCGGCATGGTCAAGTTCTGCGAGAACGGCGCCAAGGCCGTGAACTGGGAAGCCACCAAGCGTCGTGTGGACGCGGCATTCTTCGCCAAACACAGCGTCACCGCGCTGCTGGAGCAGAGCGATTATTGGCTGGAATACCAGGGCCGCCTGACCGAGCCGATGCGCTATGACGCCGAAACCGACCGCTATGTGCCCGTCAGCTGGGAAGCCGCCTTCGAACTCATCGGCAAACACCTCAACGCGCTGCCGAGCCCGGACATGGCCGAGTTCTACACCTCAGGCCGCGCCAGCAACGAAGCGGCGTACTTGTATCAACTGTTCGTGCGCGCCTACGGCACCAACAACTTCCCGGATTGTTCGAACATGTGCCATGAGGCCAGCGGCGTAGCCTTGGCGCAAAGCGTGGGCGTCGGCAAAGGCACCGTGACCTTTGATGACTTCGAACATGCCGACGCGATTTTCGTGTGGGGCCAGAACCCCGGCACCAACCATCCGCGCATGCTTGAGCCGCTGCGTGAAGCGGTGAAACGCGGTGCCCAAGTGGTGTGCATCAACCCGCTGAAAGAGCGCGGCCTGGAACGCTTCCAACACCCGCAACACCCGATTGAAATGCTCACCAACGGTGACAAACCGACCAATACCGCCTACTTCCGTCCAGCGCTGGGCGGCGACATGGCCATCATGCGCGGCATGGCCAAGTTCCTGCTGCTGTGGGAACGCCAGGCCCAGGCCGAAGGCAAGGAAGCGGTGTTCGACCACAACTTCCTCAATGAACACACCGCCAACGTGCTGGAGTACCTGGGCAAGATCGACGACACGTCGTGGGATGAAATCGTCGAGCAGTCCGGCCTCACCCTGGTGGAGATCGAGCAAGCGGCGCGTATGTACGCCAAAGGCAAGAACGTGATCATGTGCTGGGCGATGGGCATTACCCAGCATCGCCACTCGGTGCCGACCATCCAGGAAATCGCCAACCTGATGCTGCTGCGCGGCAACGTCGGCCGCCCAGGCGCCGGCCTGTGCCCGGTGCGTGGCCACAGTAACGTGCAGGGCGACCGCACCATGGGCATCAACGAACGCCCACCGGTGGCCTTCCTCGACTCCCTGGAGCGTCGGTTCCAATTCCAGGTGCCGCGCGACAACGGGCACAACGTGGTCGAAGCGATTCACGCCATGCTTGAAGGCCGCTCCAAGGTGTTTATCGGCCTGGGCGGTAACTTCGCCCAAGCCACGCCGGACAGCCCACGCACCTTCGAAGCCCTGCGCAACTGCGACCTGACCGTGCAGATCAGCACCAAGCTCAACCGCAGCCACCTGACCCACGGTAAAGATGCGCTGATCCTGCCGTGCCTGGGCCGTACCGACATCGACATCCAGGCCGACGGCCCGCAAGCGGTGACGGTAGAAGACTCGTTCAGCATGGTCCATGGCTCTAATGGCCAGTTGCAGCCGCTGTCGAAGCTGATGAAGTCGGAGCCGGCGATCCTGGCCGGTATCGCCGCCGCGACCCTGGGCAGCAAGCCGGTGGATTGGAACTGGCTGGTGGCCGACTACGGGCGCATCCGCGACCTGATCGCCGACACCATTCCAGGCTTCAAGGACTTCAACGAGAAGATCAAGAACCCGGGCGGCTTCTACCTGGGCAACTCGGCCGGTGCACGCCGCTGGAACACCCCATCGGGCCGCGCCAATTTCCGCCCGAACATCCTGCCGAAAGACCTGATCCACGAACGCACCCACGCCACCGGCCAAGTGCCGGACCTGATCATGCAGTCGATGCGCTCCCACGATCAGTACAACACCACCATCTATGGCCTGGACGACCGTTATCGTGGAGTCAAAGGCCAGCGTGACGTGTTATTCGTCAACGAAGCCGACATCATCCGCCTGGGCTTCAAGCCGGGGCAGAAGGCTGACATTGTGTCGTTGTGGGAAGACGGCCGTGAGCGTCGCGTGAAAGGCTTCACGTTGCTGGCGTTTGATATCCCGGCGGGACAGGCCGCGGCCTACTACCCGGAAGTGAACCCACTGGTGCCGCTGGAAAGCACTGGGGATGGCAGCCATACACCGACGTCGAAGTTCGTGGCGATCCGCCTGGAAGCGGCGAGTGACAATGGGTTGATCATGGCTCGCTCGGCATAAACCTACAGGCACAAAAAAGGCCGCTTTTGCATAAAAGCGGCCGTTCCGAAGTAGTTAAAGACCCCCTAAATCGACTTAAGTTCCCCAGTAAAAACAGTAACTTATAGAATTGTGTACAACTCGTGTTACTGGTCGGATTTCTATTGCCACAATCTCGATACAACCTCAGGATCGCGCCGTCATCCTCTTGAGGTCTCCCTATGAAGTTCTCCTCGATTCTCTTGTTGTCCCTTGGCCTGGTCAGTGGCGCAGCCATGGCCGGTGGCACCACCGAAGCCGGTGTAGGCGGCGCATTGGGCGGGGTTCTAGGTTCGGTTGTTGGCCAGCAGATTGGCGGTAACACCGGTTCCACTATCGGCGCAGCCCTGGGCGGCGCGGGCGGTAGCGCAGTCGGCGCAGACAAACGCAGCCGTGGCGAAGCCGCCATTGGTGGCGCATTGGGCGCAGCGGGCGGCAACGTGGTCGGCCGCAGCATGGGCGGCAGCACCGGCAGCCTGATCGGCGCAGCCGCCGGCGGTGGCGCGGGTGGCGCGCTGGGCAACTACATGGGCAACAAGAGCGATGACGACGACCGTCGCTCGCGCGATCACCGTCGTTATGACCGCGATGATCACCGTGGGCGCGGGCATGCTTATGGACATCGCAAGAACAAGCATCACTACCGTCATCGGTAAGATCTGAAGCACGCCACAGATCTAATGTGGGAGGGGGCTTGCCCCCGATAGCGGTGGATCAGTCACAGATGCACAGACTGACACCCTGCAATCGGGAGCAAGCTCCCTCCCACATTTAGCTCACCTGTGTTAGCGGGAACAGTGTCAAACCACCAACCGCTGCAACGCCTCGCGCAACATCTCCGGAATCCTTACCGGCTGGTTCGACGCCCTGTCCACAAACACATGCACAAAGCGCCCCGCCGCACAGGCCTCTTCCTCGCCGCCCTTGAACACCGCCAATTCATACTGCACTGAGCTGTTGCCCAACTTCCCCACCCGCAGGCCGATTTCAATGCGCTCGGGAAAGGCAATCGACGCAAAGTAATCACACGCCGAACTCACCACAAACCCCACCACTTCCCCGCCATGGATATCCAACCCGCCCTGTTCGATCAGGTAGGTATTCACCGCTGTGTCGAAAAAGCTGTAGTAGGTGACGTTGTTCACATGGCCATACACATCGTTATCGTGCCAACGCGTGATGATCGGCTGGAAGTGAGGGTAATCGGCACGTTGTGGCACTGAGTCGGGCATGGGCACATCTCTTGAAGGTGAGTTTAGAGGTCATTCAAATGGGCCTCGGCCCACTCACGCACCTCGGCGTAGGGGTAATCCTCAAGCGCAGCAAAGCCCGCAATACCCCGTGCTTTCAACTTGGTAAACAACGGCACGCTGATGCCGCCAAGAAAGCGCGCCAGGCGTTCTGCACCGGGTAAATGACCGGTGTGCTCATGATGCCTGTGGATAAAATCCCCGCACAGCCCCATGAAGTTTTTATCCACAAGCGGCGGCAAGGCGGGCGGTGCCGGCAGATGTGCTACGTGGCCGTGGCACACTGAACAATGCCCGCAGCGCTGCGGCGCATGTTCATCGCCGAAATACTGCGCCAGGCGCTGCCCCAGGCAACGATCAGTGGCGAACAGGTCGAGCATGGCGTGAATCCGAGCCACTTCTCCGATCTCATGCTGCTTGAAGCCTGTGTATAACTCGGCGCTCAGTGCCTGTGGATCAAAATCCGTATCCAGCAAGCCGTAGACCTCGGTCATTTGCTTGCTTTCCAGCTCGATCAAGCCCTGCTCCTGAAAGTAATCCAGCGCCTTCACCACCCGGCCGCGTTCGGCATTGTGTTGCTGGTAGAGCGCGTCGAAGTCCACCGTCGCCCAGGTCCTGGCCCGCTTGCACACCTGGATGATGGCCGCGACAAACTGCTGTCGCTCACCGGAGAACCGCGCCAACAGTGCGTCGGGTTCGATCAGGTATTTGAAACGGTATTCCGCGTAAAACGCATAGCGCGGTGCGATCACGCCCTTGAGCTCCAACTGCACCAGTAACGTCTTGAGCGGCAGTTCGCGGATATTGCTGTCGTCCGATAATGAGCGCAGTAAAAACTCCCACTGCCCATCGCCTCGCGCCGCCTGTAATTGCTCCAGCACACAACGGATGCCGTTCTGCTCCGGCGTGTCGCCATACACAAAGTTTTCCAGCACGTTCAGGCTGTCGCGATTGGCCAGTACCAGGCAGTCGGACGGTTGCCCATCACGCCCCGCACGGCCGATTTCCTGGCTGTAGTTCTCGATGGACTTGGGCAGGTCGAAGTGCACCACGTTGCGGATGTCACTCTTGTCGATGCCCATGCCGAACGCGATGGTAGCGACGATGCAATTGGAGCGTCCACCCATGAACCGTTGCTGGATACCTTCGCGTTTGTCGTGGGGCAAACCGGCGTGGTAGGCCTCGGCCTGGATGCCATTGCGGTTCAGATGCTCGGCAATCTGCTCGGCGGTCTTTTGCAGGGTCACGTAGACGATGCTGGGCTGATCGGCGCGCTCGCTCATCCACTGGACCAGCCGGCGGCGCTTGTCCACGCCACTCACGGGCTCAACCAGTAGGTTGAGGTTGGGCCTGTAGAAGCCCGTGGTGACCACATCGCCCGGCGCAATGGCGAACTTGGCCTGCATATCGGCAATCACCTTGGGCGTCGCCGTAGCCGTCAGCAGCAGCGCTTGTGGGATATTGAACTGACGCTGATAGTCCGGCAGCTTCAAATAATCCGGCCGGAAGTTGTGGCCCCATTCGGAAATGCAGTGCGCTTCGTCCACCACCAGCAGCGAGATCTTTACGCTTTGCAGGAAGTTACGGAAGCGCTCGTTCTTGAGGCGCTCCACGGAAATCATCAGGATTTTCAGTTCGCCCGAACGCGCACGGGCCATCACATCATTGGCCTCGTCGCGGCTCTGGGCCGAATCGATACTGCCCGCCGAAATACCATGGCGTTGCAGGAAACCCAACTGGTCCTGCATCAACGCCAGCAATGGCGACACCACCAGCGTCAGGTGCGGCAGCAGCACCGCCGACAGCTGGTAGCACAGGGACTTTCCGGAGCCCGTAGGGAAAATCGCGGCAGCCGAGCGGCCGGCCAGTACGGCGCTGACCGTCTGTTCCTGGCCCAAACGAAACTGTGGATAACCAAAGACCTGCTGGAGGGTGTCGTGCATGGGCTGTCACTCCATTGACCGCTGAGTTGGCTCGAAAACATAGCCTAGGAATCTCGGCGAATCGAGAAAGGTCGCATGGAAAAAAGAGACAGGATGATACACAGGGAAGAGCGTCGACCCAGGGTCAAATAAGGCAGATTCGACTGAAATTGTAGGAACACCACAAACCAAATGTGGGAGGAGGCTTGCCCCCGATG
The DNA here is from genome assembly GCF_004682045.1 of Pseudomonas nabeulensis. Lineage (GTDB taxonomy): Bacteria > Pseudomonadota > Gammaproteobacteria > Pseudomonadales > Pseudomonadaceae > Aquipseudomonas > Aquipseudomonas nabeulensis. Next base: position 72,607 of record NZ_QUZT01000033.1, read on the forward strand.
GCGGTGTATCAATCACCTATGCATTGGCTGACAGACCGCTATCGGGGGCAAGCCCTAATGCCAGTCAGTTAAGAGATGACAGGAGCAACACCGCCTCTGTAGTGAGCGGGCTTGCCCCGCGCTGGGGGGCGAAGCCGCCCCAAATCCATACACCGCGG
>NZ_QUZT01000034.1 GCF_004682045.1 Pseudomonas nabeulensis
GAAAGCCGCTCATCTGCTGTTTCCTTAACTGACTGGCATTAGGGCAAGCCCCCTCCCACATTGGATCTTTAGCGGCCGAACTGCCCCGGCCAGCCAATGACCTTCTTTGGCCTTGGCGTCGCATACGTCCGAATCTTCGACGTCGACAACCCCAACCGCACCAGCGATTCGGCAATGGTCACCGCCGCCGTCACCCCATCCACCACAGGGACACCGGTGCGTTGGCGAATCTGCTCATCCAGCCCGGCCATGCCGCCGCAACCCAGGCAGATCACCTCAGCCTTGTCTTCGCTGATGGCCAGTTCGGCCTGGCGCACGATGGCTTCCATGGCCGCCAGCGGGTCTTCTTCCAGTTCAAGCACCGCCATGCCGCTTGCCCGTACCGACGCGCAGCGCTGATACAAACCGGCCAGTTTCAAGCGGTCCTCGATCAGCGGCACAGTGCGGTCCAGCGTGGTCACCACCGAATAGGCATGGCCCAGGAACATCGCCGTGCTGGCGGCGGCTTCGGTGATGTCCACCACCGGCACATTGAGCAGTTCCTGCAAGCCTTCGCGGCCGTGCTCGCCGTAGCCAGCCTGGATCACCGCGTCGAACGGTTGGTCGTAGGCCATCACCCGGTCCATCACGGCGATGGCCGCCAGGTAGCTTTCGAAGTTGCCCTCCACCGACTCCGCGCCAAAGTAAGGTGTTAGCCCGACAATCTCGGTGCCCGGCGCCGCCACGGCCCGCGCTTGCTGGGCAATCGTGTCGGTGATGGATTCGGTGGTGTTGACGTTGACCACGAGGATACGCATGGAAGGTCCTTATTAATGACTGACGTTATCGACGGCAATGCTTTCGCCACTGACATCGGCGTAGAACGGCTGGCGCTTGGCGATCAGCAGGTACAACAGCCCCGCAATACCGGCACCAAACATCCAGGAAAACGGTGAGACGCTGGCGAAACCGGGCAGCAAGGCCAGGAGAATGGCGATCACGGCGGCGGGAATAAACGCCGCGACTGCGCGCAAATTGACCCCACGGCTGTAGTAATAAACGCCGTTCGGGTCTTCGCTATACAGCTGCAGCACGTCCACCTGGCTTTTACGGATCAGCCAGTAATCGACCATGATCACCCCGTACAACGGCCCCAGCAGTGCGCCCAGGCCAGAGAGGAAATACACGATCACCAGTGGGCTGTTATAGAGGTTCCACGGCAGGATCAGCACCGCCACGGTGGCGCTGATCAGCCCGGCGCGGCGGAAGTTCAGGTACTTGGGCGCCAGGTTGCTCAGCACAAACGCCGGTGCGACGAAGTTGGCCATGATGTTCACCGCCACGGTGACGATCAGGAAGGCCAGGCAGCCCAGCACCAGGAAGAAGGTGTTGGGGATGGCCGCGATGATCTCGGTCGGGCTCTCGATCACCCGGCCATCAAGCTGGAACTGCCCGCCGCACAGCAGCACGGTGATCGCGGCAAACACCAGGATATTCACCGGCAGGCCCCAGAAGTTGCCGACCTGGATGGTCTTGCGGCACGGCGAGGAGCGGGCAAAGTCGCAGAAGTTAAGGATCAACGTGCCGTAGATCGCCAACCACAGCGCACCGCCGGCGAAGATATTGCGCCACATCTCACCGCCGCTCAGCGGTTCGCGGATCGACCAGGCAATGTTGCCGCCGGTTTGGAAGTACATCCAACCGGCCAGCGACGCCACGGTCAGCAAGATCACCGGCCCGGCGAAGCCCTCATAGCGACGCACCATCTCCATGCCGTAAGCGAGGATCACCAGCTGCACCAGCCAGATCGCCACGAAACATGCCCAGCCGAGGGACGACAGACCCAGGATCGAGTTGTGGTCATATTCGGCAAAGCCTGGATGAATCGCCGTCAGCAACACGCGGAAAACCACCGAGGCCAGGTAGGTCTGGATACCAAACCAGGCAATCGCAATCACTGCGCGGATCAGCGCCGGAATCTGCGCGCCATGGATGCCGAAGCTGATTCGGCTGATCACCGGGAACGGTACGCCGGTCTTCTGGCCCATATAGCCCGACAGGTTCATGAAGAAGTACACCAACGCGGCGCCGATGCCGAGGGACAGCAAAATCTGCCAGCCGCCCAGGCCCAGTGCGTACAGGCCGATAGCGAAGGAATAGTTGGCGATGTTGTGCACGTCATTGGTCCACAACGCAAAGATGCTGTAGCGCCCCCAGCGCCGGCCTTCGACCTTGGTCGGCGCCAGGTCCTTGTTGTGCAGGCGCGGGCTAAGTACCAAAGGGCCGGGCCCGGTGGCCTCGGGGTTCAGGGAGGAGGGCAGATCCAGTGCGATGTTATTCGAGAGGCTTGTACGCATTCCGGCAGGCTCCAGCACATCTGCGTGCAAGCCGCGGATGGCAAAGTGTATGTAGGTTTTGTATTGATTGTATACAAAGCTCTTTTCACCTTAAGCCACATGCGTGCCAGTTTTCGATCTATGAAAACTGTGGGTAATTTCGTTTTTATCTGAGTGTTTTATAACTATATGAATTAGAACAAATATAAATTGACCGATTGAACAGGTATTTATTTTTGCTTGGGAGAAGGTTGATTAGAGAGATGAAAAGACAGGCCGGGAAAGATGTTACGTAATGGTGCGCTTGAAGAAAAACTGCACACATAAATGGCACCGATGGTTACATGTGTGTGTACATCTCTAGCGGTCACCTCATAACAAATGTGGGAGGGGCGGTGCGACGATTCGACTTGCCCCCGATAGCGGTGTGTCAGTCAGCACATGTCTCACTGAACTACCGCCATCGGGGGCAAGTCCCCTCCCACACAAGCCCATTCACATTGTTACTTCATCAGCTTCAAGCCTTGCTGATGATATTCCCCGCATGCAGCCCGCATTCCTTCTGCGTGGCTTCTTCCCACCACCAGCGGCCTTCGCGCTCATGCTGGTTCGGCAATACCGGACGGGTGCACGGCTCGCAACCGATGCTGATAAAACCGCGCTCATGCAGGCTGTTGTACGGCAGCTCCAGCATGCGGATGTAGCCCCAGATCTCTTCGCTGGTCATCTGCGCCAGGGGGTTGAACTTGTACAGCGTGCGCTCCGGCGTGGAGAACGCCGAGTCGATCTCCAGCGCCGCCACCTGGCTACGGGTGCCGGGGCTCTGGTCGCGGCGCTGGCCGGTGGCCCAGGCGCTCACGCCGGAGAGTTTGCGGCGCAACGGCTCGATCTTGCGCACGCCGCAGCATTCGCCATGGCCATCTTTGTAGAAGCTGAACAGGCCCTTCTCTTTGACGAAGGGTTCCAGCTTGCTCTGGTCCGGCGAGATCAGTTCGATGTCGATCTTGTAGAACTCACGCACCTGCTCGATAAACCGGTAGGTCTCCGGGTGCAGGCGGCCGGTGTCGAGGCTGAACACCTTGACGTTCTTGTTCAGCTTCCAGGCCATGTCCACCAGCACCACGTCCTCGGCACCGCTGAAGGAAATCCACAGGTCATCACCGAACTGGCTGAATGCCAGCTTGAGAATGTCCTGGGCGGATTTGTTGGCATAAGTCGCGGTGAGTTCAGCGACGTCGAAGGCTTGGTTCATCAGGACGGTTCCTACAAGGTCAGTGGCGCTATGCGCTCTATAGGGGGGCGATGGTATCAAAATCCGCTCTGCGTTGCGGCGGCGCGCTTGAATCGCTAGAGTTCGGCAGTCCTTTTGCTCGCTCAACCAACAACATCAACATGGGAGTGTCTTGTGGAAATTGCCTGTCTCGACCTGGAAGGGGTGCTGGTTCCGGAAATCTGGATCGCCTTCGCCGAAAAAACCGGTATTGAATCCCTGCGGGCCACCACCCGGGACATTCCCGACTATGACGTGCTGATGAAGCAGCGCCTGCGCATCCTCGACGAGCACGGGCTCAAGCTCGCCGACATCCAGACAGTCATCGCCACCCTCAAGCCGCTGGATGGCGCCATCGAGTTCGTCAACTGGCTGCGTGAGCGCTTCCAGGTGGTGATCCTCTCCGACACCTTCTACGAGTTCTCCCAGCCGCTGATGCGCCAACTGGGTTTTCCGACGCTGCTGTGCCACCGCTTGATTACTGATGAGACTGACCGGGTGGTGAGTTACCAACTGCGCCAGAAAGACCCCAAGCGTCAGTCGGTGCTGGCCTTCAAGAGCCTGTACTACCGCGTGATTGCCGCCGGTGATTCCTACAATGACACCACCATGCTGGGCGAAGCCGACCGTGGGATTCTGTTCCATGCGCCGGAGAATGTGATCCGCGAGTTCCCGCAGTTTCCGGCGGTGCATACATTTGAGGATTTGAAGCAGGAATTTATCAAGGCGTCGAATCGGGCGTTGAGCCTGTAGGTTATGTGGCGCGGCTGATGGCCTCATCGGGGGCAAGCCCCCTCCCACATTCGACCGCATTCCAAAGGATGTACTCGGTCAAGTGTGGGAGCGGGCTTGCCCGCGATGGGGCCAGTCCAAACACTACAAACCTTCCAGTGTCTCCAACAGCACCCGCACCTTCGTCAGCGACTCCTGATACTCCGCCTCCCACTCCGAGTCCGCGACGATCCCGCCGCCGCCCCAGCAGCACACCTGCCCATCCTTGACCAGCAGACTGCGGATGGCGATGGAGCTATCCATTTCGCCGCGCACGTCCAGGTACACCAGTGAGCCGCAGTACAGCCCGCGTCGCGTGGGCTCCAGTTCATCGATGATCTGCATCGCGCGGATCTTCGGTGCGCCCGTAATGGAGCCGCCGGGGAAGCTGCCGGCGATCAGGTCGAGGGCGTCCTTGTCGTCGGCCAGTTCGCCGATGACGCTGCTCACCAGGTGATGCACATTGGGGTAGCTTTCCAGGCTGAACAGCTCCGGCACGCTGACCGAGCCGGTGCGGCAGGTGCGGCCGAGGTCGTTGCGCAGCAGGTCGACGATCATCAGGTTTTCGGCGCGGTCCTTGGGGCTGGCCAGCAGTTCGGCAGCGTTGGCGGCGTCTGCCTCGGGCGTTTGACCGCGTGGACGAGTGCCCTTGATCGGGCGGGTTTCGACGCGGCCTTCGCTGATGTGCACGAAGCGCTCGGGCGACAGGCTCAACACGGCGCCGTCATCCGGCAGGCTTTGGAAGCCCGAGAACGGGGTAGGGCAGGCTTCGCGCAAGGCGCAATAGGCCATCCATGGATCACCGACGCACGGTGCACGAAAGCGCTGGGCAAAGTTGACCTGGTAGCAGTCGCCCGCCTGGATGTAGTCCTGGATGCGCACGATGGCCTGCCGGTAAGCCTCGGCGGTGAGGTCCGGGGCCATGGGGCCGTTGAGCTTGAAGCTGGACGCTGATTCAGTGGCAGGTTGATGGAACAAGGCAACCAACCGTTGGCGTTCGGCGTCGGCCAGCGCGGGGTGAAACACAAGCTGGGTGGTTTGCGCCCGGTGATCACTGACCAGCGCCCAGGCATATAACCCGAAACGTGCGTCCGGCAGATGCAAGTCATCGGCGGCCACGTTGGGCATCTGCTCAAGGTGCCGGCCAAAGTCATAACTCAGGTAACCGATCAAACCGCCGGCAAAGGGCAGTTCGTAACCCGCTGGCAAACGCGCTTCGCCCAATTGCTTGAGGTTTGCCCGCAGGCGTTGCAGGAAATCGCTGCCGCTTTCGTCCGGCAAAACCGTCAACGTCGCCTCGGGCCAAGCGCTCAGCAGGTCATAGCGCCCGCGCTCGGCAGCCGGGCGGCCGCTGTCCAGCAGCACCGCGCCGGGGGCATGGCGAATCACCGCAAAATACTCGGCGGGGTTGGCCCGGTAGGGCAGTGGATGTACAGAGCAGGTCAACATTTAGCCTTCAACCGGTGGAATATGCCCAAACATTTCCTGCACGAATTTCACCCGTTCTTCCGGAGTTTCGCTTATACCCGCCGCTTTCAACGCTTCCAACCTCGCTTCCACCGCATGGGTACGCAAGGTCAGCCCGCAATCGTTGGCAATCTGGATATTCAACCCTGGCCGCGCATTCAGCTCCAGGATCAGCGGGCCTTTTTCCTGGTCGAGCACCATGTCCACGCCGATATAGCCCAGGCCGCACAGCTCATAGCAGCCGGCCGCGAGCTTCATGAAACCATCCCAGTTGGGCAGTTGCACGCCATCCACCGCGTTGGTGGTGTCGGGGTGTTTGGTGATGATGTTGTTCAGCCAGGTGCCGCGCAGGGTCAGGCCGGTGGCCAGGTCGACCCCCACGCCAATCGCGCCCTGGTGCAGGTTGGCCTTGCCGCCGGACTGACGCGTCGGCAAGCGCAGCATGGCCATCACCGGGTAGCCCATCAGCACGATGATGCGGATATCCGGCACGCCTTCGTAGCTGATGCTCTTGAAGATCTGGTCGGGTACCACACGGTATTCGATCAGTGCGCGGTCGCGGTGGCCGCCCAGGGAATACAGGCCGGTGAGAATGCTGGAGACCTGATGCTCGATCTCTTCATGGCTGATGATCTTGCCGGACACCGTGCGATATCGTCCCTCAAAGCGGTCCGCCACCACCAGGATGCCGTCACCGCCAGCGCCCTGGGCTGGCTTGATCACGAAGTCACTGCGCCCACCGATGATCTCGTCGAGCTTGTCGATTTCCTTCTCGGTGGAGATCACCCCGTACATTTCCGGCACGTGGATGCCGGCAGCCAGGGCCCGTTCCTTGGTGATGATCTTGTCATCCACGATCGGGTACAGGCTGCGCTTGTTGTACTTGAGCACGTAGTCGGCGTTACGCCGGTTGATGCCCATGATCCCCCGCGCTTCCAGGGCCTTCCAGGTCTTCCAGAAACCGAACATTACTTATCAGCCTTCAAGAACGCCTTGAAACGCACCAGCTCGGTCAGGCGATAACCGCGATAACGACCCATGGCCAGCATGAAACCCACCAGAATCAGCAGGATCGCCGGGAAGGTAAACACGAAGTAGACCAGTTCCGGCACGCTCATGATCAGGTGCGCCAGGGACGCCGCGAACAGCGTACCAATCGCCACTTTCAGCGCATGGTTGGCGCCACGTTCTTCCCAGGTGATCGACAGGCGTTCGATGGTCATGGTCAGAATCACCATCGGGAACAGCGCTACCGACAATCCGCGCTCCAACCCCAGTTTATGGCTGAACAAGCTGATGGCCGCGATCAGCACCACCACGAAGGTCAGCACCACCGACAGCCTTGGCAGCATCTGCAATTTCAAGTGTTCAAGGTACGACCTGAGGGACAGCCCCAGCGCCGTAATCACGGTGAACAGCGCAATACCGAAGCCCAGTTGCGTCTCTCGGAACGCCAGGGCGATCAGCACCGGTGTGAACGTGCCCAGCGTCTGCAGGCCGATCAGGTTGCGCAGGATCAAAATCACCAGCACGCCAATCGGGATCATCACCATGATCATGAACGTCTGCTGGGTTTGCAGCGGCAGGCCGTACAGCGAGTATTCGAGGAAGTTGGCGTCGGTGTTTTCATCCGTCAGCTTGGCCAGGCGGATGGCGTTCATCTCGCTGTTGTTCAGACTGAAGGTCACCATGGCTTTCTTGCCGCCATCGACGGTGATCAGGTTTTCATCGCCGGTCCACCACAGCAGGCGGTCGGCCGGCAGGCCTTGTTCGCCGGTTTCCGGGTTGAAGTACAACCAGTCATTGCCATTGAAACTGCGCAGCCACAGTTCGGGTGTTTGCGGCTGGTCGGCCACCAGGCGAATGGTGTGGACCTTTTCTATCGGCACGTGGGCGATGGACAGCAGCAACTCGACGATCTTGGCCTTGTTCGGCGTGGACGGGTCGCCCGCCAGCAGCAGCTTCACGTTGTCGTCGTTGAGGTTGTTGGTGCGCTTGATGGCTTCGCCGATAAAGGTCTCGACGTCGGCCGAGTGCTGGCGGATCGGTGCCAGCAGGGCTTCGGCGGCGATTTTTTCCGGGCCGTCCACGGCGATGCTGTCGCGGAAAGTAGGGCCCTTGATCTTGGCTTTTTCGCCGCTGTAGCGCTTGGTCAACACCAGGCGGTAATACAGGGTCTGCTTGCCGGTAGCGCGGCGCGCCGACCAGGTGACCTTGCGGTTGCCATCGGTGCGGTTGACGCTCACGCCATAGTTGTTCGAGATAAAACTCTCGTTGAGGCTCACGAAGTCGCGGCTCAGCGGCGGCACGAACATCTGGATCTTTACCGGGTCTTTCGGGTTGGCGACGAACTCGACCTTGGCGTCGATATTCCACAGGTCGTCGGTGGCGTCCTCGGTGACGGGGATCCCCAGCACGAAAATCTGGTAGGCGGTGACCGAAATACCCAGTACCACCAGGATGGTGATGAGGATTTTCAGGTGCAGGGTCAGAGAGCGCATTCGGTTTACTCGGCGGTATGAGCGTCGGCGGCACAGGCGGGTTTGCCTGCTGCGTATTTAAGACTGGGGTCGACCAGCGCATCAAAGCGTTTCAGCGCTTCGGAGCCGATCAGCAGCGGGAATTGGAAAGCGCTGCGGTCAGTCAAGTTCACTTCGATGCTGCGTAAAGCAGTGCCCATGCAGATCTCCAGCGCAATGACTGGGCGGGCGGTGTAGTTCTTGTCCTCATCGGGGTCGTAGTCGCCGGCGCGGCGCTTGATCTTGCTGACGCGAGCCAGGGGGCGTTCGATGGGGTGGGAATGGGCGGTGTCGATGGCCAGGTAGAAGCGCACCCAGGATTCGCCGTTGCGCTTGAAGCGCTTGATATCACGGGCACTGAGGGAGGCAGTCTTGGCACCGGTGTCGAGTTTGGCGGCGACTTCAAGGTCGATACCGGCCAATTGGGCGTATTCGTTGAGGCCATACACGGTCTTCTCGGCGGCAATGCCAAGGCCGGGTAGCCACAGTAGGCAACACAATAAAAGGAAGGGCTTGAGTCTCATAGATCCCGAGGCGGTGCAGTGCGATGTTCAATTCAAGGCGACTGGCATTGCTGCGCAAACTCCCTCGTACGCCGTTTCATCCAATGATGTCAGGCAAAAGCGGCGGGCATTCTAACATGATGCTTTTTTGGCGCCAGCGCTGGCAGGCGGCCATGCGCTTACTGAAGGTAGATCGGGTTATTAGACGATTGTCGACAATGTTGATTTATTCTTTGACTCCTTGAGGCTTATTGGCTAGTTTTTGCGGCATTGCTTTTAAAGGTGTCGACAATATGCTGGATCAAGCGGAGGCCTTGGTGGCGGTGACAGACGAATCCCAGACCATGTCTGAGAACGTCTTCCGCCGTATCCAGGCCGCCATCGTCAAGGGTGAGATCGCCCCCGGCAGCAAGATCTCCGAGCCGGAATTGGCGCGCACCTATGGCATCAGCCGTGGCCCGTTGCGCGAGGCGATCCACCGCCTGGAAGGCCAGCGCCTGCTGGTGCGCGTGCCCCACGTAGGCGCGCGGGTCGTGTCCTTGAGCCATGCCGAGCTGATCGAACTCTACGAAATCCGCGAGTCCCTCGAAGGCATGGCCTGTCGCCTGGCCGCCGAGCGCATGACCGATGGGGAGATCGAAGAACTGCGCCAAGTGCTGCACACCCATGAGCGCGACGAAGCCTTCCAGGCCGGCCTTGGCTACTACCAGCAGGAAGGCGACTTCGATTTTCATTACCGGATAATTCAAGGCGCCGGAAACCGCACCCTGACCCAAATGCTCTGCGGCGAGCTGTACCAATTGGTGCGCATGTACCGCATCCAGTTTTCTGCCACACCCAATCGTCCACACCAGGCCTTCGCCGAGCATCACCGCATCCTCGATGCGATTGCCGACCGCGACGGTGAGCTGGCCGAACTGCTGATGCGCCGCCATATCGGCGCGTCCAAACGCAACATTGCCCGTCACTTCCCCGACGGCGCCCCTGATAGAGGTGAGTCATGAGTTCGAATAATAAAACCACGCCCGGCCAGCGTTTCCGTGACGCCGTCGCCAGCGAGCATCCCTTGCAGGTGGTCGGCGCGATCAATGCCAACCATGCGTTGCTGGCCAAGCGCGCCGGGTTCAAGGCGATTTATCTGTCGGGTGGCGGTGTCGCCGCGGGCTCCCTGGGCGTGCCGGACCTGGGCATCACCGGCCTGGATGACGTGCTCACCGACGTGCGCCGTATCACCGACGTCTGCGACCTGCCGCTGCTGGTGGACGTGGACACCGGTTTCGGCTCCTCGGCGTTCAACGTGGCGCGCACGGTCAAGTCGATGATCAAGTTCGGCGCCGCCGCGATCCATATCGAAGACCAGGTCGGCGCCAAGCGCTGCGGTCATCGCCCGAATAAAGAAATCGTGTCCCAACAGGAAATGGTCGACCGTATCAAGGCCGCCGTGGATGCGCGCACCGATGACAGCTTCGTGATCATGGCGCGTACCGACGCGCTGGCGGTCGAAGGCCTGGAGTCCGCCCTGGAACGTGCCGCCGCCTGCATCGAGGCCGGCGCCGACATGGTGTTCCCGGAAGCCATTACCGAACTTGAGATGTACAAGCTGTTCGCCTCCCGCGTGAAGGCCCCGATCCTGGCCAACATCACCGAGTTCGGCGCCACACCGCTGTACACCACCGAACAATTGAAATCGGCCGATGTTTCCATCGTGCTGTACCCGCTCTCGGCGTTCCGTGCCATGAACAAGGCAGCCGAGAACGTCTACACCGCGATCCGTCGCGACGGCACCCAACAGAACGTGATCGACACCATGCAAACCCGCATGGAGCTTTACGATCGCATCGACTACCACACCTTCGAGCAGAAGCTCGACGCGCTGTTCGCAGCCAAGAAGTAAAGAACAGCCTCCCTAATAAATTCAAGATTGGAGAACCGACATGGCTGAAGCAAAAGTACTGAGTGGTGCCGGCCTGCGTGGCCAGGTGGCCGGGCAGACCGCACTGTCCACCGTGGGCCAGGCCGGTGCCGGCCTGACTTATCGCGGCTACGACGTGCGCGAACTGGCGGCGGATGCGCATTTCGAAGAAGTGGCCTACCTGCTGCTGTACGGCGAACTGCCGACCCAAACCGAGCTGGCCGCCTACAGCGCCAAGCTGAGCAAGCTGCGCGACCTGCCCCAAGCGCTGAAAGAAGTGCTGGAGCGCATCCCGGCCGACGCCCACCCGATGGACGTGATGCGCACCGGTTGCTCGTTCCTCGGCAATATCGAGCCCGAGAAAGATTTCAGCGCCCAGCGCGACGTGACCGACCGCCTGCTCGCCGCGTTCCCAGCGATCATGTGCTACTGGTACCGCTTCAGCCACGATGGCAAAAAGATCGACTGCGTGACCGACGAGCCCACCCTCGGCGGCCACTTCCTGCACCTGCTGCACGGCAAGCAGCCGAGCGAGTTGCACGTCAAGGTGATGAACGTGTCGCTGATCCTTTATGCGGAACACGAATTCAACGCCTCGACCTTCACCGCACGTGTGTGTGCCTCGACCCTGTCCGATCTGTACTCCTGCGTCACCGCCGCCATCGGCTCGCTGCGTGGCCCGTTGCATGGCGGTGCCAACGAAGCGGCGATGGAGATGATCGAGAAGTTCTCGTCCGCCGAAGACGCCGTGGAAGGCACCCTCGGCATGCTGGCGCGCAAGGACAAGATCATGGGCTTCGGCCACGCGATCTACAAAGACAGCGACCCGCGCAATGAAGTGATCAAGGGCTGGTCGAAAAAACTCGCTGACGAAGTGGGCGACAAGGTGTTGTTCCCGGTCTCCGAGGCCATCGACAAAACCATGTGGGAGCAGAAGAAACTCTTCCCCAACGCCGACTTCTACCATGCCTCGGCGTATCACTTCATGGGTATCCCGACCAAGCTGTTCACGCCGATCTTCGTGTGTTCGCGCCTGACTGGCTGGGCCGCGCATGTGTTCGAGCAACGTGCCAACAACCGCATCATCCGTCCAAGCGCCGAGTACATCGGCGTCGAGCAGCGCAAGTTCGTGCCAATCGAACGTCGCTGAGTAAGAAGACCGCCGATCCCGAAGTGGAAACCGGATCAAATGTGGGAGGGGGCTTGCCCCCGATTGCAGTCTGTCAGTTGATATAGCAGTCACTGGACCACCGCTATCGGGGGCAAGCCCCCTCCCACACTTGGATCGCATTTCAATTCTGGATTGGTACAGGTCTTCCTTTTGCAACTACCGTGACCGAGTCCTGACGATGAACACTGAATTTCGCAAACCGCTCCCCGGCAGCCGCCTGGATTTCTTCGACGCCCGTGCGGCGGTCGAAGCGATCACCCCCGGCGCCTACGCCACGTTGCCCTATACCTCCCGCGTGCTCGCCGAGAACCTGGTGCGCCGCTGCGACCCGGCCACCCTCAATGCTTCCCTGAGCCAGTTGATCGAACGCAAGCGCGACCTCGACTTCCCGTGGTTCCCGGCCCGCGTGGTGTGCCATGACATCCTCGGCCAGACCGCCCTGGTCGACCTCGCCGGCCTGCGTGACGCCATCGCCCAGCAAGGCGGTGACCCGGCCCAGGTCAACCCGGTGGTGCCGACCCAACTGATCGTCGATCACTCCCTGGCCGTCGAAGCCGGTGGTTTCGACCCCCAGGCATTCGAGAAAAACCGCGCCATCGAAGACCGTCGCAACGAAGACCGTTTCCACTTTATCGAGTGGACCAAAAAGGCCTTCAAGAACGTCGACGTGATCCCGCCGGGCAACGGCATCATGCACCAGATCAACCTGGAGAAAATGTCCCCGGTGATCCAGGTGCGTGACGGTGTGGCCTTCCCCGATACCTGCGTCGGCACCGACAGCCACACCCCCCACGTGGACGCGTTGGGCGTGATCGCCATTGGCGTCGGCGGCCTTGAAGCCGAGAGCGTGATGCTCGGCCGCGCCTCGTGGATGCGCCTGCCGGAAAGCGTCGGCGTGGAGCTGACCGGCAAGCTGCAACCGGGCATCACCGCCACCGATATGGTGCTGGCGCTCACCGAGTTCCTGCGCAAGCAAAAAGTGGTCGGCGCGTGGCTGGAGTTCTTCGGCGAAGGCGCATCGGCATTGACCCTGGGCGACCGCGCAACCATCTCCAACATGGCCCCGGAATACGGCGCCACCGCTGCGATGTTTTACATCGATCAGCAAACCATTGCGTACCTGAAACTCACCGGCCGCGAAGACGAACAAGTCACCCTGGTGGAGCAATACGCCCGTCACACCGGCCTGTGGGCCGATGACCTCAAGGGCGCGCAATACGAGCGCGGCCTGAGTTTCGACCTGTCCAGTGTCGTGCGCAACATGGCAGGCCCGAGCAACCCTCACGCCCGCGTGGCGACCAGCGACCTGGCGTCGAAAGGCATCAGCGGCCAGTGGGAAGAAGTGCCCGGCCAAATGCCTGACGGCGCGGTGATCATCGCGGCCATCACCAGTTGCACCAATACCAGCAACCCGCGCAACGTGATTGCCGCCGGCCTCTTGGCGCGCAATGCCAACAAGCTGGGGCTGGAGCGCAAGCCGTGGGTCAAGTCCTCGTTGGCGCCGGGTTCGAAAACCGTGGCCATGTACCTCGAAGACGCCGGCCTGGACCATGAGCTGGAAAAACTCGGCTTCGGCGTTGTGGCGTTCGCCTGCACCACCTGCAATGGCATGTCCGGCGCGCTGGACCCGGTGATCCAGCAAGAGATCATCGACCGCGACCTGTACGCCACTGCCGTGCTGTCGGGTAACCGCAACTTCGACGGGCGCATTCACCCGTACGCCAAGCAAGCGTTCCTCGCCTCGCCGCCGCTGGTGGTGGCTTACGCGATTGCTGGCACCATCCGTTTCGACATCGAAAAGGACGTGTTGGGCCTGGACGCCAACGGCAAGGAAATCCGCCTGCAAGACATCTGGCCAAGCGACGAAGAGATCGACGCCGTGGTAGCGGCCTCGGTCAAACCGGAGCAGTTCCGCAAGGTGTATATCCCGATGTTCGCCATCCACGAAGACACCGGCCCGAAGGTGGCGCCGCTGTACGAGTGGCGCCCGCAAAGCACCTATATCCGCCGTCCGCCGTACTGGGAAGGCGCACTGGCCGGTGCGCGCCCACTCAAGGGCATGCGCCCGCTGGCGGTGCTGCCGGACAACATCACCACCGATCACCTGTCGCCGTCCAACGCGATCATGCTCGACAGCGCCGCTGGCGAATACCTGGCGAAAATGGGCCTGCCGGAAGTCGACTTCAACTCCTACGCGACGCACCGCGGCGACCACCTGACCGCGCAGCGTGCCACCTTCGCCAACCCGAAACTGTTCAACGAAATGGTGGTGGAAAACGGCAAGGTCAAGCAGGGTTCCCTGGCGCGCATCGAGCCCGAAGGGCAGGTCACGCGGATGTGGGAAGCCATCGAAACCTACATGGACCGCAAGCAGCCGCTGATCATTATTGCCGGCGCGGATTACGGCCAGGGCTCGTCCCGCGACTGGGCGGCCAAGGGCGTGCGCCTGGCCGGTGTGGAAGCGATTGCCGCTGAAGGGTTCGAGCGCATCCACCGTACCAACCTGGTGGGCATGGGCGTGTTGCCGCTGGAGTTCCTGCCGGGCACCGACCGTCACACCTTGAACATCGACGGCAGTGAAACCTATGACGTGGTGGGCGAGCGCACCCCGCGTGCGCAACTGACCCTGGTGATCAACCGCAAGAATGGCGAACGTGTCGAAGTGCCGGTGACCTGCCGCCTGGACACCGCCGAAGAAGTGTCGATCTACGAGGCGGGCGGCGTGTTGCAACGTTTTGCCCAGGACTTCCTGGAATCGGCGGCGACGGCTTAAGAGGACGACCATGGCACACGTAGCGCAAATCAAGATCCCCGCCACCTACATGCGTGGCGGCACCAGCAAGGGCGTGTTTTTCAGCCTCACCGACCTGCCCGCATCGGCGCAGGTGCCGGGCGCCGCGCGCGACGCCCTGTTGCTGCGGGTGATCGGCAGCCCCGACCCCTACGACAAGCAAATCGACGGCATGGGCGGCGCCACGTCCAGCACCAGCAAAACCGTGATCCTGGCCAAGAGCACCCGCGCCGAGCATGACGTGGACTACCTGTTCGGCCAGGTCTCCATCGACAAGCCGTTCGTGGACTGGAGCGGCAACTGCGGCAACCTGTCGGCGGCAGTCGGCTCGTTCGCCGTCAGCGCCGGGCTGGTAGACCCCAGCCGCGTGCCCCACAACGGCGTGGCCGTGGTGCGCGTGTGGCAGGCCAATATCGGCAAGACCATCATCGCCCACGTGCCGATCACCGACGGCGCGGTGCAGGAAACCGGCGACTTCGAACTGGACGGCGTGACCTTTCCAGCGGCCGAAGTGCAGTTGGAGTTCATGGACCCGGCGGCGGAAGAAGAGGGCGGCGGCGGTTCGATGTTTCCCACCGGCAACCTGGTGGACGACCTGGAAGTGCCCGGTGTCGGCACCTTCAAGGCCACGCTGATCAACGCCGGCATCCCGACCATCTTCATCAACGCCGAAGACCTCGGCTACACCGGCACCGAGCTGCAAGGCGCAATCAACAGCGACCCGAAAGCCCTGGCGATGTTCGAAACCGTGCGGGCCTACGGCGCATTGCGCATGGGTTTGATCAAACACCTGGACGAAGCCGCCCAGCGCCAGCACACGCCGAAAGTGGCGTTCGTGGCCAAGCCTGCGGATTACGTGGCGTCCAGCGGCAAGGCGATCAAGGCGGGTGATGTCGACCTGCTGGTGCGTGCACTGTCCATGGGCAAGCTGCACCACGCGATGATGGGCACGGCGGCGGTGGCGATTGGCACGGCGGCGGCGATTTCCGGCACGTTGGTCAACCTGGCGGCCGGGGGTGTGGAGCGCAACGCGGTGCGCTTCGGGCATCCGTCCGGCATGTTGCGCGTGGGTGCCGAAGCCAGTGAGGTGAACGGTGAATGGGTGGTGAAGAAAGCCATCATGAGCCGCAGTGCGCGGGTGCTGATGGAAGGTTTCGTGCGCATTCCCGGCGACGCTTTCTAAAGGTCACCCTCTATCCAATGTGGGAGGGGGCTTGCCCCCGATTGCAGTCTGTCAGTTGATATAGCAGTCACTGGACCACCGCTATCGGGGGCAAGCCCCCTCCCACATGGGATCTTTATTCCAAGGCAGGCATTGAAGACCTGTCACCTAAAAACCGTGAGCCCGAGGATTACCCCAACCCTTTTTTGGAGCACTGCCATGAGCGCCAACGTCGACCAGAACAACCGCCCCGACTACGACCCGGTGTTGCAGGACATCGCCGATTACGTCCTCAACTACTGCATCGACTCCCCGGCCGCCCTCGACACCGCCCGCAACTGCCTGATGGACACCCTGGGTTGCGGCCTGCTGGCCCTGCGCTTTCCTGAGTGCACCAAGCACCTGGGGCCGATGGTCGAGGGCACGGTGGTGCCGTTCGGCGCGCGCGTGCCGGGCACCTCGTTCCGCCTGGACCCGGTCAAGGCCGCGTGGGACATCGGTTGCATCGTGCGCTGGCTCGACTACAACGACACCTGGCTCGCCGCCGAATGGGGCCACCCTTCGGATAACCTCGGCGGCATCCTTGCCGTGGCCGATCACCTGTCGCAAAAACGCGTGGCCAATGGCGACGCGCCGCTGACCGTCCGCGCCGTGCTGGAAGCGATGATCATGGCCCATGAGATCCAGGGCGTAATTGCCTTGGAGAACTCCTTCAACCGCGTCGGCCTCGACCATGTGCTGTTGGTGAAAGTCGCCTCCACGGCGGTCACCGCCAAACTGATGGGCGCCAGCCGTGAGCAGTTGCTGGCGGCGTTGTCCCATGCGTTTGTCGATGGGCAGGCGTTGCGCACTTATCGCCATGCACCGAATGCCGGCTCACGCAAATCCTGGGCGGCAGGGGATGCGTCCAGTCGTGGCGTGCGCCTGGCGGATATCGCCATGCGTGGCGAGATGGGCATTCCCGGCGTTTTAAGCGCGCCGCAATGGGGGTTCTACGACGTGCTGTTCAGCCACACCAACAAAGACCTGGCGCTCAAACCCGAAGACCAGCGCACGTTCAGACTGTCCCAGCCCTATGGCACCTATGTGATGGAAAACGTGCTGTTCAAGATCAGCTTCCCCGCCGAGTTCCACGCGCAAACCGCCTGCGAAGCGGCGGTGGCCTTGCACCCGCTGGTGAAAGACCGCCTGCATGACATCGAGCGCATCGTGATCACCACCCATGAGTCGGCGATTCGCATCATCTCCAAGGTCGGCCAACTGGCCAACGCTGCCGACCGTGATCACTGCCTGCAATACATGACCGCCGTGCCCTTGGCCTTCGGCAACCTCGTGGCTGAGCAATACGAGGATGAGTTCCACGCGGCCCATCCGATCATCGACGAACTGCGCGACAAGATGGTCATCGTTGAAGACCCGCGCTACAGCCGTGAATACCTGGAAGCGGACAAGCGCTCCATCGCCAATGCGGTGCAGGTGTTCTTCAACGACGGCTCCAGCACCGAGCCAGTGGCGGTGGAATACCCGATCGGCCACCGCCGTCGCCGGGTGGAGGGTATTCCGTTGCTGGAAGACAAGTTCAAGGCCAACCTGGCTACGCGGTTTACCGCGCAGCGCAGTGGGGAGATTTTGGCGTTGTGCAAGGATCAGGAGCGGCTTGAGGCAACCCCGGTCAATCGGTTCGTCGACCTGTTCGTGATCTAAAAACCACTGGAGATCAACTGTGGGAGGGGGCTTGCCCCCGATGGCGATATGTCAGTACTTGATGTATTGGCTGACACACTGCTATCGGGGGCAAGCCCCCTCCCACATTTGGTTTTACATACTGCCCTCAACATCCTCCAGGCTGAATGTCTCAGTGTGGTCGTCATACGAGAAAATCTCCGCATACCGTCCCCACGCCACCACGCTTTCCAGGGTCTTCTCCACGAACGCCTCGGTCATCGAGTCTTCCAGTTCCTGCTCGAAGCGCACCCGTGGCGCCCGATGCCCGCTGCGTTCCAGCAGCACCTGGTGAATGCGCGCCGCCAGCGGCACATGCTGGATCAAATGCTCGGCGAACAGCGTCTTGCGTTCCTGGGTGCCGTAGTCAGCGAACAGCTTGCCCGCATCGGTGAGGGTAATGTCGGCACCCTTGAGTTCGGCGAAACCCAAGTGCTCAAGCATCTCGGCCACCGGAAACAGGTCGTCCACTTCCAGCAGGCGCCGTTCGGCCACGTCCGGCAAACCGGCGTGGCCGTTATACGGCTCGGCCGCGAGGGTTTCGATCAGGCCGGCCATCAGGTTGGTGGAGACTTCCGGCAGCAGGCTGCCCATTTTCAACTCGGGTTTGCCGGCGTTGGCATCGGCGCTGCGCCGGTCGGTCATCAGCGCATAGATGTCATCGACCATTTGCCGGAACGTCGGGTCCAGGCGGTTGCGCGGGTGGGCAAACGGCACCTTGATTTCGGCAACCACGCGACCGGGATTGGACGACAGCACCAGGATACGGTCGCACATCAGCACCGCTTCTTCGATGTTGTGAGTCACGATCAGGATCGACTTGATCGGCAATTGCTTGCCGCTCCACAAATCCAGCAGGTCGGTGCGCAGGGTTTCGGCGGTGAGCACGTCGAGGGCGGAGAACGGTTCGTCCATCAGCAGCAAGGTCGGGTTGACCACCAGCCCACGGGCGAAACCCACGCGTTGGCGCATGCCGCCGGACAGTTCGCGCGGGTAGGCGTTTTCAAACCCGTCCAGGCCGATCAGGTCGATGGCGGCCAGGGCGCGGCGGCGGGCTTCCTTGCGTTCGACCTGCAAGGCTTGCAGGCCGGCTTCGACGTTTTCCAGCACGGTCAGCCAGGGGAACAAGGCAAAGGTCTGGAACACCATGGCCACACCTTCCGCCGGGCCGGTCAGCGGTTGGCCGTGGTAAAGCACATCGCCCGAAGACGGCTGGATCAGCCCGGCGATGATGCGCAGCAAGGTCGACTTGCCGGAGCCAGAGCGGCCGAGCATGCCGACGATCTCGCCTTCGCGCAGGCTCAGGTCGACGCCGCTGAGCACTTGCAACTCGTCCTTGCCCTTGCCGAACACGCGGTTGACGTTTTTCAGCGCGTAGATTTGCGGGGTGTCGGCGGTGTGTTCGGTGTAGGTGGTCATCGCGGCAGGTCCCCTCAATTCAGACGCAGTTTGTTTTCAGCCAGGGCGTACATCGGGCGCCAGACCGCACGGTTGAACGCCACCACAAAGATCGACATCACCACCACGCCCAGGGCGATTTTGGGGAAGTCGCCCGCGGCGGTGGTCTGCGCGATGTAGGCCCCCAGGCCGTGGGCAGCCACGGTGTCCTGGCCCCATGACACGTATTCGGAGACGATGCTGGCGTTCCACGCACCGCCCGACGCGGTGATCGCACCGGTGACGTAGTACGGGAAGATTCCCGGCAGCATCACCTTGCGCCACCACAGCCAGCCGCGAATGCGGAAGTTGGCGGCGGCTTCCTTGAAGTCGTTGGGAAACGCGCTGGCGCCGGCCACCACGTTGAACAGGATGTACCACTGGGTGCCCAGCACGATCAGCGGGCTTAGCCAGATATCCGGGTTGAGGTGGTAGTGCAGGATCACGATCACGAACACGGGAAACAGCAGGTTGGCCGGGAACGCCGCGAGGAACTGCGCCAATGGCTGGATTTTCTCCGCCAATTTTGGACGCAGGCCGATCATCACCCCCAGCGGCACCCAGATCAGCGACGCGATCAGGATCAGCCCGGCCACCCGCAGCAGGGTAATCAGCCCCAGCACAAACACATGGCCGACTTCGGCAAGGCCTACTTCGGTGCCGACATACAGCACGATGTGGTACAGCGCATAGGCGGCCATCAAGGCAATCAGCGTGCCCCAGGCCCAATCGATCACCTTCGAGGCGCCCGGAGTTTCCACCGGCAAGGCCTTGAACACAGTGCTGGTGAGGCTAAAGCGTTTATTGCCGATGCGGCTGAAGGTGCGGGTGATCGGGCGCAGGATGCGCTGCACGATACGGGTGCGCTGGATCAGGTTCAGCACCCAGGACTGCGGCGCCGCACCCTGGGACGCGGTGGTTTCCATGCGAAATTTATCCGCCCAGGCCACCAGCGGGCGGAACAGGAACTGGTCGTAGATCAGGATCACCGCGATCATCGCCAGGATCACGTAGCCCACGGCGTGCAGGTCTTTTTGCGCAATGGCCAGGGCCAGGTACGAACCCACGCCGGGCAAGGTGATGGTTTTGTCACCCACGGTAATGGCTTCGGACGCGACCACGAAGAACCAGCCACCGGACATGCTCATCATCATGTTCCACACCAGGCCGGGCATGGCGAAGGGCACGTCGAGTTTCCAGAACTTCTGCCAGCCGGACAGGCGCAGGTTGGTGGACACTTCCACCAAGTCATGGGGCAGCATGCGCAGCGACTGGTAGAAGCTGAACGTCATGTTCCAGGCCTGGCTGGTGAAGATCGCAAAGATCGCCGCGAACTCGGCACCGAGCACGCGCCCAGGGAAGAGTAAAAGGAAGAAGGTCACGGTAAACGAGATGTAACCGAGCACCGGCACCGATTGCAGGATATCGAGCACCGGCACCAGCAGTTTTTCGGCGCGCCGACTTTTGGCCGCCAGGGTGCCGTAGAGCAGGGTGAACACCAGCGCCGCCACCATTGCCGCGAGCATGCGCAAGGTGGTGCGCATTGCGTATTCCGGCAGGTTGGCCGGGTCGAGGGAGATGATTTCACTCTGCAAGGTATCGATGGGCGCCCAGGTTTCCCGGGCGGTCATCGAAAAGAACAACAGGAAGCCGATCACCAGCGGCAGGGCGACCAGGTCCCAGCGGTTGGGCAGCAGGCGCAGCGTGGACGCCGGGAGGTAGTGGCGGAACACTTTGTTCATAGGCAGTCTTTCCTGCAGCGTTCAGGCAGAGGGGCCGGTGGGTGAGAGCTTAGCTTCTGCACGAATGCCCCACCGAGGATGGGCGGGCGCTGTTTTCGTGCGTCAGGGACATCGAGAGGATGTAGGCGGGATTGTACGTTTCTGAATGTTACAAGGGCGTAAATTTGCTGTCAGTTAGCTGTACGAACAGCGACCTGGGCGCGGGTGCCCCGGTCGCCGCTCGGCGGTCATTCAAAGCGCAGGATCACCCGGCGGTTGTGCTTGCTTTTCTTCTCGATTTTTTCGCAGAACACCCGGCCGATTTCCTCGGTATTGGTGACGTGGGTGCCGCCGCAGGGCTGGATATCGATGCCGGCAATCTCGATAACGCGCACCGAACCCTGGACCACCGGCGGCGCCACCGCCTGGGTGCGGGTGATCTGTAACAGGGTGGAATATTCCGTGGCGGGCATCGACAGCATCTTGACCGGGTGGGCCTGTTCGATCAGGGCGTTGAGGTCGCGGGTGATGCTGTCTTTGTCGAGGGTCATTTCCGGCAGGTCGAAATCCAGGCGGCCTTTGTCGGCGCTGATGCTGCAACCGGTGACCGGGGCGTCGATGATCGAGCACAGCAGGTGCAGGCAGGTGTGCATCTTCATGTGCTGGTAGCGCCGTTCCCAATCAATGGCTGCATCGACTTGCGCCCCGGCGGCCAACTGGGCAGGGCACTGTTCCACCTGATGCCAGATGATCGAGCGCAGCACCGGGTCGCGAACGGTGCCGGTCACGTCGACCCGTGTGCCGTCGGCCAGGATGAAGTGGCCGGTGTCGCCCGGCTGCCCGCCGCCGGTGGGGTAGAACAACGTGTGCTCCAGGGCGACGCCGTGTTCGCTGACGGCAATCACCCGGGCGCTGAACGCGTTCTGGTAGGGCGCGCTGTCGAACAGCGCCAGGGTTTCCATGGTGTGCACGGACATGTTCAACCTCCGACGATCAGTGGGCTGGCTTGCAACAGGGAACGCACCATTGCACTCAAGCCAGGGGGGGATAACAGGGTGATTTCAAATTCCGGGCCGCAGACCTTCAGGTTCAACGGCAGGCGCGGCAGCGGGTTACCTGCGTCGACGCGGTGCAGGCGAAATTGCAGGTGGTGACGCTCTTTCACCGTAGGTTCGAGCATCAGCCCGTGCAAAGGGTGGAAGTCGGCGTCCAGCACCGTGACCTTGTGGCTGGCGTTGATCTCGCCGACCACGTGCAGGCGTTCATCCAGGGCGAAGGCACCGAGGTAGTTGCTGTGGTCCGACTCGTCGTTCTTCTGCAACTGCACCTGGTTGACCACCTTGACCTTGGTGCCGGCCGGTACGTCCTGGGTGATCACGCAGGACGGGCTGATAAACACGTTGTCGCCGATCAGCACATAACCCAGCACGCGCGCGCCGGAGCCGACCTCGACGTTGTTGCCCAGGCGTGGGTGGCGCTTGCCGTCGGGGTTGTTGGCGATGCCACGGGCACCGAGGGTCACGCCGCAGAGGATGTAGCAGTCGTTGCCGATCTCGCAGGTTTCGCCGATCACCGTGCCGTAGCCGTGGTCGAGCACAAACCGCCGGCCAATGCGTGCCGCCGGGTGGATCTCGGCACCGGAGAGGATCTTGCCCTGGTTGCTCAGCTTGAGCGCCATGCGCGAGAACACCCCGTTGGCCTTGTCGGGGAAATTCCACATCAGGTGCGCCAGCCGGTAATACAGCACCGCCTTGAACGAGGCATAGGACTCCAGGATCAACTCGCCCCGCCCACGGGACGCCGGGTCACGGTAGGCGTAGGCGATCAGGTCTTCGGCCACCGCCTGCGCCGCGTTCTGGATCAGCGGCGCGAGGTGCGGTTCCAACTGCTTCATCTGCGCAGGCGTGAGGGTCTTGATGAGGTGGGTGAGCAACTCATCGTGAAGCTGTTGCATGTCGATAAAACCGCCCATTGAGGCACCCCCGTCGTCTGGTTGGTTGGAACAGCGCTTATTCAAAGCTGGGCAGGTAGCTGTCGGCATTGTCGTAGACCATGGTCAACACCACCGTTTCGGGCGGCAGTTCGGGGGCGAGCTTGGCGATGGCCACCATGTTGGCGGCGGACGACAGGCCCAGGCTGATGGCATCGGTGCGCATGATGCGTTTCATCATGTCGATGCAGGCCTGGCGCGAGACCTTGAGCATGCCGTCGATCACCTCGAGGTTGAGGATGCTCGGGATCAGTCCGATGGACAGGCCCTGGATATGGTGCGGCGCGTGCTGGTCTGTCAGCAGGTCGCATTCCTCCGGTTCCACGCCCATCACGCGTATGGCCGGCCAGGTGGTTTTCAGGGTTTCGCCAATGCCGGTGATATGCCCGCCGGTGCCGATGCCACTGACGAAATAGTCCACGTGGCGCTCGCCAAAGGCGCGGATGATTTCCCGGGCGGTGGTGTCGCGGTGGGTCTGCGGGTTGGCGACGTTGCGTTGCTGGTTGAGCATCACGTAGCTGGGGTTTTCCAGCTGTAATTCCATGCACTTTTCGCCATGGGAATTGTTGCCGCGACGGCTGTCTGACAGCACTACCTTGGCCCCGTACAGACGCAACAGCTTTTGCTTTTCGGGGCTGTAGTTGTCGGGGATCACCAGCACCACCTTGTAGCCCAGCACGTTGCCGGCCATTACCAGGCCGATGCCGGTATTGCCGCCGCTGGGTTCGATGATGGTTTGCCCGGAATCGCGGATCAGCACGCCACGACGCTCGGCATCGAGGATCATGCCCAGGGCGATACGCGCCTTGTGGCTGCCACCGGGGTTAAGGGATTCCAGCTTGGCGTAGACCTCGATGCCGAGGTCTTCGGAAAACTGCGCCAGGCGCACGATCGGCGTATGGCCGATGGCGTCGAGAATAGAGTTATGCAACATCAGGTAGGAGCCCATGGCCGGAGGTCAGTACAAAGGCATGTCGGGTTCGACGTCGCGAACCCAGTGTTTCATGCCGCCTTGCAGGACTTTGGTATTGGCAAAGCCCGCCGCCAGCAACGTGCTGGCGGCCTGCTCGGCGCGGGTGCCGGCGTAGCAGATCAGGTAATGGGTGTTGTCGCGGCTGAGGCTGTCGAGTTGCCCATCCAGTTCGGCCAGGGGGATATGCACCACGCCCGGCAATTTGCACACTTCCAGTTCGCTGGCGTCGCGCACGTCCAGCAGTACGTCGGCGCTGCGCGGGTGTTCGAGCAGTTGCTTGAGTACCCGGGGCTTGATGTAGCGTTCTTCGGCGAGGGACGGTTGGCTTGGCATGGCGTCGGCGCAGACCGCTGGCGCCTGGACTTCGCTGTGACGCCGTTCGGAGCAGCACGGGCAATCGGCGCGGCGCTTGAAGCGGATCTCGCTGAATTTCATCGCCAGTGCATCGAAGCGCATCAAGCGGCCGGACAACGGCTCGCCAATGCCGATCAGCAACTTGATTGCCTCGGTCGCCTGAATCATCCCGACCACACCCGGCAGCACGCCGATCACGCCGCCGGCACTGCAATTGGGTGCCAATTCAGCGGGCGGCGCCTTGGGGAACAGGCAGCGGTAGCACGGCCCGCCTTTGTAGTTGAGCACGCTGATCTGCCCGTCGAAACGGTAGATGGCGCCGTACACCAAGGGTTTGCCCAACTGTACGCAGGCGTCGTTGACCAGGTAGCGGGTGTCGAAATTATCGGTGCCGTCGATCACCAGGTCGTAGGCGCCAATCAGCTCCAGGGCGTTGTCGGCGTTCAGGGCCGTGTCGTGGGCGTTGATCTGGATATGCCGATTGAGGTCTTGCAAGCGATGTTTGGCGGACACCACCTTGGGCAGGCCCAGGGTGCTGTTGCCGTGCACGATCTGGCGTTGCAGGTTGCTGCTTTCCACCACGTCGAAATCCACCAGCCCCAGGGTGCCGATGCCGGCCGCAGCCAGGTACAGGCTGACGGGCGAGCCCAGGCCACCGGTGCCGATGATCAGCACCTTGGCTTTTTTCAAGTTCAATTGGCCTTCGCGACCGACGCCGGGCAGGGTGATATGACGCACGTAGCGCTGCACTTCTTCATTGCTGAGGGAATCGACATCCATGCCGCCGGACGTCGCCAGCAGGACTTCGATCCTGGCCTTTTCCGGGAGTTTTTCATCCGCATCGATCAGCGCTTCCTCGGCGGTAAACAGGAAGTGCTCCTTGAGTTGGTTGTTTTTTTCGTGGAACAGATGCGGACGCAGCTGCGGGTGGCTGCTGCAAAGGTTTTCAATGACTTCGCGCAATGTCGATCCGGTGCCCTCGAGGGTCGATTCCGGCAGCTTGGCCACGCGGACCAGAATGTCGGGGAAAGAGACAGCGTTCATGGACAACTCCGTGTGCAGGTCGTTGAAAGGATTGAGGGCGAAATGCTTGCCATCCCAGGCAAACAGCTTGGAACCCAGGGCCTGGCCCTGGCGAACGTCGACCACCAGGTAACTGACGGGGTAGATCGGTTCGCCCATGAACAGGGCCTTGTCCTGGTCTTCATCACTGAAATAGGCACCGACATCCGGGTGGGAGTGGTAGATCACCACCACCGGGTTGTCGCTGCGAAACGCTTTGTTCATCAGCAGGGTGTCGGCCACCGAAAACGTGTAGCCGTTGGCCGCGCTGCGCGGGTACATCTCGGGGTTCTTGTGGTGCAGCTCATTCTGGATATTGCTGCCCAGGTACACGCTGCCGTCGGCGAAGACGAAGCCGCAGCATTCTTCGGGGTAGCTTTGGCTGGCGTGGGCGTAGATCTGTTCCAGGGCTTTTGGGCGGAGGACGTCCATGTTTCTCTCGCGTGGTGGTTGGAGGGTCAATTTTTCTTGGCCAGCAGTTTTTCAACCGGCAATTTGGTGATCGCAAAACCGGCCAGCAGGATGGCCGAATACAGCATCAGGTCGCGGGAAATCGCCACGCCTTCGTACCAGGCGCCGATGATCACCGCGAACACCGGGAAGATGATGAACACGAACGACAGGATGATCGGGCTCAAGCGCTTGAGCAGCATGAAGTACACGATGAACCCGCCCACCGAGGCCACCAGCCCCAGATAGAACAGGGCGCCCCAGGATCGCAGGGTGATGGCATCGAAGGTTGGCGTTTCAAACAACAGGCCGGCCACGAACAGCATCAACCCGGCAATGCCGATGGGCAGGGTGTTGTAGGTGATCACGCTGATGGCGCTGCCTTTTTGCTTGGTAATCACGTAGCACAGCGCGTGCATGATCGCGGCGGTGAGGATCGCCACTACCCCGAAGAACTCGGCGTGGTCCAGGTGCAGGCCCTGGCTCTTGATGATCATGTAGAGGCTGCCGAAGCCGATGCCGATCCCGACCACCTGGGAGAAGTAGATACGTTCGCGCAGGAACAGCGCGGAGAAAATCAGGATGAACACCGGCATGCAGCTGAACAGCAGGGCGGTGAGGCCGGACGACACGTGCATCTCACCGTAATTGAGCAAGTAATAAGGAACGCTGAAGTAGGACAGGGTCACGAACACAAAGAACCAGCGGCTTTCACGCGGAAACAGGATCGGCTCGCGACGCACCATGGCAAAACACAGGAACAGCGGGAACGCGATCAGAAAGCGCAGGCCGGCGGAGGTCAGGGGCGGCACGCTCTCCACGGCGATCTTGATCCCAAGCCAGGTGGTGCCCCAGCTCAGGCACACGATCAGGAACATCACGCTGGTGAGCAGGCCGGCCAGCCACTGTTTTTGCTGTTTGGCCTTGGCGGTGTTTTCGAGAACGGCGGACATTGGCATCGTTTATTGCTTCCCTGAGCCGGAATTGAACTCTATATTGAGCTTGTAATGAGTTGTAAAATTCGGCGATTGAACCCGTAAAAGCACACTATTAGGGCGAAAGATGGCTGTCAAAACAAATATTGACATGGTGTCAATTATGCGTGAGGGGTTGTCCAACGGGCAGGGCGTGAAGTACAAGCGCCTGTCCGATGTCATGGAACGGGGCATCCTCGAAGGCTTGATTGAACCGGGAAGAAAACTGCCGCCCCATCGGGTGCTTTCCGACAATCTTGGCGTCACGATCGGCACCATCAGCCGGGCCTACGGCGAATTGGAACGCCTGGGGTTGGTAGTGGCACGGGTGGGGGACGGAACGTTCGTGCGCAAGCGTGGGATGGAGCGCCAGCGCGATGAAGGTTTTCGTAACTTCAGCGAGGAACCGCGCCAGTATTTCGACATGAGCCGCAACATGCATATCCCAGGGCAGGAAACCGCGTTCCTGGCCCAGAGCTTCCAAACCCTGTCGACCAACGCCAAGTTCCTCCAGGACATCAGCGCCTACACCCCGGACGCCGGCCTGCCGCGATACCGCGATGCGGGTGCGCAATGGCTGGTGCAGCGCGATTTTCACCCGATTCCCGAGCAGGTCATCTGCGTCAATGGCGGCCAGCATGGTTTGCTCTGCGCGATGATGGCGTTGCTGCGGGCGGGCGATACCGTGGTGACCGAGCAACTGACCTATCCCGGCCTTATCACGGCTGCCCGCATGCTCGGCATTCGGCTGATCGGCCTGGAAATGGACGAAGAAGGCGTGCTGCCGGGGGCGCTGGATGAAGTCTGTCGTAATCACCGGGTTTCGGCGTTGTATTGCACGCCAACCATCCAGAACCCTACAACGGCGGTTTTATCGATTCCTCGCCGAGAGGCGCTGGCTAAGGTCTGCCGCGAACACAACCTGTTGATTCTTGAAGATGAAGCCCATGGCGTTCTGGTAGAAGACCGTCCGCCACCCCTCAGTTATTTCGCGCCTGAACGTACGATCTTGATCAGCAGCTTGAGCAAGGCCGTGTCGGCCGGGTTGCGTGTGGGTTACGTACACGCACCGCCGGCGTTGGTCAGCCGTATTTCGGCGGCGCTGCGTTCGACCTGCTGGATGGCCACGCCGGTCACCTTGGAGTTGGCGACCCAGTGGATCGAAAACGGCACGGCGGAATACCTGCTGCGTCAGCAGATCAACGAGATCAGCCGGCGCAAGGCGCTGGTGAGTGACTTGCTGAGCGGCCTGGAATACCGCACCCACCTCAACAGCCCGCATTTCTGGATTGAAGTACCGGAGCCGTGGCGTGCGTCGGAAATCGAGGCGGAGCTCAAGCAGAATAATTACCTGATCGCCACCGCCGAGGCGTTTGCCGTGGGGCAGACGGCGGTGCCGCAGTTTATTCGGGCGAGTATTTGCAATACGTCGGGGGATGACCAGTTGTTGCGGGCGGGGTTTGATGCGTTGGCGACGGCGTTGGGGCAGGGTGGGGGCAGGTTTCAGTTGTAGGCAGGTTTACCGCGTTATCGTTCATCGGGGGCAAGCCCCCTCCCACATTGGCCGCATTCCAGAGTTGGAACTCGGTCAAAAGTGGGAGGGGGCTTACCCCCGATGGCGCCCGCCCAGACAACTCACTATTTGAACCGACGCTCCACACCCTTCTCCACGAGGATCTTCGCCGAAATCTCTTCCACCGAAAAATGCGTGGAATTGATGTGCGCAATATTCTCGCGACGGAACAGATTTTCCACTTCGCGCACTTCGAACTCGCACTGCGCATAGCTGGAATAGCGGCTGTTGGGCTTGCGCTCATTGCGGATCGCGGTGAGGCGGTCCGGGTCAATGGTCAGGCCGAACAGCTTGTGGGAATGGGCGCGCAGGGCGGCGGGCAGCGTCAGGTGCTCCATGTCGTCTTCGGTCAGCGGGTAGTTGGCCGCGCGGATACCGAATTGCATCGCCATGTACAGACAGGTCGGGGTCTTGCCGCAGCGGGACACGCCCACCAGGATCAAATCGGCCTTGTCGTAGTAGTGGGTGCGGGCGCCGTCGTCGTTGTCGAGGGCGAAGTTCACCGCCTCGATCCGCTCCATATAGTTGGAGTTGTGGCCAATGGAATGGGACTTTCCTACGGAGTACGAGGAATGCTCGCTCAGCTCTTGTTCCAGCGGCGCCAGGAACGTGGAGAAGATGTCGATCATGAAACCATTCGAAGTTGCGAGGATCTCACGGATGTCTTGATTGACGATGGTGTCGAAAATGATCGGCCGAAAACCGTCTTTTTCAGCCGCCAGATTGATTTGTTGTACCATGGCCCGCGCTTTATCCACGCTGTCGATATAGGGCCGCGTGAATTTGGCGAAGGTAATGTTTTCGAACTGCGCGAGCAGGCTTTGACCCAATGTTTCGGCGGTGATGCCGGTGCCGTCGGAGATAAAGAAAGCAGATCGTTTCATTTGAGCCCTGGGCCTTAAGCTGATGGCGAATCTTGGATATGATAGGCGCGATTTTGCCGTCCCGCAGTGGGCCGCATTCTCACTTATTTTCCAGGTCCAGGCCACAAGCGCTGGCGTTCGCTCCTACTGAGCCGCCGCGTCCTGAGCTTTTCCAACACAGTTAGTGGAGAGATCACCTTGGTAGAGTACGTAGTTTCCCTCGATAAGCTCGGCGTCCATGATGTAGAGCACGTAGGGGGCAAGAACGCATCCCTCGGCGAGATGATCAGTAATCTTGCAGGCGCTGGTGTCTCGGTGCCCGGTGGTTTCGCCACCACGGCCCAGGCTTACCGCGATTTCCTCGAACTGAGCGGCCTCAACGCTCAGATCCACGCCGCGCTGGACGCACTGGACGTCGACGACGTCAACGCCCTGGCCAAGACCGGTGCCCAGATCCGCCAATGGATCATGGAAGCCGAGTTCCCCGAGCAACTCAACGAAGAAATCCGTACCGCGTTTGCCGCGTTGTCGGCCGGTAACCCGGACGTCGCGGTGGCCGTGCGTTCCTCGGCCACCGCCGAAGACTTGCCGGACGCTTCCTTCGCCGGTCAGCAAGAGACCTTCCTGAACATCCGCGGCGTGGAAAACGTGATCCGTGCGGCCAAGGAAGTGTTCGCTTCGCTGTTCAACGACCGCGCCATTTCCTACCGCGTGCACCAGGGTTTCGACCACAAGCTGGTGGCCCTGTCTGCCGGTGTGCAGCGCATGGTGCGCTCGGAAACCGGCACCGCCGGCGTGATGTTCACCCTGGACACCGAATCCGGTTTCCGTGACGTGGTGTTTATCACCGGCGCCTACGGCCTGGGCGAAACCGTTGTACAAGGCGCGGTCAACCCCGACGAATTCTATGTGCACAAGGGCACCCTCGAAGCGGGTCGCCCGGCCATCCTGCGCCGTAACCTGGGCAGCAAGGCCATCAAGATGATCTACGGCGACGAGGCCAAGGCCGGTCGCTCGGTGAAAACCGTTGAAGTCGACAAGGCCGAGCGCGCGCGCTTCTGCCTCACCGACGCAGAAGTCAGCGAGTTGGCCAAGCAAGCGATGATCATCGAAAAGCACTACAAGTGCCCGATGGACATCGAGTGGGCCAAAGACGGCGACGACGGCAAGCTGTACATCGTGCAGGCCCGTCCGGAAACCGTGAAGAGCCGCACTTCGGCCAATGTCATGGAACGCTACCTGCTGAAAGAAACCGGCACCGTGCTGGTGGAAGGCCGTGCCATCGGCCAGCGCATCGGCGCCGGCAAGGTGCGGATCATCAAAGACGTGTCCGAAATGGACAAAGTCCAGCCAGGTGACGTACTGGTCTCCGACATGACCGACCCGGACTGGGAACCGGTGATGAAGCGCGCCAGCGCCATCGTCACCAACCGTGGCGGGCGTACCTGCCACGCGGCGATCATCGCCCGTGAGCTGGGCATCCCGGCAGTCGTGGGCTGCGGCAACGCGACCCAGCTGTTGAAAGACGGCCAGGGCGTGACCGTGTCCTGTGCCGAAGGCGACACCGGCTTCATCTTCGAAGGCGAGCTGGGCTTCGATATCAAGCAAAACTCCATCGATGCCATGCCCGACCTGCCGTTCAAGATCATGATGAACGTCGGCAACCCGGACCGTGCCTTTGACTTCGCGCAGTTGCCGAATGCCGGTGTGGGTCTGGCCCGCCTCGAGTTCATCATCAACCGCATGATCGGCGTGCACCCCAAGGCCTTGTTGAACTACGACGGTCTGCCGCTGGACATCAAGGAAAGCGTCGACAAGCGCATCGCTGGCTACAACGACCCGGTGGGCTTCTACGTCGAGAAGCTGGTGGAAGGCATCAGCACCCTGGCGGCGGCGTTCTACCCGAAAAAGGTCATCGTGCGCCTGTCGGACTTCAAGTCCAACGAATACGCGAACCTGATCGGCGGCAAGCTTTACGAGCCGGAAGAAGAAAACCCGATGCTGGGCTTCCGTGGCGCCTCGCGTTACATCAGCGAAGCGTTCCGTGACTGCTTCGAGCTCGAATGCCGTGCCCTCAAGCGCGTGCGCAACGAGATGGGCCTGGATAACGTCGAGATCATGGTGCCGTTCGTGCGCACCTTGGGCGAAGCGAGCCAGGTCATCGACTTGCTGGCGGAAAACGGCCTGTCCCGTGGCGAAAACGGCCTGCGCGTCATCATGATGTGCGAACTGCCGTCCAACGCGATCCTGGCCGAAGAGTTCCTGGAGTTCTTCGACGGCTTCTCCATCGGCTCCAACGACCTGACCCAGCTCACCCTGGGCCTGGACCGTGACTCCGGGATCATCGCGCACCTGTTCGACGAGCGTAACCCGGCAGTCAAGAAGCTGCTGGCCAACGCCATCCAGGCCTGTAACAAGGCCGGCAAGTACATCGGTATCTGCGGCCAAGGCCCTTCCGATCACCCTGACCTGGCCAAATGGTTGATGGAGCAGGGCATCGAAAGCGTCTCGCTGAACCCGGACTCCGTGCTGGAAACCTGGTTCTTCCTGGCGGAAGGCCAAGCGTCCGCCTAAGGCCGTTACGTCAAAAGTGCCGATCACTCCTCGAGGGTGGTCGGCATTCTTATCTGTACAGGGCGGCAATCCCCGCGGACGCCGCCCTTTTTTGTGCAAGAGCATTATGCAAAGCAGCAGCAACCTGTTTCCTGTCGCCCTGATCAGCGCTGAACGTCGGGGCGATCTGAGTGAAGATGTGTACCGCCTTAAACCCGGTAACAGCCCCGACCACACGGTCGAGCTGGCGGTTACCCGTTTGGGCCTGGCCGATGTCCCGGAAAACCGGGGCATCCCGGTTATTTTGTTGCATGGCAGTTTTTCCAACCGACGCTTCTGGTATTCGCCCAAGGGCATTGGCCTGGGCGCTTACCTGGCGCGCCAGGGTTTTGATGTGTGGATCCCGGAAATGCGTGGACATGGCTTATCCAAGCGCAATCATGACTACGCCAAAAACCGCGTCGCCGACTATGCGCGCTACGACTTGCCGGCGATTGGCGCGTTTGTACGTGAGCAAAGTGGTCAGATTCCCCACTGGATTGGCCATTCCCTGGGGGGCATCAGTTTGGCTGCTGCGCTGGGTGGGCACTACCTGGGCGCGTCCGCAGCAGCGTCGGTGGCATTGTTTGGCTCTCAAGTCAGCCGCACGCACTGGCCGTTGAAACTGCCGCCGGTGGAGTGGACGGGGCGCTTGCTGTTGAAGCGCTTCGGCGAGCTTTCCGGTTCCCGCTTCAAGCGCGGTCCGGAGGATGAGCCGGCGGGCGTGTTGATCGAAGCCATGCGCTGGAATGGCCTGTTCGGACGTTTTGGCGAAGGCAAGCACGATTGGTGGAAGGGCTTGGCAGATGTTGATGTGCCGCTGTTGGCGGTGGGTGCAGCGGGTGATCATCAAGATCCGGATTGGGCCTGTCGCAAGCTGTTCGAGCAGGTCGGTTCCGAGCATCGCCAGTACCTGTGCCTCGGACGTCAGCAAGGTTTCACCGGGGACTTCGGGCATGTGGAAATGCTGGTCAGCAAACCTGCCCAGGCCGAAGTGTGGCCGCTGGTGGCGCAATGGTTGAAGGACCCGCTCACACCTTTGTTCGGCGCGCCGGCCGAGGGGTTGGCCACGGTTTGACGGAGCGCTCTGCCAAGGGCGTTTCGCTCATGGCGGGTTGCGGCTAAGATATGACGCGCTGAGCGCTTCTGGTCATATTCAGTCGCGCAGTGGTTATTGCGTTGCGGCGCAGTGAGTGGGATGTTGCTCGCCTGCTGCGACCGGTACTTCTTGAAAGACACTTCTTTGCCAGAAAGGAATTTTTCGATGAACCATTACGTGACCCCCGACCTGTGCGACGCCTACCCGGAACTCGTGCAGGTGCTCGAGCCGATGTTCAGCAACTTCGGTGGCCGAGACTCCTTTGGTGGCGAGATTGTCACCATCAAGTGCTTCGAGGATAACTCGCTGGTCAAGGAACAAGCCGACCAGCCGGGCGCCGGCAAGGTGCTGGTGGTCGACGGTGGTGGTTCCCTGCGACGCGCCTTGCTGGGCGACATGATCGCCGAGAAGGCCGCAAAAAACGGTTGGGAAGGGCTGGTGATCTACGGGTGTATCCGTGATGTCGACGTCATCGCCCAGACCGACCTGGGGGTGCAGGCCCTGGCGACCCACCCGATGAAGACCGACAAGCGCGGCATCGGCGACCTGAACGTGGTGGTCACCTTTGCCGGCGTGACCTTCCGCCCAGGTGAATACATCTACGCCGACAATAACGGCGTGATCGTGTCGCCCAGCCCACTGAAAATGCCTGAATAAACCGCAATAACCGACGGGGTGAGGATGTTCGAGGAAGAAAACGCGCAATGGGGGCTGGTGCATGCCCTGGTGCTGGACGGTAAAGGCGGTGCGCGTTCGATTGCCCGAACTGAGCTCGACGACTTGCAACTGCAGCCCCAGGAAAGCCTGTGGCTGCATTGGGATCGCAGCCACCCGCAAACCCAGACCTGGCTGCGCAAATCCAGTGGGCTGAGCGAATTCGCCTGTGACCTGCTGCTGGAGGAGAACACCCGCCCACGCTTGTTGCCACTGCCGGATTCGGAACTGCTGCTGTTCCTGCGTGGGGTCAACCTCAACCCGGGGGCGGAGCCGGAAGACATGGTCTCGGTGCGCATTTTCGCCGCTGCCAGCCGGGTGATCTCCTTGCGTTTACGTCCGCTGCGCGCCACTGATGAACTGCTGGTGCAGTTGGCGGATGGCAAAGGGCCGAAAACCGCGTCAGAACTTATCCTTTATATGGCGCAGTACCTGACCAATAAAGTGCAGGATCTGGTCACCGACCTGTCTGAAATCGTCGACGGCGAAGAAGAAAAACTCGACGCCGACGAACGGTATACCCCAGAACATGGCAGCGTCCTGCAGATCCGTCGGCGGGCGGCTGGGCTCAAGCGATTTTTGGCGCCACAGCGGGATATTTTTGCCCAGCTCACGCGGATCAAGTTGCCGTGGTTTTGCGATGACGATGCGGACTATTGGAACGAATTGAACAACAGCCTGACCCGCTACCTGGAAGAGCTCGAATTGACTCGGGAGCGCGTGGGGCTTGTGCTTGAGGCCGAAGACCGGCGCTTGAGCGTGCGCATGAATCGCACCATGTACCGCTTCGGGATCATTACCGGGATCTTCCTGCCGATGAGTTTTCTTACCGGCCTGCTGGGTATAAACGTCGGCGGGATTCCGTTCTCCGGCGACCCCTACGGGTTCGCGATTGCCTGCCTGATGATGGTGGTGGTGGCGCTGGGACAATGGTGGCTTTTTCGACGATTGCGCTGGGTTTGACCTGAATATGAGCTGAACGTAGGAAGGGTCCTATGTGACCCCAAGAATTTAACCCTCGTCTTTTAAAACACTTGCGAGAGGTCTTTATGCACGATCCGTTCGAACAGTCTTTGCGTGACATGCTCAATGCTTCGCCGTCCAACCGTGACGACGATGCCTGCCTGGGCCGCGTGTTGAAAACCGCCAACCGCCAGGTAGGGGCGGGCGATCTGTTCGGCCTGCTCGGGCGCTGGTTGCCGGCGTTGATGATGGCCCTGAACAACGGTTCGGCCCACGTCTCACCGGTTTCCCGCCGTAAACCTCTTGCTCGCACTGCTGATAAGGCTGATTGAATATGGAACTTGATCTCTGGACCCAGAGCCTGGTCACCGCGATGACCGCATTGTGGACCAAGGTGGCGAATTTCATTCCCAACCTGTTTGGTGCGCTGGTCCTGGTGTTGCTGGGTTTTGTCGTGGCCAAGTTGCTCGACACCCTGCTGTCCAAACTGCTCGCCAAATTGGGCCTCGACCGATTGATGGCGGGCACCGGCCTGACCAAACTGTTGGGGCGCGCCGGGCTGCAAGTACCGATCTCTACGCTGATCGGCAAGATCGTTTATTGGTTCGTTCTGCTTATTTTTCTGGTTTCTGCGGCTCAATCCCTTGGACTTGAGCGAGTTTCAGCTACGCTCGACATGCTGGCGCTGTATTTGCCGAAAGTTTTCGGCGGCGCGCTGGTACTGCTGGTAGGTGTTCTGCTGGCGCAACTGGCCAATGGCCTGGTGCGCGGCGCCGCTGAAGGCGTGGGGCTGGACTATGCTGCCGGCTTGGGGCGAATTGCCCAGGGGCTGGTCATCATCATCAGTATTTCGGTCGCGATCAGCCAGTTGGAGGTCAAGACTGACCTGCTGAACCACGTGATTGTGATTGTTTTGATTACCGTTGGTCTGGCCGTTGCGTTGGCCATGGGGTTGGGGAGCCGGGAAATTGCCGGTCAGATTCTTGCGGGAATCTATGTGCGCGAGCTGTATCAGGTTGGGCAACAGGTGCGTGTAGGCGAGGTCGAAGGGCAGATCGAGGAGATCGGCACAGTCAAGACGACGGTGCTGACCGATGACGGCGACCTGGTGTCGTTGTCCAATCGGATTCTCCTGGAGCAGCAGGTCAGTAGCCGCTAATCCGGCAAAACCCTGCTAATGTACGCCGCCGCAATCCCGGCTGACCGGGCTGTGGCGGACATTGACCTGACTGTCGGCACGACTTGTTTTGAATAAAGCCCAAACGCTGTCCACGCGCTATGACCCCCGTGAGCTCTCTGATGAGGAGTTGGTCGCGCGCTCGCACACGGAGCTGTTTCACGTAACACGCGCGTACGAAGAATTGATGCGCAGATATCAACGCACTCTGTTCAACGTTTGTTCAAGGTATTTAGGGAACGATAGAGATGCGGATGATGTCTGTCAGGAAGTGATGCTCAAGGTGCTGTATGGCCTGAAGAACTTCGAGGGCAAATCGAAGTTCAAGACATGGCTATATAGCATCACGTACAACGAGTGCATCACGCAGTATCGTAAGGAACGGCGAAAGCGTCGCTTGATGGACGCTTTGAGTCTGGACCCCCTTGAGGAAGCGTCGGAAGAAAAGACGCCGGCCCCCGAGGAGAAGGGTGGACTCGATCGCTGGTTGGTGCATGTGAACCCGATTGACCGGGAAATTCTGGTGCTACGTTTTGTCGCAGAACTGGAATTTCAGGAAATCGCTGACATTATGCATATGGGTTTGAGTGCTACAAAAATGCGTTACAAACGTGCTCTTGATAAATTACGTGAGAAATTTGCGGGCGAGACTGAAACTTAGTGCGTGGCAAATATCTCTTACGTGTAGGCAAGTTCTGTTAGACTTGTCGCCGAGTTGTCCCCCGGTTTGTGGGACTGCTTTACAATCACCAGATGGGGATTTAACGGATGAAACTGAAAAACACCTTGGGCTTGGCCATTGGTTCTCTTATTGCCGCTACTTCTTTCGGCGTTCTGGCACAAGGCCAAGGCGCAGTTGAAGGCGAGCTGTTCTACAAGAAGCAGTACAACGATAGCGTCAAGCACATCGAAGACGGCTTCAACCCAGGCGCTCGCATTGGTTACTTCCTGACCGACGACCTGTCGCTGAACCTGTCCTACGACAAAACCAACCACACCCGTTCGAACGACGGTACTGGTAACCAGAAGATCAAAGGTGACACTGGCAGCCTGACTGCTCAGTACCACTTCGGTCAGGCTGGCGTTGACAGCCTGCGTCCATACGTAGAAGGCGGTTTCGGTCACCAGAGCCGCACCAACGTGCTGGCTGACGGCCACAGCGGTCGCGATCAGACCACTCAAGCTATCGTAGGTACCGGTGTTAAGTACTACTTCACCAACAACCTGTACGCTCGTGCCGGTGTTGAAGCTGACTACGGTCTGGACAACGGCAAGTGGGACTACTCCGCACTGGTCGGCCTGGGTGTGAACTTCGGCGGTAACGCTGGCGCAGTTGCTCCAGCTCCTACCCCAGCACCAGCTCCAGAGCCAACTCCAGAGCCAGAAGCTCCAGTTGCTCAGGTTGTTCGTGTTGAGCTGGACGTTAAGTTCGACTTCGACAAGTCCGTTGTTAAGCCTAACAGCTACGGCGACGTGAAAAACCTGGCCGACTTCATGAAGCAGTACCCACAAACCACCACCGTGGTTGAAGGTCACACTGACTCCATCGGTCCAGACGCTTACAACCAGAAGCTGTCCCAGCGTCGTGCTGACGCGGTCAAGCAAGTTCTGGTCAAAGACGGTATCGACGCTAGCCGCGTTAGCTCGGTTGGCTACGGTGAGTCCCGTCCAGTTGCCGACAACGCAACTGAAGCAGGCCGTGCTGTTAACCGTCGCGTAGAAGCCTCGGTTGAAGCTCAAGCTGCTCAGTAATTACTGAGTAGTCGAAAAAAGCCCGGCTCAGGCCGGGCTTTTTTTCGCCTGGGATTTGCCTCAGGCGCTGGCCGCTGCTGCAACCCACGCTGCTTGGGCGGCACCCACCACATTGCCGATAACCAGGATTGCCGGACTCTTAAGGGCGAATACCTGAGCGTCCTCATGCATGCGCGACAGCTCACTGCGACACTCGCGCTGCTGCGGGAGCGAGGCATTTTCGATCATCGCCACCGGCATGTCCGCAGCCATACCCCCCTCCAGCAATTGCTGGCGAATCTCTTCGAGCTTCGCAACGCCCATATAAACCACCAGCGTTGTCCCGCCCTCGGCCAATGCACGCCAGTTCAAGCGACTGTCGTCCTGTGTGTGCGCCGTGACCAGCGTCACGCCACGGCTGACACCCCGCAAGGTCAGTGGAATAGCGCAATTGGTTGCTCCAGCCAGTCCTGCGGTAATGCCATTGACCAACTCCACTTCGATCCCGTGTTCGCGCAGCCGCACGGCTTCTTCGCCGCCCCGGCCAAAAATGCATGGGTCACCGCCTTTGAGCCGCACCACGCATTTACCCTGCCGTGCATAACGCAGCATCAAACGATGGATAAAGTCCTGCGGCGTCGAGCGGCAACCACCGCGCTTACCCACCGTGATCACCCGTGCTTCGCTGCAGTGTTCCAGCACTGCCGGGTTGACCAGGTCATCAATCAGCACCACATCGGCTTCATTCAGGGCTCGCACAGCCTTAAGCGTCAACAACTCCGGGTCACCAGGGCCCGCGCCCACCAACCAGACCTTTGCGTTCATGTGTTTTCCTCGTCCAGGGATGACGTCAGTGGTGAAAAAGTGAGTAGAGCAACACCAGATTGATCAGCAGCGAGACCAGTCCAAGGGTGCGCCAGACTTTCAACGGCTCGCGCTCCAGCAAAGGCCTTGGGCGGATGTTCAATTCCTGTCGGTCAGCCTGTTCCAATACCCGCAACCACTCTTCGGCGGTTTCAAAACGATGTTCAGGTTGTGCCGCCACACCCCGTTCCAGACAACGGGGCAACCAGTCCGGCAAGTCAGGGCGATAGCGATTGGCGCTGACAGGTTGGGTAAACCTTGGCCGTTGGAAGGCTTCGATCTCGCCGTAGGGGTAATGCCCTGTCAGCAGGTAATAAAGCGTTACGCCGACGCTGAATAGATCCTGTTGAGGCGTAGGACGATCACCCTTGAACCCCTCGGGGGCGATAAAACTCGGGGTGCCTGGTAGCGTGTGTGCGCCGTCTTCCGAAAGTCCAGGGCAATACGCCAGGCCGAAATCCAGCACACGCAGTTCGCCGTCGTCCCCGAGCAGCAGGTTTTCCGGCTTGATATCACGATGCAGGATCTGCCGCCGATGCAGCATGCCCACCGCCCGCAATAAGCGCTCGGCAATCGACTGCCATTGCGCCAGGGGCAGCGGACCTTGTTGCTGGAACAGTTCGGCCAGGGTTTTTCCGGGATATTCGCGCATCACGTAGTACAAATGCTGACGCCCGCTGGCGGCGTGGACTTCAGGAAACGCCCGCCCGGCAACCCGCCGCAGAAACCATTCCTCCGACAGCAAGGCCTGGCCTGCGTCGTGGTCATCATCGTGATGCAATGGCAGGGTTTTCAGCAGCCAGGGTTGCTGCTGGGCATCGCGCACCCGATATAGCAACGACTGCCTGCTTTGGGCCAAAACCGTTTCAACCTGCCAACCTTCAAACGACTGGCCGGGCTTCAGGGGCGGCGGCAGTGGCCATTGCTGCAACTGCACCAGCGCATCGCCGAGGGTCGCCGCGCCAAGGCTTTCGACACGCACCAGCAGGGCGCTGGCGTTGTCCTGGCTCCCTGCCAGATGTGCGGCATTCACCAGGGTAGCGACCGCCAAATCCAGGTCGGTTTGTTCCCGCAGGATCGCCTTGATGCTGTGCTCGCCCAGTGTTGCCCACACCCCATCGCTAAGCAGCAGGAAGCATTCGCCCGCGCGCAGCTCGCCATCCAGAAAGTCCACAACCAGGTGTTGATCCAATCCGAGGGCACGCTTGAGCACATGCTGCATGCCCGGTTGCTCCCACACATGATCCTCGCTGATGCGCTGCAATTCGCCATCCAGCCAGCGATACGCCCGGCAATCACCGACATGTGCCAGGGTGAAACGCTGGCCGCGAAACACCAGGGCACTGAGGGTGGTGAGCAATGGCTGGCCACCGCCATTGGCCTGCAACCAGCGATTCTGCGCCAACAGCAAACGCTCCAAGGCCTGGGCCACGCCCCAGGTTTGCGGCGTGGCGTAGTAGTCCAGCGCCAGGGCCTGCAAGGTCGAGCGCGCCGCCAGGCCACCGTCGGCGCATTGGCTGACGCCGTCGGCCATGGCGCACAGGTAGCCTTTGCTCGCGGCCAGTTCGGCCACGGGGGTCACCACGCGCACGGCATCCTGGTTTTCCGCGCGCGGGCCGATCGCGCTGGCGTGGGCGATGCTCAGTTGCAGGCTCATCAGACCCGCGCAGCCGTCACGGCAGCCGAGCCCCAAGTGGTTCTCCAGCGACGCTTGACGCCATGCAGGCCGAACCAGGCCAGCACACCCAGGCTTGCGAACAGCCACAGGGCCATCTGATAGCTGCCAGTGCTTTGTTTGATGGCGCCCATGCCCGCCGCCAGCGCGAAACCTCCGATACCGCCGGCCATGCCGATCAGCCCGGTCATCACGCCGATTTCGCGACGGAAACGTTGCGGCACCAGTTGGAACACCGCACCGTTTCCTGCACCAAGGCCAAGCATGGTGCAGACGAAAAGCGCCAATGCCGCGTAGGAGCTTGGCAGGTTGAAACCGACTGCTGCGATACAGATCGCCGCCACGCTGTACATGCCCAGCAGGGTACGAATCCCGCCGAACCGATCCGCCAGGGCGCCGCCCAGTGGCCGCATCAAGCTGCCGCCGAACACGCAGGCGGCGGTGTAGTAGCCGGCAGTCACCGGGCTCAGGCCGTATTGGTCGTTGAAATAGCCGGGCAGGGCGCTGGCCAGGCCAATGAAACCGCCAAAGGTCACGCTGTAGAAAAACATAAACCACCAGCTATCGCGGTCACCCAGGGCCTTGAAGTAGTCGGCCATGGATTTGGCTTTTGGCCGTTCAGGGGCATTGCGCGCCAGCCAGGCAAAGACAATCAGGGTCAGCACCAAGGGAATCAACGCAAAGCCAAATACGTTGCTCCAACCAAATGCAGCGGCCAGTACAGGTGCCAGCAGCGCAGCGAACACCGTGCCCGAGTTGCCTGCGCCGGCGATGCCCATGGCCTTGCCCTGGTGTTCCGCTGGGTACCATTGGGAAGCGAGCGGCAATGCCACAGCAAACGATGCGCCAGCCATGCCGAGGAATACCCCCAGCAGCAACGCCTGTTCGTAACTGTGGATACCGAGTTTCCAGGCGCCAAACAAGGCGGCAATCACGATCACTTGGCCGATCAGCCCGGCCGTTTTGGGCGACAGCTTGTCCGCCAGCATGCCCATTAAAAAGCGCAGCACCGCACCCGCCAGGATCGGTGTGGCGACCACCAGGCCACGTTGTTGGGTGGTCAGGTGCAGGTCGGCGGCAATCTGCACCGCCAGTGGGCCCAGCAGGTACCAGACCATGAAGCTCAGGTCGAAATACAGGAACGCGGCAAACAGGGTCGGGGTGTGCCCGGATTTCCAGAAGCTTGATTTCATCACGCACCTCAACGGTTGGGAGTCTTGCAAGAAGGCCAAAACGAAAAAACGCCGCCACCGGGTTCGCGAGAGCAAACCGGATGTGCGACGTCTTTGTCGGGAAGGGGGCAACCGCCGTTGGTTACCTGTGAATATCCTTTAGCAAGAGCTGAGCCATATCAGCTGAGCAATTCGCTCATAGCGATAATCTGCTCCGCCACCTGAATCAATTTCTGTTGGCGGCTCATGGCCTGACGGCGCATCAGGGTGTAGGCCTCTTCCTCATTGCAGTGCTTCATTTTCATCAACAAGCCCTTGGCCAGTTCGATGCGTTTGCGTTCTAGCAGTTGCTGGTCTCGTGCCTGCAGTTGAGCGCGCAAGGCCTGGTCACTTTCGAAACGGGCCATGGCCACGTCCAGAATCGGTTGCAGGCGCTGGGCCTGGATGCCTTCGACGATGTACGCGCTGACGCCGGACTTGATGGCCTGGCGCATCACATTCGGGTCGTGTTCATCGGTGAACATCACAATGGGGCGGGGCTGATCGCGGCTGACCAACACCACTTGCTCCATGACATCGCGGCCCGGTGACTCGGTATCGATCAGGATCACATCCGGGCGCACCGTTTCGACGCGTGCGGGCAGGTCGATGATCAGACCGGACTCATCGATCACCTCGAAACCGGCTTCGATCAGGGCGGACCGGAGGCGGCCGACCTTGCGTGGGGTGTCGTTGATCAACAGGATTCGCAGCATATCCGGGCTCCTGTCAGCGCAAGGCTTGATGGCTGGCGTACTCAGCCATGGCGTGCAAGCGGAAGCTACGGGCATAGCCAACCGGGTCGGAGCCGTCCCAGACCTTGCCGTCGATCAACTGGCTGCTGCGCATGTCGTTGGCACTGGTCATGACGCCGGTGGCCTCGGCCGCCTGACGATACAGCGCCAATTGCTGCACCTGGCGGGCGACGCCCAGATAGTCCGGGTCTTCACGCAGCAGGCCCCAACGGCGGAACTGGGTCATGAACCACATCCCATCGGAGAGGTAGGGCAGGTTAACTTCACCCTCGGCAAAAAACCGCAGCGCGTGGGGGTCTTGCCATTGGTTGCCCAGGCCGTCGTCATAAGCACCGAGCAAACGCGGTTCGATGCAGTCCAGCGGGGCATCGAGGTATTCGCGGCTGCTGAGCAATTGCGCGGTGGAACGTCGGTTCTCGGTGCTTTCTTCTATAAAGCGGCTGGCTTCCAGGATCGCCATCACCAGGACACGAGCGGTGTTTGGGTATTGATCGACAAAGGCCTGGGTACAGCCCAGCACTTTTTCCGGATGGTTGGGCCAGATTGCCTGGGTCGTTGCCAGGGTGAAGCCTTGGTTCTGCTTGACGGCGCTCGCGCACCAGGGCTCGCCGACGCAAAAGCCATCGATACGGTTGGCTTGCAGGTGCGCAACCATTTGCGGTGGTGGCACCACCACGCTGTCCACATCCTGCAATGGGTGGATACCTTGGCTCGCCAGCCAGTAATACAGCCACATGGCGTGAGTGCCGGTAGGAAAGGTCTGGGCGAACGTCAGTTTTGTTCGGCTTTGGTGCACGTGGCGGTCCAGTGCCTCAGGAGTGATCACGCCCTGCTGTTGCAGGCCATGGGACAGGTTGATGCTTTGGCCGTTCTGGTTCAGTCCCATCAACACCGTCATGTCGATAGGGGCGACGCCGCCGATGCCAAGGTGCACCGCATAGATCAGCCCATACAGGCTGTGGGCCGCGTCCAGTTCGCCACTGGCCAGTTTGTCGCGCAGGGTGGCCCATGAGGACTGGCGCTTGAGGTTCAGGGTCAAGCCATAGGGCTGGGCGAAACCTTGAGTGGCGGCCACTACCACTGAAGCGCAATCGGTCAAGGCCATGAAACCCAGGTCGAGGCTGCTTTTCTCCGGGGCATCACTGCCGTTGACCCAGGCAAGTGGGTCATTAATCGGGCTGTTGCCTACCGAATCGTTCATCAATACCTACCTTTTCGTTCAAAAAAAAGCGCCGTTTCCTCAGATGGCGATGCAAGCCATTGTGGGTAACGACGCCTTTGTCTGTAGGTCCGCTCCGTCGTTGGCGCGTGCCCTTGTAGGGAGATCGTAGCAAGGCACATGCCATGGATGGGCACGCGACTGCCGCCGTCAACTTTCCATCAAGATTGAAAGCGAACAGCCTCTCAGTATGACCGCTTCTCTTTGCCAGGCTGCCCAGGAAACCCACGGTGTACGCTGAATTCCCCGCTACGATCTGCCGTTTTTGGCTGCTGTGCCTCGCGCTGCTGCTGGGAGGCGCGCCTGCCTGGGGTGAGATTTATCAAGCGCAGGACGAAAGTCTGCATACGGTCTTTACCGCCCTG
Source organism: Pseudomonas nabeulensis (assembly GCF_004682045.1). Classification (GTDB taxonomy): domain Bacteria; phylum Pseudomonadota; class Gammaproteobacteria; order Pseudomonadales; family Pseudomonadaceae; genus Aquipseudomonas; species Aquipseudomonas nabeulensis. The sequence goes on from NZ_QUZT01000034.1 coordinate 43,366, forward strand.
TCGATTCCACTAGGGGTTCCCGTCGTGGTCAGCCGCTTGGTAGCACTCAAGCGATTTAGTGGGGGGGTGGATCTTGAGGCGCCACAACAAGCCCTGGAGGCCGTTATCTCGCAGCAGGACTTGATCGGATACAGCAACGGACAAGCGCTTTACGTCTATGACGCCAGCGAGGCAAAAAACTCGGCCGTGGCCTTGCATCATATTTCCGTCGACCGGTTTCGTGACCTCATGCGTCGCGCGGGGATCGATGAGTCGCGCTATCCCTTGCGTGAGGCCGGCGGGCAGACCTTCTACGTGTCAGGCCCGCCGAACTACGTCGACCAGGTGCTGCGCCTGGCACAACTGATGGACCGGCAGATGGCTGACCTGCGTGTGGGTAACCAGGCCTTTGGCGTGGTGCAGGTGCTCAATACCCATGTGGCGGACCGTCAATACCGCATGGGCGGCGACCTGGTCACAGTGCCGGGGATGGCCTCGATGATTGAAACCCTGCTTGCCGCTGAGCGGCAGGGGCCGTTGGCCGACAGGAGCCTGGCGGTCATCGCGTACCCGGATACCAATAGCCTGTTGCTCAAGGGGCCGCCGGAGCAGGTGAAGTTCATTGAGCAACTGGTGGCGGAACTGGACCTGCCCAAGCGACCGGTCGAGGTCTCGCTGTGGAGGGTGGACGTGGAACGTGGTGATTTGAAAGCGCTTGGCCTGGAGTGGGACGAGGAGGCAAAGGCGTCGACGACGCGAATCATGGAACCGTTGGAGGATAGCCGCCTGATGATGCAAATCGCCGCGCTGGAGCGCCGTCGGCGGGCGAAGGTCATTGCGATGCCGGTGATGCTCACCCAGGAGAATGTGCCGGCGGTGATCGAGGACAACCACACTTTTTATCTGCCCGGCCCCGAAGACGACTCCGTTGAATGGAAGCCTGTGGGTTACGGCGCACAGGTCAGCGTGCTACCACGGTTGGCCGAGAGCAATCAGATCGAGATGTTGATCAATATCGAGGACGGTCGCCAAGTGACGGAGGCCGGTCGGCATGGAAAACCCACTGGCGTAGGTCGTGTGAGTCTCGGCAGCGTGGTGCGTGTACCTCAGGGCAAGCGGTTGTGGCTGGGGCCGTTCCAGCGGGAGGAGCGGGCGGGACGTTCTGCAACTCCGCGTGGCTCGCAAAAGGTTCGCTTGTTTGTCGTCCAGGCTCGGGCTGTGGGCGACGAATTGAAAACCGTGGCCGGCGGTATCGGGCCACCACCGCTGACTGCGGCGCAATACGAGCGTGTGCAACGCGCGTTCAGACGACCGGGTCACGCGGTTTCTCCGTGATTAAGACGTTAAAGAAATATCCGACAGGGATGCGTGCAAACAAACAGGAGACACAGGCTTTCTCCTGGTGTGGGGAGCAGGGTGGTTTTTTATAGTCCTGCCGTTGGTGTGCGAACAGTACTGGGAAGAAGAATTTCAATGTCGGTAGCCGGATGCAGAGGTGTGTATGGCCGTCGTGAGTGATAAGGACACGGCGACCTCCCTGGAATTTTCCCATTGGACCCTGCATGGAGACGGTCGACTGACCGGTGACGGCGCGGATGTTCAACTGCCGCCCAAGGAGTGGCATGTGTTGCGCCTGTTGCTGGAGTCTGGGGGGGCGTTGATGACTAAGGATCGTTTGTTGGACAGGGTCTGGCCCCAAGGGGAGGTGGCTGAAGAGTCATTGACCCGTTGCATCTATTGGTTGCGTAGGCACCTGAGGGGCGACAAAGGGTTTATCAAGACGATCTACGGGAGGGGATACCGCTTCACCTGCCCGGTCAAGGCCCGGCGGCAAGGGCTGGGTTGCATTGATCACGTGGAGCACGTGTGTTCGGCCTGTGGCCAGGTTCGTCATGGTTAGGCTCTGGAGCACCTGCCTGTTGCTGGGCGTTTTGATAGGCGCTAGCCGGGCACAGGCCTATTGCTGGGCAGAGGTTGGCAGTCGCTATGACATCGAGCCGGAGCTGCTGCAGGCCATTGCTGCGGTGGAGTCGGGGTATCGGGCCGATGCGATGAACCGTGCCAACCGTAACGGCACCTGGGATATTGGCCTGATGCAGATCAATAGCCTGCATCTGCCTCGCTTGCTCAAACTGGGTATTACCGAAGAGCGTCTATTGGCCGAGCCATGCCTATCCGTCGAAGTGGGTGCGTCGATTCTCCACGAGTTTATCCAGCGCTTTGGCTACAACTGGACGGCGGTCGGTTCCTACAATGTGGGGCTTGGGTCCGGCCCGCAGCAGGAAGCATTGCGCATGCAATATGCTCAGAAAATATGGCGGCGTTATGAGGAACTGGTTTCGAATCGTGAATGATGATTGGACGGCACGCCTCGCACCCAGCTCGTTACCCCGGCTATAATCGCCGTCACTTTCCGCCGCCATCCGAGTCTAGCCCGCCCATGTATACCCTGGCCCGCCAGCTGTTGTTCAAACTCTCCCCGGAAACCTCCCACGATCTGTCCCTGGACTTGATCGGCGCCGGTGGCCGCCTGGGGCTCAATGGCTTGGTATGCAAGGCGCCTGCGAAAATGCCGGTGTCGGTGATGGGGCTCGACTTCCCCAACCCGGTGGGTTTGGCGGCAGGCCTGGACAAGAACGGTGCGGCCATCGACGGCTTTTCGCAATTGGGTTTCGGTTTTGTCGAAATCGGCACCGTGACTCCGCGCCCACAGCCGGGTAACCCCAAACCGCGTATCTTCCGCCTACCGGAAGCCGAGGCGATCATCAACCGTATGGGCTTCAACAACCTCGGTGTCGATCATTTGCTGTCGCGGGTTCAGGCGGCAAAGTACAAGGGCATCCTGGGTATCAATATCGGCAAGAACGTCGACACCCCGGTTGAGCGCGCGGTAGACGACTACCTGATCTGCCTGGACAAGGTCTATGCCCATGCCAGCTATGTCACCGTCAATGTCAGCTCGCCCAACACCCCGGGCCTGCGCAGCCTGCAGTTCGGTGACTCCCTCAAGCAATTGCTCGAAGCCTTGCGCCTGCGTCAGGAAGACCTGGCTGTGCGCCATGGCAAGCGTGTACCGCTGGCAATCAAGATTGCCCCGGACATGAGTGATGAGGAAACCATCCTGGTGGCCCAGGCTTTGGTGGACTCGGGGATGGACGCGGTGATTGCCACCAACACCACCCTCAGCCGTGTGGGTGTCGAGGGCCTGGCCCATGGCGACGAGGCGGGCGGTCTGTCGGGTGCACCGGTGCGCGAGCAGAGTACTCATATTGTTAAGGTATTGGCTGCTGAGCTGGCGGGTCGCTTGCCGATTATCGCCGCAGGCGGGATTACCGAAGGCAAGCATGCGGCCGAGAAAATCGCCGCGGGCGCCAGCCTGGTGCAGCTGTATTCAGGGTTTATCTACAAGGGCCCAGCGCTGATTCGTCAGTCGGTGGACGCGATCGCTGCACTGCCCAAGGCCTGAACGTCGCCCATTAAAAAGGGCTCCATAAAGGAGCCCCCTGGGCCGAAGCCCGCCGCCCGGATAGGACGTGCGTGGTTAAGTCGTTACATATTCAGAGGTGTGTGTCGGAATTAAGTGCCCTGTTTTAGCCGACCGCGCGAAGTTCGTTGAGTCTGTGGATGCCCGCAGTGCCTGTCATACCGTCCCAGTTGTCGCCGCGTCCTTCTCGCCAGCCGTTGATCCAGGCTTGACGTACCGACGGTAGAGTAAATGGGCAAAGCTCACGGGATTTGCCATGAACGCCATATTGATATCCGCGTAAAAATGCTCTTTCCAACGGATCACGCTTAAGTCTTCTCATAGGGTGTTTCCCTCACTTGTTGACTGTCTTGATATCCTTCGGCCTCGTCCGAGGCCGGGCAGAGTTTTTCTGCCGTTGGTGGGCCCGCTGCCGGCGTGGCGGGCCAATGTGTCGGCGTCGTTACGGCGCCAACCTGTGATGAGTTCTAACCAATAGGTCACATGGATTCAATGATCGTTTTGTCATAAGCACGTAACGATAACGATGCTATAGCCATAAGCTGGGATGGCTTTTCGCCCCATTTATGGGGCAAAGCCAGCTATGATGCACCCTGCCAAGAGGATCGGTTTAATCCTTTAGTGAGAATGTCCGCTCGTTGCAGTCGGTTATTATTCGACGAAGGGTCGGAATATTTCTTTTTGTTGCACCCGATTATTCATCTGCCCCATCGATAACGGCCGCAAGGCCCAGCAGACGGGGCGGGACGGCACATTCGTGCCACGCGAGCACTCTTCAAGAAAAGTGCTTGATTGAAAACCGAGCCGGCGATGCGTCGCCCGTTCATTTATTGCTGAAAAGCCTGGAATGCCCCATGTCGGACCGTTTTGAACTCTTCCTCACCTGCCCCAAGGGCCTCGAAGGCCTGCTGATCGAGGAAGCCGTCGGGCTTGGCCTTGAGGAAGCCCGCGAGCACACCTCGGCCGTGCGCGGCATGGCCGACATGGAAACCGCCTACCGCCTGTGCCTGTGGTCGCGCCTGGCCAACCGCGTGTTGCTGGTGCTCAAGCGCTTCCCGATGAAAGACGCCGAAGACCTCTACCACGGCGTGCTGGATATCGAATGGGCTGACCACATGGTCCCCGACGGCACCCTGGCCGTTGAGTTCAGCGGCCATGGCTCGGGCATCGACAACACCCACTTCGGTGCGCTGAAGGTCAAGGATGCAATTGTCGACAAGCTGCGCACCCCGACTGGCGAACGCCCGTCCATCGACAAGATCAACCCGGACCTGCGCATCCACCTGCGCCTGGACCGTGGCGAAGCCATCCTCTCCCTCGACCTGTCTGGCCATAGCCTGCACCAGCGCGGCTATCGCTTGCAGCAGGGCGCGGCACCGTTGAAGGAAAACCTCGCGGCCGCCGTGCTGATTCGTGCCGGCTGGCCACGCATCGCTGCCGAAGGCGGCGCGCTGAGCGACCCGATGTGCGGCGTGGGCACCTTCCTGGTGGAAGGCGCGATGATCGCCGCCGACATGGCGCCCAACCTCAACCGTGAACTGTGGGGGTTCACCACCTGGCTCGGCCACGTCCCGGCGCTGTGGAAAAAACTCCACGCCGATGCGACTGAGCGCGCCTCGATTGGCATGAACAAGCCGCCGCTGTGGATTCGTGGTTATGAAGCCGATCCACGCCTGATCCAACCGGCCCGCAACAACATCGAACGTGCCGGCCTGAGCCACTGGATCAAGGTGTACCAAGGCGAAGTCGGCACCTTCGAGCCGCGCCCGGACCAGAACCAGAAAGGCCTGGTCATCTGCAACCCGCCGTACGGCGAGCGTTTGGGTGACGAAGCCAGCCTGTTGTACCTCTACCAGAATCTCGGCGAGCGTCTGCGCCAGGCCTGCATGGGCTGGGAAGCGGCGGTGTTCACCGGTGCGCCGGACCTGGGCAAGCGCATGGGTATCCGTAGCCACAAGCAGTATTCGTTCTGGAACGGCGCGTTGCCGTGCAAACTGCTGTTGATCAAGGTCACCCCGGACCAGTTCGTCACCGGCGAACGTCGTACGCCAGAGCAACGCCAGGCTGAACGTGAGCAAGCCGCCTACGATCAAGCCCCGGCTGCGCCGCAAGAGCGCCAGTACAACAAGAACGGCAACCCGATCAAACCCGCGCCGGCCCCGGTGGTCGAGCAGGCGCGCTTGAGCGAAGGCGGGCAGATGTTCGCCAACCGCCTGCAAAAGAACTTGAAGTTGCTGGGTAAGTGGGCCAAGCGCGAAGGCGTGGATTGCTACCGTGTGTACGACGCCGATATGCCGGAATACTCCATGGCGATCGACCTGTACCACGATTGGGTCCACGTGCAGGAATATGCTGCGCCCAAATCCATCGACCCGGAGAAAGCCTCCGCACGCATGTTCGATGCCCTGGCGGCCATTCCCCAGGCGCTGAACATCGACAAGAGCCGCGTGGTGGTCAAGCGTCGTGAGCGCCAGAGCGGCACCAAGCAGTACGAGCGTCAGAGTGCCCAGGGCAAGTTCACCGAAGTCAGTGAAGGCGGTGTGAAGTTGCTGGTCAACCTCACCGACTACCTGGACACCGGCCTGTTCCTCGACCACCGCCCCATGCGCATGCGCATCCAGAAAGAAGCGGCCGGCAAGCGCTTCCTCAACCTGTATTGCTACACCGCCACCGCGAGTGTGCACGCAGCCAAGGGCGGCGCCCGCAGCACCACCAGTGTCGACCTGTCCAAGACCTACCTGGATTGGGCCCGCCGCAACTTCTCCCTCAACGGTTTCTCTGACAAGAACCGCCTGGAGCAGGGTGACGTGATGGCGTGGCTGGAGGCGAGCCGTGATGAGTTCGATCTGATCTTCATCGACCCGCCGACCTTCTCCAACTCCAAGCGAATGGAAGGCATCTTCGACGTGCAGCGTGACCACGTGCAGTTGCTCGACCTGGCGATGGCCCGCCTGGCACCGGGCGGCGTGTTGTACTTCTCGAACAACTTCCGCAAGTTCCAGCTGGAGGACAACCTCAGCGAACGCTATGCGGTTGAAGAAATCAGTGACAAGACCATCGACCCGGATTTTGCGCGCAACGCGAAGATCCACCGGGCGTGGAAAATCACCGCGCGTTGATCGCAGCTTCCATTGAGTGAGCTTCTGTGGCGAGGGAGCTTGCTCCCGCTGGACTGCGCAGCAGTCCCCCGATATTGGGGGCGCTGCGCACCCCGGCGGGAGCAAGCTCCCTCGCCACAGATAGCCGGCTTTTACGCTGGTCAAACACCCGGCTGATGGCTATAACTTAAGGCCTAGCCAAAGTGACACCCCCCGCACGCTGGCGTTGTGAGTGTTGCCTATGCCGTTACAAGCTGTTCGCCCCAAGATCCTAGGCTTTATCAGTGAGCAGGCGTCGGCTTGGCTGGTGGCGTTGGTGGTGGTGCTGGCGGGGTGTTCCCTTACGGTCATCATCGCCTGGGCTGCTTCCGATCTTTATGAACAACAGGTGCGCCAGCGCTTTCAGTTGCTGGTCAACGAGCGTTATTCCCGCTTGCAGGAACGTTTTGAAGACCAGGAACAGCGCCTGAACAGCCTGCGGCGATTTTTCGTCAACTCCAAAGACGTCTCCCGTGAAGAGTTCGACGGTTTTGCCCAACCCCTGTTGCAGCGTACTCGCGCTTACTCCTGGGCGCCCCGGGTGTTTCGCGACCAACGCAGCCAGTTTGAACAAGCGGTTTCCCGCCAGAGGGGCACACCCTTTGTTATCCGCGAGCTGAATGCCGCCGGTGAGCTGGCGCCTGCGCCCGAGCGTGATGAATATGTCCCTGTTTTGTACAGCCAGACCCAAAGCCTGCTGGGCGCCCCCGTGGGCTTTGATCTGCTGGCCCAGCCGTTGCGGCGCGCGACCCTTGAACGCGCACAAAAGAGCGGCAAGCTGGCAGTGTCCCAACCGATGCAACTGGTCGGCGTAGAACCGGCGTATGCCACCGGGGTGTTGTTGGTGGCGCCGGTCAGCAGTCTGTCTGCTGAGCCTTACGGCTACGTGATGGCGGTGATCAGCATGCGCCAACTGGTGGCTGACGGTTTTCCCAAGCCGGATCGGGACAATCTGGTGATGCAGATCGTCGACACCTCTGACACGCAACAGCGTGTGCTCTACGAGTCCAGTAATGCGGTGGGCACAAGTGATCTGACCGCCGCACGCCGCCTGACCCTGGGCGATCATGTCTATGCCTTGAGCCTGCGCCCCAGCCAGGTGTTCGACCAAGCCAATCATTCTTCCCTGGCCACGGTCTTGACCATGGGCGGCCTGCTCAGCCTTCTGCTTGCCGCCTTGCTCTATATGCTGGTCAGCCAACGCCAGCGCGCCCTGGCGCTGGTGGAACAACGCACCGCTCAACTACGCCAGCGCGAGCAGGAGCTGCGCGGCGCCCACGGTCAATTGCGCAGTGTGCTGAATGCCGCGACTCAGGTGGCGATCATTGCCACCGACCTGCGTGGCGTTATCAATACCTTCAATGCCGGTGCCGAGCAGATGCTGGGGTTCAAGGCGGAACAGGTCGTGGGCAAGTTGACCCTGGAAAGCCTGCACCTGGCGTCTGAGCTGGAAGCGCGCTCCGCCAGCCTGAGTGTGGCCCTGGGCAAACGCATTCCGGCGGGCCAGGCGATGCTGGTGGAGAATCCGGACACCCTGCACGAGGCCCGTGAATGGAGTTTGACTCGCCAGGATGGCACTCACCTGACGGTGAACATGCTGGCCACCGTCTTGCTGGATGACCATGGGTTGTGGGTCGGCCACTTGGCGATTTATTTGGACGTCACCGAGCAAAAACGCGCCTATGAGGCGTTGGCTGCCCGGGATCGCTTGCTGAAAAAACTCAGTGCCCACGTGCCCGGCGGCATCTTCCAGTTCACCCTCGAACCCCAGGACAACTGGCGTTTTATCTACGCCAGCGACGGCATGCGTGACATCTATGAGATTGAGCCTGGGGTCTTGCAGCAGGACGCAAAAAAGGCGTTCGAGCGCATTCATCCACTGGACGTAGAGCGAGTACGCGCCTCGATTCGCTTGTCGGCGTTGCAGCTAAGCCATTGGCGCGAAGAGTATCGGGTGCAATTGCCGCAACGTGGCCTGCGCTGGATTCGCGGTGAGGCCACGCCAGAGGAGTTACCCGGCGGCGGCACCTTGTGGCACGGCTACGTGTCGGACATTTCCGATTTGAAGCGGGTGGAAGAAGAGCTGCGCGCGCTGACCATCACTGACTCTCTGACCGGGATCCACAACCGTCGGTATTTCCAGGACCGACTCAAGGCCGAGATGGTGCGGCTTAACCGAACGTCTGGGGCGTTGTCGTTGATCATGCTCGACATCGACCACTTCAAGCGCATCAACGACCAACATGGGCACGCCGTGGGCGACAGCGTGTTGCAGGAAGTGTGTAAACGTATCCGTGAGCGCCTGCGCCGTACCGACGTGTTTTGCCGGCTGGGAGGCGAGGAGTTCATGGTGCTGTGCCCCAACACTGAGGGTGAACAGGCCTACAGCCTGGCGATGGAGTTGTGGCAGGCCCTGCGCAGCGCGACGATGGCCCCGGTGGGCATTGTCACTGCCAGTTTTGGCGTGGCCAGTTGGCGGGTGGGTGAAGGGATTGATGGGCTGCTGTTGCGCGCCGACTCGGCGGTGTATGTGGCCAAGCAGGCCGGGCGGGATCGGGTGGAGGCGGAGCGAGTGCAAGCTTGATGGCTTGCACTGAACCCAATGTGGGAGGGGGCTTGCCCCCCGATTGCAGAGTGTCAGTCAACTTATTCAGTGACTGACACTCTGCAATCGGGGGCAAGCCCCCTCCCACAGGGGACCGCCGTTGCACCTAGAGCGCGGGCGCAGCAGCCACGACTTTCGGCTGGCGATACAAATCCAAGAGCACCTGATCCAACACCGACGAAGCTCCCCACGGCTTCGGATCATTAAGAATCGCCACCACCGCCCAGGTGTTACCGTTATTGTCACGGCTGAACCCGGCGATAGCCCGCACGGTATTCAAGGTGCCGGTCTTGACGTGGGCTTCTCCGCGCATGGCCGTGGTCTTCAGGCGTTTGCGCATGGTGCCGTCGGTGCCGGCAATCGGCAGCGAGCTGATGTATTCCGCGGCATAGGGACTTTTCCACGCGGCTTGCAACATGGCCGCCATCTCGCGGGCGCTGACTCGTTCGGCACGGGACAGCCCGGAGCCGTTCTCCATCACCAGGTGCGGTGCGGTGATGCCTTTTTTCGCCAGCCACTGGCGCACTACACGTTGCGCCGCCTTGGCGTCGTCGCCGTCAGCATCGTTGCGAAATTGCGCGCCCAGGCTCAGGAACAGTTGCTGGGCCATGGTGTTGTTACTGTATTTGTTGATGTCGCGGATGATCTCCGCCAGGTCCGGCGAGAACGCCCGGGCCAAGACCTTGGCATCCTTGGGCACCGGCGCCTGGATATCACGGCCCTGAATGGTGCCGCCCAATTCCTGCCAGATTGCCCGCACGGCACCGGCGGTGTAGGTGGCGTGGTCGAGCAGCGACAGATAGGTCTGTGAACTGCAGCCATCGGCCAGTTGGCCGCTGACAGTCACGGTCACGCTGCCATCGGCGGCGGTGACCGGGTTGTAGCGCACATCGCCGGTGCATTGCTTGGCGTTGGAGACCTTCACCTGGTTGTCGATGCGGATGCTGGCAATTGGCGGCTCCACCGACACCAGCACGCGGCCGGAATCGTTGCGGGTCACGAAGCGCAGGGCCTTGAGGTTGACCAGCAGGGCATCGGGCTTGACCAGGAACGGCTTGTTCTCGTCGTTACCGTCGTCATTGAATTCCGGCAACAGCGGTTGGTTGAAGAAACCACGGTCCAGCACCAGATCCCCGGTCACTTGTTGCACGCCGTTGGCGCGCAGGTCGCGCATCAGCAGCCAGAGTTTTTCCATGTTCAGCTTGGGATCGCCGCCGCCCTTGAGGTACAGGTTGCCATGCAACACGCCGCCGCTGAGGGTGCCGTCGGTGTAGAACTCGGTTTTCCACTGGTGATTGGGGCCGAGCATCTCCAGGGCCGCATATGTGGTCACCAGTTTCATGGTGGACGCCGGGTTCACCGAGACGTCAGCGTTGAAAACGGTAGGCGTACCTGGGCCGTTCAGAGGAATCATCACCAGGGAAAGGGCAGTGTTTTGCAGCTTGGCTTTGGTGAGCGCCTGCTGAACATTGGGTGGCAGGCTGTTGTTGACAGGGGCAGCGGTAGCGGAGAAAGCCAGTGGCAGAATAAGACCGGCGAGTAGTACGGAGCGCAAAGATTTGATCATAAGTGATAAGACCCTACTACTGAGGAGGGTGAAAAAAGGCGAGGGGTATGTAGGAAAATCCCTCATTGGTCATGAAAGTGTCGGCATTATGCCCCAAGGTGGGGCCAGTTGTAGCTGAACGATAGCCGGTATTCGCGGTTTTTTTACCTGCAAAGTGCCGCCTGTCCCAGAGAGTCGGGCATTCGCCTGCTTAAACTGCTAAAGTGCCGCCCGTTATTACTTAAGAGGATTGTTCCATGGCGACTAACCGTTCCCAGCGTCTGCGCAAAAAACTGTGCGTTGATGAATTTCAAGAGCTGGGTTTCGAACTGAACCTGGACTTCAAAGAAGGCCTGAGTGAAGAAGCTATCGACGCTTTCCTCGACGCATTCCTGAAAGAAGCCATGGAGGCCAATGGCCTCGGCTACGTTGGCGGCGATGACTACGGTCTGGTTTGCCTGCAGAAGCGTGGCTCGGTCAGCGAAGAACAGCGTGCTGCTGTTGAAAGCTGGCTCAAAGGCCGCAGCGAACTGAAAAGCGCTGAAGTCAGCCCGTTGCTGGACGTGTGGTATCCGGATAAGCCGATCAACGCGGCTAAGTGATACTGAAAAAACGGCGACCCAAGGGTCGCCGTTTTTTTATGCCTTGCGCCAATTCAGAATCAGCAGCGTCAACACCCCCGCCACAATTCCCCAGAATGCCGAGCCGATGGAAAACAGCGTCAAGCCGGACGCGGTGACCATAAAGGTGATCAGCGCCGCTTCCCGCTCCTTGGGCTCATTCATGGCGATGCTCAAGCCATTGATGATCGAGCCAAACAACGCCAAGGCGGCAATCGACAGCACCAGCTCCTTGGGCAAGGCTGCAAACAGCGCCGCCAAGGTCGCGCCGAACACCCCGGCAATTCCGTAGAACACCCCACACCACACGGCTGCCGTATAGCGCTTGTTGCGGTCTTCATGGGCGTGGGGCCCGGTGCAAATGGCCGCGCTGATCGCTGCCAGGTTGATACCGTGGGAGCCGAACGGCGACAGCACCAGGGACGCGAGCCCCGTGGCAGTGATCAGCGGCGAAGCCGGTACGTTGTAGCCATCGGCCCGCAGAACCGCGACGCCCGGCATGTTCTGCGAGGTCATCGCCACCACGAACAGCGGGATGCCGATGCTGATGGTCGCCGCCAGCGAGAAGTGCGGTGTGGTCCATACCGGTGTCGCCACTTCCAGATGAAAGCCGCTGAAATCCAGCAACCCCATCAGCCCGGACAACGCCGTGCCGATCACCAGCGCGGCCAGCACCGCATAACGCGGCGACAGGCGCTTGATGATCAGGTAGGTAAAGAACATTCCCAGCACCAGGCCGGTTCGATGCTGCGCAGCAACGAAAATCTCGCTGCCGATCTTGAACAGAATCCCCGCCAGCAACGCCGCCGCCAGCGACGCCGGAATGCGCTTGACCAGTTTTTCAAAGCTGCCGGTCAAGCCGCAAATCGTCACCAGTACTGCGCAGGTGATGTAGGCGCCGATGGCTTCGCCGTAACTCACCCCGCCGAGGCTGGTGATCAGCAGCGCCGCGCCGGGGGTCGACCAGGCGATGGTAATCGGCGTGCGATAGCGCAGAGACAGGCCGATGCTGCACACCGCCATGCCGATGGAAATCGCCCAGATCCACGAGGAAATTTGCGCCGTGGTCAAACCGGCAGCCTGGCCAGCCTGGAACATCAGCACCAGGGAACTGGTGTAGCCGGTCATCATGGCAATGAAACCGGCGACGATAGCCGATGGAGAGGTGTCGGCCAACGGGCGCAGCGGCGCTTGGGTGGCATCGGTCATGGAGCGGTGTTCCTTATTGCCAGAGAAATTGCGGATTCAAGCCTAAACTCAAACGTGACCACTCATTGCAATACAGCCGACACCGCATTCAGCCGTACAGTGTGTTGGCGCAATCGGTTGTGTACAATGTGCCCTGTTTTTAGGCAATACTTGCCAGCGACACGCGCTTGCCGTATTACCGTTAATTCGCCGCCGTTCTCCAAACCCGAGTGCCCATGAACGAACAGTTGCAACCTCTCAAGAAAACACCGCGAGCCGGCAAAGCCGGGCGCAGCGGTACCCAGGACGATATCGTCTACGCGCATATCTTCGAGGCGATCCTCGAACAACGCCTGGCACCCGGTACCAAATTGAGTGAAGAGGCCCTGGGCGAAATCTTCGGCGTCAGCCGCACCATCATTCGCCGCGCACTCTCGCGCCTGGCCCATGAAGGGGTGGTGTTGCTGCGGCCCAATCGCGGCGCCGTGGTGGCCAGCCCGAGCGTCGAGGAGGCCCGCCAAGTGTTTATGGCGCGGCGCCTGGTGGAACGGGCGATCACTGAACTGGCGGTGCAGCACGCCACCGCTGAGCAACTGGCCGAGTTGCGCCAGATGGTCAACGACGAGCGCGACAGTTTCTCCCGTGGGGACCGTGGTGCCGGCATCCGCCTCTCCGGCGAGTTCCACCTCAAGCTGGCCGAGGCCGCGAAAAACGCGCCGCTGATCAGCTTCCAGCGCAGCCTGGTGTCCCAGACCTCATTGATCATCGCCCAGTACGAAAGCGGCAACCGCTCGCACTGCTCGTATGACGAACACACCCAGTTGATCGACGCGATCGAAGCGCGTGACGCGGCGCTGGCGGTGGATTTGATGATGCATCACATGGATCACATCGACAGCAAGCTCAACCTCGATGAAGAGAGTGCTTCGGATGATTTGCATGCGGTATTTTCGCATTTGTTGCAGACCAAGAAGCCGGGGCGTTCGTCGATCAAGCTGTAATTTTCCTGAGGCGCCGGGGGCTAAAAATGTGGGAGGGGGCTTGCCCCCGATAGCGGTGGGTCAGCCAGCTAGTTCAGTGACTGACACCCTGCAATCGGGGGCAAGCCCCCTCCCACATTTTGATTTTCAGTGACTTAAGATCAGCGCTGGTGCACCAGGTTGCCCGCCGCATAGGTCTGCAACACCGTCCGATCATCCCCCAGCGTCATCAACACAAACAACGTCTCGGCAATGTTATTGGCCTGCTTCAAGCGATAGCTCAGCAGCGGCGTAGCGTTGTAATCCAGTACCAGGAAATCCGCATCCGTCCCCGGCTGCAACGTGCCGATCTTGTCTTCCAGCCGCAGCGCCCGCGCACCACCCAGGGTCGCCAGGTACAACGACTTGAACGGACTCAAGCGCGCACCCTGCAACTGCATCACCTTGTAGGCTTCGTTCAGGGTTTGCAGCAACGAGAAACTGGTGCCGCCGCCCACGTCGGTGCCCAGGCCCACGTTCAATTTGTGCTTCTCGGCCATCGGCAGGTTGAACAACCCACTGCCCAAGAAGAAGTTCGACGTCGGGCAGAACGCCACCGCCGATCCGGTTTCCGCCAGCCGCGCGCACTCGTCGTCACACAGGTGCACGCCATGGGCAAACACCGAGCGCTCGCCCAGCAGCTTGTAGTGGTCGTACACATCCAGGTAGCCGCTGCGCTCCGGGAATAGCTCCTTCACCCATTCGACTTCCTGCTTGTTCTCGCTGATGTGGGTCTGCATGTACAGGTCCGGGTATTCCCCCAGCAATTGCCCGGCCAGCGCCAGTTGTTCCGGTGTGCTGGTGGGTGCAAAACGTGGCGTGACCGCATAGTGCAGGCGACCCTTGCCGTGCCAGCGCTCGATCAGCGCCTTGCTTTCCTGATAGCCGGATTCGGCGGTGTCGGTGAGGTAGTCCGGTGCGTTGCGGTCCATCATCACCTTGCCGGCGATCATGCGCAGGTCGAGTTTTTCGGCCGCTTCAAAGAACGAGTTCACCGACTGCGGATGCACGCTGCCAAACACCAGCGCGGTGGTGGTGCCGTTGCGTAGGAGTTCCTTGATAAAGATGTCGGCAACTTCCTCGGCGTGGGCCTTGTCGGCGAATTGGCTTTCACACGGGAAGGTGTAGGTGTTGAGCCAGTCCAGCAGTTGCTCGCCATAGGCGCCGACCATGCCGGTTTGCGGCAGGTGGATATGGGTGTCGATCAGGCCGGGGGTGATCAGCGCGTCTTGATAATGAGTGATGTCGATATCGGCAGGCAGGGTCGGCAGCAAATCGCTGGAATGGCCGATGGCGCTGATTTGACCGTTCTCTATGACCAGTAGGCCGTCTTCGAAATACTCGTAGGACGCTTCGATCCCTACTTCAGCAGGGTCGGCGATGCTGTGGAGGAGGGCGGCACGGTAGGCGTTGCGAGTCAAAGGCATGGTGTTCTCAATTCAAATGGCTTGGCTGCGGCGCGAGGCGGGCAGCAGTTTGGCAATCGGTTCGGCGCTGGCGGTGTGCTGGCCGAAATTGGCGTTATAGGTGGCGATGATTTCGCCGGCGATGGAAATAGCGATCTCCACCGGCAATTTGCCCTTCACCTCGGTGAGGCCCATGGGGCAGCGCATGCGTTGCAGTTGTGCGGTGTCGAAGCCGCGATCACGCAGACGATGTTCGAACTTGACGCGCTTGGTCTTCGAGCCGATCAGGCCGAAGTAGGCGAAGTCATTACGCTTGAGCAGGGCGGCGGTGAGTTCCAGGTCCAGCGCGTGATTGTGGGTCATGACGATGCAGTAACTACCCACCGGCAAGTCGGCAATTTCGTCGATTGGCTCTTCGCTGACGATTTTACGCACGCCTTCGGGGATATGTTCCGGAAACTCCTGTTCGCGGGAATCGATCCAGCGTACCCGGCACGGCAGGCTCGCCAGCAACGGCACCAATGCGCGGCCAACGTGGCCGGCGCCGAACACCGCGATCTGCGCCTGCACCTGGCCCATGGGTTCGAACAGCAACACGGTCACGCCGCCGCAGCATTGGCCCAGGCTTGCGCCGAGGCTGAAGCGCTCCAGATGGGTGTTCTGCTGGCCACGTGCGAGCATGTCCCGGGCGATTTGCATCGCCTTGTATTCCAGGTGGCCGCCGCCGATGGTGTCGAAGGTCTGGTTGGCGCTGATGACCATCTTGGAACCGGCGTTGCGTGGGGTGGAGCCGAGTTCTTCGATGATGGTCACGAGCACGCAGGGTTCGCCGCTGTTTTGCAGATTGGCGAGGGCGCTGATCCAATAATTCATAGTCACCTCTTGTGGTGTCTGCCAGGCCGCTATCGGGGGCAAGCCCCCTCCCACATTTGAATGTATTCACAGATAGAGATAGGTGAACCCAATCGAGTGTGGGAGGGGGCTTGCCCCTGATGGCAGCGCCTCGGTCTAAAGCGAAGCCATCTCGGTTTCCGTTTCCACAGGCGAAGCCGCCGTCAACTGCCGCATCTGCTCACACCCCCACAACACCCGCTCCGGTGTCGCCGGCGCATCGATTTTCGGCTGATGGCGATAGTCACCCAGGCTCGCCACCGCATCCTTGATCGCACACCACGAGGCAATCCCAAGCATAAACGGCGGCTCACCCACGGCCTTGGAATGGAACACCGTGTCTTCCGGGTTCTTGCGGTTCTCTACCAGCTTCACCCGCAGGTCCAGTGGCATATCCGCAACGGCCGGGATCTTGTAGCTGGCCGGGCCGTTGGTCATCAGCTTGCCCTTGTTGTTCCACACCAGTTCTTCCATGGTCAGCCAGCCCATGCCCTGGATAAACCCGCCCTCCACCTGGCCGATGTCGATGGCCGGGTTCAGCGAGGCGCCCACGTCGTGGAGGATGTCGGTGCGCAGCATCTTGTATTCGCCGGTCAGCGTATCGACGATCACCTCGCAGCACGCCGCGCCGAACGCGAAGTAATAGAACGGCCGACCCCGCGCCTGGCTGCGGTCGTAGAAGATTTTCGGGGTTTTGTAGAACCCGGTACTCGACAGCGACACCTGGGCGAAATACGCCTGCTGGATCAACGCTTCAAACGTCAGTATCTGATCGCGCACGCGCACATGGCCGTTGTGGAATTCCACGTCCGCTTCACTCACGTCGTACTTGCGCGCGGCAAATTCCACCAAGCGCTGCTTGATGGTTTCCGCCGCATTCTGCGCGGCCTTGCCGTTCAGGTCGGCGCCACTGGAAGCGGCGGTCGGCGAGGTGTTGGGCACCTTGTCGGTGTTGGTGGCGGTGATCTGCACGCGGTCGATTTCCACCTGGAACACTTCAGCCACCACCTGCGCGACCTTGGTGTTCAAGCCCTGGCCCATCTCGGTGCCGCCGTGGTTCAGGTGGATGCTGCCGTCGGTGTAGATATGGATCAGCGCACCGGCCTGGTTGAGAAAACTCGCGGTAAACGAAATACCGAATTTCACCGGGGTCAGCGCCAGGCCTTTTTTCAGGATCGGGCTGTGGGCGTTGTACAGGCGAATCGCTTCGCGGCGCTCGGCGTATTGGCTGCTGGCCTCAAGCTCGGCAGTCATTTCTTCGAGCATGTTGTGCTCGACGGTCTGGTAGTAGTGGGTGACGTTGCGCTCGGTCTTGCCGTAGTAGTTGGCCTTGCGCACGGCCAGTGGGTCCAGCGCCAGATGCCGGGCGATGGCGTCCATCACTTCTTCGATGGCGACCATGCCTTGCGGCCCGCCGAATCCGCGATAGGCGGTGTTGGACGCGGTGTTGGTCTTGCAGCGATGGCCGTTGACCGTGGCATCGCCCAGGTAATACGAGTTGTCGGAGTGGAACATGGCGCGGTCGACAATCGAGTTGGACAAGTCTGGCGAACAGCCGCAGTTGCCGGCCAGGTCCAGGTTGATCCCATGCAGGCGGCCGGTGTCGTCAAAGCCCACGTCGTATTCGATATAGAAGGGGTGGCGCTTGCCGGTCATCAGCATGTCCTCCACACGCGGCAGGCGCATCTTGGTTGGCTGGCCGGTCAGGCGCGCGACCACCGCGCACAGGCACGCGGGGCTGGCGGCCTGGGTTTCCTTGCCGCCGAAACCACCGCCCATGCGGCGCATGTCGACGACGATTTTATTCATCGACACGTCCAGCACTTCGGCCACCAGTTTCTGCACTTCGGTGGGGTTTTGCGTGGAGCAGTAGACGATCATGCCGCCGTCTTCGGTGGGCATCACCGATGAGATCTGGGTTTCCAGGTAAAAGTGTTCCTGGCCGCCGATATGCAGGGTGCCCTGGATGCGGTTTTTCGCGCTCGCCAATGCGCCTGCCGAATCACCGCGTTGGTGGGTGTGGCTGTCGAGCACGAAGTGCTTTTTGCGAAACGCCTCGACCACATCCAGCACCGGTTCAAGGTCTTCGTATTCGATCACGGCGGCCATCGCGGCTTTGCGTGCGGTTTCGAGGTCGCGTGCAGCCACGGCCAACACCACCTGGCCCACAAACTGCACCGTGTCGATGGCCAGCAGCGGGTCACCGGGCATCAACGGGCCGATGTCTTTCAGGCCCGGCACGTCTTCGTGAGTGATGACGATACGCACGCCTTCAAAGGCGTAGCACGGTGCCGTGTCGATGCTGACGATCCGGGCGTGGGCGCGGTCGGACATGCGCGCATACAGGTGCAGCTGATTAGGGAATTCCAGGCGGTCATCGATGTACTGCGCCTCGCCGGACACATGCTTGGCGGCGCTGTCATGCTTGACGCTGCGGCCCACGCCGGAGGTGAGGTCCTGGGCAAAGAGCGCGGCGAGTTCGGCCTGGGTTTTAACGACGGCGTGATGGTTAGACATAAGCGGTCACCCGAGTCTCGATGTGCGGCGTTTGCAGCTCAATGAAGTACTTGCGCAGCAGGTTCTGTGCGCTGAGCAGGCGGTATTCCTTGCTGGCGCGGAAGTCCGACAGCGGGGTGAAATCCTCGGCCAGGGCGGCGCAGGCCTTTTCCACTGTGGTGGAATTCCAAGTGGCCCCGACTAAAACAGCCTCACAGCTTTTCGCGCGTTTGGGCGTCGCGGCCATGCCGCCGAAAGCAACGCGGGCTTCACGGATCACACCGTTGTCGATGTTCAAGTTGAACGCGGCGCAGACCGCAGAAATATCATCGTCCAGGCGCTTGGACACCTTGTACGCACGGAACAGGGTGTGGCCCTTGGGCACGATGATTTTTTCGATGAATTCGCTGTCTTGCCGTGCGGTGACGCGGTAGTCGATGAAATAGTCTTCCAGCGCCAGGGTGCGGCGGGTCTCGCCTTTGCACAGTACGATCTGCGCGCCGAGGGCGATCAGCAGCGGTGGCGAATCACCAATGGGCGAGGCGTTGCCGATATTGCCGCCGAGGGTGCCCTGGTTGCGAATCTGCAACGAGGCGAAGCGGTGCAGCAGGTCGCCGAAGTCCGGGTATTCGTGGTGCAGTGCGGTGTAGCAGTCGGAGAGGGCGGTGGCGGCGCCGATTTCCAGGCGGTCGTCGAAGTCGTCGATGCGCTTCATCTCGGCGATGTTGCCCACGTAGATCATCACCGGCAACGTGCGGTGGAACTGGGTGACTTCCAGCGCCAGGTCGGTGCCGCCGGCCAGCAGGCGGGCTTGAGGGTAGGCATCGTAGAGGTCGGCCAGGTCGGCGACGGTGAGCGGCACCAGGCAGCGCTTGTCACCACTGTTGAGTTCGCCGGTTTGCGTCGGCGCGATGGCCTTGAGGCGGGCGATGGTCTCGGTTTGGCGGCTGTCGAATTGATCTTGCGGCTTGTTGCAGCAGGCCTGTTCGGCGGCGGCGAGAATCGGGCGATAGCCGGTGCAGCGGCACAGGTTGCCGGCCAGGGCTTCGTGGGCCTTTTGACTGTCGGGGGCTTCGCTGTTTTTTTGCAGGGCAAACAACGACATCACAAAGCCCGGTGTGCAAAAACCGCATTGGGAGCCGTGGCACTCGACCATGGCCTGTTGCACGCTGTGCAGTTGGCCCTGGTGCTTGAGGTCTTCGACGCTGATCAGTTGCTTGCCGTGCAGGGACGAGACAAAGGTCAGGCACGAATTGAGGCTGCGATAACGAATCTGCTCGATGCCTTGCGCATCCGCATGCAGCTCGCCGACCACCACGGTGCACGCACCGCAATCGCCGCTGGCGCAGCCTTCCTTGGTGCCGGATTTGCCCAAATGCTCGCGTAAATAGTTGAGCACGGTCAGGTTGGGGTCCAGGGCGTGCTCGCTACGGAGTTCCTGGTTAAGTAAAAACTGGATCACGGAAGGCCTCGCAGACTCATTATTGTTGTTAACCGCTTTGCGCCGAATCTAGTCATGTCTGACTTTTCGGTCAACGAATTTCTGACCAGAAGGTCAAGAAAATGCAATCACAACACTTTCAATTATGGTCCAGTCTTCTGGAACCGGCGTTTTTGGCGGCTTGTGGGATTTGAACGTTGCTTAATTCATGCCAAATTCGCCACGGTGGGCGTAGCGCCATCAGCCAGCCAATGCGCTACACTGCCGCGCTTGTACCGATAGAAGATTTTGAAGGGAAAACATGACGTTCAAGGCGCCGGACAGTCTCGCCGAGCAAATCGCTCACCACCTCGCCGAACGTATCATTCGCGGCGATCTCAAGCCTGGGGAGCGGATCCAGGAGCAAAAGGTCACGCTGGCACTCAATGTCAGCCGTGGTTCCGTGCGCGAAGCCTTGTTGATCCTTGAACGTCGTCACCTGATCGCGATCCTGCCGCGCCGGGGCGCCCACGTCACCGAACTCACCGCGCACAAGGTGCAGAGCCTGTGCACCCTGATGGGCGAGCTGTACATCCTGCTGGGCAATGCGGTCGCCGAAGGCTGGCAGACCCAGGCCGATATGGCGCCTTTCCTGCAGATCCAGCAGCGCCTGGTGGTCAGTTTTGAGCGCCAGGACATCCGCGCGTTCGTCGAAGAAAGCTTCAACGTAATGCGCGCCGCGTATCCCTTCGCCAACAACCCGTATTTGCAGGAAACCGTCGAAAACCTGCAACCGGCGATGAACCGCGCCTATTACCTGGCTCTGGACCAGCGCAAAGCGTCCATGAGCGAATACCTGGTGCTGTTCGAGCAACTGCTCGCCGCCGTGCTCGCCCGTGACCTGGCGCAGATTCGCCAGGTGTTGTCCGCCTATGGCCAGCGCAGTTGCTCGCTGGTCATCGCTGCGTTGGCGGACGCCTAAACGTGCGGCTCAAGTGCATCAAACTGGCGGGGTTCAAATCCTTCGTCGACCCGACCACGGTGAACTTCCCCAGTAACATGGCGGCGGTGGTCGGGCCCAATGGTTGCGGCAAGTCGAACATCATCGACGCCGTACGCTGGGTGATGGGCGAGAGCTCGGCGAAGAACCTGCGGGGCGAGTCGATGACCGACGTCATCTTCAACGGCTCCACCAGCCGCAAGCCCGTGAGCCAGGCCAGCATCGAGCTGGTGTTCGACAACTCCGACGGCACCCTGATCGGCGAGTACGCGGCCTACGCGGAAATTTCCATCCGCCGCAAAGTGACCCGCGACAGTCAGAACAGTTACTTCCTCAACGGCACCAAGTGTCGCCGTCGGGACATTACCGATATCTTCCTCGGCACAGGCTTAGGCCCGCGCAGCTACTCGATCATCGAGCAGGGCATGATCTCCAAGCTGATCGAAGCCAAGCCTGAGGATCTGCGTAACTTTATCGAAGAAGCGGCCGGCATCTCCAAGTACAAGGAGCGTCGCCGCGAGACCGAAAACCGTATCCGCCGCACCCACGAAAACCTCGCCCGCCTCACCGACCTGCGCGAAGAGCTGGAGCGTCAACTTGAACGCCTGCACCGCCAGGCCCAGGCCGCCGAGAAGTATCAGGAATACAAGGGCGAAGAGCGCCAGCTGAAGGCGCAACTGTCGGCCTTGCGCTGGCAGGCGTTGAACGACCAGGTGGGCCAGCGCGAAGCGATCATCGGCACCCAGGAAATCAGCTTTGAAGCGCTGGTGGCCGAACAGCGCAACGCGGATGCCAGCATCGAGCGCCTGCGGGATGGGCACCATGATTTGTCCGAGCGCTTCAATCTGGTGCAAGGCCGCTTCTACTCGGTGGGCGGCGACATTGCCCGCGTGGAACAAAGCATCCAGCACGGCCAGCAGCGCCTGCGCCAATTGCAGGATGACTTGAAGGAGGCCGAACGCGCGCGCCTGGAGACCGAATCCCACCTGGGCCACGACCGCACCTTGCTGCTGACATTGGGCGAAGAGCTGGACATGCTCACCCCCGAACAGGAAGTCACCAGCGCTGCGGCCGAAGAAGCCGCTGCTGCCCTGGAAGAATCCGAAACCACCATGCACGGCTGGCAGGAACAGTGGGACACCTTCAACCTGCAATCCGCCGAACCGCGCCGCCAGGCCGAGGTGCAGCAGTCGCGCATTCAGCAACTGGAAACCAGCATGGAGCGTCTGGCCGAGCGCCAGCGTCGTATGCAGGAAGAGCGTGCGTTGCTGTCCGCCGACCCGGAAGACGCGGCGATCATGGAACTGAGCGAGCAACTGGCTGAAAGCGAAATGACGCTGGAAGAGCTGGAAGCCAGCGAAGAGCAACAAGTGGAACGCCTTGAGCAATTGCGTCAGCAACTGCAACAGGCGACCCAGGCGCAACAGCAGGCCCAGGGCGATTTGCAGCGGTTGAACGGGCGCCTGGCGTCCCTCGAAGCCTTGCAACAAGCCGCCTTGGACCCTGGCACCGGCACCGCCGAATGGCTGCGCGATCAGCATCTGGCCGAGCGCCCACGCCTGGCCGAAGGCTTGAAAGTGGAGGCCGGTTGGGAACTGGCGGTGGAAACCGTGTTGGGCGCCGACCTGCAAGCGGTGCTGGTGGATGATTTTGGCGGCTTCGACCTGGCCGGTTTTGCCCAGGGCGATTTGCGTTTGCTCAGTCCTGCCGCCGATGGCGCGCGCGTACCGGGCAGTCTGCTGGACAAGGTTGAGGCGGCGATTGATCTGTCGCCGTGGCTGGGCCAGGTCAAACCGGTTGAATCACTGGAGCAGGCCTTGGCCCAACGCGGCCAGCTTGGCGCTGGCGAAAGCCTGATCAGCCGCGACGGCTACTGGGTTGGCCGCCACTTCCTGCGCGTACGCCGCGCCAGTGAAGCCGAAAGCGGCGTATTGGCCCGTGGCCAGGAAATCGTCAACCTGATCGCCGAGCGCGAAGAGCGCGAAGCCACCCTCGAAAGCCTGGAAACCCAACTGCAAACCCTGCGCGCCACCCAGCGTCAGCAAGAGACCGGCCGCGAACATCTGCGCCGCCTGTTGCAGGACGAAGCGCGCCAGCAAGGCGAACTCAAGGCCCAGCTCTCGGCGAGCAAAGCCAAGGTCGAGCAATTGACCCTGCGTCGCACCCGTCTGGACGAAGAAGTCGCCGAAATGGGCGAACAGCGCGCCCTGGAACACGAACAAATCGGCGAGGCGCGCCTGCATTTGCAGGAAGCCCTCGACAGCATGGCGCTGGACACCGAGCAACGTGAGTTGTTGCTGGCCCAACGCGACAGTCTGCGCGAACGCCTCGACCGCGTGCGCCAGGAAGCCCGCCAGCATAAAGACCATGCGCACCAACTGGCGGTGCGGCTGGGCTCACTCAAAGCCCAACATGCCTCTACGGCCCAGGCCCTTGAACGTCTGGAGATGCAGTCCGAGCGCCTCACCGAAAAGCGCGAGCAGCTGAGCCTCAACCTGGAAGAGGGCGAAGCGCCGCTGGAAGAGCTGCGCCTCAAGCTCGAAGAGTTGCTCGACAAGCGCATGACCGTCGACGAAGAACTCAAGACTGCACAGATCGCCCTGGAAGACGCCGACCGCGAACTGCGCGACGCCGAAAAACGCCGGACCCAGGCCGAGCAGCAATCCCAGTTGATTCGCGGCCAGCTCGAACAACAGCGCATGGAATGGCAAGCCCTGACCGTGCGCCGCAAAACCCTGCAAGACCAGTTGCTGGAAGACGGCTACGACCTGCACGGCGTGCTCAATACCTTGACCGCCCAGGCCAACGAGAAGGACGCCGAAGAAGAACTCGAGCGGATTGCCGCGCGTATTCAACGCCTCGGCGCGATCAACCTCGCCGCCATCGATGAATACCAGCAGCAGTCCGAACGCAAACGTTATCTGGACGCCCAGGACGCCGACCTGGTCGAAGCCCTGGACACTCTGGAAAACGTGATCCGCAAGATCGACAAGGAAACCCGTAACCGCTTCAAAGATACCTTTGATCAGATTAATGGCGGTTTACAGGCGTTATTCCCGAAAGTTTTCGGCGGTGGCAGCGCTTACTTGGAACTGACGGGCGAAGATCTACTCGATACAGGGGTAACGATCATGGCGCGGCCTCCGGGCAAGAAGAACAGCACCATCCATTTGTTGTCCGGCGGCGAGAAAGCCCTGACCGCATTGGCCCTGGTATTTGCCATCTTCAAGTTGAACCCGGCGCCGTTCTGCATGCTCGACGAAGTTGACGCCCCGCTGGATGACGCTAACGTTGGACGCTACGCACGCTTGGTTAAAGAGATGTCCCAGACTGTGCAGTTCATCTATATCACCCACAACAAGATCGCCATGGAAATGGCTGATCAACTGATGGGTGTCACGATGCATGAACCGGGCTGTTCGCGTTTGGTGGCGGTGGATGTGGAAGAAGCGATGGCGATGGTGGAATCCTGACCCACGCTTCGAAAGAGAATTTTCGGCAGGATGTAAGGTCTTTTACCGGCGTGACAAAGATGGCTAAACGACATAATTGTCCAAGGCTTTTTGACAGACGGTGTAAAGTTATCTTTGGTCGTGCTAGTTTAATGTCAAATTTTCGTATGCGTGGGCAAAACGCCAGTCAGAACATAGAGTTGGCGCCACGTTTTAAAGCGGTTTGCACGGTGCTAAACCCCTTATTTTTCAGCATTTTTTATTAGAGGCACGGGATTACATGGAAATCGGTCTGCGCGAGTGGCTGATCGTCATCGGCATTATTGTCATTGCCGGTATTCTTTTTGATGGCTGGCGCCGCATGCGCGGTGGCAAGGGCAAGCTCAAATTCCGTCTGGACCGCAACCTGTCCAACTTGCCCGACGACGACGGCAGCGCCGAGCTGCTGGGGCCGCCCCGTGTGCTGGATACCCATAAGGAACCGCAACTGGACGAGCACGACCTGCCGTCGATGAGCGCGCCGGTGCGTGAAGCCCGTGAGCCTTCGTCCAAGCGTGGCAAGCGCACTGCGCCGGTGGTTGCCGAGCCGCGCCAGGCCGACCTGGACCTTGATGTCGATGAAGGCCCGAGCTTCAGCAGTCGCGATGATGATTTTCCGGATGAAAACGCCGGCAAGAACGCACCGCGCCAGTCGGTCGCCGATCAGCCGGCAGCTGAAGAAGTGCTGGTGATCAGCGTGATCTGCCGCGACGCCGCTGGCTTCAAAGGCCCGGCTTTGTTGCAAAATATTCTGGAAAGCGGCCTGCGTTTTGGCGAGATGGATATCTTCCACCGCCACGAAAGCATGGCCGGCAACGGTGAAGTGCTGTTCTCCATGGCCAACGCGGTCAAGCCGGGCACCTTCGACCTGGACGATATCGACCTGTTCAGCACCCCGGCGGTGAGCTTCTTCCTCGGCCTGCCGGGCCCGCGTCATCCGAAACAAGCGTTCGATGTGATGGTGGCGGCGGCGCGCAAGCTGTCCCAGGAACTGAACGGCGAATTGAAGGACGATCAACGCAGCGTCCTGACCGCCCAGACGATCGAGCACTACCGTCAGCGCATCGTCGAGTTTGAGCGTCGCGCGCTGACCCAGAAACGCTAAGCAGAACAAGCACCAACATTTGAGCAGCTTCGGCTGCTCTTTTGCTTTATGAGAGAACACCCATGACCGCCGCCCACACCCGTATCCTCGAACTGCGCGCTGAACTGGATCAGCACAACTACCGTTACCACGTCCTCGACGAGCCGAGCATTCCGGACGCCGAGTACGACCGGTTGTTCCACGAGCTCAAGGCCCTGGAGGCCGAGCATCCGGAGCTGGTGACGCGGGATTCACCCACGCAGCGAGTGGGCAGTGCGGCGCTGTCGGCGTTCACCCAGGTGAAGCATGAGATCCCGATGCTTAGCCTTGGCAACGCCTTTGATGAAGCGACGATGCTGGAGTTTGATCGCCGGGTCACCGAGGGTCTGGACCTGCCGGCGGGGGATCTGTTTGGAAGTGTCGAGTACAGCTGTGAACCGAAGCTGGACGGCCTGGCGGTCAGCCTGCTGTACCAGGACGGCGAACTGGTACGCGGCGCCACCCGTGGCGACGGCACCACCGGCGAAGACATCAGCGTCAATGTTCGCACCGTGCGCAATATCCCGCTCAAGCTGCACGGCACTGGCTGGCCGGCGACCCTGGAAGTGCGCGGCGAAGTGTTTATGTCCAAGGCCGGTTTCGAGCGCCTGAACGCCTCGCAGCTGGAAGTCGGTGGCAAGACCTTCGCCAACCCGCGCAACGCTGCCGCCGGTAGCCTGCGCCAACTGGACTCGAAGATCACCGCTAGTCGCCCGTTGGAATTCTGCTGCTATGGCGTGACCACCGACATCAGCGACACCCATATCGGCAACCTGCAACAACTGCAAAAGTGGGGCATGCCCATCAGCCATGAGCTGAAACTGGCCAAGGGTATCCAGGACTGCCTGGACTACTACCGCGATATCGGCGAGCGGCGTAACAGCCTGCCCTATGAAATCGACGGTGTGGTGTTCAAGGTCAACAGCATTGCCTATCAGCGTGAACTGGGCTTCCGCGCCCGTGAGCCGCGCTGGGCCATCGCGCATAAATTCCCCGCCCTGGAAGAACTGACCGAGCTGCTGGATGTGGAATTTCAGGTCGGCCGAACCGGCGCCGTTACGCCGGTAGCGCGCCTGAAACCGGTCAAGGTCGCGGGCGTCACCGTGTCCAATGCCACCCTGCATAATATGGACGAAGTGGCACGCCTGGGCGTGATGATCGGCGACACCGTGATCATCCGCCGCGCCGGTGATGTGATCCCGCAAGTCGTCTCCGTGGTCCTCGAACGCCGACCGGAAACCGCCCGCCCCGTGCCGATCCCCGAAAGCTGCCCCGTGTGCGGTTCCCATGTGGAGCGCACCCAACTGGTCAAGCGCAGCAAGGGCAAGGAAACCGTCAGCGAAGGTGCGGTGTACCGCTGCGTGGGGCGCCTGGCCTGTGGTGCGCAGCTCAAGCAGGCGATCATCCATTTCGTCTCGCGCCGTGCCATGGACATCGACGGGTTGGGCGACAAGACTATCGAGCAGCTGGTGGATGAAAAACTGATCGGTTCGCCAGCGGATCTCTACAAGCTCAAGTACGAGCAGATCATCGACCTGGAAGGCTTCGCCGATATCTCCAGCAAGAAGCTGATCGCGGCCATCGAAAACAGCAAGACCCCGACCCTGGCGCGGTTTATCTACGCCTTGGGCATTCCGGATGTCGGCGAGGAGACCGCCAAGGTGCTGGCGCGCTCGTTGGCGTCCCTGGAGCGGGTGCAGAAGGCCTTGCCGGAAGTGCTGACTTACTTGCCCGACGTGGGTTTGGAGGTGGCGCACGAGATTCACAGCTTCTTCGAAGACAGCCACAACCAGGAAGTGATTGGTGCGTTGCTGTCGCCAGACGAATGCGGCCTGCAATTGCAGGATCAGGGCGACCTGAGTGCCGAGTTCGCTGCCAGCACAACGCTGGGCGGCTTGCTCGACAAGCTGCACGTACCGAGCGTCGGTCCGGGCGCTGCGCAAAAACTGGCGGACAAATTCGGCAGCCTGGAAGGGGTGATCAAGGCCGACTGGCTGGATATGCGCCAGGCGCTGCCCGAGAAGCAGGCCAAGGCCGTGCGCGACTTTTTCGATAACGCCGACAACGCCAACCGCGCCCTGGCCATAGAGCAGCAGCTCAAGGACTTCGGCATGCATTGGGACAGCGAGAAGAAGGTCGTCGAGGGCCTGCCCGAGGCCGGTCACACCTGGGTACTCACCGGCTCCCTGGAACTGATGAGTCGCGACGCCGCCAAGGAAAAACTCGAAAGCCTGGGCGCCAAGGTGGCGGGATCGGTTTCGGCGAAAACCCACTGCGTGGTGGCGGGGCCGGGCGCCGGTTCAAAACTGGCCAAGGCCAGCGAACTGGGCCTCAAAGTCCTCGACGAAGAAGCCTTCGTCGCCTTCCTGGCCAAGCACAACATCACTGTCTGATAACGGGATGTGCTGGGCAGGCTTGTTGTAGTGAGCGGGCTTGCCCCGCGCTGGGTGGCGAAGCCGCCCCAAATCCATCCCCCTCGGTCTAACTGAAGCACCGCGGTGCTTGGGTTTAGGGCGGCTTCGCCACCCAGCGCGGGGCAAGCCCGCTCACTACAGAAATGTGATGAATCGGCCCAGTTTAGGGCGGGGGAACGATTGTAAGCGGGAAATGATCTAGTCTCAGTCACCCAGGGAGAGATCGCCATGTTCCGCTACTTCGAGCAACTCAGTTCGCGCATTGCCGCCCCGTTCATGGCCGGCCCCTCTCGCAACAGCAAGGTGTGGCAGTGCCGTTGCGGCCAATCCCTGTTCTTTCGCAACAGCCAGTGCCTGGCCTGCCAGGCGCTGCTGGGCTACCAACCTCAGCAAAGTCGCCTCGCCTCGCTGCAACCCGGCCCTGTGGAAGGCACTTGGCTACAGGACGACAACCTTGATGCCGGGGCCTTCCGCCGCTGCGCCAACCTCGACACCCCAGCCGCCTGCAATTGGCTCATTCCTGCCCACAGCGCCGCGCCGCTGTGTGTGGCGTGCAGCCTGAATCGCACCATCCCCGACCTGTCGATCCCGGAAAACCCCGAACGCTGGCGCAAAGTCGAAACCGCCAAGCGCCGCCTGGTGGCGCAACTGATCAGCCTCGGCCTGCCCGTAGTGCCCAAGGCCGTCGATGAAGAGACTGGCCTGGCCTTCGACTTCGTCGGTATCGACCTGGAAGGAAACGCGCCGATGACCGGCCACGCCAATGGCCTGATCACCCTCGATATCAAGGAAGCCGACGACGCCCACCGCGAAAAAGTCCGCGTCCAAATGCGCGAGCCTTACCGCACCTTGCTTGGGCATTTTCGCCATGAAGTCGGCCACTATTACTGGGACCGCCTGATCGCCAACACCCACTGGCAGGAGCCTTTTCGCAACCTGTTCGGCGACGAACGCGCCAGTTACGCCGACGCGTTGGACCAGCACTACCAGAACGGCCCACGCCCCGACTGGCAACAAACCTGCGTCAGTGCCTACGCCACCATGCACCCTTGGGAAGATTGGGCCGAAACCTGGGCTCACTACCTGCACATGATGGACGCCGTCGACACCGCCTTGGGCTTCGGCATGAGCGCCCGCGAGATGGACCTGGATTACCAGCCGTTTCCCCTTGCCACGCTCTATGACCCCGAGCATCCGGGTGGCGCAGCGTTCCTGTCATTCGTCAATGCGTGGATCGAGTTGGCGGGGATGCTCAACGAGCTGTCACGCAGCATGGGCCAGCCGGATTTCTATCCTTTTGTGCTGCCACCGCCGGTGATTGCCAAGCTGCACTTCATCCACCTGGTGATCCAGGAAGAGGGCGGCCGGGCCGACGAGGTGCTACAGGCCCAATGATGAGCCAATGTGGGAGGGGGCTTGCCCTAATGCCTGTCAGTTAAGGAAACAGCAGATAAGCGACTTTCTGTAGTGAGCGGGCTTGCCCCGCGCTGGGCGGCGAAGCCGCCCTAAACCCTGGTACCGCGGTGCTTCAGACAGACCGCGGTGGATGGA
>NZ_QUZT01000035.1 GCF_004682045.1 Pseudomonas nabeulensis
GGGCTTGCCCCCTCCCACATTTAGAAATCATTGAAGCTTGAACTGTGGATAACTCAGCTTTTCTTGATTTTGACCGGGCGCTTCCAACCGTCGATGTTGCGTTGACGGGCGCGCGCCACGCCGAGCTGCAAGTTATCCACATCCACGTTGATGGTGGAGCCCGCAGCGGTGGTGGCACCATCACCGATGCTTACTGGAGCGACCAACGAGTTGTTGGAGCCGATAAATACGTCTTCGCCCAACACGGTCTG
Organism: Pseudomonas nabeulensis; assembly: GCF_004682045.1. GTDB lineage: Bacteria > Pseudomonadota > Gammaproteobacteria > Pseudomonadales > Pseudomonadaceae > Aquipseudomonas > Aquipseudomonas nabeulensis. Next base: position 252 of record NZ_QUZT01000035.1, read on the forward strand.
GTGCTTGTTGGCGCCATCGTAGTTGCAGGTGATGGTGCCGGCGCCGATGTTGGTGCGTGCACCGATGACGGCGTCACCCAGGTAGGTCAGGTGACCGGCTTTGGCGCCCTCGCCCAGATGGGCGTTTTTCAGTTCGACAAAGTTACCCACATGGGCCTTGGCCTCCAGCACGCTGCCAGGGCGCAGGCGGGCAAATGGGCCAGCATCGCTGCCCTCACCCATCACCGCGCCTTCCAGGTGGCTATTAGCCTTGATGACGACGCCTTTGCGCAGGGTGCTGTCCTTGATCACGCAGTTCGGACCGATCACCACGTCATCTTCGATGACCACGCGGCCTTCGAGGATCACGTTGATATCAATCAGCACGTCGCGGCCAACGGTCACTTCACCACGCACATCGAAGCGCGCCGGGTCGCGCAGGGTCACGCCCTGGGCCATCAGGCGGCGGCCTTCGCGCAGTTGGTAGTGACGCTCCAGTTCGGCGAGCTGCTTGCGGTCGTTGGCGCCCTGCACTTCCATTGGGTCGTGGGGTTGTTCGGTGGCGACCAGCAGGCCATCGCTCACGGCCATCTCGATGACGTCGGTGAGGTAGTACTCGCCTTGGGCGTTGTTGTTGGACAGGCGGCTCATCCAGTCGGCGAGCTTATTGGCAGGCACCGCCAGAATGCCGGTGTTGCCTTCGGTGATTGCGCGCTGGGCTTCGCTGGCATCTTTGTGTTCAACGATGGCGGCAACCTTGCCGTCGGCATTGCGCACGATGCGGCCGTAGCCGGTCGGGTCATCCAATTCAACGGTGAGCAGGCCCATCTGGCCAGGCACGACATGCTTGAGCAGGCGTTGCAGGGTTTCGACTTCGATCAACGGCACGTCACCGTAGAGGATCAGTACGGTATCGGCGGTGATGAACGGCACCGCTTGCGCAGTGGCGTGGCCGGTGCCGAGTTGCTTGTCTTGCAATACGAAATTCAGGTCGTCCGCTGCCAGGCGTTCACGCACCGCGTCGGCACCATGGCCGATCACGACGTGAATGCGCTGCGGATCAAGTTGCCGGGCCGTGTGGATAACATGGCCAAGCATGGAATTGCCGGCAACCGGGTGCAGCACCTTGGGCAGGGCTGAACGCATGCGGGTGCCCTGGCCTGCGGCAAGAATCACGATTTCAAGAGACATGGATGGCTACCAATCCTGGGAGGTCTGGCTTCAGACCAGAGATGTTTTGTGCGGAAAAAGAAAAAGGGTAGCCGAGGCTACCCTTTTTAATCAATCGCGCTTGAAGCGTGACGGCATGGCCGCTTACTTCTTGCGGATCTGCTGGAGCGTGCGCAGCTGGGCTGCAGCCTCGGCCAGACGTACAGCAGCAGCGCTGTAGTCGAAGTCCGCACCCTTTTCGTTCAGGGCCTTCTCGGCAGCCTTGACGGCTTCCTGAGCGGAGGCTTCATCCAGGTCGCCAGCACGTTGCACAGTGTCGGCAAGTACCTTGACCATGTTCGGCTGAACCTCGAGGAAACCACCGGAGATGTAAAACACCTCCCTTTCCCCGCCTTGCTTGGTCAGAGTGATCGGACCCGGCTTCAAGCTGGTGATCAACGGCGCGTGACCCATGGCAATACCAAGGTCACCGAGTTCGCCGTGTGCAATCACCATCTCTACCAGACCGGAGAAGATTTCCCCTTCCGCGCTGACGATATCGCAATGGACTGTCATAGCCATCTGATTGCCTCAACCTGATGAGCGCCCGTTTCCGGGCGCTTGGATTACAGTTTCTTGGCTTTCTCGATCGCTTCTTCGATGCCGCCGACCATGTAGAACGCTTGTTCTGGCAGGTGGTCGTAGTCACCGTTGAGGATGCCTTTGAAGCCAGCAATGGTGTCTTTCAGGGAAACGTATTTACCCGAGGCACCGGTGAAGACTTCAGCCACGAAGAACGGCTGCGACAAGAAACGCTGGATCTTACGAGCACGGTTTACCAACTGCTTGTCGGCTTCCGACAGCTCGTCCATACCCAGGATCGCAATGATGTCCTTCAGTTCTTTGTAACGCTGCAGCACGTACTGAACGCCGCGAGCGGTGTCGTAGTGCTCCTGGCCGATCACGTTCGGGTCCAGCTGGCGCGAAGTCGAGTCCAGTGGATCGACCGCTGGGTAGATACCCAGGGAAGCGATGTCACGGGACAGAACGACGGTGGCGTCCAAGTGGGCGAAAGTGGTCGCTGGCGACGGGTCGGTCAAGTCGTCCGCAGGTACGTATACCGCTTGGATCGAGGTGATCGAACCTTCCTTGGTCGAAGTGATACGTTCTTGCAGAACGCCCATCTCTTCAGCCAGGGTCGGCTGGTAACCTACTGCCGAAGGCATACGGCCCAGCAGTGCGGATACTTCAGTACCGGCCAGGGTGTAACGGTAGATGTTGTCGACGAACAGCAGAACGTCGTTACCTTCGTCACGGAACTTCTCGGCCATGGTCAGGCCAGTCAGTGCTACGCGCAGACGGTTTCCCGGCGGCTCGTTCATCTGACCGTAAACCAGTGCCACTTTGTCCAGAACGTTGGAGTCCTTCATCTCGTGGTAGAAGTCGTTACCCTCACGAGTACGCTCACCCACACCGGCGAACACGGAATAACCGCTGTGCTCGATGGCGATGTTACGGATCAGTTCCATCATGTTTACGGTCTTGCCTACACCGGCACCACCGAACAGACCGACTTTACCGCCCTTGGCGAACGGGCAAACCAGGTCGATAACCTTGATGCCGGTTTCCAGCAGGTCGTTGCCGCCAGCTTGTTCCGCGAACGAAGGTGCTGGACGGTGAATGCCCCAGCGCTCTTCGGTGTCGATCGGGCCAGCTTCGTCAATCGGGTTGCCCAGTACGTCCATGATCCGGCCCAGGGTCGCTTTACCGACCGGTACGGAGATGGCTGCGCCAGAGTCGACAACGTCCAGACCGCGCTTCAAGCCTTCGGTGGAACCCATCGCAATGGTACGAACTACGCCGTCGCCCAGCTGCTGCTGAACTTCCAGAGTAGTGTCCGCGCCTTGTACTTTCAGCGCGTTGTAGATGCTCGGTACGCTGTCGCGTGGAAATTCCACGTCGATAACGGCGCCGATGATTTGAACGATACGTCCGCTACTCATAGCTGGATCCTCTGAATATTTGAACCGTTAAACCGCGGCAGCGCCGCCGACGATTTCCGAGATCTCTTGGGTGATCGCAGCCTGACGCGCCTTGTTGTAGATCAGTTGCAAATCACTGATCAGATCACCGGCGTTATCGGTAGCGTTTTTCATCGCGATCATCCGCGCCGCTTGTTCAGCTGCGTTGTTCTCGACCACCGCCTGGTACACCTGCGACTCCACGTAGCGCACCATCAAGCCGTCAAGCAGCTCTTTGGCGTCTGGTTCGTAGAGGTAGTCCCAGTGGTGCTTGAGTTCCTGATCCGGGGTCGCCACCAGTGGAATCAATTGCTCCACGGTTGGCTGCTGGGTCATGGTGTTGATGAACTTGTTGGATACCACGGAGAGGCGGTCAATCCGGCCTTCCAGGTACGCATCCAGCATCACCTTCACACTGCCGATCAAGTCATTGATCGACGGCTCTTCACCCAGGTGGCTGATAGCTGCAACGACGTTACCGCCGAAGTTGCGGAAAAAGGCCGCACCCTTGCTACCAACAACACACAGATCGATCTCGACGCCGTTTTCGCGGTTTACCGCCATGTCCTTGACCAGGGCCTTGAACAGGTTGGTATTCAAACCACCGCACAAACCACGGTCACTGCTCACAACCACATAACCCACACGCTTAACTTCGCGGTCGATCATGAACGGGTGGCGGTATTCCGGGTTGGCGTTGGCCAAATGCCCAATTACCTGGCGGATACGCTCCGCATAAGGACGGCTAGCAGCCATGCGCATTTGTGCCTTGCGCATTTTGCTGACCGCCACTTTTTCCATGGCGCTGGTAATTTTTTGCGTGCTTTTGATGCTCGCAATCTTACTGCGAATCTCTTTTGCGCCTGCCATGTAACACCTATCAGGTTAGCAAGCGGGAGCCTTGCGGCTCCCGCTGCGGCTTACCAGGTTTGGGTGGCCTTGAACTTCTCGATACCGGCTTTGAGGCCAGCGTCGATGTCGTCATTGAAGTCACCCTTCACGTTGATCTTGGCCAACAAGTCGGCGTGATCGCGGTTGAAGTAAGCAATCAGCGCTTGTTCAAAGCTGCCAACCTTGGCGATTTCAACGTCAGTCAGGAACCCACGCTCAGCGGCATACAGCGACAACGCCATGTCAGCGATCGACATTGGGGCGTATTGCTTCTGCTTCATCAGCTCGGTAACGCGCTGACCATGCTCAAGTTGCTTACGGGTCGCTTCGTCCAGGTCAGAAGCGAACTGGGCGAATGCCGCCAGTTCACGGTACTGAGCCAGAGCGGTACGGATACCACCGGAGAGCTTCTTGATGATCTTGGTCTGAGCGGCACCACCCACACGGGATACCGAAACACCGGCGTTCACTGCAGGGCGGATGCCCGAGTTGAACATGGCCGATTCCAGGAAGATCTGACCGTCGGTGATGGAAATCACGTTGGTCGGAACGAACGCGGAAACGTCGCCAGCCTGGGTTTCGATGATCGGCAGTGCGGTCAGGGAACCGGTTTTGCCGGTCACTGCGCCGTTGGTGAACTTCTCTACGTACTCTTCCGAAACGCGGGATGCGCGCTCCAGCAGACGGGAGTGGAGATAGAACACGTCGCCTGGGTAAGCTTCACGACCTGGTGGACGGCGCAGCAGCAGGGAAATCTGGCGGTAAGCCACTGCTTGCTTGGACAGATCGTCATAAACGATCAGCGCGTCTTCACCGCGGTCACGGAAGAATTCACCCATGGTGCAACCGGCGTACGGTGCCAGGTACTGCAGCGCAGGCGATTCCGAAGCACTGGCAGCCACGATGATCGTGTTCTTCAGTGCGCCGTTCTCTTCCAGCTTGCGAACCACGTTGGCGATGGTCGATTGTTTCTGACCGATCGCTACGTAGACGCAGAAAATGCCGCTGTCTTTCTGGTTGATGATCGCGTCGATGGCCAGAGCGGTTTTACCGATCTGACGGTCGCCGATGATCAGCTCACGCTGGCCACGGCCGACAGGGATCATGGCATCGACAGCCTTGTAGCCAGTCTGTACAGGCTGGTCTACCGACTTACGCCAGATCACGCCTGGAGCAACTTTCTCGACCGCGTCGGTCTCGGTGTTGCCCAGTGGACCTTTGCCGTCAACAGGGTTACCCAGTGCGTCGACTACGCGACCCAGCAGTTCCTTACCAACCGGAACCTCCAGGATGCGGCCGGTGCACTTGGCGCTCATGCCTTCAGCCAGAGACTGGTAAGCACCGAGGATTACGGCACCTACGGAGTCTTGCTCCAGGTTGAGGGCCATACCGTAGACGCCGCCCGGAAACTCGATCATCTCGCCGGACATTACGTCGGCCAGACCGTGAATCCGCACGATGCCGTCAGATACGCTGACGACAGTGCCTTCGTTACGGGCTTGGGAGGTCACATCGAGCTTGTCGATGCGGCCCTTGATAATTTCACTTATTTCGGAAGGATTGAGTTGCTGCATTGCTCTGCTGCCCCTTCAAACTCAAGATTTCAATGCTTCGGCAAGATTCGCGAGTTTGCCGCGAATCGAGCCATCGATAACCAGGTCGCCGGCGCGAATGACAATGCCCCCAATGAGGGACTTGTCTTCCGCAACTTGCAGGCGCACTTCCCGGTCGAGTCGTGCACTGAGAACCTTGGCGAGTTTGTCTTGCTGTTCTTGGTTCAATGCGAAAGCACTGGTTACTTCAACGTCTACCGATTTCTCTTGCTCGGCCTTGTACAGGTCGAACAGAGCGGCGATCTCCGGCAGAAGCAGGAGACGGTCGTTTTCGGCAACGACGTGGATGAAGTTCTGCACCTTCACATCAAACTTGTCGCCGCACACGTCAATAAACGCGGCGGCCTTGTCTGCGCTCGTCAGTCGCGGGGCCTTGAGCACGCGCTGCATGGTGTCGTCTTGCGACACTGCTGCAGCCAGGCCGAGCATGGCTGACCAAGAGGCCAGCTGCTGGTGGGCCTGGGCGTGCTCGAAGGCTGCCTTAGCGTAAGGTCGGGCCAACGTGGTCAATTCTGCCATGATCGCCCTCGCTTAAATTTCAGCAGCCAGTTTGTTAACCAGCTCCGCGTGCGCGTTTTGATCGATTGTGGCACCCAGGATCTTCTCAGCACCGCCAACGGCCAGGGCACCCAGTTGGGCACGCAGCGCGTCTTTGACACCGTTCAGTTCCTGCTCGATCTCGGCCTGAGCCTGAACCTTCACACGGTCAGCGTCGATACGGGCTTTTTCAACAGCCTCTTCAACGATCTGGTTACCGCGTTTCTTGGCTTGCTCAATGATTTCGGCTGCTTGAGCTTTCGCTTCGCGCAGTTGCTGACCCGCTTTATCTTGGGCCAACTCCAGGTCGCGAGCTGCTCGTGCTGCAGCGTCCAGTCCATCCGCGATCTTCTTCTGACGTTCGTGCAGAGCTGCGATGACCGGAGGCCATACGAACTTCATGCAGAAAACGACAAAAATCAAGAACGCTAAGGACTGACCAATAATGGTTGCATTAATGTTCACGCCAATACCTCGCTCATTCGTTGCACAACACACCAATCACTCGAAAAACGAGTGATTAACCGGCGAGTTGACCAACGAAGGGGTTCGCGAAGGTGAAGAACAGAGCGATACCAACACCGATCATGGTCACGGCGTCGAGCAGGCCGGCGACGATGAACATTTTAACTTGCAGCATTGGGACCATTTCTGGCTGACGCGCTGCGCCTTCCAGGAATTTGCCGCCCAGCAGGCCGAAACCAATGGCAGTACCCAGGGCGCCCAGGCCGATCAACAGTGCAACAGCGATAGCGGTTAGACCAACTACAGTTTCCATCTTTCCTCCCGACTTTTACGTCGTATGGTTTAGGTTTTTTAGATTTTAAAGCGGTAAAACAAATCGTTTCATAGCCCGTGAGGGCCACCTTCCCGTGTTACCGGGAAGGACATCAGACTAGTCGAGACTGGTCTTAATGGTTTTCTTCGTGCGCCATCGACAGGTAGACGATGGTCAGCATCATGAAGATGAACGCCTGCAGGGTGATAATCAGGATGTGGAACACAGCCCACGCCCACTGCAGGACAATGCCCAGGCCGCTAAGCCAGAGCAGACCGCTGCCGAACATCACAGCGATCAGGATGAACACCAACTCGCCGGCATACATGTTGCCGAACAGTCGCAGGGCCAGGGAGATCGGCTTGGCGACCAGGGTCACGAATTCCAGCAGGAAGTTCACCGGGATCAGCAGGGCTTGAACGAAGATGTTCTTGCTGCCGAACGGGTGCAGGGTCAGTTCGCCGATGAAGCCGCCGATGCCCTTGATCTTGATGCTGTAGAAAATGATCAACGCGAATACCGACAGGGCCATGCCCAGGGTAGCGTTAGGGTCCGTGGTGGAAACCGCACGGAAAGGAATGTGGTGATCGCCGGAGATCAGGATGGCCAGCTGAGGAATCCAGTCGACCGGGATCAGGTCGACGGCGTTCATCAGGAACACCCAGACGAAGATGGTCAGTGCCAACGGTGCAATCACCGCGCTACGACCATGGAAGCTGTCCCGCACGCTGCCATCGACGAATTCGACCAATACTTCAACGAAGTTCTGCAATGCACCTGGCTGACCGGAAGTCGCCTTCTTTGCCGCCATGCGGAAAATCAGGACGAAGATCAGACCCAATGCGACCGACCAGCCCAGAGTATCCAGGTGGAAAGCCCAGAAGCCCATTTCTTTGGCCTCTGCTGCGGAGTGGGCAAAGCCCCAGCCGCCATTAGGAAGCTGACCGAAGGTCAGGTTCTGCAAGTGGTGCTGGATATAGCCCGAAGCGGTTGTTTCTGCCATGGTTGCCTCAAACGCCCTAAGGTTTCGAAAGTCTTGTTTTCATTAGCAGGGGAGCGAACCAGCTGACCAGTTGGGTCAACACGAAGACGCCGAATACAGCCAGCGGCGCCAATGGCTTCACACCTGCAAAGGTCAGTGCAAACAGCACTGCCGTTAAAATCAGTTTCCCTGCTTCGCCGGCATAAAAGGACCGGACGATAGCCTGGGCTGCTCGGGCGCCGGAAAACCGAAAGGCCCTGTGAGCAAAATACATATTGGGCAGCAAGGCTATCAGGCCTCCGCAGAGTCCTGAATATCCGGCTACGACTCCATGCCAGTACCAAAGCGCCAGCGCGGCGATCAGCAAAATGACAAGTTGAGCCAATAAAACCGGAAAAACGGCCAAGCGATGGAACGGCAACGTGTTTGGCGTGCGGGTTTCCATCACTCTTGCTCCTCAATGGTCGGCTGCCGGAAATCAATAACTTGGCATAATTTGTGCCGACAAAATGCGCGCAGAGTATAGGGGCGGTTCTGCCCCTATTCAACTGTCGGGTAGTGATTTCCGATCACACGCTACATAAGCAAATGTTTCAGCGGATGTGGGCAAGGACGCCCTGCAGCTCATCGAGGGAGTTATATCCGATGACCAATTGGCCTTTGCCTTTCTTGCCGTGACGAATCTGCACCGCAGAGCCTAGGCGCTCGGCCAGGCGCTGTTCGAGGCGGGCGATATCCGGATCAGGTTTGGCCGTTTCGACCGGTGCAGGTTTGCCGCTGAGCCACTGGCGAACCAGGGCCTCGGTCTGGCGAACGGTGAGGCCCCGTGCGACAACGTGTCGCGCCCCTTCAACCTGTTGATTTTCCGGCAATCCGAGCAATGCACGGGCGTGGCCCATTTCCAGGTCGCCGTGGGACAACATGGTCTTGATGACTTCCGGGAGCGCAATCAGGCGCAGCAAGTTGGACACGGTCACGCGGGACTTGCCCACCGCCTCGGCCACTTGTTGCTGGGTCAGCTGGAATTCCTGCTGCAGGCGCTGCAAGGCGATGGCTTCCTCAATGGGGTTGAGGTCTTCGCGCTGGATGTTCTCGATCAATGCCATGGCGATGGCGGTTTCATCGGGCACATCGCGCACCATCGCCGGGATGGTGTCCTTGCCGGCCTGCTGGCTCGCGCGCCAGCGGCGTTCACCGGCGATGATCTCAAAACGACCGCCACCGATCGGACGCACCACAATCGGCTGCATCACGCCTTGGGTCTTGATGGAGTTGGCCAGTTCTTCCAGCGCCTGGGGGTCCATGTCCCGGCGTGGCTGGTATTTGCCGCGCTGGATCAGGTCCAGGGGCAGGTGCTGCAGCTCGCGCTCGTCGGCCTGCACCGCTTGTTCTTCAAGCGATGTGACGGTCGGACCACTCAACAGTGCATCCAGTCCACGTCCGAGACCTCGTTTCTTGACGGCCATGGGGATTCCTTAAGTTGGCTGGGCGGCAGCGGTGCGTGAGTTGCGGCGTTGGCGACGAACCATCTCGCCGGCCAGGGCCAGGTAGGCAATGGCGCCACGGGATGCTTTATCGTAAGCCAGCGCCGGCATGCCGTAGCTTGGCGCTTCGGCCAGACGGATGTTGCGCGGGATCACCGTGTCGTACAACTTATCGCCAAAGTGTTCCTTGAGCTGCGCCGAAACATCGTTCATCAGGCTCAGGCGCGGATCAAACATGGTCCGCAACAAGCCTTCGATCTGCAGGTTCGGGTTGAGCAACTCGGCGATACGCTTGATGTTATCCACAAGGTCGCTCAACCCTTCCAGTGCGTAGTACTCGCACTGCATGGGGATAATCACCCCGTCGGCGGCCACCAACGCGTTCAGTGTCAGCATCGACAATGACGGTGGGCAGTCGATCAGGATGTAATCGTAGTTCTCGCGAATAGGCGCCAAGGCGCTGCGCAGACGGCTTTCCTTCATCTGCATTTCCAGCAGCACCACTTCCGCCGCGGTCAGATCGCGGTTGGCCGGCAGCAGTTGATAACCACCGTGTTCGGAAAAGTGCATGGCCTGCGCCAGGTCACACTCGCCAATCAGCAAGTCGTAGACCGAGTTTTCCAGGCCGTGTTTATCCACACCGCTACCCATGGTGGCGTTGCCCTGTGGATCGAGATCGATCAACAGCACCCGGCGCTTGGTGGCGACCAGGGATGCTGCGAGGTTGATGCAGGTGGTGGTTTTACCCACGCCACCTTTCTGGTTCGCTATCGCGAATACCTTAGCCATTCTTGCTTGTGTTCCCAATCATGCCGTGCGGCGCAGTATCAGCAGATGGCGTTGGCCTTGGCAACCGGGTACGGCCAAGGCGTGTTCGCTATCGAGGTGGAAGTCTGCCGGCAATGCTAACAGCTCATCGCTTGGATGGACGCCCTTCATTGCCAGCCAGCGCGTGTCTCGGTCGCCCAGGTGGCGAGTCCAGTTGCTGAAGTTCTCCATGCTGCTGAATGCCCGGGAAACAATTCCGTTGAAAGGCTGTTCAGGCGTGAAGGCTTCGACACGACTGTGGATAACTTGCAGGTTATCCAGCTTGAGTTCGAGTTTGACCTGGGTGAGGAAGCGGGTTTTCTTGCCGTTGCTGTCCAGGCAGGTGACCTGGGACTCTGGAAACAGGATGGCCAGGGGAATGCCAGGCATGCCACCGCCACTGCCAACGTCCAACCAACGACCGTTTTCGATAAACGGCATCACGCTCAAGCTGTCGAGCAGATGGCGGGAAACCATTTCGTTTGGATCGCGGACAGCGGTCAGGTTGTAGGCCTTGTTCCATTTGATCAACAGGGCCAGGTAGCCCAGCAGCAATTCGTGCTGGGCCGGGGTCAGGTCGACGCCCAACTGGCGTGCACCTGTGGATAACTCTTCGGCGTGTTGCGAGGTGACCAACGAACTCAAGCGCTTTGCTCCAACTGACGGCCCGCGCCGCGTTTTTTCAAATGGATCATCAACAGCGAAATGGCTGCCGGGGTGACGCCGGGGATACGTGAAGCCTGGCCCAGGGTCTCTGGCCGAGTTATCCCCAGCTTGCTCTGAATTTCTTTCGACAGCCCGGAAATCCCGGTGTAGTCGATATCCACAGGCAGCTTGGTGTCTTCACTGGCGCGCAGGCGGGCAATTTCGTCCTGCTGGCGATCAATGTAACCGGCGTACTTGGTCTTGATTTCGACCTGCTCGGCAACCTGTGGGTCTTCTGCGCCCTGGCCTGTCACTTCGACCAGACCAGCGTAGTCGATTTCCGGACGGGACAGCAGGTTCAGCAAGTTGTATTCGTGAGTCAGCGGCGTGCCGAATTTTTCGGCAATTGCATCGCCCTGCTCTGTGCCGGGGCGAACCCAGGTACTTTTCAGGCGTTGTTCTTCCAACGCGATGCTTTCGCGTTTTTTGCAGAACGCAGCCCAACGCACGTCATCGACCAGGCCCAGTTCGCGGCCTTTTTCGGTCAAACGCAGGTCGGCGTTGTCTTCGCGCAGGATCAGACGGTATTCCGCCCGGGACGTGAACATCCGGTAGGGTTCCTGAGTCCCCAGGGTAATCAGGTCATCGACCAACACGCCGATATACGCCTCGTCGCGACGCGGGCACCAGCTGTCTTTGCCCTGCGCGCGCAGCGCTGCGTTGGTTCCGGCGAGTAAACCTTGGGCGCCGGCTTCTTCGTAGCCGGTGGTGCCGTTGATTTGTCCGGCGAAGAACAGGCCGCCGATCACTTTGGTTTCCAGGCTGTACTTCAGGTCACGCGGATCGAAGTAATCGTACTCAATGGCATAACCCGGACGCACGATGTGCGCGTTTTCCATACCGCGAATCGATTGCACGATCTGAATTTGCACATCGAACGGCAATGAAGTGGAAATCCCGTTCGGGTACAGCTCGTGAGTGGTCAAACCTTCGGGCTCAATGAAGACCTGGTGGCTTTCCTTGTCGGCAAAGCGGTGGATCTTGTCTTCGATCGACGGGCAATAACGCGGGCCAATCCCTTCGATCACCCCGGAATACATCGGCGAACGGTCGAGGTTGGCGGCAATGATTTCGTGGGTGCGGGCGTTGGTATGGGTAATCCAGCAACTGACCTGTTTCGGGTGCTGTTCTTTGGAGCCCATGAACGACATCACCGGGATCGGCGTGTCGCCGGCCTGCTCGGTCATCACCGAGAAATCCACAGAACGCCCGTCGATACGCGGTGGGGTCCCAGTTTTCAGGCGGCCGACGCGCAGCGGCAATTCACGCAGGCGTTTTGCCAGGGCAATCGACGGCGGATCACCGGCGCGGCCACCGGAATAGTTCTGCATACCAATGTGGATAAGTCCGCCGAGGAAGGTGCCGGTGGTCAGCACCACGGATTCTGCGAAGAAACGCAGGCCCATTTGGGTGACAACACCGCGCACCTGATCCTGCTCGACGATCAAGTCATCGGCTGCCTGTTGAAATATCCACAGGTTCGGCTGGTTTTCCAGGGTTTCACGCACGGCTGCCTTGTACAGGATGCGATCGGCTTGAGCCCGCGTAGCGCGCACGGCCGGGCCTTTGCGGCTATTAAGCACGCGAAATTGAATACCACCTTTATCGGTAGCCATGGCCATCACGCCGCCAAGGGCGTCGATTTCTTTGACCAGATGGCTTTTGCCGATCCCACCAATGGCGGGGTTGCAACTCATCGCACCGAGGGTTTCCACGTTGTGCGTCAGCAACAGGGTTTTTACGCCCATGCGTGCTGACGCCAGTGCTGCCTCGGTACCGGCATGACCGCCGCCGATGACGATCACTTCAAAACGGGAAGGGAAATCCACCACGCACCTCGTGCCTGCTTATGTAGGTAATCAGGAATTGTTTGTTGAAAGGGTTTTAGAGCTTTGGCGGCAAGTATAGGGACTTCGCCCTTCCTAAAGAACCCTTTGCACAAAATTTAACCAGCTGTGGATGAATCACGGACAATAGAAATTAAAAGAGAGAAATTTATTAAATCTTTGTTTTTATGTTTATTTCTATGGAGCAGACTTTCTGTGGATAGATTGATGTAGCCCTTTATTTACGTTGTGTACAGCGATTCAAAAGTCTGTGGTCATGTGCCAATGAGGCCCTTGGATAAGTGCTTTAAGCCTGTGGATTAATGAGATGGTTATCCACAGAGGGGGTTTTGCTCAGGTTTTAGGCCCTGTTATCAACTGGGCACAGGGGCGGTTATTCACAGGGCTTAATCCACAGAATTCACTGAAAGACAGCGTGAGCAGGGAGCTATTGTGAGAAAACGGTCGGACAGTTAATAATAGCGATTATCATTAACCCACCGTTGTCATGCCCTATGTCCCCTCCTTCGCACACGACTGCAGTCCAGCACATCTACGAGCAGCACCATTCGTGGTTGCACGGGTGGCTTAAAGGCAAGTTGCATAACGCCTGCGATGCAGCCGACGTGGCACACGATACGTTCGTGCGTATCCTGGGCGGGCGTAATGCCGCGCAGATCCTGGAGCCGCGGGACTATCTGGCGACCATTGCCCGGGGCCTGGTGATTGATCGATATCGTCGGCATGCGATTGAACAGGCCTACAGGCAGACCTTGGCCGAGCGACCCGAAGCCACGGCCATCAGTGAAGAAGACAAGGCGATCATCATCGAGACCCTGGTAGCTGTGGATAAAGCACTGTCTGGGCTTGGGGAGCGCGCGCGGCGAATCTTCATGCTCTCGCAGATCGACGGCCTGACTTATCAACAGATCGCCGATCAATTGCAGGTATCGCTGACCACGGTGAAGAAGCACATGATCCGTGCGCTGACTGAATGCTCGCTGATCATGGCGGGCCTGTAATGGCGGCCCCGGATCGAAAGACGTTTGAGGCCGCTGCCAGTTGGTATGTGCAGTTTCAATCCCAATCACCTACGCCTGCTGAACGGCATGCCTGGCAACAATGGCTCAATGGCGACCCGTCCCATCAGGCGGCGTGGAACCAGATGGAACAACTGCAACGCAGCCTGGGTGCGTTACCTCAGGATTTAACCCGCCGGGCGTTATCCACCACTCATCAACGGCGCCAGGTACTCAAGTGGATGATGGTGCTCGGCAGCACGGGTTATCTCGGCTGGAATGTTCAGCAACATACGTCGCTGGGCAACGTCTGGGCGGACTACCGCACCTCTGTGGGGGAACGGCGACGCATCGAGCTGGCGGATGGCACCCGGATCGATCTCAACACCCACACTGCCATTGATGTGGTGTTTGATGGGCGCCAGCGGTTGATCCGATTACGCGAGGGTGAAGTACTTATCCACACCGGCAAATGGGGTGGGCAGATGCCGTTTTACGTTGAAACCCGTGAGGGACGTGTCCAGGCCTTGGGCACGCGGTTTACCGTGCGCCAATTAGCGGACTCTACGCGGGTGGGGGTTCTGGAAGATCGGGTGACTGTCACGCCGGGTGATCAACCCGACCATGTGCGGCAACTCAGTGCGGGTGAAAGCGCAGACTTTGATCGGCAGAACGTCGGGGCCAACCACGTGTATCGAGGGGCTCAGGCTGCCTGGGTCGATGGCCAGCTCATCGTGCTGGATGCTCGACTTGGGGATGTGATCGACGATTTGGCCCGTTATCGGCCGGGCGTGTTGCGCTGCGACTTGGCCTCGGCACGGTTGCGTGTCTCCGGGACTTTCAGGCTGGACTCCACTGACGCGGTGCTGGCCAATCTGCAGGCGACGCTGCCGATTCAGGTGAACTACTTCACCCGTTATTGGGTGTCGGTAAAGCGTATTGGTTGAACGCAAAAATAATCCACAGGGGGGGTTATCTTTTTTTTACCTGGCGCGGCCCTACAGGTAATTACGACGCGACCTTCAGGGCTTAACCACCTATGCGCCTTTCCACCCAGCTTCGCCAGCGACTCTTCCGCCACGGTATGACCTACAGCTTGCTGCTCACCAGTGCAGCCACCGCCAGTGTTTTGCTCTCAACAAGCGCCATGGCCGCCAGTGCTGTGCAGCACTATGCGATTGCCGCCGGCCCTTTGGACAACGCCTTGAGCCAATTCGCCGCCAAGGCCAACGTGATCCTGTCTTTTTCCCCTCAACAAACGGCGCGGTTGGATACGCCAGGGCTGGACGGCGACTATTCAGTGGATCAAGGCTTTGCGCTGCTGCTGCAAAACTCCGGGCTTCAAGCGGTGGCCCAGGCTCCTGGTAGCTATGTGTTGCAAGCCGCGCCCGCTGGGCAACTGACACTTGCGCCCACTACGGTGAGTACTTATCAACAGATCGGCTTCAACCAGGACATCGCAGGCGATGTGGGGTACAAGGCGCAGAACAGTCGCATCGGCACCAAGACCAGCACACCACTGTCGGAAACACCCCGTTCGGTGTCGGTGGTCACCGGCCAGCGTATCAAGGACCAGAAGTCGCAAACCCTGACCGAAGTGCTGGGCTATGTACCCGGTATCTTCGCGCCTCCGTTTGCTGCGGGCGACGGATTGGCAGGGGATCTGTTCTTCATTCGCGGTTTCAACGCCACGGATTACGGCTACGGGCTGCTGCGAGACGGCCTACGCGTACAAGGCAATCGGTATGACACCACCAGCGAGCCTTACGGCCTGGAGCGTGTGGAAATCTTCCGTGGGCCTTCGTCCCTGCTTTACGGTGAAAATGCTCCAGGCGGCTTGGTGAACCTGGTCAGCAAACACCCGACCGAGACACCCCAAGGTGAAGTGCAGTTGGGTTATGGCTCCAACAACCGCCGACAGTTGGGTGTGGATATCTCCGGCCCACTCAATGACAACGCCAATATCCTCGGGCGGGTGGTGATGCTGGGGCGCAAGTCAGATACGCAGACGGACCACGTCCCGGACGATCGTCTCTACATCGCGCCGTCTCTGACCCTGAATTTCGACGACTACAACACCCTCACCCTGCTGGCCAACTACCAGAAAGACCACACCAACCTGGAACTAGGCCTACCGGCTGCCGGCACCCTGCTCAGTAATCCCAATGGCAAGCTGTCCAAGCACACCATGCTCGGCGACCCGGATTGGAACACCTTTGAGCGCGAAGCCTGGAGCACCGGTTATGAATTTGCCCACAGCTTCAACGACGATTGGCAGTTCCGCCAGAACTCGCGCTATATGCAGTCACGCATCAATCGCCATGAAACCTGGCCAGGTGACCTGAACAATCAGGGCTTCGGCACCCAACTGAACATGAATGCCTACGACCGCTACAACAAATCGATGGTGTACTCCCTGGATAACCAACTGGAAGGCAAGTTCCAGTTGGGCGCTATGGAAAACACCGTGCTGTTTGGCGCGAGCTACGACCGAACCTCGTTCAACCAAGACTGGGACGCCGGTATCGTCGGTGCCATCAATGTGTATAACCCGGTTTACCTGCGCGAACCGACCACACCGTTGGCCATCCAGAACACCTTGCTCGAACAGGAGATGAAAGGGGTTTATGCCCAGATCCAGAGCAAATATGACCACTGGTTGTTCCTGCTCGGCGGTCGCCAGGATTGGGTCGACAGTGATTTTCGCGACAAGGTAAATCCCAAGACCGATACAAGCACCACCGAGCAAAAATTCACCTACCAGGGCGGTGTGATGTACCAGTTCGACAACGGCCTGACGCCGTATGTCAGCTACTCCACCGCATTTGTCCCGGTCCAGCAGATCTCGGTGACAGGCTCGCCACTCAAGCCAATCACCAGCCGCCAATACGAAGTGGGTTTGAAATACGAACCGATCGGTTGGGACACGGCGATGACGCTGTCGGTCTATGACTTGCTCAAGCGCGACGACACCTACCTCGATAGCACCACCAACACCTATCGCCAAGTGGGTGAAAGCCGCGCCAAGGGCGCAGAACTTGAGATCAACAGCAACATCACGCCCAACCTGAACCTGACGGCGGCCTACACCTACACCGATGCGCGGATTACCAAGGATACGGTTGGCTCATTGGTCGAGGGCCGTCAGATGACCGGTGTTCCACGTAACCAGGCGTCGGTGTGGGGGAAATATCGCTTTCTGGATGGCCAACTGAAAGGATTGTCGCTGGGTGGTGGCGTGCGTTACTTCGACAGTGCCTATTCCTATACCAAGCCGACCCTCTACGGGAAACTCGACCCCGGCAGTGTCACCTTGGTGGATGCCGCCATTGGCTACCAGATCGATTCGCATTGGTCGGTCGACCTGAACGCCAAGAACCTGTTCGACAAGGAATATGTTTCTGGTTGCAACGACGCGGGGCGTTGCTACTGGGGAGACAGCCGTACCTTGCTCGGTACGGTGTCCTACAACTGGTAAGCCGCTGTGGATAACTCGGCTATTTGCCGATGCAGAAACTGGAAAAGATTCGTCCCAACAAATCATCGGAGCTGAATGCCCCGGTGATTTCCCCCAGCAGTTGCTGTGCCTGGCGTAGATCCTCGGCCAGCAACTCCCCCGCACCCGCCAAGGTCAGTTGTGCGCGGCCGTGCTCCAACGCCGCACTGGCATGGCGCAACGCCTCAAGGTGCCGAC
The DNA here is from genome assembly GCF_004682045.1 of Pseudomonas nabeulensis. Lineage (GTDB taxonomy): Bacteria > Pseudomonadota > Gammaproteobacteria > Pseudomonadales > Pseudomonadaceae > Aquipseudomonas > Aquipseudomonas nabeulensis. The sequence goes on from NZ_QUZT01000035.1 coordinate 17,737, forward strand.
GACGCGCACTGAAGCTGCTTTCCGAGGTCTGCTCGTAGCCCATGCAGGCCTTGAGGTGGTCGCGTAGCAACTCCAAACCTTCCCCTGCCGACTTCGCACTTAGGCTAATGGTGACGTGGCCATCCTCACTGGTTTCCAGTGCAATGGCTTCGCCCGTCAGGTCGGCCTTGTTGCGGATCAAGGTGACTTTGGCCGGGTCCGGCCGTTGTTCGAGGAATTCTGGCCAGAGTGCAAAAGGGTCCACAGCTTCTGGCGCCGTAGCGTCCACGACCAGTAGCACCCGGTCCGCTTCGGCAATGGCCTTGAGCGCCCGCTCCACACCAATCTTTTCCACCTGGTCATCGGTATCGCGAAGGCCGGCGGTATCGACGACGTGCAGCGGCATGCCATCGATGTGGATATGTTCGCGCAGGATATCCCGCGTAGTGCCGGCAATCTCGGTCACGATTGCTGCCTCACGTCCCGCCAGGGCATTAAGCAGGCTGGATTTGCCGGCATTGGGTCGGCCAGCGATCACCACCGTCATGCCATCCCGCAACAAGGCACCCTGCCCGGCTTCGCGCAGAACTGTGGATAACTCTTCGCGGACTTTATCCAGCATCGCCAATACGTGGCCATCGGCAAGAAAGTCGATTTCTTCCTCGGGAAAATCAATCGCCGCCTCGACATAGATCCGCAAGCTGATCAATTGCTCGGTCAAGTTATGCACACGCAGGGAAAACGCGCCCTGCAATGAGCGCAATGCATTGCGCGCTGCCTGTGCAGAACTGGCTTCGATCAAATCCGCAATGGCTTCGGCTTGGGCCAGGTCGAGTTTGTCATTCAGGAACGCGCGTTCGCTGAACTCCCCCGGCCGCGCCAGGCGGCAACCCAACTGCAGGCAGCGCTGGAGCAACATATCCAATACGACGGGGCCGCCATGGCCCTGCAATTCCAGGACATCTTCACCGGTGAAGGAGTTGGGGCCCGGGAAATAGATAGCCAAGCCTTCATCCAATACGCTTTCGTCAGCATCCAGAAACCGACCGTAATGGGCATAGCGAGGCTTCAACTCTCGGCCACTGATGGCCTTGGCGGCGATGCCGGCAAGCGGCCCGGAAATTCGAACGATACCGACACCACCGCGACCTTGAGCGGTAGCGACAGCAGCGATGGTTTCACGAGGAGCGCTCATCAGCAGGTTCCAGGACAAAAGTGACGGAAAGCAAAACGCCCCACTAGGGGGCGTCTTGAGTGGTTATCCACAGAGTAAATTACGCCGCAGCTTTTTTGGTAGCCGCTTCGATTTTACGCGTGATGTACCACTGTTGGGAGATCGACAACACGTTGTTGACTACCCAGTACAGCACCAGGCCCGCAGGGAACCACAGGAAGAAGAAGGTGAAGATGATTGGCATCATTTTCATCACCTTGGCCTGCATCGGATCCGGCGGAGTCGGGTTCAGACGCTGCTGGATAAACATGGTCGCGCCCATGATGATCGGCAGGATAAAGAACGGGTCTTTGATCGACAGGTCAGTTATCCACAGAATGAACGGCGCCTGACGCATTTCCACGCTTTCCAGAAGTACCCAGTACAGCGACAGGAACACTGGCATTTGTACGAGAATCGGCAAGCATCCACCCAACGGGTTGATCTTCTCTTTCTTGTACAGCTCCATCATGGCCTGCGACATTTTCTGCCGGTCATCACCATGTTGCTCTTTCAGAGCCGCCAGTTTCGGTGCCACGGCACGCATGCGCGCCATCGACTTGTAGCTGGCTGCCGACAGAGGGAAGAAAAGCCCTTTGATCAGCATGGTCAGGAAGATGATCGAGAAGCCCCAGTTACCCACGATGCTGTGGATATGTTGCAGCAGCCAGAAAATCGGCTGGGCAATGAACCACAGAATGCCGTAGTCAACGGTCAGTTCCAGACCTGGGGACAATTCTTTCAGCACAGCCTGGCTTTTCGGACCGGCGTACAGGGTAGCGCTGGTTTCAGCCTTGGCACCTGGAGCGACGGTCAACGCCGGGCCAGTAAAGCCGATGATGTAGTTGCCCTGGTTGTCCTTACGGGTTTGAACCAGGTTGGCTTCACCCTTGTTCGGGATCCAGGCGGTCACGAAGTAGTGTTGCAGCCAGGCTACCCAACCGCCTTGGACGGTTTCTTTCAGCGCGCCCTTGTCGATATCTTTCATCGACACTTTTTTGTACGGCTCGCTACTTGTCCACAGGGCGGCGCCCAGGTAAGTCGCGGTGCCAGTGGCGGTGCTGGAAGAAGGATCGGAGCTACCATCACGCTTGAGCTGGGCAAACAGGTTGCCGCTCCAAGGCTTGTCGCTTTCGTTGTCGATCAGGTAAGTGACCTTCAAGTCGTACAAACCGCGGGTAAAGCTGAAACGCTTGATGTAGTTGACGCCGTCGTGACTGAATTTCAGGTCGACGTTCAACTGGTTCTGGCCATCAGCCAGCTGATAAGTCTTCTGTTCGGTCGAATAAACCGGACGACCGGTAGCCCGTGCATCCGGACCGTTGGTGCCGGTCAGGCCACTTTGTGCCAGATAAGTGCGTTCACCACCGTTATCGAACAGTTGGAACGGAACATCCGGGTGGTCTTGACGACGTGGATACAGCGGCAGTTTCAACTGCGCGATGTCACCGCCTTGTGGGTCGATAGCCAGGTCGAGCACATCCGTTTTGACGTGGATGAGGTCTTTATTGGTGACCACTGGCGTTTCTAAAGGGGCGCTTGTCTCGCCATTCGCGCTGGGAACATCGGCACTCGCGGACGCATTGTTACCCAGCGGGGTGTCCGGAATAGCCGGCGCAGCCTGGTTGGTAGCAACATTCTGAGTCGGCAGGGCAGCCTGGCCATAGTCCTGGTTCCACTTAAGGACCATGACGTAGGACACGATTGCCAGGGCGACGATCAGGATCGTGCGTTTAATATCCATGATTACTCGGCCATCGAAGAAGAACGGGAGGTAGGGATAGGTGGAACCGGGTCATAACCACCGGGATTCCACGGATGACAGCGACCTAAACGACGAAAGGTCAGCCAGCCACCGCGCAGAAGACCATGATTTTCGATGGCCTCTAACGCGTAGCAGGAACAACTGGGGTAGAAACGACAGTGGCTGGCCATCAGGGGACTAATGGCATAGCGATAAAACTGGATCGGAACGAGGGCCAGTTTACGCATCAGTGCTGTCTACCCCTACAGTTTCGGTGCTGACTGCTGGTGCCGGCTTGTTGGTACGCGCCAGACGTTTCCAGAGCTTGCCGAAATGCTGAATCAATTCGGGGTTTTCTACATCACCCAAGCCTTTGCGCGCGACGATAACAATATCCCAACCAACCAGAGTCTCCTGGTGGAGGCGAAACGATTCGCGCATCAGACGCTTGAGGCGATTGCGCTCAACGGAGAGCTTTACGCTCTTCTTGCCGATCACCAACCCAAGGCGGGGGTGATCCAGATCGTTGTTACGCGCAAGGAGCAGGAGATTTTTCCCCGGAACCTTGCCGGTGGGGGAGTCAAAGACTGCCTTGAAGTGCCGGGGGGTTAGCAGACGCTTTTCCCGACTGAAGTCCTGACTCACCACCAGTACCGGATTATCAAACTGCCAGACGTGCGCGACCTTTGGCGCGACGACGCGACAGGACAGCACGGCCGTTCTTGGTAGCCATGCGAGCACGGAAACCGTGGGTGCGGGCGCGTTTGATGGTGCTTGGTTGGAAAGTACGTTTCATGGCGTTGTTACCTGGTTCGTCCACAACGGGCCGGAATGGCCCCCGTTTTAAGAGACCGGCGATTCTAGAGAAAGCAAGCCTCTAGGTCAATTTCCAACCAGCTATTCCTTTAATTAGATCTCTATAAGGCAAAGGGCGCTTTTCTGTCCGCTCGCTTTCTCAAGCAATGCCATAGATATAAAAATAAAGAAGGAAGTTATTTAAAGCTTTTCTGTAAAGCTTATAAAAGCTAGTGAGGCAATCATCTGTGGATAACTACCTTGGGGCCTTATTCTGCCTGATGTACAGAGAATGACAACACGGGGGAGAAACGGTGCTCTGCCTGTGCTGCGCTGTCGGATAAGCTGTGGGTGGAATGGGTTGTTATCCACAGCCCAGTTACCCACAGACTTTCGACCCCACTTGTACAACGAGCTTAGGTGCGCTTATCCACAGAGCTTATGCACAGACCATCGGTCGCTTTTTTCTCGGATAACACGTTGATTTTGGCTGCCCTGTGAGCAACCTACATGTGGATAAGTGGGCGGCTCGCCGCTACAATGGCGGCTGTTTTTGCCTCACCGGCTTTCAACTTAGGGGATATCCGTGTCAGTGGAACTTTGGCAGCAGTGCGTGGAGCTTTTGCGCGAAGAGCTGCCTGCCCAGCAATTCAACACCTGGATCCGTCCGCTACAGGTCGAAGCCGAAGGCGACGAGTTGCGTGTCTACGCACCCAATCGTTTTGTTCTCGACTGGGTCAACGAGAAGTACCTGGGCCGCGTTCTCGAATTGCTCGATGAACACGGCAACGGCGTCGCCCCCATGCTTTCCTTATTAATAGGAAGCAAACGTAGCTCCGCGCCCCGCGCTGCACCGAATGCACCATTGGCTGCGGCGGCATCGCAAGCCCAGGCTGCGGCGGCACCGGTCGCCACGGCGCCAGTTCCAGCGGCAGCGCCGTCGAAATCCTCTGCGCAGAAAAGTGCTCCTGAGAATGAAGAGCCGTCCCGCGACAGCTTCGACCCGATGGCGGGCGCCAGCTCGCAGCAAGCGCCGGTCCGCGCCGAGCAGCGCACCGTACAGGTTGAGGGTGCGCTCAAGCACACCAGCTACCTGAACCGCACGTTTACGTTTGAGAACTTCGTCGAAGGTAAATCCAACCAGCTGGCCCGCGCGGCTGCCTGGCAAGTCGCCGACAACCCCAAGCACGGTTACAACCCGCTCTTCCTTTATGGTGGCGTTGGCTTGGGTAAGACGCACTTGATGCACGCTGTGGGTAACCACCTATTAAAGAAGAATCCGAATGCCAAGGTTGTGTACCTGCACTCGGAGCGCTTCGTGGCTGACATGGTCAAGGCCTTGCAGCTCAATGCCATCAACGAGTTCAAGCGTTTCTACCGCTCCGTTGATGCGCTGCTGATCGATGACATCCAATTCTTCGCCCGCAAAGAGCGTTCCCAGGAAGAGTTTTTCCACACCTTCAACGCTTTGCTCGAAGGCGGCCAGCAGGTCATCTTGACCAGCGACCGTTACCCGAAGGAAATCGAAGGTTTGGAAGAACGTTTGAAATCGCGCTTCGGCTGGGGCCTGACCGTGGCGGTCGAGCCTCCAGAGTTGGAAACCCGCGTGGCGATCCTGATGAAAAAGGCCGACCAGGCGAAGGTCGACCTGCCTCACGATGCGGCGTTCTTCATTGCCCAGCGCATTCGTTCCAACGTGCGTGAGCTTGAAGGCGCGCTCAAGCGCGTTATCGCTCACTCGCACTTCATGGGCCGCGACATCACCATCGAACTGATTCGCGAATCTCTGAAAGACTTGTTGGCACTGCAGGACAAACTGGTGAGTGTGGATAACATCCAGCGCACCGTGGCCGAGTACTACAAGATCAAGATATCCGACCTGTTGTCCAAGCGTCGTTCGCGCTCGGTAGCGCGTCCGCGTCAGGTGGCCATGGCGCTCTCCAAAGAGTTGACCAACCACAGCCTGCCGGAAATCGGTGATGTGTTTGGTGGTCGTGACCACACCACGGTCTTGCACGCATGCCGCAAGATCAATGAACTTAAGGAATCCGACGCGGATATTCGCGAGGACTACAAGAACCTGCTGCGTACACTGACAACGTGATGACACCAGCGCAGCTTATTAAGGCAAGGGACTAGACCATGCATTTCACCATTCAACGCGAAGCCCTGTTGAAACCCCTGCAACTGGTCGCAGGCGTCGTCGAGCGCCGGCAGACCTTGCCGGTGCTTTCCAACGTATTGCTGGTGGTCGAAGGCCAGCAATTGTCCCTGACCGGTACTGACCTGGAAGTCGAATTGGTCGGTCGCGTTCAACTGGAAGAGCCTGCCGAGCCGGGCGAGATCACAGTGCCGGCGCGCAAGCTGATGGATATCTGCAAAAGCCTGCCGAACGACGCGTTGATCGACATTAAAGTTGATGACGCCAAGCTGGTGGTCAAGGCCGGCCGCAGCCGCTTCACCTTGTCCACCTTGCCCGCCAATGATTTCCCGACTGTTGAAGAAGGCCCTGGCTCGCTGACCTGCAGCCTGGAGCAAAGCAGGTTGCGCCGTTTGATCGAGCGCACCAGCTTCGCCATGGCTCAGCAGGACGTGCGTTACTACCTTAACGGCATGTTGTTGGAAGTCTCCGAAGGCATCATCCGCGCCGTGGCCACGGATGGTCACCGTCTGGCAATGTGCTCGATGAAGGCCGATATCGGTCAACCTGATCGTCATCAGGTGATCGTGCCGCGCAAAGGTATTCTTGAGTTGGCGCGTCTGCTGACTGAGCCGGACGGCAATGTCAGCATCGTGTTGGGTCAGCATCATATTCGTGCGACCACCGGTGAGTTTACCTTCACCTCCAAGCTGGTTGATGGCAAGTTCCCTGACTATGAGCGCGTGCTGCCCAAAGGCGGCGACAAGCTGGTGTTGGGTGACCGCCAAGCCCTGCGCGAGGCTTTCAGCCGTACGGCGATTCTGTCCAACGAAAAGTACCGTGGTATTCGTCTGCAACTGGCCAACGGTCAGCTGAAAATCCAGGCCAATAACCCGGAACAGGAAGAGGCAGAGGAAGAAGTGGGCGTCGACTACAACGGCGGTTCCCTGGAAATTGGCTTCAACGTGAGTTACTTGCTCGACGTGCTGGGTGTGATGACCACTGAACAGGTTCGCCTGATTCTGTCGGACTCCAACAGCAGCGCACTGGTGCAAGAATCCGATAACGACGACTCGGCCTACGTTGTTATGCCGATGCGCCTGTAATAGAAGCTAGATGTCCCTTAGTCGCGTCTCGGTCACCGCGGTGCGCAATCTGCACCCGGTGACCTTCTCCCCCTCCCCCCGCATCAATATCCTTCATGGCGCCAACGGCAGTGGCAAAACCAGTGTGCTGGAAGCCATTCATTTGCTTGGGCTTGCCCGTTCATTTCGCAGCGCTCGCTTGTTGCCGGTTATCCAATACGAACAATTGGCGTGCACGGTGTTTGGCCAGGTCGAATTGGCTGAAGGCGGGAACAGTAGCCTGGGGATATCCCGTGATCGCGGCGGAGAGTTCCAAATTCGTATCGACGGGCAAAATGCTCGTAGTGCGGCGCAACTGGCAGAAATCCTGCCACTGCAACTGATCAACCCTGACAGCTTCCGTTTGTTGGAAGGTGCGCCAAAAATCCGCAGGCAATTCCTCGATTGGGGAGTGTTCCACGTGGAACCGCGTTTCATGGCCACTTGGCAGCGCCTGCAGAAGGCCCTGCGGCAGCGGAACTCATGGCTGCGGCATGGTACACTTGACGCCGCTTCGCAAGCGGCCTGGGACCGGGAACTGTGCCTGGCCAGCGACGAAATAGATGAATACCGCCGTGCCTATATCAAAGCCTTGAAACCAGTCTTTGAGCAGACCTTGAGTGAGTTGTTGGATCTCGAAGGGCTGACGCTGAGTTATTACCGTGGTTGGGACAAAGAGCGTGAACTGAGTGCAGTGCTTGCTACGTCCTTGCAGCGGGATCAGCAAATTGGCCATACCCAGGCCGGACCCCAACGCGCTGATTTGCGCCTTAGATTAGGCGCTCATAATGCTGCGGACATCTTGTCCCGCGGTCAGCAAAAGTTGGTGGTGTGCGCGCTGCGTATCGCCCAGGGTCACTTGGTGAGCCAGGCTCGCCGCGGTCAGTGTATTTATCTGGTGGATGACTTGCCGTCCGAACTCGACGAGCAACACCGCCGCGCGCTATGCCGCTTGTTGGAAGAATTACGCTGCCAGGTGTTTATCACCTGTGTAGACCACGAATTATTGAGGGAAGGCTGGCAGACGGAAACGCCAGTCGCTCTGTTCCACGTGGAACAGGGCCGTATCACCCAGACCCACGACCATCGGGAGTGAAGGCATGAGCGAAGAACAAACGTACGACTCGAGCAGCATTAAAGTGCTGAAAGGTTTGGATGCCGTACGCAAACGTCCCGGTATGTACATCGGCGACACCGATGATGGTAGCGGTCTGCACCACATGGTGTTCGAGGTGGTCGATAACTCCATCGACGAAGCGCTGGCCGGTTACTGCGACGATATCAGCATCATCATCCACCCGGATGAATCCATCACCGTGCGTGACAACGGTCGCGGCATCCCGGTTGATGTGCATAAAGAAGAAGGCGTCTCGGCGGCAGAGGTCATCATGACCGTGCTCCACGCTGGCGGTAAGTTCGACGATAACTCCTATAAAGTCTCCGGCGGTTTGCACGGTGTAGGTGTTTCCGTAGTGAACGCCCTGTCGGAAGAGCTGGTGTTGACCGTTCGCCGTAGCGGCAAGATCTGGGAACAGACCTACGTGCATGGCGTGCCTCAAGCACCCATGGCCATCGTCGGCGACAGTGAAACCACCGGTACCCAGATTCACTTCAAGGCCTCCAGCGAGACCTTCAAGAATATCCACTTCAGCTGGGACATCCTGGCCAAGCGTATTCGTGAACTGTCCTTCCTCAACTCCGGTGTGGGTATCGTCCTCAAGGACGAGCGCAGCGGCAAGGAAGAGCTGTTCAAGTACGAAGGCGGTCTGCGTGCGTTCGTTGAATACCTGAACACCAACAAGACTGCGGTCAACCAGGTGTTTCACTTCAACATCCAGCGTGAAGACGGCATCGGCGTGGAAATCGCCCTGCAGTGGAACGACAGCTTCAACGAGAACCTGTTGTGCTTCACCAACAACATTCCACAGCGCGATGGCGGTACTCACCTGGTGGGCTTCCGTTCCGCACTGACGCGTAACCTGAACACCTACATCGAAGCCGAAGGCTTGGCCAAGAAGCACAAAGTCGCCACTACCGGTGACGATGCGCGTGAAGGCCTGACCGCAATTATCTCGGTGAAAGTACCGGATCCAAAGTTCAGCTCCCAGACCAAAGACAAGCTGGTGTCTTCCGAAGTGAAGACTGCTGTGGAACAGGAAATGGGCAAATACTTCTCCGACTTCCTGTTGGAGAACCCGAACGAAGCCAAGCTGGTCGTCGGCAAAATGATCGACGCGGCACGTGCCCGTGAAGCCGCACGTAAAGCCCGTGAGATGACCCGTCGTAAAGGCGCGCTCGACATCGCTGGCCTACCCGGCAAACTGGCCGACTGCCAGGAGAAGGACCCTGCCCTCTCCGAACTGTACCTGGTGGAAGGTGACTCTGCTGGCGGTTCCGCCAAGCAGGGTCGTAACCGTCGCACCCAGGCCATCCTGCCGTTGAAGGGTAAGATCCTCAACGTCGAGAAAGCCCGCTTCGACAAGATGATTTCCTCACAGGAAGTCGGCACCTTGATCACGGCGCTGGGCTGCGGTATTGGCCGTGACGAGTACAACATCGACAAGCTGCGCTATCACAACATCATCATCATGACCGATGCTGACGTCGACGGTTCGCACATCCGTACGCTTCTGTTGACCTTCTTCTTCCGTCAGTTGCCAGAGCTGATCGAGCGCGGCTATATCTACATCGCCCAGCCGCCGTTGTATAAAGTGAAAAAGGGCAAGCAAGAGCAATACATCAAAGACGACGACGCCATGGAAGAGTACATGACGCAGTCGGCCCTGGAAGATGCCAGCCTGCACTTGAACGACGAAGCACCGGGCATCTCCGGTGAAGCGTTGGAGCGTCTGGTTAACGACTTCCGCATGGTGATGAAGACCCTTAAGCGTCTGTCGCGCCTGTACCCTCAGGAGCTGACCGAGCACTTCATCTATCTGCCTGCCGTAAGCCTGGAACAGTTGGGCGATCATGCAGCGATGCAGGATTGGCTGGCCCAGTACGAAGTGCGTCTGCGCACGGTCGAGAAGTCTGGCCTGGTGTACAAAGCCAGCCTGCGTGAAGACCGTGAACGTGGCGTGTGGCTGCCAGAGGTCGAGCTGATCTCCCACGGCCTGTCGAACTACGTCACCTTCAACCGCGACTTCTTCGGCAGCAACGACTACAAAACCGTGGTGACCCTGGGCGCACAACTGAGCACCCTGTTGGACGACGGCGCTTATATCCAGCGTGGCGAACGCAAGAAGCAGGTCAAGGAATTCAAAGAAGCCCTTGATTGGCTGATGGCCGAAAGCACCAAGCGCCACACCATCCAGCGATACAAAGGTCTGGGCGAGATGAACCCGGACCAATTGTGGGAAACCACCATGGACCCAAGCCAGCGTCGCATGCTGCGCGTCACCATCGAAGATGCCATTGGCGCAGACCAGATCTTCAACACCCTGATGGGTGATGCGGTCGAGCCTCGTCGTGACTTCATCGAGAGCAATGCGTTGGCGGTGTCTAACCTGGATTTCTGATTCGGTGTAGGTGGGAAAAGTTAATTTCCACTGCGGTCAAAGTTAAGCTATGTAGCCAAGGTTAGTTTCCACTTAGGCTGAAAGCAAAAAACCCGGCAGATCTGCATCTGCCGGGTTTTTTTGCTTTCAGCCTAAGTGTTATCCGGTGGGTCTTTGGCGCTAGAAATTGGGTCGCGGTAGGGGCGGCAGGTAAATGCCGTTCCGACCGCGATCCCCGAAATCACCTATGGCACAAATGCTGTTGTCATCCACCGTGACTCAAGTTTCGGCCCACAGAGCTGGGGTTGAGTACGGAGTCCGTCCTGCGATGCGATGCGAGGCGTAAGCTTCTTCCCTGTTGCCTATGCGGATCATACCGTCAAACCAGAACGACATTTTCTGGAGCGATCTTGGCAGCGATTACGCTGTAAATGTCAGTATCAACCTCAGGGACTTTGATCGAAATAATTAGCGCATATCGTGCCAGGCTGTCATACCGCTCCAAAGCCCCCCTAGTCTTCCACCATCCTAATGATGGGTACACGGCAAGATAGCCACGGCTTGCTAGCTCGGCTGCAGTGCCTTTCCAAGTGTCCTGATGGAGCGAACCACGATGGCGTTTCTGTTTACCTAGAGTCCACGCCGGGTCATTGTCATGGTTCGGCACTCCATTTTCATCGTCGAGCGCAGCGGCATTTACCCTGGCTCTGAACCGAGGTACATCCTCCGTCGGGCGTTTTACGTCGAAGCGAAGACCGTGGGATTCATATCGATAGCGAGATCTTCCGCGGGCGGATGGATTAGGTTCGATGAAGTAGGACAACGTGACGGTCATCTCAACTTCGGTTGCCCCCAATGCTTCAAGTTCGTCCTTAGGCCAGGGTAGCTCGTGCAGGTGCATTTCTCGTGGAGAGGGGTCTTTACCTCTTAACTTTTTAAAGGGTTGGAGGGCGTCCTCGACAATCAGCGTCAGCGAGTTAGATGCGCTCCATTGGGCCCGCTCCAGGCTGGGAACGCCAAAGCCACAATGCCTAACCAGACGTTCGTAGTCCTGTTTTGTTGGATTACGATTTTGCGGAAGAAACATTTGCTTCATCGCATCAGTCCATTCAGCAGAATGAACGATCAATGCCCGGATGGTTTCAGGCCAGCGCGCTGGGTATGCGGCCATTATCTGAGCTGCCATCCGGGAGCAAAGCGAGGTCGCGGCGCTGGTGGCAGTGGCCAATGTCAGATGGCGGTCGACTGGGCGATTATGCGTTGTCAGCAGTGATAGCTCCCCTGCAGTGGCAGGGCCCAGCAGCTCATCATGGATCAGATTACCTCCCTCGAAGAGCACATCTGGTTTCAGGGGATAATGGCTGATCCAGTTCTGCGACGTTGTACTGAATGGGCTCAGGCCTCCCTGTGCGGCCACAGCTCTCAAGCCTGGTGCGAGCTCGACTAGATCGGTAAATGCTCCGACAGTTAATGAATTCCAAGCCTGCGCAGGATCGCAAATACCCATCAATGTATTGCTACTTGGATAGTCCACCCATTCACTGCTCTCTCGAATGTTACCTGCAGAAACCACAAATAGCCGTGGGATTGCTCCTTGGCCATCTGCATCAAAGGCAAGTCGGTCAAGGGCGGATGACCAGGATGAGGGGCGGCCCCGATCTCGGCCATCTACGGTAGTGACTGCCATGCTGAACAGTCGTGCTCTAAGAGGTGCCGTTATCTCGGGGCGAGCTACTGCTTCGACTGTATTGAAGCCAAAATTCTTCTCATCTCCAGCATTTGCTCCGTCGCTTGGTAGCAGCTTCACAGACTCAAGACGATGTTCAATGATCAGAGGTTCCGCTGATCTTAATGTATGGGTTAAATCGCCATAGAGGGCTAACCCTGCCATGCTGGTACCATGGCCATGGCGATCATCAACACCCCAATCCGGCTCGATAGTGTGAAGGTCTGGTTCCACAAGTGCTGGAGTTAAAAGTGGGTGGCCGTGGTTCACGCCCGTATCAAGAATGCAGATGTGCGGAGTATTCTCTGAGGAGGTGAAGGTTGTTCTGCCTAGAAGTTCAGCAGCCCATTCGTGCTGCTCTGTAGGTGTAAACGAATCAAAAAAATCCGCCGTTTCCTTTGCCCTGCGTAATTCAGCGATGCTGTTAAGAGTCAGAACTGACTGCTGTAGCTGTGCTTTGCTGCACTGGATTGTCAGCACTGTTCGTTCTGGGAAATTAAGCCTTCCCTCCAATACTCGAATACCAAGTAGCTGAGCGGCCTGAATGAAGCTTGCAGCTACCAGGTCGCGATTATCCCTGATGGGTAACCAAGCCTCCCACCATATAATCTCGTTTTCGTCTGTAGGAAAAAATGCTGGAGCATCCGTCCACAGTGCCTCTAGTTGAGCCACATGGATGGATTGAATCGTGTTGACTAGGGCTTTATGGTCAAGGCTTCGACCTGTAGAACCTTTACGATCATCAAGGTACTCGCTGATGACCCGTTCAAAATAATCGAGCTTGCCATCCGGGACAAAAACGGTCGCAAAGCCTTTTTCTCCTTCTTCTTTATAATTGAGAAGTTCGATCCCCTTGGGTTTATTTGCCAAACTTTCAAAAGCGAGCTTGATATCGTCGAAGCTTTCAAACTGAACTCGGAGACCTACGCCGTCTTGGATTCCAAGTGCCGCTTGTTCTTCTTTCGCCTGCTCCGCAACAGGCCGAAGCTGCTGGAGCTGTTCTCGCAAAGCATTGCCGTGGATGGCACGGTCACGTGCAGGAAGCGGTGGAGGCCTTACCGGAACCCTATGGGAGGTGAAAGGCTCTGCGGATGATGTATTCTGGGGAAATAGATGCGGGAGGTTTTCTCCGCGTTGATCCGTCATCGCGATACTGCTCTTTGAATTATGTATCGATTAGTATTTTCTTACTGATCAGCTTCCGCTCTTCCAACATCTTTAAGACATCAGAATCCGTGATCGATGCACGGTCATGAATAATTGCATCTTTGAGGGTATCGTCTGCCGCCCGTGCCACGTCGGCATAGCTCAGACCGCTGGCTTTATCTGCGAGCTTTGACCAAGCCAACCGTTTCGGTTTAAAGGCCGATAAACGATTCTTTAGCACTGCGATGATTTGCTCTGCTTCGGGAAGTCCGTACTGGATCATGTCGTCAAACCGACGGAACAAGGCGTAGTCCAAAATCTCGGGGTGGTTTGTAGCCGCGATTACCAGACTGTGGGACTGATCCTGCTCCAGCATTTGCAAAAAACTATTCAAAACGCGCCGTATCTCGCCGACGTCATTTGCCTGGCCACGTTGCGAACCGATGGCATCGAACTCGTCAAAAAAATAGACACCGCGTACTTCCGTTATGGCATCAAAGACCTGACGCAGTTTGGCGGCGGTCTCCCCCATGAATTTGGTGATCAAGGCATCGAGTCGCACAACAAACAGCGGAACACCCAACTCACTTGCCAATGCAGAGGCGGTCAGTGTTTTGCCAGTGCCTGGTGGCCCGACCAATAACAGTTTCCGGCGAGGTGAAAGCCCGTGTGCACGGATCTTCGTATGGTTCTGCTGCTCTTTGATGATCCGATGCAAACGCATAGCAACTTGATCGTCCAGGATCATGTCGGAAAGTCGAGCTTGTGGATAAGAGGCCTGGAGAAGTCCGACCAACTCACCACGAGGTTGGCTGATAGGGATCGTTTTGTTCAGTACTTTTGAAGAGGGCCGAGCTTTCGCGGCATCGATCAGAGCTTTGAGCTCTTCTGCCAGTTTTCCATGGCCGAGCTTTGCCTCGTGCGCTGCAACCTGCATCGCGACGGAGAAGAAGTGGCTGTCATCACCAGTAATGTGAGATTTCAGCAGTGCTTTGAGCTGATCGGCGCTTGCCATAGGTTGACCTCATGCTAGCCATGCATTATAGGCCTGATTAGGTTTGCCTTGCATAAAAGTAGCTTCGGCACAGCAAAAGGCTGGATTTCCCGAAGGTATAGATTTTCTCGCGCTCGATAGTCTGGAAGGAGTATGCGATATGCCCGATGGATCAATACCGGAGATAACGAAAACGTCAGTCGTGTCTCATACCTTGTGTGTTACTACCTGCTTCAGCGAATATTGATTCAGCCGTAATTTAAAAGCCAACCACCATGCAGTCCGAGGTTCTTAATGACCGAACCTCAGTCGTTCGATAGTCTCGATGTTTTTCTGATGGGCTGAGGATTGTAGCGTTAGGCTATAGCCTTCCCCTGAGATGTAGAGGCTGAAGCGGGTGATGGACCCAAATCTGGTGGCGAAGCTACAGGCCGAAAATGCACGGCTGATTGCCTTGTTGGATACTCATGGTATCGAATGGAGGCTGCCTAATGAGCTGGTCAAGCTACCAGTGGCTCTACTTGAGCGTTCGCAACAACTCAATACTGATGAAAAGCTTGCCCTATTCCGAAGCTTGTTTCGTGGTAGGACGGACGTTTACCCCATCCGCTGGGAAAGTAAGACGGGCAAATCAGGATACGCACCCGCCTGCGCAAACGAATGGAGGCCTGGCGTTTGTGAGAAGCCCCGAATTAAATGTGGCGACTGCGGTAATCGCCAACTGCTTCCGCTGACCGATGAGGTAGTTTATCGCCATCTGGCGGGCGAAGTGGTCGTCGGTATCTACCCCCTACTCTCTGATCACACTTGTTGTTTTTTGGCGGTCGACTTCGATGAGGCCTAATGGCGTGATGATTCCAAAGCTTTTGTGCAGTCATGCCATGAGCTGAACGTCCCGGTGGCGCTTGAAATATCGCGCTCAGGCCAAGGGGCTCATGGCTGGATTTTCTTTGAGCGTAATGTTCCTGCCTGCGATGCGCGCCGCCTCGGTGCCGCAATCATCAGCCATGCCTGTGAGCGCACCCGGCAGTTGGCGCTCAGCTCCTATGATCGACTGTTTCCAAACCAGGACTATATGCCCAAAGGCGGCTTTGGAAATCTCATCGCGCTCCCTTTACAAAAGCGGGCCAGAGCCCAAAACAATTGCGTTTTTGTAGACGACTCGTTTGAGCCTCATCCTGATCAATGGGCCTTCCTGGCATCGATTCAGCGCATGAGTCCAGAAGATATCCAGCCCGTTATTATCCAGGCGATGGGTAATCGGGACCCGTTAGGTGTCGCCTATTTCGATGACGAAGGTGATGCAGAACCTTGGAAAGATCGTGAATCGAGATCACGTAAATTGACATGCCCGTTGCCTGATGCTCTGAACATCACGCTGGCTAACTTAATTTACTTTGAAAAGTCGGAATTACCACCGCCATTGGCAAACCAGCTTGTCCGGCTCGCTGCCTTTCAAAATCCTGAGTTCTACAAAGCTCAGGCCATGCGCATGTCAGTGTGGAACAAGCCGAGGATTATTGGCTGTGCCCAGAACTTCCCCAAACATATTGCTTTACCACGTGGCTGTTTGGATGCGGCGCTGAGGCTTTTAGAGGAAAGCGGGGTTACCCCTATTCTCAAAGACGAACGCTTCGGGGGCGCCCCCATCGACGTGAGTTTTCTCGGGGCCCTGCGGTCTGACCAAGAGGCTGCTGTCAGCGTAATGCTAAGTCATGACACCGGTATCCTCTGCGCACCGACAGCTTTTGGTAAGACGGTGAGTGCTGCTGCATTGATTGCCGCACGTGGCATTAACACGTTGGTGCTTGTGCATCGGACGGAACTGTTAAGGCAGTGGCAAGAGCGCTTGCAGGCGTTCTTGGGAGTCGGGAATGGTGTCGTTGGTAATCTTGGGGGCGGAAAAGCAAAGCTTACAGGCATCATCGACATTGCCGTAATGCAGTCGTTATCGCGAAAAGGCGAGATAAGCGATCAGGTAAAAAGCTACGGCCAAATCATCGTTGATGAGTGTCATCACCTATCAGCAGTATCATTCGAGGCACTTCTGAGAAGCGCGACCGCGCGGTACGTACTGGGACTCACTGCAACCCCAGTGCGTCGAGATGGGCAGCAGCCTATTATTTTCATGCAGTGCGGACCGATCCGACATTCTGCTGCTCGACCAACAAGTGCGCCCCATGACCTATCTGTCGTGCCTCGATTGCTGCCCAAACCAATAGTGGTCCCTGAGGGCTTTGGAATTCAGGACGTCTTTCGGCGTCTAGCCGACGATTCTGAGCGGACAGCCAAAATCGTCTCGGAGATTGAGCTGGCGTACAACGAAGGGCGAAAAATTCTAGTGCTAACGGAGCGGACGGAACATGTGGATGCCCTTGAATTAGAATTGAAGCAGCGCGTGCATAACCTTTTTACGCTTCATGGGCGAGTGCCTAAGAAACAGCGTATTTCCCGTATGCATGAGCTTGAGTCCCTTCCCCCCGATGCTCCACGAGTGCTGCTGGCAACAGGAAAACTAGTAGGTGAAGGCTTCGATCATCCGCCGTTGGATACGCTGGTGCTGGCAATGCCCATCTCGTGGAAGGGTATCCTTCAGCAATATGTAGGGCGGTTGCATCGATCACATGCCGATAAGGTCGACGTGCGAGTGATCGACTTCGTTGACGCGGGCAATGCTGCATTGATGAGGATGTGGGATAAACGGCAGGCGGGGTACAAAGCGATGGGTTACCGAATGGCTGACTCCCTTGCCACGATGGACTTGCTCTGGCAGAACGGTTCCTTTTTGGATGCCGCCAGCAAGCTCCTTCATTAGGTGAGGATGCTGGTTATGAAAACAACATTTAATAAGGTCAATAGTCCGCAGTACGACACTAATTGTTGCTCAGATGTGACAGTTATCGTGCCCATGTTCCATGTGGAACCCTGATTCCACCTAGGGTAGCCATGACACTTAATATGCCCATCGACATTCGGGTCGCCGTTAAACGAAAAAGGCCAACGCTTAGCGTTGGCCTTTTTTATTAGGTGAAACCAATGGGGTTTCCAAATTGCTCCACGTGGAACATCACTGAGAAACCGCCGCCACACTCTCCAACCGATACCCGTAGCCGTAGATCGTCAACAGCTGCCAACCCCGATCAGCCGTCAGCCCCAATTTGTTACGCAGCCGATAAATATGTGTATCCAACGGCCGTGACGACACCATTTCTTCATGGGTCCAGAACCGTTCATACAGGTACTCACGAGACAGTGGGCGGGCCAAATTGGCGAACAGGCAACTGGCCAAGCGGTACTCACGCTCGGTGAGGTTGATCGGTTTTCCCGCGCGGGTGACGGTCAACTCGGCGTCATCGAACGTCAGGTCGTTGAAACTTTGTACTTCATGGGACGCGGTTTTTTGCAGGCCATGGCGACGTAACACCGCCGTCACTCGGGCTTTCAGTTCATTGGGGCGGAAGGGTTTGCTGACGTAATCATCCGCGCCGCTGTTGAGCGCGGTGACGATATCGCTCTCGGCATCACGGCTGGTCAACATGATCACGGCAGGCGGTGATTCCATATGTTCACGGGTCCAGCGCAGTAGAGCGATGCCGGTGATATCCGGCACTTGCCAGTCGAGGATCAGCAGGTCAAAGGTTTCGCGGCGCAGTTGGCGTAGCAGGTCTTCGCCGCGCTCGAAGCAATGCAGGGTCCAGGGCTGATCGGCGGTGCTGGGGATTTGTCGCAGTGTCTGTTCCACCCGGCGCAGTTCCGCGGGTTCGTCATCCAGTATTGCGACGCGCATAGGTGAGTCCTTTTAACCTGAAGAGTACGGCAGCTGTCGGCCTGAAGAATCTGAAGAATTATGTTCAGATACCTCGGCCCTTTTATCTCTCGGTACGCTGAGTTCAATGGGCAGCTAACTTATTGAAAGTCCTCGATACCTATGTGGGAAAGATACCGGCTCCCAGCCGTAAGGAAAAGGATCAACCGACGCACGCGCCGCCGTAGACTTCTGTGCGCGGCATAACCCGCATGAATAATTTTCCAGGGCACCTGAAATGAGCTTCACTGGGCTCTATATTGGCGTGCATATAAGGAGGCTTCGGATCTATGACATCTATTGCTACCCGCCGCCAACCCAGGCGCTTTGACCGATGACGCTCTGGGGCAGGCCCGAGAAGCGCCAACCTACCCATGCCCAGCGCCTGTTCCACGGATTGGTTCGCGAGTGGTTATGGATCGGGTTACTGCTGTTACCCATCACGGCTTATCTGTCGCTGAGTTCCGGCCTGGCGTTGAACACTGTGCTGTACGACAACCTGCGCCGGCTTACCCCACTGCCGGTGGACCCACGAATTCTGCTGGTGACCATCGACGACCCCAGCCTTAAAAAGCTCGGTCCATGGCCTTGGCCACGCAGCTTGCACGCCGACTTGATCGACCGACTCAGTGCCGGGCAACCGGCGGCGATCTTGTTTGATGTGATCTTCAGTGAGCCCGGTGACCCAGCCAACGATAAACGTTTGAGCGACGCAGTGTGCAACGCAGGCAATGTCCTGTTGCCGCTGGTGCGCGAAGGCGCCGCGAGTTACGGGCAACCGTTGCCGCTGCTTAAGTGCGCAAAGGGTGTAGGCCATATCAACGTTGAGGCGGATAGCGATGGCGTCATTCGCCGGTTGTACATGCGGGAAGGCCCTGCCGGTGCCACTGCTCCGCAGCTCGCCTGGCTGGCGTACGAGATGATGGCTGAGCCTTCACCGATGCCGGGAGAACCCTTAACGTCAGCCTCTCGAAACTGGCATCGAGAACATGCCATTCGCATCCCTTTTATAGGGCCTCATACCCACTTTCCCAGCGTGTCCTACGTCAGCGTCTTAAACGGTGAGGTGCCCCCCGGCTTGCTGCGCGACCGCCTGATCCTGGTCGGTGCAACCGAGTCGGGAATGGGCGACCGGTTTGTCACGCCGCTCTCCTCCACCGCGGGCACCACGGCTGGTGTGGACATTCAGGCCAATATACTCAACGGCCTGCTACAAGGTCGCAGCATTGTCGATCTGCCGGGGTGGTTGGCGGCGGTGATGGCGACGTCTCTGGTGGCGTTACTGCTGGGGCTGCTGCTTTATCGTCCCCGCTATGCCCTGTGGATGACGCTGGGCTGCATGGGCATGGCCGTACTCGTTTCTTTGGGGCTGTTGCGCCTGGGTCACTGGTGGTCGCCGGCCGCTTGCCTGATCGGCCTGCTGCTCAGCTACCTGATCTGGAACTGGCGCCGCCTCAGTGTGATCCTCGCTTATTTCGGCTGGGAACTGGCACGCCTGGACAACGAGCCCAAAGTCTTGCCTGAGCGCCGCCGTGCGCCTGCCAGCAAGGGCGATGTGTTGCAGTCGCGCATCTTTGCCCTGGAGCAAGCCGTAAGCCGTACGCGTGATACCCGGCGCTTTATGGCCGATGGCCTGGAGTGTCTGCCGGTCGCTACGCTGATCACCGATCCAAGAGGGAATATCCTGCTGGCCAACCGTATTGCCCGTGAGGTGTTCTGCAACGAGCTGGTCAGCGAAAACCTGTTGGAGCAACTGGCTGACTTGGGCTACCCGCCTTTGCACAACGGTGTGCGCCCTGCCCTCTCTGAGTTGGAGCTGGTGGAGTTCCGCGATATCCGCCAACGCAGCCTGCGTATGGAGCTTGCGCCTCTATTACCAGCAGAGGGCGATATCGCCCTCGGTTGGTTGCTGAGCCTGACCGACCTCAGTAAGGAACGTGAGGCCCAACAGCATCGCGAAACCATGCTGCGCTTCCTCTCCCATGACCTGCGCGCGCCGCATTCGGCGATCCTGGCGCTGCTGGATGTGCACCACGGCGAGTCCCCCGTCTTTGCCCAGATCGAACAACAAGTACGACGAGCACTGAGCCTGACGGAATCCTTTGTACAACTGGCCAAGGCCGAGGCTGACGGTTACCAGTTCCAGCCGACCCTGTTCGCCATGTTAGTGATGGATGCCTTTGACCAGGTGGCGGTAATCGCCCAGCTCAAGGGCATTCACCTGGTCCACGATCTGGAGGAGACGGATGAGGCGATGGTGTCGGCTGATCAATCCCTGCTGACCCGTGCGCTGTTCAATGTGCTGGAGAATGCCGTCAAGTATTCACCTTCCGGTACGACTGTCCGGTTGCGCCACAGCAGCGCGCAAGGTTGGTTGGAATGTCGCATCAGCGATCAAGGGCCGGGCATCGCCGCAGAAGATCTACCTGAGCTGTTCAATCAATACCGGCGCTTCGATTCGGCCCAAGGCAGCGAAGGCCTCGGATTGGGACTGACCATGGTCAAGGCCGTGATCGAGCGTCATGGCGGTCGCATCCAGTGCGATAGCGTGGTGGGCAAAGGCACCACATTCAGCGTGCAACTACCGCTGTTGGATGACTGAAAAAACCTGCTTTTGTGTTGTGCATAAAAAACCGGTCACAAGGACCGGTTTTTTAATGCGGAAAAAACTTATGCACCTTTTTCGCGATTTTATGAGTCTGGGAAATATGTATGTAAATCAGCTTGTTATGAATCAAAAAAGGCAATTCGCCAACAAACCGTACACAGGTTATCCACAGATGCTCATATCACCGGCGTGTCGACCACCACAGGCTCCGGCGGCAGTGAACCCATGGCCCGTTGCTGGGCTTCATTCCACGCCGCAGCACGGTCATTCAGCGCAGCAATTGCACGCGGCCCTTCACCTTCGGCATACATCGGCTCGCCGATGACCACAGTGATCGTACCGGCGCGTTTTGCCCAACCGGTCTTCGGCCAGAACTTGCCGGCGTTGTGTGCAATGGGCAGCACCGGCAAGTTAGCGTTAACTGCCAATGCGGTTCCGCCGCGTGAGAACTTGCCTACGGTGCCGTAGGGCACGCGTGTACCTTCCGGGAAGATCAGTACCCAAACGCCATCCTTGAGCAGCTCGTCGCCCTTCTTGGCCACGTGCTTGAGGGCCGCCTTGGGGTTGTCACGGTCGATGGCGATCGGGCGCAACATGGCCATGGCCCAGCCGAAGAACGGCACGTACAACAGCTCACGCTTGAGCACCTGGCTCAACGGCGAGAAGTAGGCGGAAAGGAAGAACGTCTCCCAGGTGCTCTGGTGGTTCGACAGAATCACACAGGGCTGGTCGGGGACGTTTTCAGCGCCTTTGACTTCGAAGCGGATGTTCAGGAATACCTTGCTCAGCCACAACGCGCAGCGGCACCAATAGACATTGATGAAGCGATAGCGCGCCTTGAACGGCAGGAAGGGGGCAATAAAAAAGCTCAGGGTGCACCAGAGAAACGAACTGGTGCCCAACAGCAGGTAAAAGAAGAAGGTTCTGATGGCCTGCAAAATCGACATGGCGGCATTTACCGTTGCGGGACAAGGCCCGCCTGCTAAAAGCACACTCCCGAACAGTCCTTGGTCAGGAAGTCGAGGGCAGCTAGTTGTTAATAAGTTCTGCGGCAACCGCCGCCAGATCGTCAAAAATCAAGGTGCCCACCGGCAGGTTTTTCGCCTGGGTCTTTTCGCCTTTCCCGGTCTTAACCAAAACTGGCTGAGAGTCGACGGCTTTGGCCGCCTCCAGGTCACCGAGGCTGTCCCCGACGAACCATAGCCCAGCCAACGGCACCTTGTAATATTCTGCAATGGTTTTCAACATGCCAGGCTTGGGTTTGCGGCAATCGCAGCCCTCATCCGGCCCGTGGGGGCAATACACCACCAACCCCACTTCACCGCCCTGCTCGGCCACCAACGTGCGCAGGCGCGCATGCATGGCGTCCAGGGTGGCGATGTCGTAGTAACCGCGGGCAATGCCGGACTGGTTGGTGGCGATGGCCACCGTCCAGCCGGCCTTGCTCAACTGCGCGATGGCCTCGATCGAGCCGGGCAGTGGAATCCACTCCTCCACCGACTTGATGTAAGCGTCGGAGTCGTAATTGATCACTCCGTCCCGATCGAGAATCAGCAGTTTCAACATGATCAGCCCAGCGTCGAAATGTCGGCGATACCAACGAACAAACCACGCAGGCGCGCCAGCATGGCGTAGCGGTTTTTCCGCACGCCCGCGTCTTCAGCGTTGATCATCACCGCTTCGAAGAACGCATCCACCGGTTCACGCAAGGTCGCCAGGCGCGCCAGTGCTTCGGCGTAGTTGCGCTCGGCGATCAGTGGTTTCACTGCGGTTTCTGCCTTGGCAATCGCGGAGTTCAGCGAGAACTCTTTCGCGTCGGCAAACAGACCAGGATCAACATCGGCATTGCCCAGACCTTCGGCCTTGCTCAGCAGATTCGATACACGCTTGTTCACAGCGGCCAGGGCATTGGCTTCCGGCAGTTTGCGGAAGGCCTGCACGGCTTGTACGCGCTGGTCGAAGTCCAGTGCCGAACCCGGTTGCAGGGCACGTACCGCGAGGTACACCGACACGTCCACGCCTTCGTCTTCGTAACGCGCGCGCAGGCGGTCGAACACGAACTCCAGCACTTGCTCGGCCAGGCCGGCTTGCTTGACCTTGGCGCCGAACTGGCCAACAGCGAAGACCACGGCCTGGGTCAGGTCGAGGTCCAGCTTCTTGTCGATCAGGATGCGCAGCACACCCAGGGCCGCACGACGCAGAGCGTACGGGTCTTTGCTACCGGTGGGCAGCATGCCGATACCGAAGATACCCACAAGTGTGTCCAGCTTATCGGCGATAGCCACGGCCGCACCGGTCAAGGTGGTTGGCAGCTCAGCGCCGGCACCGCGCGGCATGTACTGCTCGTTCAGCGCCAGCGCCACATCGTCCGGCTCGCCATCGTTGAGGGCGTAGTAGTAGCCGGCAACACCTTGCATCTCCGGGAACTCGCCGACCATTTCGGTGGCCAGGTCGCACTTGGACAGCAAGCCCGCACGCGCAGCCCAGGCAGCATCACCGCCAATGCGTGGCGCAATATAGGCAGCCAGCTTGGAAACGC
This sequence comes from Pseudomonas nabeulensis, assembly GCF_004682045.1. Classification (GTDB taxonomy): domain Bacteria; phylum Pseudomonadota; class Gammaproteobacteria; order Pseudomonadales; family Pseudomonadaceae; genus Aquipseudomonas; species Aquipseudomonas nabeulensis. The sequence goes on from NZ_QUZT01000035.1 coordinate 41,047, forward strand.
GCACGGCCTTGTCGTAGACGCTGCCGAGTTTTTCCTGGAACACCACGTTTTGCAGGCGCAGGTTGAAGTCTTCCAGCTTCTGCTTCTTGTCTTGCTTGAAGAAGAACTCGGCGTCGGTCAGGCGCGGGCGCACGACTTTCTCGTTACCGGCGATGATCTGCTGCGGGTCCTTGCTCTCGATGTTGGCCACGGTAATGAAACGCGGCAGCAACTTGCCGTCCACGTCCAGCAGGCAGAAGTACTTCTGGTTGTCCTGCATGGTGGTGATCAGGGCTTCTTGCGGCACGTCGAGGAAACGCTCTTCGAACGAGCACACCAGCGGCACCGGCCATTCAACCAAGGCAGTCACTTCGTCCAGCAGGCTTGGCGGCACGATGGCGGTGCCTTCCTGCAGACGGGCCAGCTCTTCGGTGCGCTTGCTGATCAGTTCACGACGCTCGTTGGCATCGGCCAGCACGTAAGCCGCACGCAGGTCGGCGGCGTAGTTGGCCGGCGAAGTGATGCGTACCGCTTCCGGATGATGGAAGCGGTGACCACGGGAATCACGGCCAGCCGTCTGTGCGAGGATCGTGCAGTCGATGATCTGGTCACCGAGCAACATCACCAGCCACTGGGTCGGGCGTACGAATTCTTCTTTGCGTGCACCCCAGCGCATGCGCTTGGGGATCGGCAGGTCGTTCAGCGAGTCTTCGACGATGGTCGGCAACAGGCTGGCGGTCGGCTTGCCGGTGATCACCTGGCTGAAGCGCAGCTTCGGGCCGCTCTGGTCGATCTCGCTCAACTCCACGCCACACTTCTTGGCAAAACCAAGGGCGGCTTGAGTCGGGTTGCCTTCAGCGTCGAATGCCGCCTGGCGTGGCGGGCCGTCGAGGTTGATGCTGCGGTCCGGTTGCTGGGTTTCCAGCGCGGTCAGCAGTACAGCCAGGCGACGTGGCGCGGCGTAGACTTTTTTCGCAGCGAATTTCAGGCCAGCGCTGTGCAGGCCTTTTTCGATACCGGCCAGGAACGCGTCGGCCAGGGTGTTGAGTGCCTTGGGTGGCAACTCTTCGGTGCCCAGTTCAACCAGGAAATCTTGAGCACTCATTGTGCAGCCTCCAGCTTAGCCAACACTTCATCACGCAGGTCCGGGGTTGCCATCGGGAAGCCCAGCTTGGCGCGCGCCAGCAGGTAGGCTTGGGCGACGGAACGCGCCAGGGTGCGTACACGCAGGATGTATTGCTGGCGTGCAGTCACCGAGATAGCCCGGCGCGCGTCCAGCAGGTTGAAGGTATGGGAGGCCTTCAACACCATTTCATAGCTTGGCAACGGCAGCGGCTGGTCGAGTTCGATCAGGCGCTTGGCTTCGCTTTCATAGAAGTCGAACAGTTCGAACAGCTTGTCGACATTGGCATGTTCGAAGTTGTAGGTGGACTGCTCCACTTCGTTCTGGTGGAACACGTCGCCGTAGGTCACTTTGCCGAACGGGCCGTCAGCCCACACCAGGTCGTAGACCGAGTCCACGCCTTGCAGGTACATGGCCAGGCGCTCGAGGCCGTAGGTGATTTCGCCGGTCACCGGGTAGCACTCGATGCCGCCCGCTTGCTGGAAGTAAGTGAACTGCGTCACTTCCATGCCGTTGAGCCAGACTTCCCAGCCCAGGCCCCAGGCGCCCAGGGTCGGCGACTCCCAGTTGTCTTCAACGAAACGGATGTCGTGGACCAAGGGGTCCAGACCAACGTGTTTCAGCGAGCCCAGGTACAGTTCCTGGAAATTGTCCGGGTTCGGCTTCAACACCACCTGGAACTGGTAGTAGTGCTGCAGACGGTTCGGGTTTTCGCCGTAGCGGCCGTCAGTCGGGCGACGACTGGGCTGCACATAAGCGGCGTTCCAGGTTTCCGGGCCGATGGCCCGCAGGAATGTTGCGGTGTGGAAAGTGCCGGCGCCTACTTCCATATCGTAGGGCTGAAGTACCACACAACCTTGCTCGGCCCAGTATTGCTGGAGGGCGAGGATCAAGTCTTGGAAGGTACGCACGGCTGGCGTAGGCTGGCTCACAAAATTCACCTGTTACTTGGGCTGCGATTTAAAGAGCGAGAGTATACCCGATTCGGCCCTGCCACCACTCCCTGGAGCCTTATGCCACGCTGCTTTTGGTGTTCTGAAGATCCGCTGTACATGGCTTATCACGATCAGGAGTGGGGAACGCCGCTGCGCGATGCGCAGGGTTTGTTCGAGTTGCTTTTGCTCGAAGGGTTCCAGGCAGGCCTTTCCTGGATCACCGTTTTACGCAAACGCGAGCATTATCGAAAGGTCTTGTTTGGCTTTGATGCGCAGCGTTTGGCGCAACTGACGGACGACGAGATCGAAGCGCTGATGCTCGACCCGGGCATCGTGCGCAATCGCTTGAAGCTCAACGCCACCCGCCGCAACGCCGCGGCCTGGCTGGCGCTGGAGGACCCGGTGGGGTTGCTCTGGTCGTTTGTGGGCGGGGTGCCGAAGGTCAATCACTTCAAGGATCGCAGCGATGTGCCGGCGATCACGCCCGAAGCCGAAGCCATGAGCAAAGCGCTCAAGAAGGCCGGCTTTACCTTTGTCGGGCCAACCATTTGCTACGCGTTCATGCAGGCCTCGGGCATGGTCATGGACCACACCCAAGACTGCGACCGTTACGCGGACCTGGCCAACGCCGGTTAGAATGCCCGCTTTGCGCACCACACACGATCAGGAGTGACCTGTGGAAAAGTTTAAAGGCGCCTTGCTGGTAGGGGCTCTGCGATTGTTCGCCCTGCTGCCTTGGCGTGCTGTCCAGGCCGTCGGCACCGCGATTGGCTGGATCATGTGGAAAACCCCCAACCGCTCCCGCGACACTGTGCGGATCAACCTCTCCAAATGCTTTCCGGACATGGACCCGGCCGCCCGCGAGCGCCTGGTCGGCCAGAGCCTGATGGACATCGGCAAGTCCCTGACCGAAAGCGCCTGCGCGTGGATCTGGCCGGCACAGCGCTCCATCGACCTGGTGCGCGAAGTCGAAGGCCTGGAAGTGCTGCACGAAGCGCTGGCCTCGGGTAAAGGCGTGGTCGGCATCACCAGCCACCTAGGCAACTGGGAAGTGCTGAACCACTTCTATTGCAGCCAGTGCAAGCCGATCATTTTCTATCGTCCGCCCAAGCTCAAGGCGGTGGACGAACTGCTGCGCAAACAGCGCGTGCAGTTGGGCAACCGCGTGGCGGCGTCCACCAAGGAAGGCATCCTCAGTGTGATCAAGGAAGTGCGCAAAGGGGGCCAGGTGGGTATTCCCGCCGATCCGGAGCCGGCTGAATCGGCCGGGATCTTCGTGCCGTTCTTCGCCACCCAGGCGCTGACGAGCAAGTTCGTGCCGAACATGCTCGCCGGCCACAAGGCCGTGGGCGTGTTCCTGCATGCCCTGCGGCTGCCGGACGGTTCAGGGTACAAAGTGATTTTGGAAGCGGCGCCGGAAGACATGTACAGCACCGATACCGCCACGTCCTGCGCGGCGATGAGCAAGGTGGTGGAGCGGTATGTCGGCGCCTACCCGAGCCAGTACATGTGGAGCATGAAGCGCTTCAAGAAACGCCCGCCGGGTGAGGAGCGGTGGTACTAACACCGTAGGACTAAATGTGGGAGGGGGCTTGCCCCCGATAGCAGTGTGTCAGCCAATACATCTGTAGCTGACAGACTGCAATCGGGGGCAAGCCCCCTCCCACATTTGGATTCCGCTCAAGCCTGGCGATCGAGTTTTTTCAGGAACACCGTCATTTCTTTTTCGGCCTGTTTGTCGCCATGGGCCTGGGCCGCTTCGATGCCCTTCTCCCATGCCAGCCGCGCCGCCGCACGATCTTCCAATCCCAGTTGCGCCTTGCCTAGCAGCTTCCACGCCGCCGAATACTTCGGATCAAACGCCACACACTTCTGCAAATGCTCCGCCGCCCGGCCGTTGTCCTTCAAGTCCAGATAACCCTTGCCCAAGCCGAAGCGCAGCAGTGAATTGTCCACACCCTTGGCGAGCATTTTTTCCAGGGATTCGAGCATGTCGGTCACTCCGTCAAATCAGAAAAAGCTCAGGCCCACGTGGAACAGTTTCTCCACATCGCGGATATGTTTCTTATCCACCAGGAACAGGATCACATGGTCACCGGTGGCGATCACCGTGTCGTCATGGGCGATGATCACCTCTTCATCGCGGATGATCGCGCCGATGGTGGTGCCCGGCGGCAGGCCGATATCGCGGATGGCCTTGCCGATCACCTTGCTCGACTTGGCGTCACCGTGGGCAATCGCCTCGATGGCTTCCGCCGCGCCACGGCGCAGGGAGTGCACGCTGACGATATCGCCGCGTCGCACGTGGGCGAGCAAGGTGCCGATGGTCGCCAACTGCGGGCTGATGGCGATGTCGATATCGCCGCCCTGGATCAGGTCCACGTAGGCCGGGTTGTTGATGATGGTCATCACCTTCTTCGCGCCCAGCCGCTTGGCCAGCAGCGACGACATGATGTTGGCTTCGTCATCGTTGGTCAGGGCCAGGAAGATGTCGGCGTCGGCGATGTTCTCCTCCAGCAACAGGTCGCGGTCCGAGGCGCTGCCTTGGAGTACGACGGTACTGTCGAGGGTGTCGGACAAATGCCGGCAACGGATCGGACTCATCTCGATGATCTTCACCTGGTAACGGCTTTCGATGGCCTCGGCCAAGCGCTCGCCGATCTGCCCACCACCGGCGATAACGATGCGCTTGTAGGACTCATCCAGCCGGCGCATTTCGCTCATCACTGCGCGAATATTTGCTTTGGCGGCGATGAAAAACACTTCGTCGTCGGCTTCGATCACCGTGTCGCCCTGGGGCAAGATCGGCCGGTCGCGTCGGAAAATCGCCGCTACGCGGGTTTCCACATTCGGCATGTGCTCGCGCAACTGGCGCAGTTGCTGGCCCACCAGCGGCCCGCCGTAGTAAGCCTTGACCGCCACCAGCTGCGCCTTGCCTTCGGCGAAGTCGATCACCTGCAAGGCGCCGGGAATTTCGATCAGGCGCTTGATGTAGTGGGTCACCACTTGTTCCGGGCTGATCAACACGTCGACGGGGATCGCATCGTTGTCGAACAGGCCGGCGCGGGTCAGGTACGCCGCTTCACGCACGCGGGCGATCTTGGTCGGAGTGTGGAACAGGGTGTGGGCAACCTGGCAGGCGACCATGTTGGTCTCGTCGCTGTTGGTCACCGCCACCAGCATGTCGGCATCGTCGGCCCCGGCCTGGCGCAACACCGTCGGGAACGATGCGCGGCCTTGTACGGTGCGGATGTCCAGGCGGTCACCGAGGTCGCGCAGGCGTTCGCCGTCGGTGTCGACCACGGTGATGTCGTTGGCTTCGCTGGCCAAATGCTCGGCCAACGTGCCACCCACCTGCCCTGCCCCAAGGATGATGATTTTCATCCGGTCACTCCCTTAAACCCGTTCAGCCGCGTGCGGCGGCGATCTTGATCAGTTTGGCGTAGTAGAAGCCATCGTGTCCGCCTTCCTGCGCGAGCAGTTGGCGACCGTGGGGCTGCTTGATCCCGGCCGCGGTGGCGAGGTCCAGCTCCCGCGCGCCGCTGGTGCGGGAGAGGAAGGCTTCGATGACTTCGGTGTTTTCCGTGGGCAAGGTGGAGCATGTGGCGTAGAGCAGGATGCCGCCGACTTCCAGGGTGGGCCACATCGCATCGAGCAATTCGCCTTGCAGCACGGCCAGGGCGGCGATGTCGTCGGGTTGGCGGGTGAGCTTGATGTCTGGGTGGCGACGGATCACGCCGGTGGCGGAGCACGGTGCGTCCAGCAGGATGCGCTGGAACGGCTTGCCGTCCCACCAGGTGGCGGTGTCACGGCCATCAGCGGCGATCAGATCGGCGTTCAGGCCCAGGCGTGCGAGGTTTTCGCGCACACGCACCAGACGCTTGGCTTCCAGGTCGACAGCGACGACACCGGCCAGGTCTTTTTCCACTTCCAGAATGTGACAGGTCTTACCGCCGGGGGCGCAGCAGGCGTCGAGTACACGTTGGCCGGGCGCCAGGTCCAGCAGGTCGGCGGCCAGTTGCGCGGCTTCGTCCTGCACGCTGATCCAACCTTCGGCAAAGCCCGGTAGACTGCGCACATCGGTGGCCGCTTCGAGCACGATACCGTCGACGCTGTACACGCACGGTGTGGCGTTGATACCGGCATCGGTGAGCAATTGCAGATACGCGTCACGGCTGCGATGGCGACGGTTGACCCGCAGGATCATCGGCGGGTGCGCGTTGTTGGCTGCGCAAATGGCTTCCCACTGCTCAGGCCAGAAGGCTTTCAGGGATTTTTGCAGCCAGCGCGGGTGCGCGGTCCGCACCACCGGGTCGTGTTCCAGCTCGGCCAGCAGCGCTTCGCTTTCGCGCTGGGCGCGGCGCAGTACCGCGTTGAGCAGGGCTTTGGCCCAGGGCTTTTTCAGCTTGTCGGCGCAACCGACGGTTTCGCCGATCGCGGCATGGGCCGGCACGCGGGTGTAGAGCAACTGATAGAGACCGACCAACAACAGTGCCTCGACATCCGCGTCCGCAGCCTTGAAGGGCTTTTGCAGCAGCTTGGCCGCCAACGCCGACAAGCGCGGCTGCCAGCGGGCGGTGCCAAAAGCCAGGTCCTGGGTGAAACCGCGATCACGGTCTTCAACCTTATCCAGTTGGGTCGGCAACGAACTGTTCAGCGAAGCCTTGCCGTTGAGGACGGCAGCGAGAGCCTTGGCGGCGGCCAGACGTGGATTCATTGCGCGGCCACCCCAAGGACGGTGCCCAGGGCAAATTTCTCACGACGGCTGTTGAACAAATCGCTGAAATTCAGCGCCTTGCCGCCAGGCAATTGCAGACGGGTCAGACACAGTGCCTGTTCACCGCACGCCACCAGCAGACCGTCCTTGCTGGCGCCGATGATTTCACCGGGAGCGCCTGTGCCCTCGGCCAGGGTCGCGGCCAGCACTTTCAGCGCTTCACCGTTGAGGGTGCTGTGGCAGATCGGCCACGGGTTGAAGGCGCGTACCAGGCGTTCCAGTTCTACCGCCGGGCGGCTCCAGTCGATGCGCGCTTCGTCTTTGTTCAGCTTGTGGGCGTAGGTGGCCAGGCTGTCGTCCTGCACTTCGCCTTCCAGGGTGCCAGCGGCAAGCCCGGCGATGGCCTGGATGACGGCGGGCGGGCCCAGCTCGGCGAGGCGGTCGTGCAAGCTGCCGCCGGTGTCTTCGCCGGTAATCGGGGTGGTGACTTTGAGCAGCATCGGGCCGGTGTCCAAACCCGCCTCCATGCGCATCACGGTCACGCCACTTTCGCTGTCGCCGGCTTCCACGGCGCGCTGGATCGGCGCCGCACCGCGCCAGCGTGGCAGTAGCGATGCATGGCTGTTGATGCAGCCCAGGCGCGGGATATCCAGCACTGCTTGCGGCAGGATCAGGCCGTAGGCGACGACCACCAACAAGTCCGGTTTCAACGCCGCCAGTTCGGCTTGGGCCTCGGCATTGCGCAGGGTTGGCGGTTGCAGCACAGGAATGTTGTGTTCCAGGGCCAGTTGCTTGACCGGGCTCGGCATCAGTTTTTGCCCGCGACCGGCCGGGCGATCCGGCTGGGTGTACACCGCGACGATGTCGTAAGGGCTGGCTAGCAGGGCCTTGAGGTGTTCGGCGGCAAATTCAGGCGTGCCGGCAAAAACAATGCGCAGTGGCTCGGTCATGGGAGGTCTCGGTTAAAAACAGTCACAAAAGAAAAAGGCTTGCCGCAGCAAGCCTTTGGAAGAGAGGCATCAAGCTTGCTGGCGATGCTTTTTTTCCAGCTTCTTCTTGATCCGGTCACGCTTGAGCGTAGACAGGTAGTCGACAAACAGCTTGCCGTTGAGGTGGTCGCATTCGTGTTGGATGCACACCGCCAGCAGGCCCTCGGCGATCAGCTCGAACGGCTTGCCGTCGCGGTCCAGGGCCTTGATCTTCACGCGCAGCGGGCGCTCGACGTTCTCGTAGAACTCCGGCACCGACAGGCAGCCTTCCTGGTATTCGCCCATCTCGTCGGTCAGCGGTTCGAACTCGGGGTTGATGTACACCATCGGCGCGGTGCGATCTTCCGACAGGTCCATGACCACGACACGCTGATGCACGTTGACCTGGGTCGCGGCGAGGCCGATGCCCGGGGCTTCATACATTGTTTCAAACATGTCATCGACCAACTGACGAACCTTGTCGTCCACTACGGCCACCGGCTTGGCGACAGTGCGCAGGCGCGAGTCGGGAAATTCGAGGATGTTCAAAATAGCCATAAGCGTAATTGCTGCACATGTGAGGTAAAGGCAAATCGGCGTTGGGATGGACCCACACGACCGGTGTGAAACCCTTAAAAGCCGCGAAGGCCAAGGCATTTCACGCGAACGCACATAATAAAGGAGATTCACCCCATGAGGAAATCGCTACTCGTCTTGCTGCTGTGGGCACCGTTTGCCATGGCCCTTGTTCCCCCGCCTGCCCAGCGCCTGGATCTGCCGACGCAACAGGCCATCCAGCGGTTTTTATTGCATAACCGCATTCTTGATACTCCCCAGGATCTAGACCGCGCCCCGTACATCATCGCGGCCGATGGCGGCCGCGTGCTGGGTGCCAATGGAGACCGGGTCCACGCCAGGGGCGACCTGGACCCTTCCCAACCCCATTACGGAATATTCCGACGCGGCAAGGTGTATACCGATCCGCGCACCCATGAATTGTTGGGCATTAATGTCGACGATATCGGCACAGCCCGTTTCGTCACGGCAGGTGACCTCACCACGTTGGCCCTGCAACGCGTGACCCAAGAGGTGCGTCCCGGTGACCGACTGTTGCGCGCGCAATCTCCCGTAGACCCGGCAACCCTGCAAGCGCCGCTATCAACGTCCCTGATCGAAGGGCACATTATCGATATCCCCAAGGGCGTCACCCAGATCGGCGTGTTGGACGCCGTGACGCTGAATAAAGGCCGGCGCGATGGCCTGGTCGAGGGCCAACTGCTCACCGTGATCAAAACCGGTGCCATTGTGCGTGATGCCCTCAAGGGCGATCCGCTGAAGCTCCCCGATGTTCGCGCCGGCACTCTATTGGTGTTCCGCACCTACGAAAAACTCAGTTACGGGTTGGTCCTCAGTGCCTCACGACCGTTGGCGGTCATGGACCGCTTCAAGACTGCCCATCAAACGCAATAAATAGCCTGCTAAATAAGTTACCAACAGAGTTATCCACAGCTTGTTCCGGTCAAGGATGGTCCGATGTATCCGACAAACAGCCATGAAATATCTCCGTCAGAACTGGAAGCCCGACTACGCTTGCACAGGCTGCCGGAACTAGGTTCGAAGCGTTTTCGCTTATTGATCGAAGCGTTTGGCAGCGCTTCAAAGGCCATTAGCGCCCCCGCCAGTGCCTGGCGTGCCCTTGGGTTGCCCGCCAGCAGTGCGCAGGCTCGGCGCAGCCATGAAGTCCGCGATGGCGCCAGCGCGGCGTTGGCTTGGTTGGCCGGTCCGGCCCAGCATTTGCTGATGTGGGACCAACCCGAGTACCCCGCATTATTGGCCCAGATCGATGATGCGCCGCCGCTGTTATTTGTCGCGGGCGACCCTTCAATCCTGGAAAAACCCCAGCTGGCGATGGTCGGCAGCCGCCGCGCCTCCCGGCCAGGCATGGACACCGCCGCCGCATTTTCCCGCAGCTTGGCGAGCGCCGGTTTTGTGATCACCAGCGGTTTGGCCCTGGGCATCGACGGTGCGGCGCATCAAGCCGCATTGGATGTCGGTGGTCAGACAATTGGAGTGTTGGGCACCGGGCTCGAAAATTTTTATCCACAGCGCCACCGGCGTCTCGCGGCGGCGATGATTGCCCAAGGCAGCGCGGTCGTTTCCGAGTTTCCACTGGACGCTCCGCCCCAGGCTGGCAACTTTCCACGGCGCAACCGGATCATCAGCGGTCTGTCCCTCGGTGTGCTGGTGGTAGAAGCCAGCATGGCCAGCGGTTCGCTGATCACCGCCAAGCTGGCAGCCGAGCAAGGGCGCGAGGTGTACGCGATTCCGGGGTCCATCCATCATCCTGGCGCCAAGGGCTGCCACCAGTTGATTCGCGAGGGCGCGGTGCTGGTGGAAACCATCGAGCACATTCTTGAGGGGCTGCGCGGCTGGCAAGCATTGTCGCGTCCGGCGCCGATGCCGGTGACCCATCCGCTGGTGGCATTGCTGCACGCGGCACCGCACACCAGCGAAGGCCTGGCGATTGCCAGCGGAAGGTCGTTGTCCCAGGTGCTGGCAGCGCTCACTGAGCTGGAACTGGAGGGTTTGGTGACCTGTGAAAGCGGGCGCTGGCATGCGCGCTGCCCGCTTTTGTAACTGGGTTTTATAACGAACATCGGTACACTGCGCAGAGCAATAGTCTGGAGAGTGAGCAATGGTGAGTCGGTGGCGTGTGCTGGAAGCCGCACGGGAAATTCGTGCAGGCGCGGTGATTGCCTACCCAACCGAGGCGGTATGGGGCCTGGGCTGCGACCCTTGGAATGAAGAGGCGGTGGACCGTTTGCTGGCGATCAAGAATCGTTCGGTGGACAAGGGCCTGATTGTGGTCGCGGACAATATTCGCCAGTTCGATTTTCTGTTCGAAGACTTTCCGGACACCTGGATCGACCGCATGGCCAGCACCTGGCCGGGGCCGAATACCTGGCTGGTGCCTCACCAGGGCTTGCTGCCGGAATGGGTCACCGGTGTGCATGACACGGTCGCCCTGCGGGTCAGTGATCATCCGTTGGTGCGTGATTTGTGCGCAGAGGTGGGGCCGTTGATCTCCACGTCGGCCAACCCCCAGGGCCGCCCGGCGGCGCGCACGCGGTTGCGGGTGGAGCAGTATTTCCGTGGCCAGGTGGACCTGGTATTGGGGGGCGCCCTGGGCGGGCGCAAGAACCCGAGTTTGATTCGGGATTTGGTGACGGGGGATGTGGTGCGGCCTTCTTGAAACCGAGTCGCGGCCATCGGGGGCAAGCCCCCTCCCACATTTGAATGTTTTCACAGATCAAACTGTGGGAGGGGGCTTGCCCCCGATGAGGCCCTTACAGCCCCTGAAAATCCATCGCCCTACGGCAACAGAATGGTCGACCCCGTCGTCCTGCGCCCCGACAACTCCGTCTGCGCCTTCGCCGCATCCGCCAGCGCATATCGCTGGTTGATATCAATGCGCACCTTGCCGCTCTTGATCATCGAAAACAGATCGTCAGCCATCAGTTGCAAATCCTTCGGGTTGCTGGCGTAGGTCGCCAGTGTCGGGCGGGTCACGTACAGCGAGCCCTTGGCGGCCAGGATCCCCAGGTTCACCCCATCCACCGCGCCCGACGCATTGCCGAAGCTCACCACCAAACCCCGTGGCGCCACACTGTCCAGCGACGTCAGCCAGGTGTCCTTGCCCACACCGTCATACACCACTGGCACCTTTTTGCCGTCGGTCAATTCCAGTACGCGCTGTGCGACATTTTCCTTGCTGTAATCGATGGTTTCCCAAGCGCCGAGGGATTTGGCCAGGGCGGCTTTTTCCGACGAGCTTACCGTGCCGATCAGCTTCACGCCCAAGGCCTTGGCCCATTGGCAGGCCAGCGAACCCACGCCACCAGCCGCCGCGTGGAACAGGATGGTTTCGCCGCCCTTCAACTCATAGGTCTGGCGCAGCAGGTACTGCACGGTCAGGCCCTTGAGCATGGCGCCGGCGGCTTGTTCGAAGCTGATCTCGTCGGGCAGGTGCACCAGGTTGGCGGCAGGCAGCACATGCAGTTGGCTGTAGGCGCCCAGCGGGCCGCTGCCGTAAGCCACGCGGTCACCGACCTTGAATTGGGTGACTTCACTGCCCACCGCGTCGACCACGCCAGCGCCCTCTGCGCCCAACCCCGATGGCAAGGCGGGCGGCGCGTACAGGCCACTGCGGAAATACGTGTCGATGAAGTTCAGGCCGATGGCCTCGTTGCGTACGCGAACCTGCTGTGGGCCAGGCTCCGCCGGCGTGTAGTCCACATACTCAAGCACTTCGGGGCCGCCATGGGCGCTGAACTGGATACGTTTGGCCATCTGCACTTCTCCTGGGTTCGAATTCGCGTAGCCGCCTATCGAACTCCTAAGCTTGATCTTCGTCAACTGCGGCGCAATGGGGTGCGGTGGTATCCTGTGCGCCCATTTGCCGCCGACGCCCAATGGCCTCGCGTAGCTTTGCCCGATTCAAGGTGATGCCATGACTACCCGCACCGAGGCTGTAAAGGCCTACCTGCTTGACCTGCAAGACCGCATTTGCAGCGCCCTGGAAACCTTTGAGCCGGACACGCGCTTTATCGAAGACGCCTGGACCCGGCCTGCCGGCGGCGGCGGTCGCACCCGTGTGATTGCAGACGGTGCAGTGATCGAGAAAGGCGGCGTCAACTTTTCCCACGTGTTTGGCAGCGGTCTCCCACCGTCCGCCAGCGCCCATCGTCCCGAGTTGGCCGGTCGTGGTTTTGAAGCCCTCGGCGTGTCGCTGGTGATTCACCCGCACAACCCTCACATTCCAACGTCCCACGCCAACGTGCGTTTTTTCATCGCCGAAAAAGAAGGCGAAGAGGCGGTGTGGTGGTTCGGTGGTGGCTTCGACCTCACGCCCTACTACGGCAACGAAGAAGACTGCATCCACTGGCACCGCGTGGCCGAGCAAGCCTGCGCGCCGTTCGGTCCGGACGTGTACTCGCGTTACAAAGCCTGGTGCGACACCTACTTCCACATCAAGCACCGCAACGAACCGCGCGGCATCGGCGGCCTGTTCTTCGATGACTTGAACGAGTGGGACTTCGACACCTGCTTCGCCTTCATCCGCGCCATTGGTGATGCCTACATCGACGCTTACCTGCCGATCGTGCAGCGTCGCAAGGCCACCGCCTACACCGAGCAGCAGCGCGAATTCCAGGAATTCCGCCGTGGCCGCTACGTTGAATTCAACCTGGTCTACGACCGTGGCACCCTGTTCGGCCTGCAATCGGGGGGGCGTACCGAGTCGATCCTGATGTCGCTGCCCCCACAAGTGCGCTGGAGCTACGACTGGAAAGCCGAGGCCGGCAGCGAAGAAGCGCGCCTCACCGACTACTTCCTGCAAGACCGCGACTGGCTCGGCGTGGCTGCGCCCAAGGCGGTGGTCTGATGGATCGTTACGTCGTATTCGGTAACCCTATCGGCCACAGCAAATCGCCGTTGATCCACCGCATGTTCGCCGAGCAGACTGGCGAGCAACTGGACTACAGCACGTTGCTCGCGCCCCTGGAGGATTTCACCGGCTGTGCCCGTGAGTTTTTCCTACAGGGCCGTGGCGCCAACGTCACCGTGCCGTTCAAGGAAGAGGCCTATCGCTTGGCCAACAGCCTTACTCAGCGTGCCGAGCGTGCTGGCGCGGTGAACACCTTGAGCAAACTGGCCGACGGCACCTTACTCGGCGACAACACCGACGGCGCTGGCCTGGTACGCGACCTCACGGTGAATGCCGGGCTGAGCCTGCAAGGCAAACGTATCTTGTTGCTGGGCGCTGGCGGCGCAGTGCGGGGCGCATTGGAGCCCCTGCTGGCCGAGCGCCCCGCCTCGCTGATCATCGCCAACCGCACCGTGGAAAAAGCCGAAAGGCTCGCCGAGTTGTTCGACGATTTGGGCCCGGTGTCTGCCAGCGGTTTCGACTGGCTGCGTGAGCCGGTGGACGTGATCATCAACGCCACGTCCGCCAGTTTGTCGGGTGATGTGCCGCCGATTGCCGGCAGCCTGATCGAACCGGGCAAGACGTTTTGCTACGACATGATGTATGCCAAGGAGCCGACGGCGTTTTGTCGTTGGGCGAGTGAGCAAGGTGCGTCCGTGGCAATGGATGGCCTGGGAATGTTGGTAGAGCAGGCGGCAGAGGCGTTCTTCTTGTGGCGCGGTGTGCGCCCGGAGTCGGCGCCGGTGTTGGCCGAGCTGCGCCGTCAGCTGGCTTAACCCCAATCCAAAGTGGGCACAGTCAATGTGGGAGGGGCGGTGCGACGACTCGACTTGCCCCCGATGAGGGAGTGTCAGCTGATATATCCATGGTTGACACACCGCCATCGGGAGCAAGCTCCCTCCCACAGTTTTAACCGTGTTTCAGTCTTCGAAATGGAGGGGGCAGTTGTCTGGACCCTCCAGCTTCTTCAGTTCCTCGACGACCTGCGGCCTTGCCCGCCGCAACGTCAAACTCCGCCCCAACCCGCGCAACCGCCGCGCCTCCTGGTGCAACATCTCTACCCCCGAATAGTCGATGAAGTTGATCTGCTGCGCCTCGATCACCACCCTTTCACCTTGCAGGCTCTGCAAGCGCACTTGCAGGTAATGGCTGGCGCCGAAAAAGATCGACCCGCCCACCCGCAACACATCTTCATCACCTTCACGCCATTGCTGCACCCGTGGTTGCGACGTGCGTTTGAGGTAGAAAAACAACGACGCCAACACCCCCGCGTAAATCGCCGTTTGCAACTCCAGCAGCAAGGTCGCGATACACGTCAGGCTCATCACCACAAACTCGGCGCGACTCACGCGGAACAGCGCGCGAATACCGCGACGGTCTACCAGCCCCCAACTGATCAGCAAGATACTCGCCGCCATGCTCGGGATCGGAATATGCGCAATCAGCGCTGCGCCAAACAACGCAAACAGCGCTACCCACAACGCCGAAAACACCCCGGCCAACGGCGAGCAGGCGCCCGCCTCATAGCTGAGACCGGAACGGGTAAACGAACCGGCCGACAAGTACCCGGAGAAAAAACCGCCGACGATATTGGATAAACCCTGCGCACGAACTTCCTGGTTGGCATCGAGCAACTGCTGTGAACGGGCCGACAACGAGCGGGCAATCGACAGGCTGGTCACCAACCCCAACATCCCCACTGCCACGGCGCTGGGCAGCAGGCGCAGGATCATGTCCGGGTCCATCGGCAACGGGCTGAACGGCGGCAACTTGCCGACAAACGAGCTGACCAGCGCCACATGCCCGAACATCGCCGGCCATAGCCACGCCACCAGGCTGCCCAGGGCCAGGGCGATCAGTAGCGTCGGCCAGCGTGGCACCAGATACTTGAGCAGCGCGCCCACCAGCAAGGTGCCCAGGCCCAGAGTGAGTGAGGCGTGGTCCCATTCGCCGCTGTGATCCACCAATGCCAGCAAGCTTTTGATCGCCGTGGCCTGACTCGGCAAATCCAGGCCCAGCAAGTTGGGTAATTGCCCGAGTGCGATAACGACGGCGGCACCCAGGGTGAAGCCGAGCACCACCGAATGTGAGACGAAATTCACCAGCGCGCCGAAGCGCAGCATGCCCAGCAACCACTGGAAAACCCCGGCGAGGAAGGTGAGCAGCAGGATCAGCGTGATGTAGTCCTGGGACCCTGGCACGGCCAATGGGCTGACGCTGGCGTACAGCACGATGGAGATTGCCGCCGTGGGGCCGCAGATCAAGTGCCAGGACGAACCCCACAGGCAGGCGATCAGTACCGGAATGATCGCGGCATACAGCCCGTATTCCGGTGGGAGGCCGGCGATCAGCGCGTAGGCAATCGACTGCGGCAAGGCCAGTACAGCGCCGCTGAGGCCGACGATTGCATCCCGGCCGACGCTGGCGCGGGTTTGGCGCGGTAGCCAGCTGAGGAAGGGGAACAGTGTATGGCGGTTGGGCCGGGGCATCAGGGACTCGGTTTGAAGGTTTGACTCAAGGGTATCAGTACATGTGGGACCTTGTGGGAGGGGGCTTGCCCCCGATAGCGGTGTGTCAGCCATGGATATATCAGCTGACACTCCCTCATCGGGGGCAAGCCCCCTCCCACATTTGGATTGCATCAGGTCTTAGAGTTTGGCTTTTACAGCGGGCAATGCGTCTTTGCCGTCCAGTGTTTTCACACCGTCCAGCCACTTCTCCAACACCGCCGGATTCGCCTTGATCCACGCCTTCGCCGCATCGGCATTGCTGACCTTGTTATTGGCCACCTCGGCCATGATGCTGTTCTCCATGTCCTGGGTAAAACTCAGGTTGGTCAGCAGTTTTCCTACGTTCGGGCAGGCCTGGGCGTAACCCTTGCGGGTCAAGGTATATACGCTGCCTGTATCACCGAAATATTTCTCGCCGCCCTTGAGGTAGTGCATTTTTAACTGCACGTTCATCGGGTGCGGCGTCCAGCCGAGGAAGGTGACGAACTTCTGCTTCTTCACCGCCCGTGACACTTCGGCAAGCATCGCCTGTTCGCTGGACTCGATCAGCTTCCATTGGCCGAGGTCGAAGTCGTTCTTCTTGATGATTTCCTGCAACGAGATATTCGCCGGCGCGCCGGAGCCGATGCCGTAGATCTTCTTGTTGAACTTGTCGGCAAATTTGTTCAGGTCGGCAAAGTCATGCACCCCGGCGTCCCACACGTAGTCCGGCACGGCGAGGGTGAACTCGGTGCCGTCGAGGTTTTTGGCCAGTTGCACCACATCGCCATTGGCCACGAACTTGTCGTAGAAGCCTTGCTGAGCCGGCATCCAGTTGCCGAGAAACACATCCACCTGGCCGTCCTTGAGCCCACCAAAAGTAATCGGCACCGCCAGGGTATCGACCTTGGCCTTGTAGCCCATGCCCGTCAGCAAGAAGCCGGTGATGGCATTGGTGGCGGCGATATCGCTCCAGCCCGGATCGGCCATCTTTACCGTCTCACAACTGGCGTCTGCATAAACGTTGGCGCTCCCTAACGCCAGAATTCCCAGCACCACGGTTAACTTTTGCATGGCCTTCCCTCTGTCTATTTATTGGTTTTGGCAGGGTTGCGGATAACGTGCCTTGCGCTCCAGGTCGTCGAGGTCGATATGGTTGCGCATGTATTGCTGACTGGCGTCTACCAGGGGCTGGTGATCCCAGCTCTTCAGCTTGCCTTGGGTCAGCGCCTCGAATACCAGGCGGCGACGGCGTTGGCTGGCGAGCACCTGTTGGTGGATCGCCGGGATGTCCCATTTGGCCCGCGCCTCACTTAAAAACGCCTCGAACAGTGGCCGGTGTTCCGGTGACTGGCTGAGGTTCTCCCGCTCGTGCGGGTCGTTGTGCACATCGAACAGTAAACACGGGTCGTCTTCGCTGTAGATGAATTTATAGGCGCCACGGCGAATCATCATCAGGGGGCTGATGGTGCCTTCGGCCATGTACTCGCCAAACACTTCGTCATGCCCGCCCTGCCCTTGCAAGTGCGGGACCAGCGAACGGCCATCCAGCGGCAGTTGCGGGTCCAGTTCGCCGCCGGCCAGCTCTACCAGGGTCGGCAGCAGATCCGCTGTGGACACCGCCTTGCTCACCCGCCCCGCCGCGAACTGCCCTGGCGCACTGACCAGCAGCGGCACGCGGGCGGCCATTTCAAACCAGTGCATTTTGTACCAGAGGCCGCGCTCGCCGAGCATGTCGCCGTGGTCGCCGCTGAACACGATGATCGTGTCGTCGGCCAGCCCCGTGTCTTCCAGGGTTTGCAGCAGCTTGCCGACATTGCTGTCGATGTAGCTGCATGCACCGAAGTAAGCGCGGCGCGCATCGCGGATCTTGTTGACCGGCAGCGGCTTGTCCCACAGGTCGTAGACCTTGAGCAGGCGCTGGGAGTGCGGGTCGAGATCGTGTTGCGCTGGCGTTGTAGGCAACGGGATATCGGCGTCGTCGTACAGATCCCAGAACGGCTTGGGAATGGTGTACGGGTCGTGTGGATGGGTCATCGAAACGGTGAGGCAGAACGGTTGGTCACCGTCCTCGCGAATATGGTCGAACAGGTATTGCTGGGCCTTGAACACCACCTCCTCATCGAAATCCAGCTGGTTGGTGCGCACACACGGGCCGGCTTGCAGCACCGACGACATATTGTGGTACCAGGTCGGACGCACGTCCGGCTCGTCCCAATTCACCGCCCAGCCATAGTCGGCGGGGTAGATGTCGCTGGTCAGGCGTTCTTCATAGCCGTGCAGTTGGTCGGGGCCGCAGAAATGCATCTTGCCGGACAGCGCAGTGCGGTAGCCCAGGCGACGCAGGTAGTGGGCGTAAGTCGGCACGTCGCCGGGGAAGTCGGCAGCGTTGTCGTAGGCGCCGATCTTGCTCGGCAACTGGCCACTGACCAGGGTGAAACGCGACGGTGCGCACAGCGGGCTGTTGCAATACGCGGCGTCGAACACCACGCCTTGGGCGGCGAGGCGGCTCAGGTGAGGCAATTTGATCGGCGAAGAACCGTAGAACGGAAGCAACGGCGCGGCCATTTGATCGGCCATGATGAAAAGAATGTTCTTGCGCTTCATGGGTTATCGGCATTCCATAGGCGGTGTTTATGCCAATGAGCATGCGGCCCATGGAAAATGGGGTAAAGCCCATGAAAAGCAATGTCTAGGATAAGCACCGCTTATGTATGAATCCCTTGGAGACCTGTCCCTCGACCTGCTGCGCGCGTTTGAAGCGGCTGCACGCCATCGCAGCTTTACCGCCGCCGCGATGGAGCTGGGCACCACCCAGCCAGCCATCAGCCAGCAGATCAAGCGCCTCGAAGAGCAACTGGCGATTCGCCTGTTTGACCGCATCTACCGGGGCATCGAATTGACCGACGCTGGCGCGCTGCTGTTCGAGCATGTGCAAGGCGGTTTGCAGGGCATCAATCAGGGCTTGAGCCTTATCACTCAGCAAGATCAGCATGAAGTGCTGCAAGTGGCCACCGACTTCGCCTTCGCCGCCTATTGGCTGATGCCGCGTTTGCACCGCTTCCACCAGGCCAACCCGCAGGTGGACGTGAGCCTGGTGACCAGCGAGCGCAACCACGCCACCCTGCGCAGCGATATCGATGTGGCGGTGCTGTTTGGCGACGGTCGCTTCAAGCAGGGCGACAGCCTGTGGTTGTTCAACGAGGAAGTATTCCCGGTGTGCAGCCCGCAGTGGCTCAAGGCCCAGACCACGCCGCTGACTGTACAAAATTTGCACGATTTCCCCTTGCTGCACCTGCGTCAGGAAAACAACAGCCAGTGGTTCGATTGGAGCGGCGTATTCCGTGAGTTGGGCATCAGCGTCGCGCCGACCCCCGGCCAACTGCGCTTCGATAACTACACCCTGCTGATCCAGGCGGCGATTGCCGGCCAGGGCATGGCCATCGGCTGGCGTCATCTGGTGGACACCCTGCTGGAGCAAGGCTGGCTGTGCCGGCCGGTCAGCGACACGGTGATCTCGCGCTTCGGCTATTACGTGGTGCAACCCCAACGCAAACGCCGAGGGCAGTTGGTCGAGCGTTTTGTCGACTGGCTGGTGGCCGAGCAGGCCAGCAGCGCGCAGTCGCTGACCGGGCTGGCCCTGCCGTCGATTGCGGTCTAGCATCTGGCGCATCTTGGAAGCGGAGTCCGCCATGCAACGTATCAAGGGCTACCACGCCCACATCTACTTTGACGCCAGCACGATTGAGCAGGCGCGCACCCTGTGTGAAGACGCCGCCAAACTCTTCCCCCTGCGCATGGGCCGCGTGCACGAACGGCCCGTTGGCCCGCACCCGGATTGGAGCTGCCAACTGGCGTTCGATGCCGAATACATCGGCGTGATCCTGCCGTGGCTGGTGATCCATCGCGCCGGGCTGGTGGTGTTCCTGCACCCCAATACCGGAGATGACCTGAAAGACCACACCGACTACGCCATCTGGATGGGCGCTATGCGTGAACTGAACCTGTCGGTCTTTTCTTAATAAAATCCCTAAATATGGGATTGATATTTATATATTGAGACTTTCCGCTCGGTAGGTTTATATTCGCCGCATCCGCTCAGAAACCAGGTGAAGCGATGCAGGCGCAATTGATCGCGCTCGATTGGGGGACCAGCTCCCTTCGTGCTTACAAACTCGGCCCCGCTGGCGTGGTGCTGGAACAGCGTTCGCTGGCGTCCGGCATCATGCATTTGCCCACGGAGCCCCGGGACATCGCCGGTGTGCGTTGCGCGGATGGCTTTGAGTTGGCCTTCGATGCAGCCTGTGGCGATTGGCTCGACGCCCAGCCTGATCTTCCGGTGATTGCCTGCGGCATGGTCGGCAGCGCCCAGGGCTGGAGCGAAGCGACCTACCGCAACACCCCCGTCGACGTTGCCAGCCTCGGCCAGGCATTGCACCGCGTGCGCAGCCTGCGCGGCGTCGATGTGCATATCGTGCCCGGTGTGATCGAGCAGGCCGGCCTGCCCAATGTGATGCGCGGCGAAGAAACCCAGGTGCTGGGCGTGCTGCAAGGGCTCGGCGCCAACGCATTGATTGGCCTGCCCGGCAGCCATTCCAAGTGGGTCGAGGTGGTCGATGGCCGCATCACCCACTTCGATACCTTCATGACCGGCGAGGTGTTTGCGGTGCTGAGCAAGCACAGCCTTCTTGGCCGTACCCAACAGATCTGCGAACAGTTCCAGGCCGAAGCCTTCGACCGAGGCGTGCGTGTGGCGCTGTCCCAGGACGGCCAGCGCGGCGTGTTGTCGACCCTGTTCAGCGCCCGCACCCTGGGGCTGACGGGCGAACTGACGGCGCAGCAACAACCCGATTACCTGTCCGGCCTGCTGATTGGTCACGAACTCGCCGGCCTGCCGGACCGCATCCAGCCGATCATCCTGGTCGGCGCAGCGCCCCTGTGTTCGCGCTATCAACGCGCCCTCGCCCTCTGCGGCTTCGCCCACGTCAGCCTGGCGCAGGAAGCCACCGAGCGTGGCCTGTGGCAACTGGCCGTGGCGGCCGGGCTCACTCAACCTGTACTGGAGGCCTGACATGCTCAAGCAAGCACTCGCGCAAAACGGTTTGATCGCCATCCTGCGCGGCATCCGCCCGGACGAAGCCGAGGCCGTGGGCCAGGTGCTGTATCAGGCCGGGTTCCGTGTGATCGAAGTCCCGCTCAATTCGCCGGAGCCTTACACCAGCATCCGCGCCCTGCGCGACAGCCTGCCCGCCGATTGCCTGATCGGTGCCGGCACGGTGTTGACGCCGGAACAGGTCGAGCAGGTGAAAGCGGCGGGCGGCCAAGTGATCGTCATGCCCCACAGCGATGCCAAGGTGTTGCGCGCCGCCAAAGCGGCCGGCTTGTTGTTGTCGCCTGGCGTGGCCACGCCCACTGAAGCCTTCGCCGCCCTGGCCGAAGGCGCCGACGTATTGAAGCTGTTCCCCGCCGAGCAAATGGGCCCGGCGGTGATCAAGGCGTGGCTCGCGGTACTGCCGGCGGGCACGTTGTTGCTGCCGGTGGGCGGCATTACCCCGGACAACATGCAGGTGTTTATCGACGCCGGCGCCAAAGGGTTCGGGCTGGGTTCCGGGTTGTTCAAACCGGGTATGACAGTGGATCAGGTAGCGAGCCGCGCCCAGGCTTATGTCGCCGCCTGGAAAGCCCTGAGCTGATTTCAGTTTCCGCGCCCACAGGCGCCGCATCTATAAGAGAGATAACAGATGAAAATCACCAAACTGACGACCTTTATCGTCCCGCCGCGCTGGTGCTTCCTCAAGGTCGAGACCGACCAGGGTGTGACCGGTTGGGGTGAGCCTGTTGTAGAAGGCCGCGCCCACACCGTGGCGGCAGCCGTTGAAGAACTGTCCGACTACCTGATCGGCAAAGACCCACGCAATATCGAAGACATCTGGACCGTGCTCTATCGCGGCGGCTTCTACCGCGGTGGCGCCGTGCACATGAGCGCCCTCGCCGGCATCGACCAGGCGCTGTGGGACATCAAGGGCAAGGCCCTCGGTGTGTCGGTCAGTGATCTGCTGGGTGGCCAGGTACGCGACAAGATCCGCGTGTATTCGTGGATCGGCGGCGACCGCCCTGCCGACACTGCTCGCGCGGCCAAAGAGGCCGTGGCCCGTGGCTTCACTGCGGTGAAAATGAACGGCACCGAAGAGTTGCAGTTCGTCGACAGCTTCGAAAAAGTCGACCTGGCCCTGGCCAACGTGGCTGCCGTGCGTGATGCGGTGGGCCCTAACGTCGGCATCGGCGTCGACTTCCATGGCCGGGTGCACAAGCCCATGGCCAAGGTGCTGATGAAAGAGCTGGACCCGTACAAGCTGATGTTTATCGAAGAGCCGGTGCTCAGCGAAAACTATGAGGCCTTGAAAGAGCTGGCGCCGTTGACCAGCACCCCGATTGCCCTCGGCGAGCGCCTGTTCTCACGCTGGGACTTCAAGCGCGTGCTCAGTGAAGGCTACGTCGACATCATCCAGCCGGATGCCTCCCACGCCGGCGGCATCACCGAAACCCGCAAGATCGCCAACATGGCCGAAGCCTACGACGTGGCCCTGGCCCTGCACTGCCCGCTGGGTCCGATTGCCCTGGCGGCGTGCCTGCAACTCGACGCGGTTTGCTACAACGCGTTTATCCAGGAGCAAAGCCTGGGCATCCACTACAACGAGAGCAACGACCTGCTCGACTATGTGCGTGACCCGGGCGTGTTCGACTATGACCAGGGCTTTGTGAAGATCCCCAACGGGCCAGGCCTGGGCATCGAGATCAACGAGGAATACGTGGTCGAACGCGCGGCCATCGGCCACCGCTGGCGCAACCCGATCTGGCGCCATGCCGATGGCAGCTTTGCCGAGTGGTGATTCCTGACTGAGGGAACACGGTCAAAAATGTGGGAGGGGGCTTGCCCCTGATAGCATTGTGTCAGTGACAGATGTATCAACTGACACACCCTCATCGGGGGCAAGCCCCCTCCCACATTTTGAGCCGGTTTTTTCAGTCAGCACCTTTTCAGTCCTCAATAAACATAAGAAGAGGCACCCCCTCATGCACCCTGAATCCTTCACAGGCCAGGCTTCTTTAGTCACGCCCACCCGAAAGCGTTTTTTCATCATGGTGCTGCTGTTCATCACCGTGGTCATCAACTACCTCGACCGCAGCAACCTGTCGATTGCCGCTCCGGCCCTTACCAGCGAGTTGGGCATCGACCCGGTGCACGTCGGCCTGATCTTCTCCGCCTTCGGCTGGACCTACGCCGCCATGCAAATCCCCGGTGGCTGGCTGGTGGACCGCGTGCCGCCGCGCATCCTCTACACCGCTGCGCTGCTGCTGTGGTCCATCGCTACCGTGATGCTGGGTTTTGCCGCCAGCTTTATCGCGTTGTTCGTGCTGCGCATGGCGGTGGGCGCGCTGGAAGCGCCGGCGTATCCGATCAACAGCCGCGTGGTCACCACTTGGTTTCCTGAGCGCGAGCGTGCCACGGCGATTGGTTTCTACACGTCCGGGCAGTTCGTTGGATTGGCATTCCTGACGCCGGTACTCGCCTGGCTGCAACATGCGTTCGGCTGGCACATGGTGTTTGTGGTCACCGGCGGCGTGGGCATTTTGTGGGCGGCGATCTGGTACGCGGTGTACCGCGAGCCGAAGGATTTCAAAGGCGCCAACGCGGCTGAAATCGAGCTGATCCGTGAAGGCGGCGGTCTGGTGGACATGCAGGAAAAAGCCGCCAAGGCGCCGTTCAGCTGGGTCGACCTGGGCATTGTGCTGAGCAAGCGCAAGTTGTGGGGCATCTACCTGGGCCAGTTTTGTCTGAACTCCACGCTGTGGTTTTTCCTGACGTGGTTCCCGACCTACCTGGTGAAATATCGCGGTATGGACTTCATCAAGTCTGGCCTGCTGGCGTCGTTGCCGTTCCTCGCGGCGTTTGTCGGTGTGCTGTGTTCCGGGATCTTTTCCGACTGGCTGATTCGTCGCGGCGCTTCGGTAGGCTTTGCGCGCAAGTTGCCGATCATTGGCGGGTTGCTGATTTCCACGGCGATCATCGGCGCCAACTACGTGGACTCGACGGCGTGGGTGATTGCGTTTTTGGCGGTGGCGTTCTTTGGCAATGGCCTGGCGTCGATTACCTGGTCGCTGGTCTCGACCCTGGCGCCTGCGCGGCTGTTGGGGCTGACCGGGGGCGTGTTCAACTTCATCGGTAACTTGTCGGCGATTGCCACGCCGATCGTGATCGGCTTTCTGGCCAGTGGCGATTCGTTTGCGCCGGCGATTACTTACATCGCGGTGTTGGCGTTGCTCGGGGCGCTTTCCTATGTGTTGCTGGTAGGCAAAGTCGAACGCATCGAGTTGTAACGCATTGAACTGTGGTGAGCGGGTTTCCTGTGGCGAGGGAGCTTGCTCCCGCTGGAGTGCGCAGCGCTCCCGTTTTTTTGGGGCCGCTTCGCAGCCCAGCGGGAGCAAGCTCCCTCGCCACAAAGTCATTGCACAATCGTTAGTTGAGCACGCCGTCGAGGATCTCGTAGACGATGCCGGTACCCACGGCGATCAACACCACATCCGGCCCGGACCGGCGCCATTCGTAACCCTGGTACACCGGCAGGCGTGCCAAGGCGCGGCTGTCGAGGCGTTCGCCGTAGTAACCGTGGGGCAGCGGCTGGCCGCGAACCAGGCGGATATTGCGCGGTGGCGGAGCGCCACGGGAGAACTGGTCGTGGTGATCACGGATCACCTGACGCACCGGGCCGAAGTCCTGGGGTGGGCCGCCGCGACGGTTGTCCTGCTGCGGGCCGCGATGGTCGTCACCGCGCTGCTGCTCATGCTGACCCTGCGGGCCGCCACGGCCAGGGCCGCCTTGGTCGTTCGGCGCGGCTTGCACCAGGGCGCTGGCGCCCAGGACCAGCACGCCAATACTGGCAATCACGGTTTTAGGCATTTTCATCGGGAGTTCCTCAACTGCACGTACAACAAAAAGGGATTTCGAACGAGGTTCGAAATCCCTTGGTCTTGTCAGTTTAGGTACTCAATTGCCGGTTTGATTCCTCTGTATCAGGAACTTTACCTACCGCTACACGGCGTTTACGTACGGGCGCCGCGGACACCTTCCGACAACGCTGCGCAAAGACCCAGCACACCCTCGATGGCTTGTTGATCATTTTTCGCATTGGCGATGTGATCAATCAGCGCCGAACCCACCACTACACCGTCCGCCAGGCGGGCGATGGCCGCCGCTTGTTCCGGGGTACGGATACCAAAGCCGATGCTGATCGGCAGGTCGGTATGCCGACGCAGGCGAGCCACCGCTTCTTCGACGTGCTCCAGGGTGGCGGCACCGGCGCCGGTCACGCCGGCTACCGACACGTAGTACACAAAGCCGGAGCTGCCGTTGAGCACGGTCGGCAGACGCGCGTCGTCGGTGGTCGGCGTGGTCAGGCGGATAAAGTCGATGCCAGCGGCCTGGGCCGGGTCACACAGCTCGCCGTTATGTTCTGGCGGCATGTCGACCACGATCAGGCCATCGACACCGGCCTCTTTGGCGTCGGCGATGAACTTGGGCACACCGTATTTATGGATCGGGTTGAAGTAACCCATCAACACCAGCGGCGTGTCGTTGTTGTCCTTGCGGAACTCGCGAACCATTTGCAGGGTTTTCAGCAGGTTCTGCTTGGCTTCCAACGCGCGGATGTTGGCCAATTGAATTGCCGGCCCGTCGGCCATCGGATCGGTGAAGGGCATGCCCAACTCGATCACATCGGCGCCAGCGGCGGGCAGGCCCTTGAGGATGGCGAGCGAGGTGTCATAGCCCGGGTCACCGGCGGTGACGAAGGTCACCAGGGCGGCGCGGTTTTGTTCTTTGAGTTGGTCGAAGCGGGTTTGCAGGCGGCTCATCAGTGTTTCTCCTGCTGGGAGGTTTCCATGTGGTGCATGACGGTCTGCATGTCTTTGTCGCCACGGCCGGACAGGTTAACCACCATCAGGTGATCTTTCGGCAAGGTCGGTGCGCGTTTGAACACTTCGGCGAGGGCGTGGGCGCTTTCCAGTGCAGGAATAATTCCTTCCAGGCGGCAGCATTTGTGGAAGGCATCCAGCGCTTCGTCGTCAGTCACCGAGGTGTACTGGACGCGGCCGATATCATGCAACCACGCGTGTTCCGGGCCGATGCCGGGGTAGTCCAGGCCAGCGGAGATCGAGTGGGCGTCGATGATCTGACCGTCGTCGTCCTGCAACAGGAAGGTACGGTTACCGTGCAGGACGCCGGGAACACCGCCGTTGAGGCTGGCGGCGTGCTTGCCGGTTTCGATGCCGTGGCCTGCCGCTTCAACGCCGATGATCTCGACGCTCTTGTCATCGAGGAACGGGTGGAACAGGCCCATGGCATTGGAACCGCCGCCGATGCACGCCACCAGGCTGTCCGGCAGGCGGCCTTCCTGGGCTTGCAGCTGGTCGCGGGTTTCCTTGCCGATCACGGCCTGGAAGTCGCGCACCATCGCAGGGTACGGGTGTGGACCGGCCACGGTGCCGATCAGGTAAAAGGTGCTGTCGACGTTGGTCACCCAGTCGCGCAGGGCTTCGTTCATCGCGTCTTTGAGGGTGCCGGTGCCGGCGACTACCGGGATCACTTCGGCGCCCAGCAGCTTCATGCGGAACACGTTGGCCTGCTGGCGCTCGATGTCGGTGGTGCCCATGTAGATCACGCATTGCAGGCCAAAACGCGCAGCGACGGTGGCGGTGGCCACGCCGTGCATGCCGGCGCCGGTCTCGGCGATGATGCGTTTTTTGCCCATGCGCCGTGCCAGCAGGATCTGGCCGATGCAGTTGTTGATCTTGTGCGCGCCGGTGTGGTTCAGCTCTTCGCGCTTGAGGTAGATCTTGGCGCCGCCGCAGAACTCGGTCAGGCGCTCGGCGAAATACAGCGGGCTTGGGCGTCCGACGTAATCGCGCTGGAAGTAGGCCAATTCCTCTTTGAACGCCGGATCTTCCTTGGCCGCTTCGTATTCGCGGGCCAGGTCGAGGATCAACGGCATCAGGGTTTCAGCGACGTAACGGCCGCCGAACGCGCCGAACAGGCCGTTGGCGTCTGGGCCGTTGCGTAGATCGGTCTGGGACTGAGTCATGGGACGCTCCAGGTAAGAAGGTGTGTAGGAAACAATGAGGGCCACTCTACCCCTGACGTTCTACGCTGAAAACCGATAAGATCGCCGAAACCTGTCAGGAAAACTCACAGATGAGCCGAGACCTTCCGCCCCTCAATGCCCTGCGCGCCTTTGAGGCTACGGCGCGACTGAACAGCGTCAGCCAGGCCGCTGAGCAACTGCACGTGACCCACGGTGCGGTCAGTCGTCAGCTTAAGGTGTTGGAGGAACACTTGGGTGTCAGCCTATTCGTCAAGGATGGGCGCGGCCTTAAACTCACAGATGCCGGCGTGCGCTTGCGCGATGCCAGTGCCGAGGCCTTTGAGCGACTGCGCGATGTATGCGCTGAGCTCACTCAACGCGGCGCCGATGCACCGTTTGTGCTGGGTTGCTCGGGCAGTTTGCTGGCACGCTGGTTGATCCCGCGCCTGGGCCGGTTGAACGCGGACTTGCCTGATCTGCGCCTGCACCTGTCGGCGGGCGACGGTGATCTGGACCCGCGCCGCCCTGGCCTGGATGCGTTGTTGGTGTTCGCCGAACCACCGTGGCCTGCGGACATGCAGGTGTTTGAGCTGGCCAGCGAACGCATTGGCCCGGTGATGAGCCCGCGCTTCGCCGGTTACGAGCGCCTGCGCCAGGCGCCTGCCCAGGCCTTGCGTGGCGAAGCGTTGTTGCACACCACCTCGCGCCCGCAAGCCTGGCCCAGTTGGGCGCAGCAACACGGCATCGAACCCGGCGCGTTGAAACACGGCCAGGGGTTTGAGCATTTGTATTATTTGCTGGAGGCGGCGGTGGCTGGTCTGGGCGTGGCGATTGCGCCCGAGCCGTTGGTGGCAGAGGACCTGCGTGCGGGTCGCCTGGTGGCGCCGTGGGGCTTCAGTGAAACCCCGGCGCACCTGGCGTTGTGGCTACCCAAGCGCGCCGCAGATGGGCGCGCCGGGCAACTGGCGCAGTGGCTCAAGTCTGAGCTGTTGCGCCCGCCGATTTAGTCACCGCGTTTGCACAGCAGGTAAGCCGCCAGCAGGCCCAGTGCACCGACTGCCACACCGGCTGTAGTCCATGGGTGCTCTTGTGCGTAGTCCCGGGTTGCAACACCGGTTTCGCGGATTTTGACTTTGCTTTCTTCGTAGGCATCGCTGATCAGGTGACGGGAATGCTTGAGCGCATTCTCGGCATTGCTTTTCAGGGCCTTCAAAGTCTTGCGCGACTCGTCAGACGCATCGTCCTTAAGGCTTTCCAGAGACTTGAGCAGGCTCGAAATCTCGGCTTCCATGCTTTCCAGTGACGCTTTGCGTAGAGAAGTGTTGGCCATGTGGACTCTCCTGAAGTGATTGAGTGGCGTGTGTAGATACCGACTGCGGCGGTTTCAGAAAGTGCAGTAAATCTGAACTTTCCCGTCGGACTGGCCGCCAGAAGCAGTACGAACATTGACTGCTACGCTTGATTCACGACGCTCTCGATTCACGACCCTTAGGAGAACTGCCATGAGTGATCATCACACCTACAAGAAAGTCGAACTGGTCGGCTCGTCGACCTCCAGCATCGAAGAGGCCATCAACAATGCCCTGGCTGAAGCCCATAAAAGCATCAAGCACCTGGAGTGGTTCGAGGTGGTCGATACCCGTGGTCATATCAAGGACGGCAAGGCCGCGCACTTCCAAGTGACGCTCAAGGTGGGGTTTCGAATTGCCAGTAGCTGATCGCACCGGTTGAACTTTGCCAACTGGCCGATTGCCATAACTTGCGCTACAACCAATGGGTGCCGATGCCACAAGCGTCGGCACGCTCTTTTCGATCAGCGCAAGGAACGTAACGGATGAAAAAGCTCCTTTTAGCAGTAGGTTTGTTGAGCATGGCGGGCACCGCCCTGGCCGCGGGCAAGCCTTGTGAAGAGCTGAAAAGCGAAATCGCAGCGAAAATCGACGCCAAGGGCGCATCGGGTTATTCGCTGGAAGTGGTGGATAAAGGTGCTGCGCCTAGCGACCACACCGTTGTGGGCAGCTGTGAAGGCGGCACCAAGGAAATTGCCTACAAGCGCGGCTGATCCCGTGTTGCAGACACCTGTGGCGAGGGAGCTTGCTCCCGCTGGAGTGCGCAGCGCTCCCAAGATTTTGGGGCCGCTACGCAGCCCAGCGGGAGCAAGCTCCCTCGCCACAAGTGCGTTTTTTAGCCTTTCATCAACTGCGCCAACAGCTCGTAGGAATGTATCCGGTCGGCGTGTTCATACAGGTCACAGGTGAAGATCAATTCATCGGCACCGGTTTGCTCGATCAGCACTTCCAGTTTGGCGCGGATCTTTGCCGGGCTCCCCACCATTGCCAGGCCGAGGAAGCTGCCCACGGCATCTTTTTCATGGGGCAACCACAGGCCGTCCATGGTTTTCACCGGTGGGCGTTGCACCAGGCTTTGCCCGCGCATCAGCGCGAGGATGCGCTGGTAGACCGAGGTGGCCAGGTAATCGGCTTGCTCGTCGGTGTCTGCCGCGACCAGTGGAATGCCGAGCATCACGTAGGGTTTATCCAATACCGCTGAAGGCTTGAAGTGGTTGCGGTATACGCGGATCGCTTCGTGCATCAGGCGCGGTGCGAAATGGGAGGCGAAGGCGTAGGGCAAACCGCGTTCGCCGGCCAGTTGGGCACTGAACAGGCTGGAGCCGAGCAGCCACACCGGTACGTTGGTGTCGGTGCCCGGTACGGCGATCACGCGTTGGTCGGGTGTGCGCGGGCCCAGGTAGGCCATCAGCTCTGCCACGTCTTTCGGGGAAATCGTCGGCGCTGCCGGAACGCTCACGGCGCAGGGCGCGGGCGGTCATCTGGTCGGAACCGGGTGCGCGGCCCAGGCCCAGGTCGATACGACCAGGGTAGAGGCTTTCCAGGGTGCCGAACTGTTCGGCGATCACCAAGGGCGCATGGTTGGGCAACATCACGCCCCCGGAGCCGACACGAATCGTCGACGTGCCGCCGGCCAGGTAACCCAGCAATACCGAGGTGGCCGAACTGGCGATGCCGTCCATATTGTGGTGTTCAGCCACCCAGAAACGGTTGTAGCCAAACTTTTCCACGTGCTGGGCCAGGTCCAGAGAATTGCGCAGCGACTGCGCCGGACTGCCGTTGGCACGCACGGGCACCAGGTCGAGGGTCGAGAATTTTACGTCGGACAGCGATTTCATAAGCCTGCTTCTCCAAGGGGGCCGCAGGCTTTTTAGACGAACCAAAACCTGCCGCTTCATGTGCATGGTCTATGCAATGAGGGCATATACCCGAGATTCAATAGCGAGCTTGGAAATTTCCTACTGGATCACTAGGTTTCTCCGACAAGATGAACTTTGCCAGCCCGACTATCCTCAGAACCCTTACTTACGCAAAACCGACGCAAAACCACCGTTCGAGGAGACCGCTATGAGTATCGTGAAAAAAGCATCCGCGCATTGGGAAGGCGACCTGAAGACTGGCCTGGGTTCCATCTCCACGGAAACCGGCGTACTGCGTGAAGCGCCTTACGGCTTCAAGGCCCGTTTCGAGGGTGGCAAGGGCACCAACCCGGAAGAACTGATCGGCGCGGCCCACGCTGGCTGCTTCTCCATGGCGTTTTCCATGATTTTGGGTGATGCCGGGCTCAAGGCTGACAGCATCGATACCCAGGCCGAAGTGACTCTGGACCAGGTGGACGGTGGCTTTGCGATCACTGCTGTGCACTTGGTGCTCAAGGCCAAGATCCCTGGCGCCAGCCAGGCACAGTTCGATGAGCTGAGCAAAAAGGCCAAGGAAGGGTGCCCGGTGTCCAAGGTACTGAATGCGAAAATCAGCTTGGATGCGACCCTGGTCAACTAAGCAGGTCCAGAGTGTAAGAGGACCCATGTGGGAGGGGGCTTGCCCTAATGCCAG
>NZ_QUZT01000036.1 GCF_004682045.1 Pseudomonas nabeulensis
GCGGTGTGCCTGATGAAGTTGAAACGTCTGACACACCGCCGCGCAGGGCAAGCCCGCTCACTACAAGGACCGATGGGCCGCGTGGGGCGTCAGAGCGTCATCGCCGCCAGCCAGCCAAACGCCAGCAGTGGGATGTTGTAGTGCAGGAACGTCGGCACCACGGTATCCCAGATATGGTGGTGCTGACCGTCGATGTTCAGGCCGGAGGTGGGGCCAAGGGTGGAGTCCGAAGCCGGCGAACCGGCATCGCCCAGCGCGCCAGCAGTGCCGACGATGCACACGATCGCCACCGGGCTGAACCCCAGTTGCACACACAGCGGCACGAAAATCGCGGCGAGGATCGGCACGGTGGAGAACGACGAGCCGATGCCCATGGTCACCAACAGCCCCACCAACAACATCAACAATGCCCCCACTCCCCGGCTATGGCCGATGAACGCCGCCGAGGTTTCCACCAGCGAGCGCACGTCACCCGTGGCCTTGAGCACTTCGGCAAAACCCGACGAGGCGATCATGATGAAGCCGATCATGGCCATCATCTTCATGCCTTCGGTGAACAGGTCGTCGGTGTCGCTCCAGCGCACGATGCCCGAGACCGAGAAGATCAGGAACCCCGCCAAAGCGCCGATGATCATCGAGTCCAGCCACAACTGGATGATGAACGCCGAGGCAATCGCCAGGCCCGCCACCAGCAGGGTCAGCGGGTTGTACTGCACCGCCACTTGTTCGACCCGCTCGATTTTCTCCAGGTCGTACACACGTTTTTTGCGGTAGCTGACAAACACTGCCACCAGCAGGCCGACCACCATGCCCAGGGCCGGCAGGCTCATGGCGTGGGTGACGTTGACCTGGCTGATGTCGACGCCGCTCTTGGCCACATTCGCCAACAGGATCTGGTTGAGGAAGATATTGCCGAAGCCCACCGGCAGGAACATGTACGGGGTGATCAGGCCGAAGGTCATTACGCAGGCGATCAGGCGGCGGTCCAGTTGCAGCTTGGTCAACACGTACAACAGTGGCGGCACCAGCAACGGAATAAACGCGATATGAATCGGCAGGATGTTTTGCGAGGCAATCGCCACCACCCACAACAGGCCGATCAGCAGCCATTTGACGTGGCTGCCGCCGGTGGCTTCCTGGCGGTCCACCAGCATCAGCGCCTTGTCGGCCAGGGCATGGGCCAGGCCGGATTTGGCAATTGCCACGGCGAAAGCGCCGAGCAAGGCGTAGGACAAGGCCACGGTCGCGCCGCCACCCAAGCCACCGTTGAAGGCTTTGAGCGTGGCGTCGATCCCCAGGCCACCGGTAAGGCCGCCCACCAGGGCGCCGACGATGATGGCGATGACCACATGCACGCGGGACAAACTGAGCACCAGCATGGTGCCGACCGCGGCAATGACTGCGTTAATCATGGTTACCTCAAGCAGAAACATAAAAAACAGGCATGCCCGCGCCCCGACGGCCATGGGTGGCGGTCGGCGTGCGGGCTTGAAGGAGGTCTTATTAGAGGGCGCGCACTTTGCCGGACGCAGGTTCCCATGTCAAAACTGCGGTGTTGGGAGCTTGCTGAATAAAGAATCGGAAAACCCGGCCGATAACCTGACTCTCTGTGTTTTCAGGTTAAGGATGCTCCTCGATGTCCCTCAGACAGCTGTCCATTCAATGGAAAATCACCCTGCTCGCCGGCCTTTGCCTGCTGGGGATCGTGACCTTGCTGGTAGGTCTGTCGCTGTATCGCATGGAGCAGAGTTCGCAGCAGGTCAAGGCCTCCAGCATGCAGATGCTCGACGAAGCGGCCCAGTCGCGCATCGAGGCTCAAGGTGAAGTGCAAGCGCTGGGCATCCGTCGTCAGTTCATGGACGCCTATCAGTACGGCCATGGCTTTTCGCGTCAGGTGCTGTTCTTGCGCGAGCAGGCCGAAAAGCGCTTCCTCGACGCCTTCGACACCCGCGAAGACTTGACCCGCCAGGTCAAGGCCGCCTTGCAGGCCAACCCGGACTTGCTGGGCTTGTCCCTGGTGTTCGAAGCCAATGCGCTGGACGGCAAGGATGAGCTGTTCGCCGGCCAGGCGGAGCTGGGCAGCAATGACAAGGGCCGCTTCGCCCTTTACTGGTCGCAACCGACGCCTGGCAAACTGGAGTCGATGGCGCTGCCGGAAAGCGACATGTCCGACACGCGCATCGGCCCCAGCGGCGAAAAGGCCAACGCCTGGTTCACCTGCCCGCGCAGCACCCTCAAGCCCTGTGTGATCGAGCCGTACTTCTACACAATCAATGGGCAAAACGTGCTGATGACCAGCATCGTGTTCCCGCTGATGGTCAACGGCAAAGTCATCGCGTCGCTGTCGGTGGACATCAACCTCAACAGCTTGCAGGCGGTAAGCCAACAGGCCAGCCACAAGCTGTATGACGGCCAGACCCAGGTCAGCATCCTCAGCCCAACCGGTGTGCTGGCCGGCTACAGCGCGGATGCGAGCAAACTGAGCCAACGCCTGGATCAGGTCGATACCGCCAACGGCGCGCAATTGATCAGCGCCCTGGCCGGCAGTACGCAGATTCGCAGCCTGCGCACCGACCATCAACTCAAGGTCCTGGCGCCGTTCGCGCCGATCCCGGACGGCAAGCCGTGGGGCGTGTTGCTGGATGTGCCGGAAAAAGTCCTGGTAGCCCCCGCCGAAGCGCTGAAAGCCCAGTTGGACGCCGACAATGCCAGGGGCACCCTGCTGGAACTGAGCCTTGGCCTGTTGGCAGCCGTGGTCGGCTTGATCCTGGTGTGGCTGATGGCACGCAGCGTGACCCGGCCGATCCTCGGCGTGGCGCATATGCTGGAAGACATCGCCAGCGGCGAAGGCGACCTGACCCGCCGCCTGGCCTACGCCAAGCAGGACGAACTGGGCCAACTGGCCGGCTGGTTCAACCGCTTCCTCGACAAATTGCAGCCGATCATCGCCGAAGTGAAGCGTTCGGTGCAGGACGCCCGTGGCACCGCCGACCAATCCGCCGCGATTGCCACTGAAACCAGCGCCGGCATGGAACAGCAGTACCGCCAGGTCGATCAGGTAGCCACCGCCTCCCACGAAATGAGCGCCACCGCCCAGGACGTGGCCCGCAGCGCCGCCCAGGCCGCCCAAGCCGCCCGCGATGCCGACCAGGCCACCCGCGACGGCTTGACCGTGATCGACCGCACCACCAACAACATCGGCCAACTGGCGGCGGATATGAGCACCGCCATGACTCAGGTCGAAGGCCTGGCCACCAACAGCGAACAAATCGGTTCAGTGCTGGAAGTGATCCGCGGCATTGCCGAACAAACCAACCTGCTGGCGCTCAACGCGGCGATTGAAGCCGCCCGCGCCGGTGAGGCCGGCCGTGGGTTTGCCGTGGTTGCCGACGAAGTGCGCAACCTGGCACGGCGGACCCAGGAATCGGTGGAAGAAACCCGCCTGGTCATCGAGCACTTGCAGAGCGGCACCGAGGACGTAGTAGGCGCCATGGGCAACAGCTATCGCCAGGCCCAGGGCAGCGTCGAACAGGTGGGCGAAGCGGTGACGGCCCTGCGCCAGATCGGCGCGGCAGTGACGGTGATCAGCGACATGAACCTGCAAATCGCCAGCGCCGCCGAAGAACAAAGCGCAGTGGCCGAGGAGATCAACAACAATGTGGCGACGATTCGGGATGTGACCGAATCGCTGTCGGAACAGGCCAATGAGTCGGCGCGGGTGAGCCAGGCGTTGAACAGCCTGGCGAATCAGCAGCAGGGGTTGATGGATCAGTTCAGGGTCTAGAGCCTGATAGAAATCCAATGTGGGAGGGGCGGTGCGACGATTCGACTTGCCCCCGATGAGGGAGTGTCAGTTAACAAATTTGTAGCTGACACACTGCCATCGGGGGCAAGCCCCCTCCCACATTTGGAATTGCATTAATGTTAGGGCTTGGGTAGTTCAATTAGCACTTTGAGGCCACCCAACTCACTCTCCTGCAACTGCAACACCCCGCCCCACACCTCGACGATATCCCGCACGATGCCCAACCCCAGGCCATGCCCGTCAATCTGTTCATCCAGGCGCGCACCTCGGCTGAACACCTGGTCACGCTGGGTTTCGGGGATACCAGGGCCGTCGTCCTCCACCGCCAGCAGGTAGCGGTGAGCGGTCTCACTGATGCTCAGACGCACATCCGCATCCGCCCATTTGCAGGCGTTGTCCAGCAGGTTGCCCAGCAGTTCCAGCAAGTCTTCACGGTCCCAGGGCAGTTGCAGCCCAAGGGGCACTTGATAACTCAGGTCCAGGTGGTCGCCGTGGATCATGTTCAATGTCGCCAACAGGCCAGGCAGTTCTTTTTCGCAGTCAAACAACGCACCCGGCAGGGTTTCACCGGCCAGGCGCGCGCGGTTGAGTTCGCGGTTGAGGCGTTGCTGCACCTGCTCCAGTTGCTCGCGCAACAACTTGCTCAGTTCGGGATGATCCTTGAGGGTTTCACTGGAGGCCGCGCTCAGCAGCACCGCCAACGGGGTCTTGAGGGCGTGGCCCAGGTTGCCCAGGGCATTGCGCGAGCGCTTGAGGCTGTCTTCGGTGTGGGCCAGCAGGTGGTTGATCTGCGCCACCAGCGGCTCCAGTTCCAGGGGCACCTGGGTATCGAGTTGGGAGCGCTGCCCCTGTTGCAACTGGGCGATTTGTTCGCGAGCGGTTTCCAGCGGACGCAGGGCGCGTCGCACGGTGACCCGTTGCAGGATCAGCACCAGCATCAGCGCCGCCAGCCCCAGCACCAGACCAATCTGACGCATCAAGCGAAAGCTTTCCCGCACCGGGGTGTAGTCCTGGGCCACGCTGATGGAAATCGATTGGCCAAAGCGTTTGTAGTCCGAGCGCAGCATCAACAGCTGCTGGCCCTCCGGCCCCAGTTGCAGGTTGCCCTTGAGCCCGGCCTCGGGCAGGCGCGGCAGTTCCTGGTCCCACAGCGAGCGGGAACGCCAGTGGGTATCGGCAAAATCGATGCGGAAATAATGCCCGGAGAACGGCCGCTGATAGGCCGGCGACAGCCGTTGTTCATCCAGTTGCACGCCATTGGGACCGCGTGCCAACGCCACCAGCAGATTCTCCGCATCGTTGCGCAGCCCCGCCTCCAAGTAGCGCTGCAAACCGGCTTCGAACAACCACAGGCTGGTTTGCGCCAATACCAGGCCAACGATCAGCATCACACTGATCAGCCCCAGGCTCAGACGCCGCTGAATCGACCTCATGCCGGGCTGGCACCAAAGCGATAACCCTGGCCGCGCCGGGTTTCGATCACGCTGCGGCCCAATTTGCGGCGCAGGTGGTTGACGTGGACTTCCAGCACATTGGAATCGCGCTCGGTCTCGCCGTCATACAAATGCTCGGCCAAATGGCTTTTCGAGAGGATCTGCTCGGGGTGCAGCATGAAGTAGCGCAGCAGGCGAAATTCCGCAGCGGTCAGTTGGATTTCCTCGCCATCGCGCAGCACGCACTGACGGCCCTCATCCAAATGCAGACCGGCGGCTTGCAGCGTGGGCTGGTTGGCGTGGCCGTGGGCGCGGCGCAACAGTGCCTGGATGCGCAGGTGCAGTTCTTCGGGGTGGAAGGGTTTGCTCAGGTAATCGTCGGCCCCGGCCTTGAGCCCTTCGATGCGCTCGGCCCAGGAATCGCGGGCGGTGAGCACCAGCACCGGGGTGGTCAACGCGGCGGCACGCCACTGCGCCAGCACCTCAAGCCCCGGCATGCCAGGCAGGCCGAGGTCGAGGATGATCAGGTCATAGGGCTCGCTGCGGCCCTGATACGCGGCGTCGCGGCCATCGGCCAGCCAATCGACGGCGTAGCCCTGGCGCTGCAGGCCGGCCAGCAATTCATCGGCCAGCGGAACATTGTCCTCAACCAAAAGCAGGCGCATCAGTCGTCTTCCTTGTCTTTGAGCAGCTCGCCGGTGCTGGCATCGAGTTCGATCTCGCGCACCACGCCTTCGGCGGTCAATAGTTCGATTTCATAGATATAGCGCACTGGACGGTCTTTATGTTCTTCAAGCTCGGCGTCCAGCAGCTTGGACCCCGGATAACGCGCAAACGCCGGGCCCAGCAAGTGTTCCAGTGGCGCGATAACGCCCTGCTGGCGCAGGCGCAAGGCTTCGTCCTGGCCAAGGTCATGGGCCGCCAGGCTTGAGCTGGTCAGCAGCAACACCAGCGCCACCTGGCCGCCCGTGCGTCGATTTACCTTCATTACGAATCCTGTTGTCGCTTGAGGGCGTCACGTTACCCCTCACAACTTAACTGAAACTGAATTGCCACCATGGCAATTTCCCACAGCCCACTACAACCAACATCGTGCGAGACTTCCTATACTGCGCTGCTTGCTTCAAAAGAGACCGGTATGACAGCCATCCACATCAAATTCCCCGCCCTGACCTTAAAGGCTGGCAAGCGTGCCTTCACACGCATTCGTGAGCAAGGCCTTACCCCTGCCGACGTCGGTATCCTACCCGGTGCGGCCGGCGGTCCCAAGGCGCTGGGTATCCAGGGCCTGGACCTGGCGCTGTTCGGCGATTGGTTGCCGCGCGCACCTCGGGAGCGCGCGCTGATCGGCGCGTCCATCGGTTCCTGGCGGTTTGCCAGCGCCTGCCTGCCCGACCCGGTGCAAGGCCTGCTCGACCTTGGCCGCCTGTACAACGAACAGCGTTTTGCCAAGGGCGTGACCATGGCCGAGGTCAGCCAGAGCTGCCAGCGCATGCTCGACGACCTGTTGGCCGGTCGCGATGCGCGGGTGCTGGACAATCGCGACTATCGACTGAACATCATGGTGGTCAAGAGTCACGGCCTGCTTGCCGATGACCACCGTGGCCGGCTCGGGCTGGGCCTGTCATCGGTCATCGCCGACAACCTGCGGGGCCGTGCGCGACTGTCTCGCCACTTTGAGCGGCTGATCATCCACGACCCGCGCCAGGCACCGCCGGTGCATCCTTTGCAGGATTTTCCTTCGCGGTTCCTCACCCTGGAACTGGACAACCTGCGCCAGGCATTGCTGGCGTCGGGCTCGATTCCCATGGTGATGCAAGGCGTGCGTGACCTGCCCGGCGCCGGTGCCGGCACCTACCGCGACGGCGGCCTGCTGGACTACCACCTGGACCTGCCTTACCACGGCGACGATATCGTGCTGTACCCGCACTTTACCGACCGGGTTATCCCCGGCTGGTTCGATAAAGGCCTGCCGTGGCGACGCAGCAACCCGCAAGGCTTGCAGGATGTGTTGCTGCTGGCGCCATCCAAGGACTACCTGGCCCGCCTGCCCCACGGCAAACTGCCGGACCGCAGCGACTTCAAGCGCTTCATGGGCGATGATTCCAGTCGCAACAAATACTGGCAAACCGCGATGAGCGAAAGCCAGCGACTGGGGGATGAGTTCCTGCAATTGGCCGATAACGGTGGGCTGGGCGAGCGCTTGTTGGCTCTTTAATGTAGGAGCGAGCTTGCTCGCGAAAATCGCTAACGATGACGCGGGCATCCTGAATTGAACGTGGCGCTCTCAAGTTTTTCGCGAGCAAGCTCGCTCCTACAGAGGGGCGGTATGCGCGGCGGCGGGCCAAGCTGTTAAACTCGCCGCCTGCCAGATACCTCACCGAGCTGAAAATACTGTGGAAATCTTCAAAGAATTTACATTCGAATCCGCCCACCGCCTGCCCCACGTACCGGAAGGCCACAAATGCGGGCGCCTGCACGGGCATTCGTTCAAGGTGGCGATCCACCTGAGCGGCGACCTCGATCCCCATACCGGCTGGATTCGCGACTTCTCGGAGATCAAGGCGATTTTCAAGCCGTTGTATGAACGCCTCGACCACAACTACCTCAATGACATTCCCGGCCTGGAAAACCCGACCAGCGAAGTGCTGGCCAAGTGGATCTGGAATGAGCTGAAACCGTTGTTGCCGGAACTCAGTGCGATTCGTATCCATGAGACGTGCACCAGCGGTTGTATCTATCGCGGAGAATAATCCGGTGGGAGTGCGCCCCTGATGGAAAACACTTGGCTGGCCCAAGCCAAGCGCCTGCAAGCGTTGGCCTCCACGGGGCTGCATTTCTGCACCGATGATTTCGAGCGTGAGCGCCTGGAAGAAATCGCCGAGATCGCCCACAGCATGTTGGCGCAGTTGGGCAACGTGCCGTTGGAACGCATCACCGGGCTGGTCACTGACTTTGCCCAGCGTTATTCGACACCGATGATCGACGTACGCGGTGCGGTGATCGAGGGTGACCGGATCCTGCTGGTCCGCGAATTGACCGATGGTTGCTGGGCGTTGCCAGGGGGCTACGCCGATATCGGTTTGTCCGCCGCAGAGAACATCATCAAGGAAATCCGCGAGGAAGCTGGGCTGACGGTGACCGCACGGGCGCTGTACAGCGTGACGCACAAGGCCAAGGGCTTGTATCGGCCGGATGTACGGGATTTCTACAAGCTGTATTTCCTGTGTGATCCGGTGGATCGGTCGGCCCCCATGGCCGGGTTCGAAACCACAGAGGTCGGCTTTTTCCACCTGAATGCGCTGCCGCCGCTGTCCCGTGGGCGCACCATCGAAAGCGATCTGGAAGCCGCCTTTGCCTTCCATCGCGGCGAGACCACCCACACGCTGTTCGACTGATCCAATTTGTATCACCGCTGCACCGCTATCGTGCCCGAGGGAACACGGCTGGCCTGCTGCACAGCCTCTCCCCCTGCCGCCTCCCGTGTTGGCACGCCCAGTGCAACAACCTCCCGTCACGACTCAGGGAGCAAGGCACATGACACAGCACGAACCGGGCAACGATTACCCCCTCAGCGAAGTCCCCCTGCATGCACGCAAGGGCCTGGCGTCCACCGCCATGGTGCTGCTGGGCTTTACGTTTTTTACCGCGACCATGTTTGCTGGCGGCAAGCTGGGAGTGGCGTTCAGCTTTACCGACATGCTGGGCGTGGTGGCCCTGGGTAACCTGCTGTTGGGTATCTATGCAGCAGGCCTGGGTTATATCGCGTTCAAGAGCGGATTGAATTCGGTGCTGATGGGTCGCTTCTGCTTTGGCGAGGTGGGCAGCAAGCTTAGCGACCTGATCCTTGGTTTCACCCAGATCGGCTGGTATGCCTGGGGCACCGCCACGGCCGCCGTGGTGCTCGGCAAGTATTTCGAGTTGAGCCAAGGCAGTGTGTTGGCGCTGATGGTGGTGTTTGGCCTGGTGTTCTGCGCCACCGCCTACATTGGTTATCGCGGCCTGGAGATCCTGTCCTACATTGCCGTGCCGGCCATGGGCATCCTGCTGTTTCTGTCGATGTGGGTAGCCACGGTAAAAGTCGGCGGGATGGATGGATTGCTGGCGGTGGTACCTACGGGTGAGTTGGACTTGTCTACGGCGATTACCCTGGTGTTCGGCACCTTTGTCAGCGGCGCGACCCAGGCCACCAACTGGACGCGGTTTTCCCGCTCGGCCAAGGTGGCGGTACTGGCCAGCCTGATCGGTTTTTTTATCGGTAATGGCCTGATGGTGCTGATCGGTGCTTATGGCGCCATCGTCTACCAACAGCCAGATGTGGTGGAAGTGTTGCTGCTGCAAGGCTTTGCCATGGCAGCAATGGCCATGTTGCTGCTCAATATCTGGAGCACCCAGGACAACACCATCTACAACTTTGCCGTGGCCGGCTGCAACTTGTTGCGCACCAAACGCCGCAAGACCGTGACCCTGGTCGGCGCCGTCATCGGCACCCTACTGGCGCTGCTCGGCATGTACGACATGCTGGTGCCCTACCTGATTTTGCTGGGCACCGTGATCCCGCCGATTGGCGGCGTCATCATGGCGGACTTCTTCTACCGCTATCGCGGCCACTACCCGCGCCTGGCGGATGCGCGTCTGCCGGCCTTCAATTGGCCGGGGCTGGTGGCGTATGCCGTCGGCACCGTGCTGGCATTTCACTCGCCGTGGGTGGCGCCTTTGGTGGGGATTGCTGCGGCGTCTTTGACCTACATCGTCCTAACCGCTGTACTACGGGTAAAAACGCCATTGGCCAATGCCGAGGCATAATGACCGCCTGACCGCTTTTTGCCCTAGAGGAACTTGCCCATGCACATCATCAACGCCCGCCTGCGCAACCGTGACGGCCTGCATGATCTGCACCTGGAACACGGCCGGATCGCCAGCATCACAGCACAGACTGCGGCCCCCGTATTGATGGAGGGTGACCTGGACGCCGCCGGCAACCTGGTGATTCCGCCCTTCGTCGAACCCCATATCCACCTCGACGCCACCCTCACCGCCGGCGAACCGCGCTGGAACATGAGCGGCACATTGTTCGAAGGCATCGAGTGCTGGGGCGAACGCAAGGCCACCATCACCCAGGAAGACACCAAGGCCCGCGCCAAAAAAACCATCCAGGCCCTCGCCGCCCATGGCATCCAGCATGTGCGCACCCACGTTGACGTTACCGACCCGGACCTCACCGCGCTCAAGGCCATGCTGGAGGTGCGCGCGGAAAGCACCCACCTGATCGACCTGCAAATCGTCGCGTTCCCCCAGGAGGGTATCGAGTCGTACCGCAATGGCCGTGCATTGATGGAAGAAGCCATCCGCCTGGGCGCCGACGTGATCGGCGGCATTCCTCACTTCGAATACACCCGCGACCAAGGCGTGAGTTCGGTGAAGTTCCTGATGGACCTGGCCGAGCGCACGGGTTGTCTGGTAGACGTGCATTGTGACGAGACCGACGACCCGCACTCACGCTTCCTCGAAGTACTCGCCGAAGAGGCCCGCAGCCGCGACATGGGCGCGCGCGTCACCGCCAGCCACACCACGGCCATGGGCTCCTACGACAATGCCTACTGCGCCAAACTGTTTCGCTTGCTGGGGCACTCGGGCATCAGTTTTGTCTCCTGCCCTACCGAGAGCATCCACCTGCAAGGCCGCTTCGACACCTTCCCGAAACGCCGTGGCGTCACCCGCGTCAACGAACTGCTGGAGGCCGGCATGAACGTGTGCTTCGGCCAGGACTCCATCGTCGACCCCTGGTATCCCTTGGGGAACGGCAACATCCTGCGGGTGCTGGAAGCCGGTTTGCACATCTGCCATATGCTCGGCTACCGCAACCTGCAAAGCGCCCTCGACCTGGTTACCGACAACAGCGCCAAGGCCATGGCCTTGGGCGAGCGTTATGGCCTGGAACCCGGACGCCCGGCCAACCTGCTGATCCTGTCGGCAGACAGCGATTACGAGGTCATCCGCAGCCAGGGCCTGCCCCTGTATTCGATCCGCAACGGCAAGGTGTTGATGAAGCGTCAGCCGGCGCAGGTGGAGTTCATCTAGACGATTGAATCGATATCCAGCGTCAGCGCCCTCCCCCGTTCGCTATAGGTGGACGGGGGAATACTGGCGACCTGGGACACCTCGCGGTTTTCACGGTGGCTGAACCAGCGTTTGAGGCTCGGTTGCAAATGACTGGATTGAGCTTGACTGCCATAGACGTCTCGGGCTTCCAGACGACGCCAGCGCAAGGTTTCGAGACGCTCGCGACTGGTATGTAAACGATCGATCTCTGCGTTCAAAGGTTCGTGGTGCTCATAACCACGGTCGTTGGCCGGGGAACGCCGGGCCAGCTCCAGGCGTTTGTCCCTTAGTTGCTGGCGCATGCTGGCCAGTGCGTGGTCCAGTAACTCATATTCCCTGGCCGTCACCAGCGGACCATCAGACTCCAACGTTTGCTGCCAGCGACGCAGGGTTGCCCAGGCTGCCGGGATGTAGCTGGCGGTCATGAAGTGCTGGTTGGCCTGGAACAGCTGCCTCAGCAGATTGTCGCGGTCGGGCATGTCGCCGTGGAGTTGCAGCGCACGGTTGCACCCGGCTTCCAGGATCGACTCACAGCCGGGCTTCCACAAGATTGAAGAATGGGTGCCATCCGGGAGCATGATCGGCATGAAGTGTTGTTGTTCGCCGTGGTGTTGGTAGGGATTGCCACCAACCCGCACCAGGCCAGCGGCGAACAGCAAGCCGCCGGGGGCTGGAGCGCTAAAAAGCGTGACGGCACCGGGCACCCAGAGTTTGGCGGTGGTGTTCATCCAAGATGCCGGCACGCTGGGGACCGGGTCGTTGTGCTTGACGATGCGGTGGTGGACCAGGGTTGAGGCCCCGGCGGTGAATTCAGCGTCGGCGGCGCGGGGGGCGCCGTAGGTGTAGAGGAGGACGTTGTAAGAGGTTTTGGGAATTCGACGAATGCCTTCAGCCAGTAATAAGGCGATTGCTCCCCCCAGGCTATGGCCGCAGATGACGATACGTTGGCCGATGTAAAACTGGTCGAGGTAACGCAGTACGAACTCTCGCATAGCCTGGTAAGCCTGATAAAACCCTTCGTGCGCCTTGCCAACACCTTCGACGAACGCCACCTGATGAGCGTTCCCATCCCGCAGCCCATCAGCCGGGCTGGCAGTGCCGCGCACGGCAATCAGGATGACTTCGTCGTGATGAGTGATAAAAGCCTGGGTGTCCGTACCAAACTCGGCATCATCGAAAAAGTGCAGCGACGCGGGATGCTCTTGCGCCGTTTCCAACTCCGGTTGGTTTTGCGGATACAGCTGAGGGTCAAACGGCAGAATCTCAAAGCGCTGGGAATATGGGACCTCTTCATACAACGGATAGAACCGTTGCGCTTGCTCCGCATCCACCCGCCAGGCTTCCTGATAGCCCGAAAGCTTTTCCGCAAAGAGATGGCCGACGCTGGGATCGAACGGGAAGCGAACGTCGTGTTCAGGTTTTTTAGGGGGCTCCTGGCCAAAATCGCAGTAGCTCAGGGTGGACATCAGCGCCAATTGATAGAGGTTCAAGGCACAGAAGTTATCGTCGGTGGAGAGCATCGGGCGAAGGGCTCGCAGTGGCCGGACCTCTAGCACGGTGTGGTGGTTGGGAAACAGGACCACCCCCGCCAACGCTGGCTGAGACGGGCCGAATCCCAGGTCCGCCATCATTTTTAGCGCGTGTCGCTGAGGTTGATGGGCTCGCTGTGCCACCGGCGGCAAATGCGCGGTATGGCGCACCAAATCCCGGACTTCAACCTGATAGAACCGTTGGGCGCTCTGTTTAGCCGGATTATCTTCAACCCGCCGGCCATCTGCTTCTGCAAATCGACTCTGTTCCGCGCGAACTTGCAGTTCGGTGATCGGAAGCCTGTAGGTTTTACGCGTCGCCAACTGGCTGTACGGCTTCTCGACGCCTGAATACAGGTCGTCAAACACAAGCACTACCGGGCCGCAGTAAATAGCGTCAAGCCTGGCAAATCCATCTTTGGTCAATCTACCTGCGTACCGCTGCCCTGCGCTGTCATGGACGGTATACGGCAACCCGCCGTATGCCGCTCCGCTGCCGCACTCATCGACCAGGCCAAAACTCACCCAATGCCCGCGTAATGCGCAGGCGGGTTGACTGTCACTGAAAAACGGTTGCTTCCGTGCATCCAGCTTCATGAACTTGCTCCC
The DNA here is from genome assembly GCF_004682045.1 of Pseudomonas nabeulensis. Classification (GTDB taxonomy): domain Bacteria; phylum Pseudomonadota; class Gammaproteobacteria; order Pseudomonadales; family Pseudomonadaceae; genus Aquipseudomonas; species Aquipseudomonas nabeulensis. Next base: position 13,479 of record NZ_QUZT01000036.1, read on the forward strand.
TGTTATTGACACGATGGATAGACATCGCAGAGTCGCCCATCCGGCATTGTTATAGGCTTAAAGTCGGTGGTATTGCCGCGACAGAAAGCGTCCATGTCTTCAAGACTCTTGCCCTTGCAGCGCTTCCACCCCCCAGGAACGGGCACCCAGTTGTCGTCAAAATAAGGCTGTTCCTCATCACTCAGTGCAAGCACCATCCTGAGCTTTTTCCCTGCCAACTGGTCCCGCTGCGCGACACCTCCCGCCAACCTTGGCTCCCCATAGGCGTCCAATGAGCGACACTGCAAGATCTTCCGGATTGCGTGGTAGGGACCCAACGTTCGGAACAACCACCGACACGTCCCGAAGACCGCTTGAACCCCCGGCTCGGGCACAGTGGATACAACATCCCAGCGATCCCGAATACCGATAACGGCATGATCTCCACCCACATCTGCATAACGCACGCCCCATTTCGCACGAAGATCAAAACCCACACTGCGCAAGACCGTAGGGCAGCCTTCAATGACTTCCGCAAGCGGTAGATCCAGGCTCACGCGTTCCGCCACAGGCTTGTACTGCGTGACAAAAATCTTGCGCTCCGGTCGCTTGCCTCGACGTTGCGGCAGGCTGCAGTTTTCCCCGGTGGCGGGGAGATAATGGGCGCTCGCGATAAAGCGAAATTCCGGCGGCAGATCCACCTCCAGCGTGACTTTGTCCACCGGTTTTCCCACGCAGCCTGAAAGCACCACCACTCCCAGCACAAGCAACACACCCCACCTTCGCCTACTCATGGGCTTGCCCCATCGAACGCCACTGTTTCACCACGCGCTCAAAGTGATCCGCTGATGTTTCCCCCGCCACCGGCTGCCATCGGATAACACTGCCTCGCGTCGCCTCTTCCAACCTGCGCACCACCAGGAATTCCAACTGCTCCGAGCCACGCCATTGCCAGGCGCGGGCCTGCTCCAAGACCTGGGTCAGCCACACCCTTGGGTCCTGGAACTCCACCAGCGCGGCCAGGCTTTCGCTGTGTTCGGTCAACAAATAGCGCAGGATATTGGCGTGCAGGATGGCTGCTGCATGTGGGTTGGGTGTGTTCAACCAGGGGGCCGGATCGGGCACCGGATACTCGTCGGGGATCGGGTTGTCGCTTTGACGCCAGCCCCCGTCATGCCAGTAGCACACGCTGATCAAGGGGCCGAGGTATGAGGGCCAATGCGCCAACTCAAGATGACCCAATGCACGAGCCAGCGTGCGGTTATCGTGAAAGCGGTACAACGCCGGATTACCCTCGGGCCCTACCAGCAATCGGTCGCGCCAGTGCCGGGTTACACTCGTCAGGTCGGCGCTCGGCAAGCTACCCAGCCAGCCCCAGTTCGTATCGGGGGTTTGTAACAGGTTCAGCAGTGCAGGCTCGTTCGCCTGCTCCAGCAACAGGATGACCGGCCCCGCATTCGCCATATCCGACACCACGGTCTCGGCGTAGAGGTTGCGATACTGGGACAGGCTGCGCACTTCAAGCAGAGACTGACGCGCATCATGGTTGCCCTCCAGGACCAGGCACAACCAACGCCCGGCTTGCTGTTGCTGGGTTATCCATCGGCAAGGAAGTGTGTCCATCAAGCGGCCCTCCCGTCGACTTCGCACCAGCCTTCGCGACAGCGCTCGCACACGGGACAGAAGTCCGCGTCCAGTTGCCTGGCCAAGCCCATGACGGCAGCTTGCACTGCCGAGACTTTCGGGGCTGCGGCGACAGCCAGCGGGGCCACAGACGGCGCGCCGCCCAACGTGATCGGCCGGCTGCTGAAGATCCCGCCCGCCTGGATGACCAAATGCTCTCCACCCGCCTTGAGACTCAGTTGCGCGCCAGCATCAATCACAAGGCAGGCACCGGATTTAAGATGAAGCTCTTGTCCTGCCTCGACCATCAGGGTCTGTCCCACATGGGTCAGGCTATCACCCCGTACATTGAGGCGATCGTTCGCCTTGAGCATCACACTGCGGTCGCCGGTGACCTGATGATGCTCTTCGCTTTCCAGGCAAACCGTGCTGGCTCCCCGAACGATTTCCCGGCGCTCTCCCGCAATTTCCAGGTGGCTATCACGACCAATCTGTTGCTCCAGATCTCGTTGCGCATGCAGGTAGATCAGCTCCTCGCCACGCCTGTCCTCCAGATGCAATTCGTTGCCACCACTCCCACCCGGGGTGCTGCGGCTACGCAATACGCTGCGAGTCTTGTGTTGGGGCAGCGGGTAGGCGGGCCTGTGCAAGGCATTCGGCAGGCAGCCGTTGATCAGCGGCTGGTCCGGGTCGCCCTCAAGGAAGGTGACCAGCACTTCCATGCCCACTCGCGGGATCATCACGGCGCCAAAACCGTCACCGGCCCACCCGGATGCCACCCGCACCCAACAGCTGCTTCTGTCATCGTCCTTATCCAGGCGGTCCCAGTGAAAACGCACCTTCACCCGTCCATATTCATCACAGTGCACGTCCTCGCCAATCGGCCCGGTGACGGTCGCAGTCTGACTGCCGTTGAGGGTCGGCTTGGGGTGTTTGAGGGGCGGCCTGTACGTTGTATGTAAGGGAATGGCCGTAAAGCGATTGCGATAGCCCTGGAACGGGTGGGTGTCCACGACGGCCTCTTCCAGTACCTGCGGTTGATAGCCCTCGTGACGCACCGAGGTGATCAGCCACAGATCGTTGCAGGCCGGGTCGGGGTGATCGCGCAGGGGGAAAAAACAGCCACTGCGCAGCGCGGGTTGATCGCTCTTGCCCAGCGCCCGAAAACGATTACTGAGATGGCGCTCCAGCCCACGACGCGCCAGGCGCATGCCGCGCGTACGGTGGGTAAAACCTGCGGGGTAGCGATAGTCTTCCAGGGGGAGCGTCGAGGTAGAACCGGCGGTGACTTGCAGGCGCAGTGCCGGGTGTTCGAAGTCATGGTCCCGACGCGCGGTTTTCTGGCTGCGGGTCGCCAGTCGTACGTCGAAACGCTGGATAACCTGCGCCTCGGCGCAGGGCCCGCCAGCTGCGCAATAACGTTGCACCGCCAAGCGGCGAAACACTGTCTGGTCATCTCCAAACACCAGGAGGTGGCCGTCCACGCTATGGCGGAAGTGGTAATGAATGCCCTCCTCCTCACACAGCCGTTGGATGAAATGCAGGTCACTTTCCCCGTACTGCACACAGTAAGTGCGCGGCGGATACACCACGGGGCCCAATTCAAATACGTAGGCATCGGCCAGGATGCCGTGCTGTTCGAGGACCTGCGCAATGATCTGTGGCACGCTGCGTTGCTGGAAAATGCGCTGGTCGCACCGGTGGGCAAGGTTGGCAAGGCGCGGTGCCAGGGTCAGGTGATAGCGAGTGAGCCGCCGCCCTGGGTCATCCCGCGCGATGGCATAGACCTGGCCGTGCAAGCCTTCATGCGCCTCGCCGAAATCCAGATAGGCGGGTCGATGGAGCAAGGCCTCCAGGTCCAGGCCTGGGTCTTCGCTAACCCATTGCACCTGAATGAAATACGGCTGATCAAGGGCCTCGCTGCCTTTAAACGCCAGCACTTCAAAGTGGGCATTCATTCCGCAAACAATCAACTTGAAACGTGACGAAACATACGCGCTATCCATCCGCTGTTACCCGCCCTCTATTAACTCGCTGGAAAACTTTCTCCCGAAAAACATCGAACTAGTTGCCGAGAAGAAAGCGCCTGAACGATCTGAAGCTTAGCGATTTCGGGCAAAAATCGGGCACCAGAAAATAAAAAGGAAGTTTCGCACAACGGATATGGAAGTATCTTTTACAAAATAAAACCCAGGACTAAGTAGCCAGTTCTTAATTAGAAGAAGTGCCCCACATGAACTTTACGTATCCATAACCTATTAAAAGAGAAACAGCTGACACTCATTTAGGAACTCAGCTGTTTAACCGTTTACGCTTGCAGCCGCGCCGCCCCGAACAGGCTGACGCTCAACAGTGTATCGGCGCTGGCAAGCAGGCGAACTGGCGCAGTGCCACCCGGCATGACCACCGCGACTTCACCAGCCTCAACCCAGCCCGCACGCCACGCTGCGCAGGCCACCGCACTGGCACTGGTTCCGGAAGACGCCGTAGGCCCCTCGCCGCGCTCAAACACGCGCGCACTGACACGATTAGCGGATAGCCGCACGGCCCACTGCAAATTGACCCCGGCCCGACAGGGATGACCGGCGCCCGCCGGTGGCGCAAAGGCAATTGCCTGTAATGACGCAAACAGCGTCGACTGCTGCATCTGCGAGTTGTCGGGCAACGCCGACGCGTGCTCGACCAGCGTCACACAATGGGGATTGCCCACCCGCACAAACTGGCTGTGCGTCCACTGTGGGTTGATCGCGACCAGTTCACCGACATGGCTGAGTTCCGTTTCCGCCAAAAATACCGATTCAACCCCCTGCGCCCCCACCGCAGCAGGCCCGAACCCGGGCTTGCCCAATGCCAGCCAAAAACCCGCAACCTGCTCGTACACGGCGGGTTCCACCTGGGTGGCCACGGGGGACAACGCATCGGATTTGTCGTGATGCACCCGCAGTTCGCAGGCGCCGCTCATCAAGCCTTGATCGGTAAGCGCCTGGGCAAAGATGGTCAAGCCGTTACCACTACGCTCGGCCAGGGAGCCGTCGGTATTGACGATCAGCAGGTCAAACGGCGGCTCAGCCTGGAACGGCCCCACCAGCAGGCCATCGCAACGGTGAGCCTTGGCCTCGGCCGGGAGTGGTCCTGGGCCCCAACTGCATTCGGAAGCGATGGCCGAGGATGTCCATGACTCCCGTTCCTCGGCAGCCAGTGCTGCACTGCGGGGAACCGCAACGCCTTGGCGGCGCAGTGCATCGGGGCTGACCACCCCGTAGACATTTCCTCGCGCATCGTAGAACACGGTCATGGCGCCGCCTGCCAAAGAGTCTTCATCATTTGATCTGTCCGTTTACCTACACAGTTAGCGGTCAGCGTATTACAGAACAGGCCCAGTGTGGGAGGCGGACTGGAAGGTGGTAATCCACCGTAAAAACCCGGGGTTCACCAGCTTCCACAGGGATTACGCACCTTCCAGACCGCCTCCTACAGACCAGCAAACCTTACGTGGCATTCAACGCCAATCCGGTTCCAGCTTTGTAAAAATAAAATTCATGCCTGGCAAAATCCCCGGGGAACCCATCTCGCACGCCGTGGCCTGATGTGCAACGATGTCGCGCCGGACATCGTTCTTCGAACGCAAAACCAAGGATTTTCCATGACTGCCATCCCCACCCCAGCACCCGTGGTTCCCGGGCGGCTGGAGCAAATGTCGACCCGTATCGCGTTCTTTATCGCCGGTTTTGGCATCGCCGCCTGGGCGCCACTGGTGCCGTATGCCAAAGCACGCGCCGGCCTGAGTGAAGGCACCCTGGGCTTGTTGCTGTTGTGCCTCGGGGTCGGCTCGATCATCGCCATGCCTGCCGCCGGTGCATTGGCGTCGCGTTTTGGCTGCCGACGCGTACTGAGCGCCGGGACAATCATGATCTGCCTGGCCTTGCCGATGCTGGCCACCGTCAGCTCGATCCCCTGGTTGATGGCCGGCTTGTTTCTGTTTGGCGCAGGCCTCGGCACCGTGGACTCCACCGTCAATTTGCAAGCCGTGATTGTCGAACGGGCCAGCGGCAAAACCATGATGTCGGGCTTTCACGGCTTGTTCAGCCTGGGAGGGATTGTCGGCGCGGCGGGTGTATCGGGATTGTTGGGCTTGGGGCTGTCACCGCTGCAGGCCACCCTGGTGGTGATCGTCATAACCCTGGCGGCGCTGTTCAAGGCGGCACCGCACCTGCTGCCATATGGCAGTGAAAGCTCAGGACCGGCCTTTGCAGTGCCCCATGGCGTGGTGCTGTTCATTGGCTGCCTGTGTTTCATCGTGTTCCTGGCCGAGGGGGCGGTGCTCGACTGGAGTGCGGTGTTTCTCAGCGCCGAGCGGGGCCTGGATGAAGCGTATGCCGGCCTGGGTTATGCAGCCTTTGCCCTGACCATGACCGCTGGACGCCTGACCGGTGATGCCATTGTGCGGCGCCTGGGTGCCACCCGCGTGATCGTGATCGGCGGCGCGTTGGCAACGGCGGGGATGCTACTCGCCACACTGCTGCCGGCCTGGGAAACCGCGTTGCTGGGCTATGCCCTGGTGGGTGCGGGTTGTTCGAATATCGTGCCGGTGTTGTATACCGCCGTCGGCAAGCAAAAGGTCATGCCCGAACATATCGCGGTGCCGGCCATCACCACCCTGGGTTACGCCGGCATCCTCGCCGGCCCGGCCATGATCGGCTTTATTGCCCATGGCAGCAGCCTGAACACCGCCTTTGTGCTGATCGCGTTGTTGCTCGCCAGCGTGGCCATCAGTGGCAAGATCCTCAAGGTATAAAAGCCTTTTGCGCAAAGCCGGGGAGCTACCTGGCTTTGTATTGGTTGTACTGCTCAAGCCAGCGCTCGAGACTTTTATTGCTGAGCCATCCTTCATGCCTGGGCCGGCCAAACAGGCGCATGTTGTTGACGCGCTCCAACGAGCGCAGGAGCCCTGGGCGCTCAATGATGTTCTTGGCCGTGTATACACAGTGTTCGCTGTACTTTTTGCTGGGTAGCCCCGTCGCAGGCTCCAAGTTTGGCAGCCCTTGGCCATCCAGATCATCGGGATCATTCATCACCGCTTTGAGCCGTGCGATTTCCACATATTCCAGCGCCTCGAAGAATCGGGTCCGATCCTTGGAGGTGTCCTTCAACTGCTTGAAATAACCTTGCAGGGCCATAACCACTTTGGCGTTGCACTGGCCATGAAAAGGATCCTGACTGAAGGTATTCGGGGAACTGTTGCCTCGCAACGCCAAGGCTGCCGCCTTAAGGCTGTCGCGGGTAATGAACCCCTCGAAATCAATAATGGTGTCGTTCAAGAGCGGGCGTTTGAGAATCTCCCTGACCACCAGGATTATGCGGTCCCGCACGTTAGTCTCCTGCCAGTTCTTGCGCCGCGATCCTGTGCAAGGACGACTGCGTCAAGCGCCCCGCCTTGAAAAAAGCATGCAGTTCACCAAAATTTTTATCCAGCTCGCCTGCCAACTGGCTATCCGTAGAGTGTTGCCCAGGTGGGGTGGTGTTCACGCGGGTAGGCGGTGTGCCCTGTAACGTTTGATAGCGAACCGAAGACGAGGCCTCGCGCGGCCGAACATCCCAGGCAATACGCTGGTCATCGCAAGGTACGTGGCCCCGTGGCGTTGGCGGCGCCGAACGCTCCTCTCTTACACCGCCAGCCATGGGTAGGCCGAGTGGTGTTACGCCCTTAATTGTCATACTTCATCTCCAGCCATTTCCGTATACACGCTCATCTGGCGGCCAGGGATTCATGACCATAAACATCCAGTGAAGCGCGCCACCGATATGTGGCGGGGCAAACGCAATAGTTCCCGGCCACGCGCGCAGAGCAATGACAACATGTAAACACTCGCATCGCGAAGCCCGGTCAGTCCGCCCTGGGCGACTGGCCGTCAAGCGCCGAACTGCTGCACAGGCCTCTCAACCCGAGGATGACCGACACCAGCGCACCACGAATCGGCGACAACGGTTTCGTCTCAGCGCCCCGATCCTGCCCGGATACCACCATGCCTCGCGCAAAATCATCGGCGACCGGTGCCTGGAACCTGTGCAAGCCGACAAAATCCTTCATCCGCTGTACGTCCTTCTCGCAAGCTGTCTCTGGCATCTCTCCATGGATTCGCGCGCTGGCAGGCTCGCGAACATTCAACGAAGTCATTGGCATAAGACCTCCTGGGAAACCGCCACGAATACAGCGTGGCGACCTCCCGACTAATAGATCACTCTGGGTGGTGACGCCATCACCTGCTCATCGATTCCAACGTGCTCTTCTTGATCCAACCATCCGCGCCCCCCCAGTTGTCGCCGGCATCCATCTGATCTTTCACCTCGGAACGCTTGAGCACCTCCTGTGCAATCCAGGCGAGCCGGCCATGTACCGGGTCGTCAGTCGGCCACTGCGCCAAGCCGCGCAATTTGTCGATGCTGATGTAGTCCGGGTACCTGGGGTCTCTCAGTGCGTCGAAATGATCAAGCATTTCACTGGCCAGTTGCTTGTCGTCCTTATATTTCAAAGGACTTTGGCTGTTGAGGGTCATCTGGATCTTTCGCCTATCGATCAAGCCGTCCAGCGCCCCCGTAGTACTGTGCCGATCCATTGCGTTGACCAGATCTGGCCGCCTCATCAACTCCCTGGCCAGGAGAATATTACGGTCCTGGGCGGCATCACCGGTCAATGCCTTGCCGGCCATATCCGAGATGGTTTGCGTGGTGACGAACCAGGGTTGCTTCGGATCTTTGAAGGCATCGAAGTTGTCCAGCAGCATTTTTGCCAGGTCATCGTTGCTGCGGGTCGAATACCAGGGGTCAGGTTTCCCGTAGCACGGATCGGGTTTGCAAGGTGTTGGTCGCTCCGGTGGCTTGCCATAGCACGGGTCCGGCTTGCAGGGCGTTGGCCGCTCCGGCGGTTTGCTGTCGCACGGGTCTGGCTTACACGGCGTTGGCCGCTCCGGCGGTTTGCCATAGCAAGGATCGGGTTTGGGTGGCTTCCCGGGGCAGGGTTTGGGCGGCTTCGGCGGCTTGGTGTTGCAGGGCGGCGGCGGGCACGGATCCGGTTTTGGCGGGCGCTGTCCGCCGCACCAGCCCTTCACGCTTTGCTTGAATTGAGTGAACAACCCTGGCGATTGGGTGTTGCCCTGCAACGCATCGCTGTGGGTACGTTCTTTGGTGATCGCCGCCTGATCCGTTAACACTTTGCCAGGTTTGCTGTCACCCGGACTGAAGCTGACTCGACCAGCCTTTTGCCCGTCGGCAGTCGGGGAGGCAGCCTCCTTGGCCTTGGGTTGCGCTTTTGGCGGCGGCGTGTGCGGGGGTGGGTTGGAAACAGGTCTATCGAGGGCGGATACCGACATTTGAATCTCCAGTCCGGCTGTATCACAGGGTTCACCTTTCATCCCAAGCCTTTGCAAGCGCATGAATGCAGGCAACCTCTGTGTGGCGGCCGCGTCTGATTCAGTTCCTGCAAGCCGCGTCAAACCGCCGCCCCTGGGTAGGAGACTGGATCATCAGGCAAAAAAAATCGCAGCGTTGCGCTGCGACTTTTCCTTGCCCGCTGCCGATCAGAACCCGACGCTGGCCTGTACGAAGAAGGTACGTGGCTCGCCCAGGTACAACCCGGCGTTGTTGTCGCTGGAACGCGTGTAGTGCTGCTGGTCGAAGACGTTTTTCACGCCCACCCCCAGTTTCAGGTTGGACAGCTGCGCGCCGAAGTCATAACCGCTGCGCACGTTGACCGACACATAGCCTGGGATATCGCCGTAGCGGCCATCGGCGGTGCCTTCGGTGATGTAGGTGGTGCCAGTACCCGGCGCGCGTTGGCCAGACTGGGCGTACACGTCCAGGTTGTGGGTCCAGTGGTTGACGTCGTAGCGCAGACCCAGGGTTGCCACTTCACGGGAATACAACGGCAGGTCACGGCCCTTGAAGGCTACGTCACCTTCAGAAGTGGCCTTGGTGTAGGTAAAGCCGGCGTTGGCGGTCAGGCCGTCGAGGCGTGGGTCCAGGTTCGACAGGTCGTAGTGGGCCGACGCTTCGATCCCCTCGTGCTTGGTGGCACCGAGGTTGGTCCAGCCCACCGCGTTGCTCACATATTGCAGCTCGTCCGAGAAGTCGATGTAGAAGAACGTCAGCTCACCGCCCCACACCGCGTCGTTGTAGCGCGTGCCCACTTCGTAGGTCTTGGCTTTTTCCGGTTGCAGGCCGTTGGCGGTCTGGTCGCCCGTGCCGCCCTGGCCGAGCTGGAAGTATTGCAGGCTGCCGAACGAGGTCTCGTAGTTGGCGAACAGCTTCCACGCGTCCGAGAGGTGGTACATCACGCTCAAGGCCGGCAGCGGCTCGTTGTTGTGCACTTCACGCCGTTTTTCCGTGGTGCGAGGGCCGCTCAGCGGGATGACCGGACGGTCGTGCCACTCGGTGCGGATCTGCTCGAAACGGATACCGGGAGTGACAGTCCACTTGCCAATATCGATCTTGTCATCGATGTAGAACGAGTTCGCCTCGGTGCCGCCGGTACGGTCCTGGTAGACGTGACCATCACTGCGCCCGCCAGGGGTCGGCACGTTGTTCGTCAGCAACAGGCTGGTCGCCTGCTCGTGCATGCCCTCTTTGAGGTAGCGATAACCGACGCTGACTTCCTGGGTGCTGGAGCCCAGGTCAAACACATGGGACACCCGTGGTTCGATGCCAAAGGTGTAGTAAGTGCGCGGATACGAGCCCAGGGTGAGCTGGTCGATATTGGCGATGTTGCTGCCACGGAAGCTGTCGGAATAGTAGGTCAGCACTTCGGCCTGGGTCCGGTCGTCGATCTGGCGGATGTACTTGAAAGACACATCCTTGCGCCGGCCGGTGAAATTGTCCCAGTCGCGTACCGACTGATAGGGGTTGGCGTCGAATTGCTTCTGGGTCAGGCCGCCGGGCATGTCGGCGCTGGCGTCGTAGTAGTGAAAGTTCAGCGAGAAATCGTCTTGATCCGTCGGCGCCCAGTGGGTCTTGAGGATCACGTCGTCGATATCGTTGGAGTTGTTGCTGTTGCGATAGCCGTTGCCATTGACCCCGGAGTACAGCAGCGCGACGCCGATGCCATTGTCCGCGGTGCCGCCGATGAAAGCGTTATCGATGTGCTTCCAGCCACCGTGGGCGGAGGTTTGCAGGGTGGTGCCGACTTCACCGGAGAATTTTTCGGGGATCGCACGGGTCACGAAGTTGATCACGCCGCCGACGTTTTGTGGCCCGTAGCGCACGGAGCCCGCGCCGCGCACGACGTCGATGCTGTCCAGGTTGCCGGAGGAAATCGGCGCCATCGACAGTTGGGGTTGGCCGTAGGGCGCGAACGCAGCGGGCACGCCATCGATCAATACGGTGGAGCGTGGCGACAGGCGCGACGTCAGGCCACGCACGCCGACGTTGAGGGAAATATCGCTGCCGCCAGTGCCGTTGGCTTCCTGCACTTGCACACCCGGAATGCGCCGCAGCACATCGCCGACGTTCATCGCGCCCTGCTCCACCATGGCTTCGCGGCGAACCACCGTCCGTGCGCCGGGATGGTTCTGCACCACTTCGGCGTTGGCGTCGCCAAGCCAGTCACCGACCACCTTGATGTCGGTGGCGCCCAGTTCCAGGGGCGAACCGGCTTCACCGCTGCCGCTGCTTTGCGGGCGCAGGGTCACGGAACCGGCGTCGATCTGGTAATCCAGACCACTGCCTTGCAGCAATTGGCGCAAGGCTTGTTCGGGGGACAGGTTGCCGTCGACCGCTGGCGCTTGCTTACCGGCGACCAGGTCGGGGCTGAAAAACACTTGCAGGGAAGTCTGTTGGCCCAGTTGGCTCAGCGCTGCGCCCAGGGGTTGGGCCTGGATATGAATACCGTCGGCTGCATAGGCGGCACTGCTGACCGCAAGCGCCAACGCCAATGGCGCCCAGCGGGAGATTTTATTGTTGTTAACGGCGAGTTTTTTCACGTCGAGCCTTGTCCTGTGATCGCAAGTGTATGCGGCTGTTAATGCAAACCAGTTGCAGTTGCTGAGGAAGACGAAGAACTCGGAAAAAACCTGAATCTCAGCGCGAAATAATTTCCTGGCTGCCATCGGGCAAGGTGCGCAAGGCCACCGGCAGGATGTGTGGCAAGGCCTTGAGCAAGGCGTCGGTGTCGTTGGCCTTGAACACGCTGGTCAACCGCAGGTTGGCCACCGCCGGCGTGCTGACCCGCAGCGGATGCTCGCGATAGCGCGACACGTCTCGCGCCACGTCCCCCAACAAGGCGTTGTTGAACACCAGCTTGCCGCTGCGCCAGGCCGTCAGTTCTTCGGCATTCACTGCGTAGGAGGCTGCCACCACGCCTTGGTTATCGACATGGGTTCCCAAACCCGCCGTCAGGGTCACCCCTTGATCAGGTGAACGACCTTGCACCTTCACGGTGCCGGCCTCGACCGCCACGCGGGTCTGGTCGTCATCACGGCGCACATCGAAACGCGTACCGGTGACCGTCACCTGCCCTGCCCCGGCGGCGACCACAAAGGGTCGGCCAGTGTCGTGTTCGACGCTGAACATCGCCTCGCCCTGCTTGAGTTCCACACCGCGCCGGCCCTTTTCGAAATGCACCGCGACCACGCTGCGGCTGTTGAGGTCCATCACCGAGCCGTCCGGCAAGGCTACCTGGCGATGCTCACCCAGGCGCGTACTGAACTCGGCGCTGTAGGGTTGCGGATGATCGAGCGCAGTGAACAGGCCCAGTCCCAAGGCAATCGCAACCACACTGGCGGCCACCGCGTAACGCAACATGGTACGCCGTTTGGGGCGTTCCACCGGGTTGTCGCACAGCGCCTGCAAGCGCGCCTTGGGCAGCAAATCAGTGGCGCTCCACAAGCCTTGCAGCACCTCGAATTCGTATTGGTGTTGAGGCTGTTCATTACGCCATGCGTCGAACTGCACGCGCTCGGCGGCGCTCAGCTCGCCGTCTTGCAGGCGGGCAAACCATTGCGCGGCTTCGTCGCGTACACGGCTATCCATCATGGAAGGTCCTGTTTCAAAGCGGGCATGGGTCATGGGGCCGTCACGTCCAGGCGGTCACGCAGATGCCGCAGGGTGCGGATCATATACTTTTCCACCATGTTCTTGGACAAGCCCAGGCGGTCGGCGATTTCCTGCTGGGTCAGGCCCTCGATCTTCTGCCAGATAAAGATCTTGCGGCAGTTGAGCGGCAGTTCGGCCAGGGCGTGCTCGATGGAGTCCGCCAATTGGATCGCGTGCATGAAATGCTCCGGGTCGCCGCAGGTGGGTGCGCTCTGCTCGAACGCTTGCAACGCCATGGCTTCGCGGCGGTCTTCGCGTCGATAGGCGTCCACGGCAATATTACGTGCGGTCTGGTGCAGGTAGGCGCGGGGCTGTTCCACTTGGGCGGACTTGGCCTCAAGCACCCGTACAAAGGTGTCATGGGCCAGGTCTTCGGCTTGCTGACGGCTTCTCAGGCGGCGCGTCCAGGTGCGGATCAACTCTTCGTAGTGCTCGAAAAAGCCTGTTCTGCGGGGCGGCTGAGGGATCATCGCGGGAGCACTGGGGAGGCGGGACGTGAATAATAATGTTTCTTATTAAGTGGAGCAATGACTCCCCGTCGGCCCTGTTACTGTGCCGCTTGCCGCAGGCGGCTCAATTTCTCGCGGCTGCCGCAGACGCTCATCTGGCACCATTTGCGCTGCTTGTTCTTGGAGATGTCCAGGAAGACCCAATCGCAATCCGTACAGCCGCAACTGCGCAGCGCCTTAAGCTCGCCCCTGGTCAACAAGTGCGTGGCGTCGATGGCCAGGCGCCCCAGCATCAGGGCGGTCAATTCCTGTGCAGAGGCACAATGTTTCCAGTCCCAGGCCGGTAGCCCGTCCACCGAACGCAGCACTCGCCAGGTCACGCCCTGCTGAAAAGCCAGGTTGATCTGCTGCAAGTCTTCATCGGCGGCGGCTTGCTGCAACGACAGCTTGTAAAACACCCGGTACAGGCATTCCCGGAATGCAATGACGGCGTCGAGGTTGGGCTGGTAGGAAATCGGCGTCTCAAACACCATGGGTTTATAGGCATCGAATTCCTCGGCGCAAATAACCGACGCATGCAGTGCCCATTCAAAGAAGAACTGGAAACTGGTGAGCCGCTCTTCCATGACCTTGAGCAAGGTGCCCGGACGGCGGCCATTGTTGGTATTGATAAAGTCCAACGCCCGGGCCCCGCCAATCAAGCGGATCGACTTTGCAGTACCCGTGAAATGTGTCATGCGTACTCCTGGAAAACTGGGGGTCCTGCGATGGCGCAGATTACCTTGTTTCCAGGGGTTGCAAATACCGCCATGGCTCCCGCAAAGACCAACGGCTACGTGGGCGCGTCTCCCCGTGCGACCCAATCAAGAATGGCTGCCACCGACTGGTCGACGGACAACACCTGGGTATTCACGTGCACTTCGGGAAACACCGGCACCTCGTAGAGGGAATCAATGCCGGTAAAGTGCTTGATCAAGCCCGACCGGGCCTTCTTGTACAGGCCCTTGGGGTCGCGCTGCTCGGCGGTTTCCAGCGGCGCATCGACATGCACTTCCACGAACGATCCGTTGCCGATGATGGAGCGTGCGTAATGCCGGCTCGCCGACGAAGGCGAGATCAGCGCGACGATCACCACCAACCCGGTCTCCAGCATCAGGCGCGCCACTTCCGCGACCCGGCGGATATTTTCATCGCGGTCAGCGTCGCTGAACCCCAGGTCCCGGCACAGCCCGCCGCGCACCGAGTCACCGTCGAGGATGCAGGTCGAGCGGCCTTGTGCCTGCAAGGCAACGTCCAACGCATCCGCGATGGTTGACTTGCCGGACGCGGAAATACCGGTCATCCAGATCACCAGGGGTTTCTGATGTATTCGCGCCTGCGCGATATGCGCATGACGGTACGCAAACGCATGCAGGTTCTGGCTTGGACGCTCTGGAACATAACTCATGACCGCTCACCCTCCGCTGCTGAAACCGCTTGTTTGCCCAACATGAACACCATCACACACTGCACAAACAGCAACACTGCGACCACCCAATACACCGTGGCGAACGACCCCGTTGCGTCCTTGGAAAACCCACCCAGAAAGTTGCCGCACACCCCGCCCAAACCAATCAACACATTGGCAATGCCAAAGGCCTGGGTCAGTCGGCTGACCGGCACGATCTGCCCGATGTAGCTGGGGACAAGCCCGAAGATCGGGTAGAACGCCAGGGCAAACAAAAACGCCGCCAGGTAGAACAACGGCAGGCTGTTGAAGCTGAACACCAGGGTCGCCGCCAACCCCGCGCTCAAAAAACACATCGCCAATGACGCGCGCGCGCCAACCTTGTCGGCGATCCACCCCACCAGGAAACCGGAGGCCATGCCCACCGCGCCGATTGTGGTCCAGATAAACCCGGTGTCCTGCACCGACACGCCCAGTTCATCGCGCAGAAAAGGCGCCAGGTAAGTCTGGAACGGCAACAACGCCATGCCATTGAGAAACGCGATGGCCCAGGTCAGGTACAGCGAACGGCTCAGCCAGGGGGCATGGCTGTCGGGCGGTGCAGCGCGTGCGCCGGGCGCCCCGTGGCCTTCGCCCGCCGCCCTGTTGCGCAACAGAAACCACGCAACCCAGCACAACACCAGCGAGATCAGGCCGGCGGTGAGCCAGATCGAGCGCCAGCCACCGTGCAACGTCAGGAATGACACCAGCAAGCCGTTGATAAACACGCCGTAGCTGGTGCCGCTGGAAATCAACCCCATGACCCGCGAGCGATTACCCGGGCTAAAGGCCTTGGTCACGATCTCCGCCAGCGGGATATACACCGACGCCGAGCAGCCGCCGAGCAAAATCAGCAGCGCCCCGGACAGCCAGATGTTGTCGCTGACACTCAACCCCAGCAACGCCAATGAGGTGATTACCGTGGACACCAGGCTGATCTTCCAGCCATCGAAGAAACGGCTGATATAGCTGGTGACCGAGGAAAACAGCAAAAACCCGATCTGTGCCCCGCCGGTAATCACCCCCACCGTGGTGTAGTCGAAACCGATGTCGCGGCGCATGTCCACCACCAGGTTGGCGAACAGGTAAACGCCAAAGCCATAGGTGCTGGCCACGAAACCGGTCAACACCACCGCCAGCATCACACTGTCCAGGGTGCGCGGGTTGCTCTGTACCCAAGTGCTCATGCTCCCCCCTACACGGCGCGCGCAGTGTGGATGACAAAGTCGCAATTCATCATGTCGTAGTTGCGCTGGAAGTCGCCGTAGCTTTCATGCAGTGCAAACCCGGAGGCCAGCACTTCGGTGGCCAGTTCCCCCGGCAATAGGGGGTAGACCTTGAGCCGGAACTGTTCTGCGTCGTTAAAGGTGTAGATGAACTCGCACAGCTGTTGATCGACCTGGCCCAGGGTGACCGACGCGTTGGTGCCGCAGTAGTAGTAATGACCGCTGGCCTTGAAGTTACCGGCGCGAATGGCGAAGAAGTTGCGCTGATCGACAATCAGCAAGCCGCCCGGCTTGAGCAACGCGCGAAACTTTTCCAGCACGTTAAGGCGATCATGGGCCGCGAACACATGGCATAACGAACTGCCCAGGCACACCACGGCATCGAACTGCCCCAGGTCCTGAGGGTCGAGTGACAGCCAGTCGCGGTAATGGGATTGGATCTGCAGGCCATGCTCACGAAAGTTTGCACGGGCCTTGGTCAACATGGTGCTGCTGCCATCGGTGGCCACCACGTCAAACCCCGCCTGCTTGAGCTGCACCGCATGAAAGCCACTGCCCGTCGACACATCGATCACTGATTGCACGCCATGCTCGCGCAGCAGCTTTTCAAAGAAGCCACCCTCCCCGGCCTTGCGTTTTTCCCAGTCGATCAACTCGTCCCAACGCTCGACGAAATCCGCCGAATACTGCGTGGAGTAACTCGCTACGTCGTTGTGTTTGCGCCCCGATGCTTGATTCATCACACACCTACCACGTTGAATTTTTGAAGGACAGGTACTTGCTCGCCAACTCGCGGGCAAAGTCGGCGGACTGCTCGATGGACATCGTGTGCTTGGCGTAACCCAGCAAGGTCTGCATCACCGCCATGCAGTGGGGGTTGAACGTGACGGAGCCATCGCAATGGATCTCGTCGATGCCATCCTGGCTTTGGCAGATGGTGTTGATACGCACCGCTTCGTCCTGCGGGCAGGCCTGGGAAAACTGCACGTCGATCTTTCCGTCGTGCAGCCAGACCGGATAGCCCCCCGGCAGGCCGAGCGGCCCCGGCGCATGCACCAACACCGGCGTCGGCGAACACAGCCCTTCGATCACCGTCACCGCCGAACACGCGGTGAGGAACTGCCCATCGACGCCACCCAGGCGACGGAACTCGGTCTGCACCGTGGAGAAAATCGCCTCAGCCGGCAGGCGCGTCACCTCCGGCCGGTCGCGCACCTCGTACAACAAGCGAAAACTGGCACGGGGCGGCAAGCCGCCGCGCGGCACGTAGTGACTGAAATAGTGCTGGGCATACAGCCGCACCTGCACATCACAGGGGTCGCATTCCAGCAACCGGGCGATGGAGAACCGCACCGCCGGAACCAGGTTGGCCACATTGCCCACGCCGATATCCGGGGCCAGCCCGACCCTGGACAAAATCGGGTTGACCGCATCGGGGAAGGCCGCGTTGACGGTCTTGACGCTGATCCCCGAAGCCTTCACCGCTTGCATCAGGTAGTGCATCAATGTCAGGTGCATCGGCAGCCACGGGCCGAACTGCGCCTGGTCGAGTTGTTCGAACGTCAGTTTGGGCAGGCCGGTGATCACTCGCCAGGATTGCAACGAGGCGCAATTGACCAGGATGTCCGGCGCTTCTTCGCGCAACAACCGCGTGACCTTGTCGATTTGCGTGAGGTCGGCGATTACTGGCTTGATCGAGATGAACTGCCCCAACTGCGCACAGGACAGCGCCACCAGATTGCACAGGCGCACGGTCGTTTCTTCATTGCGCCCCAACACCACAAACTCGAACCCATTCTTCGGCCCAAGGATCTTGAGGATTTGCAGGCACAGGTTGCCGGCGCCCACCAGCAGCAGTTTTTTCTTGCGCATGACCTGGCTCACCGTGGGTAGGCTCCGTTGTCCACCGGAATGACCCGGCCGGTGATATGGCGCATGGCATCGCCGACGAGCAGCAGGATCACCTCGGCGACCGCGCTGGGCAGGATCGGGTCCTTGAGGATTTCCTGGCGGGCGTACTCATCACGCCGATACGTGGGGATGGTGTCGTAGATGGCGGTGTCGTGGATCAGCGCCGGGGACACGGCGTTCACCCGCACAAATGGCGCGAAGTTCCAGGCGTTGGCCTTGGTGAGGCCGATCACGGCGGCCTTGGTCGCACCGTAGAGGGCGTCACAGCTGCCCACCTCGCCCGCCACCGAGGCGATATTGACGATGCTGCGCGGGGCTTCGTGCTGCATTTCCCGCTCGGCGAAGTCCTTGGACAGGTACACCAGCGCCTTGAGGTTCACGTTGAGGATCTCGTCCACTTGCGCATCGGAATAGGCGTAGACACTTTTACCGTGGTAAATCCCGGCGTTATTGACCAGCCCATAGATAGTCGAATGACGCTCATACAACGCCGGGATAAAACCCTTGATCACGGTATTATCCGCAAAGTCGACAACATGGGTTTCCAGTACCTCTGCGCCATATTCTTTTTGCAGCGCGCTCAGCCCGTCGGCGTCTTTATCGGCGGCAATGACGAAGTAACCGTCTTCAATGGCTTTTATCAACGTGGCGCGGCCAATGCCGTTGGCGGCGCCGGTAATAATCAACGTGTTCATAGCGCAGTCCTTATTGGCAAAATTCATTCATGCGGGCGTAAAACGTCCGATGGTATTCGTACATTTCCCTTAACTTCGGATAGCGATCAAAGGCGCCCATATCAACACTCTGCTTTTCCGGCATAACGATTCGCTCGCTGTTCTCCGCCGCCACGTGCCAACTTCTCCAGGTTTTCCATTGCGCTGGGCATTCCCGTTGCCAACTCATGGCGTGGGGCAAGAATTCAATCTGCAAGTAGTCACATAACTTACGAATTACCGGTTCCGGATTGGCCGCCAAGTCATCGGCGTTAATCACATAAGGCACTTTCCCGGTGAGTTTGGTGACCACACAGAATATGTCGTACAGCGCCTTATGCCCGATCGCGTGCAGCGGCATATCGGGGTGTATCCGATGATGGGAAATAATGCTGCTGGCCGGCTCGCGAATAATGAATATGTTGTCCTGTTGGGCCAGGAAACCCACATCCACTGTTAATTCATCCAGGCAGTGGTAGCACATGTCTTTATGAAACACATGGCGGCGTTCCTTTGCCTGGATAAGTTGCGCTTTAATCCCTTCATAGGTTGTCGGCAAACTGTGGTCCCACTCGTCCGAAGGAATCGCCGAGTCCGCCGAAAACGCCATATGGGCGAAGGGTTCGTGAAACACCTCAAAATCACCCCGCTCGATAAACACCCGCTCCAAAACCGTGGAACGGGAGCGCGGGTGCGCCCAGAGCCCGACCATCTTGTTCATGCCAGCACCCCGTATTCGGCGGCCAGGATGGCCGTGAGCGAGCGCTTGAACGGCTTCGCCGGTGGGCAGAGGCGCACGCAATAATCGGCAAGGCGGCGGTGGGCGCTGTTGGCTTCGTTGCAGGCGTTGATAAACGCCTCATGGTTGCCGAAGTCGTACGCGTCGATGCTGTCGAGAAAATACGCGTCGCAGAAGTACGCAATGCGCAGCAGTTTGGCGAAGGTGCCCGGCGGCGGTTGCAGCGGCTCACTGGCCGGCACCACCGGTTTGCCGCGGCTTTCGCGCTCGACCAGAAACTCCACCACGTCCGGCGTAAGCGTGTAGCAGGTGGTGCTCAGCCCGGTTTTTTCCAGGTGCCAACAGTGCTTGTTGCCTTGCGCGTCGACATCGACCTTGATGCTCGACAGCAACGTTTTGACCGGCACCCTGGACGCCGTTACCAGCGCCTGGATCTGCTCGTAGATCAGTAGCTCGGCCCAGCGCAGTTCCTCTGGATCCAGCGCCAGCCCGCGCTCTGTGGCCTGCAAGGTGAACTCGGGCTGGCAGGCAAAGCGCCCGATCATAAAGGTGATGACGTATTTGCAGTGGCCCGTGTCGACACCCTGGCTGCGCGCAGTTGCCAGGCCCCGCTCGATGGCCTGAATACCGGCCTGGAATTGCGACACGGTGAAACAGAAGGTGATATTGACCGAGCCACCCTGGGCCACCAGGCACTCCACAGTCGCCAGCCCTTCCTGGCTACCCGGTACTTTCACCATCACATTCGGCGCCAGCCGATGCAGCGCCAACCCGCGCGCCGTCATGCGTTCAGCGCAGCGCACATCCACCGGATCGACCTGGGCTGAAAGCCAGCCCTCGGCCTGGGCCGACTGCACCCACAGCGGCTGCAGGACGGCGGCGCCTTCGACAATCACTTCGTTGTACAACTGCTTGTGCAATTGCTGGGGCGTAAGACTGGCCAGGTTGAAACGCGACGACCAATACTCGCGCTTGTCGAGAATCGCCGCCGTCACCAGGCGCGGGTTGGTGGTCACGCTGCTAAAGCCACTGTGCAAAGCGAAAACATCCGGCATCAGTTGCTCGATATAAGCGATGGCCGCCGGGTACTTATCCCGCAAATAGTGTTTAAACGGTGCGTAGACGACGGGCGATGAATCCCACCACACTTCCGAAGACGGGTCATTACGCTTAAGCCGTTCGATGTAACCGAGTGTGCTCACAACGCCTCCTGTCCTGAGTAACGCATCAATGAATAAGGGTCAATAACTCACGCATATCGGCAAATGGTAACGCCCCGGCTTCGGCCAACTTGGCATGACGCTCCACCGGACCAAAACCCAATACTTTTATATTCGCGGCCACCGCCGCTTGAATACCGGCAACACTGTCTTCAATGACGAGGGCGTCGCACACATCAACGTTGTAAGCCTGGCACGCGGTTAAAAACACCAGGGGATCGGGTTTCCAGCGGCCCAACTCATAACAACTGAATATTCGCCCGTCGAAATAAGGTAATAACCCGGTCAAGCGCAAACAGTGCTCGATCTTATTGCGTGGCGCACTGGACGCCACGCAGTACGGGACCGCCAAACTTTGCAACACCTCAATAATTCCATCCGTTGCTTTCAAGTGCTGCGTCAGCGCATGCAGCGCGTGTTGCCTGAAATCCTGTTCGAACTGAGCGTGCAACTGGATACCCAGTAACTGTTCAGCTTCACGCAAACACTCGACCACTTTGCGCCCACGAAAATGCTCGATGTAATACGGTATATCCAGTCTTGCCGTGTCAGGCACATACACGTTAAGCAGGGCAATCAATACAGACAGGGTAATTTCTTCGCTTTGGACCAATACGCCATCGCAATCGAAAATAACTAACTTAGGCAAAACAGCTGCCGCCTGTTCTGGTAGTTCCCCTATAGCTGCCGATTGAGACATGGGCATCTCTTATAGGTGACTCCGCGATAACTTCCGAACTACCAACGGAGCGGGTTGAGGTGTGCCTATAAGACACGCGACAAAAAACCCTGTCAAACGCTTTTGAGCGGTTTTTTAGTATCTTATGGTTATTTTTTATTCTTCTGTTATTCCATTTTTCACCATGGTTGTAGTCGCTAAAATCACCCGTGTGAACTTCCCTTGCCCACCATCAGTCAGCTGCTTGAACTCACGAATTCAAGGTCGGTGAGCAATGCATATTTCGTTGGAACACCAAGTGGCGTTGGTAACAGGTGCCAGTTCCGGCATCGGTGCCGGCGCGGCCAAGGCGTTGGCGCAGGCCGGGGCGGCAGTGGTGTTGAACTACAACGCCCAGGCGGCGCCTGCCGAGGCCCTCGCAGCCCAGATCAAGGCCGACGGCGGTCGCGCCATTGCGATTGGCGCAGATGTATCTAAAGAAGCCGATGTAGAACGCCTGTTCGCCCAGACCCTCGACGCGTTTGGCCACCTGGACATCCTGGTCGCCAACTCCGGCCTGCAAAAAGACGCCAACCTGGTGGACATGACCCTCGACGACTGGAACACGGTGATCGGCGTCAACCTGACAGGCCAATTTCTCTGTGCCCGTGCGGCGGTGCGTCAGTTTAATCGCCAGGGCGTGCGGGACGGGGTGTCACGGGCGGCGGGAAAAATCATCCATATGAGTTCGGTGCACCAGCTCATCCCCTGGGCCGGGCATGCGAACTACGCTGCATCCAAAGGCGGCGTAGAGATGCTGATGCGCACCCTCGCCCAGGAAGTCAGCGAAAAACGCATCCGTATCAACGGCATTGCGCCGGGGGCGATTCGCACGGCCATCAACCGCGCTGCCACCGAAGGTGCAGCGCTGGAAGAACTGTTGAAGCTGATCCCCTACGGCCGCGTGGGCGATGTGGAAGACGTGGCCAACGCCGTGGTGTGGCTGGCCAGCGATGCCTCCGACTATGTGGTCGGCAGCACCTTGTTTATTGATGGCGGCATGAGCCTGTATCCGGAGTTTCGTGGCAATGGTTGATTTAAAACACGAGAAACAAAGTGCCATTGATGCCCACGGCATCATCGGCGATATGCGCACAGCCGCACTGGTGAACGATAAAGGCAGCATCGATTTTTTCTGCTGGCCGGAGTTCGACAGCCCCTCGATCTTCTGTTCGTTGCTGGACACCCCCGATGCCGGGATTTTCCAACTCACCCCCGACCTCCCCAACGCCCGCCGCGAGCAGATCTACCTGCCCGACACCAACGTGCTGCAAACCCGTTGGCTCAGCGATGAAGCCGTGGTGGAAATCACCGACCTGCTCACCATCAGCGAGGAGATCGATGACCTGCCCTTGCTGATTCGCCGGGTAAAAGTCGTCAGCGGCAGGGCTGACTTCCACCTGCGTTGTGTGGTCCGGCATGACTACGCCCGCACGCCGACGCACGCGGCACTCGACAACGGCACGGTGTGTTTTACCGCCAAAGACCAACCCGGCCTGCGCCTGTCCGGCAGCCATGCGCTGCACGTCAAGGAAGACGCTGCGCTGGCCCGCTTTACGTTGGTTCAAGAAGAAAGCGCCGAGTTCGTCCTCGGCGGTCAGGATGACGAGCGCGTCGACAACGGCTGCACCGACCTGGCGCTGGCTCACACCTTGAAGTTCTGGCGCGGCTGGATCGCGCAGTCCAATTACCGTGGGCGCTGGCGCGAAATGGTCAACCGCTCGGCCTTGGCCCTGAAGCTGCTGACCTCACGCAAACACGGCGCAATCATCGCCGCCGCCACCTTCGGCCTGCCGGAAACACCCGGCGGCGAACGCAACTGGGATTACCGCTACACCTGGATCCGCGATGCCTCGTTCACCGTCTACGCCTTTATGCGCCTGGGCTTTATCGAAGAAGCCAATGCCTATATGCGCTGGCTCAAGGGTCGGGTCAGCGACTGTTGCGGGCAGCCGACCAAGATCAACATCCTCTACGGCATCGATGGGCGCCAGGAATTGCCGGAGGATGAACTCAACCACTTCACCGGCCATGGCGGCGCGAAGCCGGTGCGCATCGGCAACGAGGCGTTCGACCAGATCCAATTGGATATCTATGGCGAGTTGATGGATGCGGTTTATTTGGTCAACAAGTACGGCGAAGCCATCTCCCACGAGGGCTGGAAACACACCGTCGAAGTGGCCGATCAGGTCTGTGAAATCTGGAACACCCAAGACGTCGGTATCTGGGAAATGCGCGGCGAGCAACATCACTTCCTGCACTCGCGGCTGATGTGCTGGGTGGCGCTGGACCGCGCGATCCGCCTGGCGTCCAAACGCTCGCTGCCAGCGCCATTCGCGCGCTGGGACCAGACTCGCCAAGCGATCTACGCCGATATCTGGAGCAATTTCTGGAACGAAGAACGCGGCCACTTTGTGCAGCACACCGGCAGCACCGCGCTCGACGGTTCGATGCTATTGATGCCGCTGGTACGCTTCGTCGCCGCCACCGACCCGCGCTGGCTGTCGACATTGGAAGCCATCCAGAAAAGCCTGGTGCGCGATGGCATGGTCTACCGTTACCGCAACGACGACAGCCAGATCGACGGCCTGCAAGGCACCGAAGGCGCGTTCGCGGCGTGTTCGTTCTGGTACGTGGAGTGTTTGGCCCGCGCCGGGCACGTGGAGAAGGCGCACCTGGAGTTCGAACAGCTGCTGCGTTATGCCAACCCGCTGGGGTTGTATGCCGAAGAATTTGATAACCAGGCTCGGCATTTGGGTAATACGCCCCAGGCGTTGAGCCACTTGGCGCTGATCAGCGCGGCGACGTTTCTGGACCGGAAGCTGAGTGGGGAGAAGACGACGTGGCAGCCCTGAAGCAACGTAATGCAACCCGTGGCGAGGGAGCTTGCTCCCGCTGGAGTGCGCAGCGCTCCCGTTTTTCTGGGGCTACTTCGTAGCCCAGCGGGAGCAAGCTCCCTCGCCACAGGGAATCAGTTGACTTTAACTGAACAGTGTTAGCCCCCCGACCGCCGGCTGAAATTCCATGCGCAAAGTACTCCTGATCATCGATGTGCAATCGTCCTTCAATCTTCTCCAGTGGCTGACCGACGGTATCAACACTCTGCTCGCCCGCCAGGGAGTAGATTTGTGGCGGCATCACTTTGGCAAGGTGATTGCTCGCGATGATGTCCTCCCAACAATCGCGTCATGACGGCCTTTCCCACGCTGCATACCCAGCGCCTGTACCTGCGGGAATTAGTGGCAAGCGACGCCCCGGCAGTCTTCGCCATCCACAGTGATGCAGACAGCATGCGCTGGTTCGGTGCCGACCCGATGATCGACCTCGCCCAGGCCCAGGCCTTGATCGAAACCTTTGCCCACTGGCGCACCCAATCAAACCCCGGCACACGCTGGGGGATTGAACTTGAAGGTGAGCTGGTGGGTAGTTGTGGGCTGTTCAAGTGGAACCGTGGGTGGAACAGCTGCGCACTGGCCTTTGAACTGGCGCCAGGTGCGCGGGGCAAGGGGTTGATGGGCGAGGCGTTGCGGGGCATGCTCGATTGGGGCATCGCGTATATGCACCTGCATCGCGTAGAAGCGCTGGTGCACCCGCACAACAACGCATCACTGAGGTTATTGGAACGTCTTGGATTCAAATTTGAGGGGACATTGCGTGAGGCTGGCTGCTGGGGTGGTCAGCGCCATGATTTGAAGGTGTTGGGGTTGTTGGGGCGGGAGTGGACAAACAAGTAATCCCACTGCCACATATCCCCATCTCCTCAGAGCAATCGGCTAGAGTTTCAACACCTCTGGCCAGCCGGTAATCGCCCACCATGACCCCCACCCCACTGCTCTACGTGCGCACCAGCATGCTCGACGTGGCGTATGAAGCCCACGGCCCCCTCGGTGGTGCGCCGGTCATTCTGCTGCACGGCTTTCCCTATGACCCACGCGGCTACGATGCAATCGCCCCGGTGTTGGCCGAACGCGGCTACCGGGTATTGGTGCCCTACCTGCGCGGTTACGGCCCGACGCGTTTTATCAGCGCGCACGTGATGCGCTCCGGGCAGCAGGCGGCGTTGGCCAAGGACTTGCTGGATTTCATGGATGCGCTGTCGATTCCACAAGCAACCTTGGTCGGGTATGACTGGGGCGGAC
Organism: Pseudomonas nabeulensis; assembly: GCF_004682045.1. GTDB lineage: Bacteria > Pseudomonadota > Gammaproteobacteria > Pseudomonadales > Pseudomonadaceae > Aquipseudomonas > Aquipseudomonas nabeulensis. Next base: position 38,764 of record NZ_QUZT01000036.1, read on the forward strand.
GCGCTGCGTGTATCGTCGCGGCACTGTGGCCAGAGCGGGTGCGTGGTTTGGTGACCGGGGATGGCTACAACATCCAGGACATCGCCAAATCGCTCACGCCGAGAGCGCCTTTGACCGAACATCGCTTGTGGTATCAGTACTACTTTCATACCCAGCGAGGGGTGGACGGTTTGACGGCCAATCGCCGTGAGCTGTGTGAACTGTTGTGGTCGCTGTGGTCGCCGTCCTGGGCCGAAGGGCCTGACCTGTACGGGCAGACAGCGCCGTCGTTTGATAACCCGGATTTCGTCGAGGTGGTGATTCACTCCTATCGCCACCGTTTTATGTACGCGCCGGGTGATCCGGCACTGGAAAGCATCGAGCAGGCGCTTGCGCTGCAACCGGTGATTGCGGTGCCGAGTATTTCGCTTTGCGGCGCAGATGATGGGGTGGGCCCGCCGTCCGAAGAGGACGAAGACGTTGAGCATTTCAGCGGCTTCTATCGGCGCCAGGTGTTGCCCGGCGTTGGTCACAATATTCCTCAGGAAGCACCGCAAGCGACCTTGGATGCGCTGTTGGAATTACTGGGCGAGAAGCGCTCGCGGTAGGCCTGCGGCGTGACGGCCAAGGCTTTTGTAAAACTGCGGCGCAGGGTTTCTTCGCTGCCAAATCCGCACTGCATGGCGATGCGTTTGATCGATGCATTGCTGTCGGCCAACTGCCGACGCGCCGTTTCGACACGAATCAATTCCACTGCGCGCGCCGGGGTCTGGCCGGTCTCGGTGCGGTAATGCCGTACAAAACTGCGCTCGCTCATGCCGGCTTGGGCGGCCAGGGTCGAGATGTTCAAGTCCAGCGTGAGATTTTCGGCGATCCAGGCATGGAGTTCGGCGAAGCGGCTGTCGCCCTTTTGCAGGGATAAGGTCACGCTGAATTGCGATTGACCACCCGGACGTTTGAGGAACACCACTAGGTGCCGCGCCACTTCCAGGGCCACGGCGCTGCCGAGGTCCTCTTCCACCAGGGCCAGGCACAGGTCGATGCCGGCGGTGACGCCGGCGGAGGTCCAGACGCTGCCTTGCTGGATAAAGATCGGGTTGGCTTCCACCGTGAGTGACGGGAATTTGCGCGCCAGTTCTTCGCAGCGCGTCCAGTGGGTGGCCACGCGACGGCCGTCGAGCATACCGCTGGCGGCCAGCAGGAAGGCGCCAGTGCACACCGAGGTCATGCGCCGGGTATGCCGGGCTTTTTCGCGCACCCACTCCACCAATGCCGGGTCTTCGGCCGCGCCGTAGACGCCCCAGCCGCCAGCGATCACCAAGGTATCGCACGGCGTATCGGCAGCCGGCAGCGGCTCGGCCACCAGCGCCAGGCCGGCAGAGGTCATCACCGGTTCTTTTTGCGCAGCGATCACCGACACGGCGTACGGCAACGGTTCGCCGCGCTGGCGCGCCAGGTCATTGGTGGAAGCGAACACCTGCAACGGCCCGGTGACGTCGAGCACCTGGGCATTGTTGAACGCGAGAACGTGGACGATTTTCGGCATAGTTGGCGTGATCTGTGGGCTCAATGGCGTATTCGCCAAAGCCTAGGCCTCTACAGTGAAGCCGTCCACCCCTTTGACGGAGCGCTATTGATGACCTTGCAGATCGGCTTTGTATTGTTCCCTGGTATCCAGCAACTGGACCTGACCGGCCCCTATGACGTGCTGGGTTCGCTGCCGGACGTGAAGTTGCACCTGGTGTGGAAAGACCTCGAACCGATCACTTCCAGCACGGGCCTGGTGTTCACGCCGACCATGACCTATGCCGACTGCCCGCGCCTGGATGTGATCTGCGTGCCCGGCGGTTCCGGGGTCGGGGCGCTGATGGAAGACCCGCAGACGTTGGACTTTCTGAAGGTCCAGGCGCAGACCGCGCGGTATGTGACGTCGGTGTGCACCGGGTCGCTGGTGTTGGGCGCGGCGGGTTTGTTGCGCGGGCGCAAGGCGACGACGCACTGGGCGTACCACGACATGCTCGCGCCGCTGGGGGCGATACCGGTGCAAGCGCGTGTGGTGCGTGACGGTAATCTGCTGACCGGGGGTGGGATCACGGCCGGGATTGATTTTGCGCTGACGTTGGCGGCGGAGTTGTACAGCGAGGCGGCGGCGCAATTGGTGCAGTTGCAGATTGAGTATGCGCCGGCGCCGCCGTTTGAAGCGGGGAGTCCGGAGACGGCGCCGCGGCATGTGGTGGACGAGGCGCGTCAGCGGACCGTGGAGTCGCGCAGGACTCGCGGAGAGATTGTGGCGCGGGCGGCGGCGCGGTTGGGGTGACAGGTCAAGTTCACGGAGATCGCTCTGATGTACAGAGGCCAGATGTGGGAGGGGGCTTGCCCCCGATAGCGGTTTTTCGGTGTACATATCCGTTATTTGGGTAACGGCTGGTATCGGTTCCGCCCTTACGGCGGGTCACTTTTGGATGGAGCCCAAAAGTAACCAAAAGGCTCTTGCCCCACCACTCGGTGCCTCGCTCAGGCTCGGCATGCCCTCACTCCGGCTTGAATCCGTGGGCCGCCGTCATGGGCCATCCTTGGCCCAGGACGGCTAACCCGGCGTCCTGCCGGGTTACCCACGGATTCAAGCCTGCGTTCGGCCAGCGTGGTTTAACGGGGCGCCTAAGATCAAAATCAAGATCAAAAGCCAGAGCCAGAGCCAGAGCCAGAGCCAGAGCCAGAGCAAACCACTATCTACCTGATGTATGAGAGGCAAATGTGGGAGGGGGCTTGCCCCCGATTACGGTGTGTCAGCTAAAAATTAGTTAACTGACACTCCCTCATCGGGGGCAAGCCCCCTCCCACATTTGACCTGTGTACGGCCCACCGACCCGGTCGGCTCTAAGGCCGCCGCGCCCTTGCTTTTGATCTGCAATCGCCCCGTCAAACACGCTGGCCGTAATTCGGCATGGATTTGGGGGGTAAACCGGCAGGACGCCGGTTTAGCCGCCCCACAAAGCCCCCTTGCTCCATTGCCTACAGCTACGTCAGAATTCTCCGGCTTGTGCATCTGGGTGGCCGTCTCTTAAGGTTCTGCGGTCACTGAATCCTCAGTGATCGGGTTTAGTAGCCCGAGGTTAATCAGTTCGCAAGTGCATAAAAATCGTCGATCAAACGTCCTGTTTGTGCTCGATGGTGGCTGTGCGCAGGGCGTCTTCGGGCGCGCCGGTTTTGAATTGATTCCCCGGTCTACTAACCTGCGTACAGCCGCCACCCTATCGTTTAGTAGCGGTGCAGGTGGCGGCCCAAGCAAGGAATCAATTCTATGACCCTGTTCACCGTAACCCCCAACACCCCCACCGAAACCCTCATCATCAACAGCTACGAAACCTTCTCCTGCGTCAGCACCCTCCTGCTCGACCTGTCCGAAATGCTCGACGGCAAACACCGCGACATCGCCCTGGCCATTCACCAGTTGAGCGAATTGGGCGTAATGCTGGTCAGCCATGCCCTGGATCACGAAGCGCCTCAAATTTAACGCGACAACCCAGACCGTTTCCGCACTGCGGTGTGGGAACGGTCATGTTTCAGGCAACTTTCAGCACTATTTATTCCCCGCAAACAAAACAACTTAGGCACCCCACCCGCCCCTATATACCGGGCACTTGATGTCATTTCACGCGAGCTTTTTGTCCCCATTTCCCACGTCACCTGGAAAAAGGTTTTACCTTTAAGCAGGAAAAATCCTGCATTTGTTCCTACACTCCAAACCACACCCCATAACCGAGTGTACGGACAAGGAACGTCAACAAAATGCCGCTAAAAAGACTGATTAACCTGTCTAGCATGCCGCCCCCGCACCACGGTCAATTTATTGACAAAGCAGATTAAGGGAACACTCCTTACAGCCACTACCCCCGCAAATTCCCTTGAGTGAGATAGGTAATTGCGTTTTACCCAGAGTAGCCGTAGTTCGACTTGCCCTCTTTAAAGCAGCCCATCGCTTTATTGAACGAACAGCCGATGTGTGAAGTCTGGAGTGCAATGAGGGATGTTTTATGCGAGAGAAGTCGTCCGTCGACAGCCTGTTTTTAACACGTGCCGGTTTTGTTGAGTTCTTTGTTGTTTTTGTTAAAACCATCCATGGCCTGACGGCCATTTTGCCGCCGCTGGTGCTGGTGTTCATCCTCGACCCGGTCGACCCCGAACTACGCCCTCATTTCGTCGGACTGCTGCTGTTTTTCGCGGTCCTGACCATCATTCTGTTCCAGGCCCTCGGCATCTACTCCGAAGAGCTGTTCAGCAACCGCCTGCGCCTCAAGGCCAAGATCAAGGCCTGGACGGCGGCGTTCTGCATCCTGCTGTTCATGTACCAGATCCTGCAAATGTTCCCGCAACTGACCCCGCACAACCTGGTGACCTGGTATGTCGTCAGCCTGGCGTTGTTTTGCCTGGAACGCCTGCTGATGCTGCGCCTGTATCGCAGCCTGATGCGCGGCGGGAAGTACTTGCAACGCACCGTGATCCTGGGCTTTACCGACACCGCCGTGCACGTCGCCGATCACTTGCAACGCAATGGCGATATCCGCTCCGGCCTGATCGGTTTTATCGACGACCGCACCGAGCGCATCCCCAAGGAGCTGAGCAACCTGCCCCTGCTGGGCAACACCCGCGACCTGGAAAAGCTGATCCGCGCCGAGCAGGTCAACCAAGTGATGATCTGCCTGCCGTGGGCCGCCGAGCAGCGTATTCATGGGCTGGTCAACCGCCTGCGGCAGCTGTCGGTGAACGTGATGCTGGTGCCGGACATGGCCGCCCTGCGCTACGGCCACAGCAAGATCACCGATGTGGGCGGCATCCTGATGTTCAACACCTCGCAATTGCCCCTGCGGGGCTGGTCGCCGGTGATCAAGCGCCTCGAGGATCTGGTGCTCGCCAGCCTGGCGTTGGTGGCGTTGTCGCCGGTGATGGTGGCGACGGCCATTGCGATCAAACTCGACTCCAAAGGCCCGGTGCTGTTCCGCCAGAACCGCTACGGCTACAACGACAACGAGATCCGCGTGTTCAAGTTCCGCTCGATGTTCACCGACCAGAGCGACTTCACCGCCGAACGCCAGACCACTCGCCAGGACCCGCGCATCACCCGCGTGGGCCGCATCATTCGCAAGACCAGCATCGACGAGCTGCCGCAGTTGTTCAACGTGCTGCTGGGCAATATGTCGATGGTCGGCCCGCGCCCGCACGCCACGGCGACCAAGGCCGCCGGCGTGCCGTTCGAAGTGGCGGTGAGCGAGTACAGTTCACGCCACCGCGTGAAGCCGGGCATCACCGGCTGGGCGCAAATCAATGGCTACCGCGGCGAGACCGACACCCTGTTCAAGATCCAGAAACGTGTCGAGTACGACCTGGAGTACATCTCCAAGTGGTCGGTGTGGTTTGACTTGTACATCGTCTTCATGACGGTTCCGGCCGTCCTGTCCACCAAGGAGGTCTATTGATGAATACCCTCAACGGATTGATTCCCTGCATCATTTCCGGTGGTTCGGGCACGCGGTTGTGGCCGGTGTCCCGGCAGAACATGCCCAAGCCGTTCATGCGCATGCGCGACGGCCAGAGCCTGCTGCAAAAGACCTTCCAGCGCGCGGCCAAACTGCCCGGCGTCGAAAGCGTGTTGACGGTGACCAACCGCGACTTGCTGTTTCGCACCCTGGATGACTACCGCAGCGTGAACAAGGCGCACCTGCCCCTGGACCTGCTGCTTGAACCGTTCGGGCGCAACACCGCAGCGGCCATTGCCGTGGCGGCGTTGCATGTGCAGGAGCATTTCGGCGATCAGGCGCAGTTGCTGGTGATGCCCGCCGACCACCTGATCCTCAATGAAGTGGCGTTCGCCGCCGCCGTGACCCAGGCCCGTGACCTGGCCGAAGCAGGCTACCTGGTGACCTTCGGCATCCAGCCCGACCACCCGGAAACCGGCTTTGGCTACATCGAACAAGGCGAAGCCCTGGACACCGGTTACCGGGTCAAGCGCTTTGTCGAGAAACCCGACCTGGCCACCGCCCAAGGCTACCTCGACGGCGGCAAGCACCTGTGGAACGCCGGCATGTTCTGCTTCAAGGCCAGCACCCTGGTGGACGAACTCGCCGCCCACGCGCCGGACGTGTTGCAAGCCGCCCGCGCCGCTTTGGAACACAGCCAAAGCCTGCAAAACAAAACCTCGCGCCAGCGTGAACTGGAGGCGGACGCCTTCGGCAGTGCGCCGGATATTTCCATCGACGTGGCGCTGATGGAAAAGTCCAAGCAAGTCGCCGTGGTGCCTTGCGACATCGGCTGGAGCGATATCGGTTCGTGGGAAGCCCTGCGCCAGCTCACCCCCAGCGACGCCCATGGCAACCAGGTCAACGGCGAAGCGATCCTGCATGATGTGCACGACTGCTACATCGATTCGCCCAAGCGCGTACTCGGCGCGGTGGGCGTGCGCGACCTGATCATCGTCGACACCCCCGACGCCCTGCTGATCGCCGACGCCCACCGCAGCCAGGATGTGCGCTACATCGTTGCCGAACTCAAGCGCCAGAACCATCCGGCGTACAGCCTGCACCGCACCGTCACCCGGCCGTGGGGCACCTACACGGTGTTGGAGGAAAGCAGTCGCTTCAAGATCAAGCGCATCGTGGTCAAGCCCCAGGCCTCGCTGTCGTTGCAGATGCACCACCACCGCAGCGAACACTGGGTGGTGGTCAGCGGCGCGGCGCAGATCACCAATGGCGAGCGCGAATTCTTGATCAATGCCAACGAGTCCACCTATATCCCCGCCGGGCACAAACACCGTCTGACCAACCCCGGCATCATCGACCTGGTGATGATCGAGGTGCAGAGCGGCGAGTACCTGGGTGAAGACGACATTGTGCGCTTCGATGACATCTACGGCCGCGCCCCCGCCGAGGTGAAAAAATGACATGCGCACAGCCTTGATCATCCCGACCCGCAACGCATCCGGCCACCTGGACCGTTTGCTGCCGGCGCTGAAAATGCAAACCCTGCAACCGGACGAGATGCTGGTGGTAGACAGCGCCTCCAGCGATGACACCGTGGCACGCTTTCGCGAGTTTGGGGCGCGGGTCGAGGTGATCGATGCCCGCGATTTCAACCACGGCGGCACGCGGCGCTGGGCCAGCCAACAGGTGGGTGGCGATGCATTGATCGTGATGACCCAGGACGCGATCCCCGCCACCCCGGAGACCTTCGCCAACCTGCTCGATGAACTGCAACAGGACCCGCTCAACGGCGTGGCCTACGGTCGCCAATTGCCCCACCCCGACGCGGGTGTGTTGGGCGCGCAGTCACGTCACTTCAACTACCCGGAACACAGCCGCAGCAAAAGCCTGGCCGACGCGCCGGAGTTGGGGATCAAGACCTGTTTCAGCTCGGACTCGTTTTCCGTGTACCGCCGCAGCGCCCTGGAAGCGGTGGGCGGTTTTCCCCAGGACGTGATCGGCAGCGAAGATGCCTACGTGGCCGCCCGCCTGCTGCTGGAAGGCTACAAGGTGCGCTACGCCGCCACGGCGCTGGTGCACCACTCCCACGATTACACGCTGATGGATGAGTTTCACCGCTACTTCGACATTGGCGTGTTCTACGGCCGCGAGCCGTGGATCCGGCAAGCCTTTGGCGACGCAGGCGGCGAAGGCAAGCGCTATGTGCTGGCCGAACTCGCCGCCCTGCGCAAGGCCGGTGCCTTGCATCGCGTGCCCGAGGTACTGGTGCGCAGCGCGTTCAAATTGTTCGGTTACCGCCTGGGGCATCTGGAGCGGCGCCTGCCGCTGTCCCTCAAGCGGCGCATCAGTATGTTTCCCGGTTATTGGAGGTGAGCAGCATGACCTACAGGAAGTCCCCCTTGATCAAACCCACCCTGCTCGCCTTGGCCATGCTGGCCCTGGCCGCCTGCAACACCCCGGCGCGCATCGCGCCGCCGGACAGCAAGACCGTCGAAGAGGGCAAGCGCGCCCTCGACCAGTTGGCGCAATTGCCACCGGTGGTGGAGCGCATCCGTATCGGCGACCAGTTGCGTATCGTGCGCGACGCCGGCGAGATGCCCACGCTGTCGGCGTTCAACGTCAGCACCATCTATGAGCTGACGCTGTACACGGTGCAGAACGACGGCAAGATCAACTACCCGTTCCTGGGCCCGATCCAGGTGGCGCGGCGCACGCCCTCGGAAGTCGCCGCCGAGCTGACCAAGAGCCTGGCGCCGGTGTACCGCGAGCCACGGGTGACGGTGAACATCAACCAGGCGCCGAGCAATTCGGTGATCGTCGGCGGCGCGGTGAACAACCCGTCGGCGGTGCAGATTGCCACGGCCAATACGCTGGAGCAGGCGATTGTCGGTGCGGGCGGGGTCAACCCGTCTGGCGACGCCAGCATGGTCGCGCTGTTGCGCGAAGACGCCCAAGGCGCCTACCACGCCTACTTCCTGGATTTCAGCCAGTACCTCAAGACCGGCCCCAACGGGCGCAAGCAAGTGCCGTTGCAACGCGGTGACGTGGTGTTCGTGCCCAAGTCCAACGTTGGCGAGCGCATCCAAGGGGTGGATACCTACTTGAACCAACTCATTCCGTTCACCAAGTCCATCGGGGTTGGCTACAACTACACCCGTACCAGCGGCGGCAATAACTAAAGGAGCGACATCCCATGATCGAGATCCGTTCTTTTCGTGATCTGCTGCGTTTGTTCTTCATCTTCCGGCGTGAGTTCAGGCTGGCGGCGATTGCGGCGCTGGTGATTATCTTGCTGGGAGCTTTTTTGCTGCCGGCCAAGTATGAATCCACCGCACGTTTGCTGGTCAAACCGGGGCGCGACTCGACGCTGCCCATCGAGATCAGCAACCGCCAGGCGCTGGTGATGCCCAGCACCCAGCGTGATCCGATTGTCGATGAAGAACGCCTGCTGACGGGCCGCCCGATTGTGCGCACGGTGGCTGAGCATTACCTGGAACTGATCGAAAACGCACCGCCGCCGGAGGGTTTCTGGAAGCGCACCAAGCACTACGTCAAAGCAGGCGTGGGCGGGGTGTTTGACGGTATTCGCGTGGTACTCGAATCGGTCGGCATCGTGGAAAAAACCACCCCGGTGGAGCGCCTGGCCGCGAGTTTGGAGAAGAGCTTTGAAGTGAGCCACGCCGCCGGCTCCACGGTGATGGACATCAGCTTCACCTGGGGCGACCCGGAGATTGCCCAGGCGGTGGTCAAGGATTGGGTCGAAACCTACGTCAACGAACGCACTCAAGCCTTGGGCCGCAAAAGCCTCTACGCCTTCTATGAAGGCCAGGTGAATAACAGCGCCAACGAGATCAAGAGCTACAAGCAACAGATCCTCACGCACTTGAACGAGATCGGCGCGGCGAGCATCACCGACCGCCTGGAAGATTTGTCCGAGCGCATCAACGTGCTGCGCGGCGAGACGTTCAACACCACGCGCTTGATCGCCTCGTCCGACAGCGCCATCGCCAGTACCCGCGATCAGCTCAAGACCCAGCCCAAGGAAGTCACCACGGTGCGCCAGATCGCACTGAACCCGCAGCAACAAGACTTGCGTCGCCTGCTCAACCAGAAATTCCTGGAGAAGGCCGACATGATGCGCACCTACACGGATAACGCACCGCCGGTCAAAGCCCTGGATGCGTCGATCCGTGCCATGCAGGCCCAGGTGGCGAGTGAAAGCAACACCGTGCAGGCCTCGGAGAACCGTGCGCCGAACACCCTGGAAATCCACTTGCAGCGCGTGCTGCTGGATGAGACCAGCAACAATCTGGCGCTGCGTACCCAGCTTGTGCAGCAGCAGAAACAACTGGTGAACCTCGAGGGCCAACGCAAGCAAGCCCTGGAGATCGAGCCGGAGCTGGCGCGCCTGTCCCGCGAACTGAACGCCACCGAGCGCAACTACACGCTGTACGTGGACAACCTGGAAAAATCGCGCATCGACCGTGCGTTGGATGACAGCCAGATCAGCAACATCGCGGTGATCGAAGAAGCCACCCTGAACCCTGGGCGCATCTTCCCGAAAACCCTGGTGATGCTGCTGTTGGCAGTTCCGTTTGCCATCGTCGTCGGCCTGCTGGTGATCTACCTGTGTTACCTGCTGGACCAGCGCATTCACGACGGCGGCCTGGTGGAGCGCAAGTTCGGCCTGCCCTTGTGGACCACCCTGCCGGAACTGGACACCACCACCGCGCAGAGTACCAACGCGTTCCACGCCAGCATTTATCGGCTGTACAGTCTGCTCAAGCCCGACCGTATCACCGAACAAGGCCTGACCCTCGGGCTGACCTCTGCGCGGCACGGCGAAGGCGTGACCTTTGTGGTGGACCAGTTGCGCACGCTGCTGCTGGAAAACGGCGTGAACGTGCGGGTCGGTGGCGAGGCTCCGGCGGAACCTGGCGAAGTGGTGCTGCTGGATGCCTCGGCGTTGCTGGCCAACCGCGAAGCGTTTGTGACCCTGCGCCGCGCCGACCTGATCGCCCTGGTGGTGGAAGCACGCAAAAGCACGGTGCCGGTGGTGGAACATGCGCTGTCGATCCTCAACACCGCGTTCGGCAAGGTGGACGGCATCATCATTAACCGACGCAAGCTCGAAGTGCCGAGCAAAGTGCTGCAGACCATCAACAAGTACCGGGGAGCGTTCTGATGCGTATCGCCCTGCTCGCCCCGCTGCCACCGGAAAAAAACGGCATCGCCGACTACGCGAACCATTTCCGCACGGCGCTGGAACAGCTCGGCGTAACCGTGGTGACACCGCTGGCCGGCGTGGCGGGCAACAGCGCGGCGATCCAGCAGGCAGTGAATGGGTTCGACTGGCCGACCGTGGACCTGGTGCATGCCGAGCTGGGCGGCGGGCGCCTGGGGGAATTCCTGGCCCTGCGTGAACTGCGCAAGGTTTACCCGCAGTTGCCGCTGACCGCCACCGTGCACGATCCCGAGCGCATCGTGTGGCGCCGCGAACAGTTGCCGTTTCCGCTGAACCTGCTGGAACGCCTGCCCAGCCCATTGCCCCAGGCGGCGGTGGTGCTGGCCGATCCGCTGACCTTGCGCGAGGAACGCCAGGTCGCCAACGGCCTGACCCGGCTGATCACCCTCACCCGCCTGGGTGCCGATTGCCTGAGCCAGCGCATGCACTTGCCGGCCGGCAAAGTGGCGGTGATCAACCACGCCAACCTGGCGATTGCCCCGGTGCCGCTGCCCTCCCTCGACACCCTGCGCTTGTTGTATTTCGGCTTTATCTACCGCGGCAAAGGCATCGAGGATCTGGTGCAGGCGCTGGCGAATGTGTTCGAACAAGCGCCTGAATTGCGCGGCCGAGTACGCCTGACCCTGGCTGGCGGCACGGCGGCGGAAATGGCGTTTGGCGCGGGCGGCAATTACCTGGAGCAACTCAACAGCCAGATTGCCGCGCTGGGCCTGACCGATGCCATCGACTGGCGCCTGAACCTGCCGGCGGATGAAATCGCACAAACGATCCAGGCCCACCATGTGATGGTGCTGCCGTACCGCGAATCGAAAAAACTCGGCCTGCTGGGGCGCCAGCGCGGCACCAGCGGCGCACTGTCCTGGGCAGCGGCGTGTGGCCGTGGTGCGATCACCTCTGATGCGCGGGCGTTTGCCGAAGAAGTCGCCAGCGGCAACGGTGCTATCTATCCCGAAGGTGATGTGACGGCACTGGGCGAGCAGATTTTGCGCCTGGCGCGCACACCGCTGTTGGCACGGGATTGGGCCGAACGCGCCGGGGAAATCGGCCGCGAACGCTTGTGGCCGCTGACCGCGCAGAAATTCAAGCAACTCTTCGAACAGGCGATTGCGGGAGACACCTATGGCGCGTAGACCGGCGTTTCTTGCGACCCTGGCGGTGGTGGCCGTACTGGGCGTTACCGCCTTTTTGTGGGGGCGCCAGGCGGATGCCGAGAACCACGTGCTCAAGGGCAGCAAGGTGGTGGTGTGGAAGGATTTCCTGGGGGTGAACGCGCAGTTCCTGTGGTTCAGCCCCGAGCGTTACCAGTTGCAGATCAACCGCCTCAAGGATCTTGGGCTGGAGTGGGTGCGCCTGGATTTGCATTGGGATCAATTGGAGCCGGTGGAGAACCAGTACCAGGTGGCCACCCTGGATCAACTGGTGGGCAACTTGCAAAACAACCAGCTCAAATCGGTGTTTTACCTGGTGGGCTCGGCGCCCTTCGCCACCACGGCGCCGGCCGGTGCGCCGTACCAGGATCAATACCCGCCCAAGGACCCGAACGTGTTCGCCAACCGCATGGCGCTGTTGTCCCAGCGCTACCCCAGCGTTGATGCGTGGCAGGTGTGGAACGAGCCAAACCTGCTGGGCTTCTGGCGCCCGGTGGCCGACCCCGCCGGTTTCGCCGCGCTGTTGACCGCCACGGCGGGCGCCTTGCGGGGTGTGAATCCCAGCAAACCCGTTGTTGCTGCCGGCATGGCCTTTTTCAGTGAAATGCCCAACGGCCAGACCATGTTCGACGCCCTCGGCGCCCTGGGTGTGGCCAGCCTGAACACGGTGATTTCCTATCACCCCTACACCCAATTGCCCGAGGGCAACGACCCGGCCAACCTGGACTTTATCGCCAAGACCACCGCGCTCAACCAGGCCCTGCGCAATGGCGGCGTGCAAACCCTGTGGAGCACCGAGTGGGGCTGGTCGACCTACCCTGGCCCCAAGGACGCCCAGGACATCATCACCCAGCAAGGCCAGGCCGATTACATCGTGCGGCGCCTGGCGCTGATGAGTGCGATGGATTTCGACCGGATCTTCCTGTTCACCTTGAGCGACCTCGACCAGCGCGCCAGCGTGCGTGACCAGTTCTACGGCTTGCTCGACATCGACGCCAACCCCAAGCCGGCGTACACCGCGTTGAAAAACTTCCTCGATGTCAGTGGGCCGCAACTCACCCCTGGCGATCCACCGGTGGCCGACCAATTGCCCGACGGCCTGTTCAGCATCGGTTGGACCCGCGCCGACGGTAAAAAACTCTGGTTCTTCTGGTCCGCCGAGGGCGGCAACGCCCACGTACCCGGACTGGCCAGCGCCACCCTGTACGACCCGCTGCGCAGCACCCAAACCCCGCTCAGCGGCAGCGACGGGCTGACGGTGCCGGTGAAACCGAACCTGCAAATCCTGCTATGGGAGTAGCGCCTGCCATGCGCATTTTATGGGTCCTGCCCTACTCGCCCTGGCCCGCCACCAGCGGCGGCAAGACGCGCCAGTTTCATTTGTTGCGCAGCCTGGCCGCGCGCGGGCATCGCATCACTTTGCTGCTGCATGACAAACAGTCGGTGGCCGCGGCCGACCGCCAGGTGCTGGAGGGGTTTCTCGAGCAAGTCATCATCCTGCCGCGCCGCCCGTTGCGCAGTGTTAAAACCCTGTTGGCCGGGTTGTTTGCGCCCTATCCGCTGTTGGCCAGTGTGAACGGTCTTTCGGGCCCCTTGCAGGACACCTTCAACCAATTGCTCAGTGAGCCGTGGGACGTGGTGCAGATCGAACACACCTACACCTTCCAGCCTTATGAAGAGGTGCTGAGGCGAAAATCCCAACCGTTTGTGCTGACCGAACACAACGTCGAATCCGCCCTGGGCGCGGCGACCTACGACCGTTTGCCGGGCTGGGCGCTGCCGTTCATTCGCTACGACCAGTGGCGCTATGCGCGCTGGGAACGTCGAGTGATGCGCCAGGCCGCGCAAGTCGTGGCGGTGACCGACAGCGATGCGCAAGTACTGGCAACCATCGCCGGTAAACCGGTGCCGGTGGTGGTCAATGGGGTGGACTGTGATCACTTTGCGGCGGCCCGTCCCGACCCGTCGGCGCGCCGTGTGCTGTTCCTCGGCAACTACGAGTACGCACCGAATGTGGACGCCATTGAATGGGCGCTGGATGAGATTTTGCCCAGGGTCTGGGAACGCTGCCCGGACGCCCGCATGAGTGTGTGCGGCTTCGGCATGCCGGGCAGTTGGCGTGAACGCTGGAAAGACCCGCGGATCGAGTGGCAAGGCTTTGTGCCGAACCTGCTGGCGCTGCAATCGAGCAGTTCGGTGTTTCTCGCGCCGCTGCGCCATGGTGGCGGTTCCAAGTTGAAAGTACTCGAAGCCCTGGCCGCCGGCCTGCCACTGGCGAGTACCGAGCAAGGCGTGTCGGGCCTGGACTTGGTGGAAGGCCTGGACTATCTCGGTGGCCAAACCGCCGCGAGCCTGGCGGATTCGGTGGTGCGCCTGCTGCAATTCCCCGACGCCGCCGCGCCCATGGGCGAAGCCGGCCGCGCCTATGTGCGTCGCGCCCATGACTGGAGCGTGGCCGCCAGCCAGTTGGAACAGGTGTATGCGCGCCTGGCGCCACTCAACCAACAGGAGCCCGCATGCGTATAGGCCTGGATTACCGCACCGTCGGCACCTCGCCGCAATCGGGGATCAGCCGCCAGGTGTACGCGCTGGAGGCAGGCCTGCGGACCTTGCCCGACGTCGAACTTGAGCGCTTTACCGTGGCGCCCCTGGGCGATCAAACCCGCTTGCAGGCCCATTGCCCGGCGTGGGGTTGCGCCAAGACCGCGATGCACCAGCCGCAGAATCGCTTGCGTTTCGAGGCTGGTTTTTTGCCGCGTGCGTTGCGCGAGCAGCATATCGACCTGTACATCAGCACCTTCAATATGGGCCTGCCGTTGCCGCCCAAGCCCAAGGGTTTGCGCACGGTGGTGCTGCTGCATGACCTGTTCCAGATCACCTTGAACAACTACCACGCCAACCGTTTGAAGGCGTTCGTCTACAAGACCTGTGATCGCCTGTCGATTGCCTATGCGGTGCACAGCGCCGACCGGGTGTGGACGCCGTCGCAATACAGCGCCGATGAAACGGCGCGGCTGTTTCCCAAGGCGGCGGGCAAGATTCGTGTGTTGCCCAATCAGGTGGACGGGTTTATCGAACTGGCAGCGGACATCAGCGCACGCCAGTTGCCCGAGCGCTATTGGTTGCTGGTGGGTACTCGTGAGCTGCGTAAGAACGTGCCGTTTCTGGTGGACGCCTGGCGGCAAGCGCGCAGCCAGTCCGTTGAAGTACCGGAGTTAGTGCTGGTGGGCAGCCTGGAGCATTTGCCCGAAGCCCAGCGTACGTTGCCGGGGATTCGTGCACTCAGTGGCGTGTCGGATGCTGAACTGCACGCGTTGTATCGCCAGGCCTCGCGCCTGTGGCAGCCGTCCTATGCCGAAGGGTTTGGCTTGCCGGTGATCGAAGCCCTGAGCGTGGGCACGCCGGTGGCGGTGGCTAGCGGCACCTCGCTGGATGAAATCACCCCGCCGTCGGCACCGCGTTTCTCCCCCACGGATGGCGCGGCACTGGTGCAGTTGATGCTCGGCTTGAGCGCTGGAGGCGATGAAGAATCACCCGAGCAACGGCGTCAATGGGCAGCGCGTTTCAATCAGCACGCCTACCGCCAACGCCTGGCCGAATTGATCGAGGAGTTGAAGTGAGAGTGAATCTGACCAGCCTCGTCGCGATTCTGTTCGGCCTGCTGTTTGGTGCGCTGGCCCTGCTGCTGTCACCGGCCAAAGCGTTTCTTGCGGTGATCGGGCTGGCGGGCGCGGTGACCATCCTGCGTTTTCCGCTCTGGGGCTTGTTGCTGTTTGCCGGCATGGCGACGTTCATGCCGTATTCAACGGTCAACCTCGGTATCCGCACCACCGTGAGCGAGGCGATCCTGGCGCTGACCTGGGGCGCCGTGGTGTGGCACCGGTTTTTGTCGCGTTTGCACGACGGGCCCGCTTTTGCGCGGCGCCCTACCGACCAGATGCTGCTGTGGCTGATGCTGTTCAGTGTGTTCCCGTTTGTCGTCGGCCAGGTCATCACCCACGCCGACAGCAGTGGCGTGGCCAACTGGCTGCGCTGGTTGCTCAACCTGTCTGGGGTGTTCCTCGCCGCGCAATTGCTGGTGGATCACAAGCAGCGTGAGTCCCTGGTGGTCGCCCTGCTGCTCGGCACCCTGGCGATGCTGGTGCTGTCGATCGGGGTGTTTGTGTACACCCGCTCGGGCGCGGGCATTGCGCCGATCCTGGGGTTGTTCAACTACGCCAACTTCGAGACCTTGAAGTTCGGCCTGGAAGCCATGTCCCCGCGCATGGGCTCGCCCTGGACCCACCCGAATGCCATCGGCGGGATCATGGCGTTGCTGCTGCCGTTGGCGTTCTGCTACGGCATGACCGAGCAAGGCTGGAAACGCGCACTGGGCCTGGGCGTGGCATGCCTGGGGGCGGCGGCGTTGCTGTTGGCCAGTAGCCGTGGCGCCATGGTCAGCCTGGCGTTGGTGTTGTTGTGGCTGGCTTCGCGCCGCGTGCCGTATACCGGGCGCCTGCTGATGATCGGCGCAGCGCTGACGGTGGCGCTGGTAATAGCGTATCCGCCATTGCAGGAGCGCTTGGCGACGATTTTTTCGTCGGACAACGCCAGTACCGAGGTGCGCTTCGACGAGTACCGTATGTTCCCGCAGGCTGTGGCGGCGTACCCGTTCGGCATCGGCTTCAAGGTCGACCCGCCGGTGCCAGGCACCCATCTGCTGGGGATTTCCAACCTGTGGCTGAACTACATCTACAAGATCGGCATTCTCGGCATGCTGCTGTTTGTCGCGGTCACTGTGCGCTGGTGGCGTGAGGCGCGCCCGGAGAGTGGCCCGATCCGCCTGACCAAGGACAACGCACTGTGGCTGGGGACTACGGCGGGCATTCTGTCGGCGCTGGTCAGCGGTTTGTTCGACCACTATTTCAGCTTTGCCGTGGTGATGGTGGCGCTGTTCTGGTTGATGGTGGGGATCAATGTGCTGGAGGCGCGGCGCTTGTTCCCGGCGCGTCTGCCGCAGGTCAAGCGCGTGGATGTGGCTGAACCGCTGCCTGATGGCGTGCCGCACTGATGCTCGGCTCTGCCGCTTGGCTGACCGTGGCGACCCTGCTCGGCCTGTGCCTGGGCTTTGCGCGGGAATGGTTGCTGGTGGCGGCCTGGGGCGCGGGGGAGCGCAGCGATGCATTCCTGATCGCGCTGTTTCTGCCGGAGGCGCTGCGCATGTCATTGGCCGGCGGCGTATTGAGCGCGGCGGCGTTGCCGCTGTACCTGGCCCGCAAGGACGGCGAGCGGCTGGACTGGCTGGCGGTGTTGTTTCCGGCGTTGATGCTGATCGCGCTGGTCACCAGCCTGTTGCTGACCCTGTTGGCGCCGTGGCTGGTGCAGTTGCTCGGGCCGGGGTTGGCGACCAGTGCCACCGCACTTGCGGGCAGCAATTTGCAAATCGTCGCCTGGTGCGTGCCGGGCCTGATGCTGCATGCGCTGTTCAGCATTCCCTTGCAAGCCAGCGAGCGCTTTGTGCTGGCGGGGCTGGGCTCGTTGCTGTTCAACCTGCCGCCGGTGGCTTACCTCGCCCTCGCGGGCACGGCGACTCAGCCTCACTCGCTGGCCCTGGCCTGTTTGGCCGGCAGCCTGTTGATGCCGCTGGCGATGTTGCCGGCGGTGTGGCGCCAGGGCTGGCGGCCGTGGCGCTGGCAGCTTTCGTTTGCACCGTTGCGGGAGCTGGGCCAACGCATCGGTCCGCTGTTGTTGAGCAATGGCGCCAGCCAAGGGTTGGCGTTGATCGAGCGGCTGGTGGCGTCGTTGCTGGGGGAAGGCGCGGTGACCTGGGTCAACCTGGCGCGCAAGCTGATGAACCTGCCGTTGATTGCATTGATGAGTCTTAACCAAGTGCTGCTGGGCATGATGAGCCGCCGCCAGGGCGATGAGCGCCTGGCCCTGCTCAAGCGCGGCCTGGAAACCGCCAGCGTGCTGACCCTGCCCGCCGGTGTCGGCCTGGTGGCGGCAGCGCCAAGCCTGGTGGCGTTGCTGCTGCCCAAACAATCGGCGGATTCGCCGCTGCCGCTGTTGCTGGCCTGGTTTGCCGTGCCGCTGGTGTTCGGTGCCTGGAACGCGTTGCTGGCCCGTTATGCCTACGCCGCTGGCGACACGCGCCAGCCGTTGCGTTGCGAGCTGCTCGGCAGCCTGGTGAATGTCGTGCTGCTGGGCGCCCTGCCCTTTGTGTTCGGCCTGGCCGGCATCCCCTTGGCCGCACTGGCCGGGGTGATCTGCACCGCGTTGTTGCTGATGCAGCGCCAGGCCCTACTCGACGCCCTGCCCTGGGCGCGGCAATGGCTGCTCAGTGCGGTGCTGATGGGCCTGGCGGCGCTGGTGCTGTTTCGTATTGAAGGCGTGTGGCTGCAGCTGGGGCTGAGCACCCTGGCCGGCGCCGGGGTGTTGCTGGGGATGGGGTTGTGGCTCAAGCCATGGCGCAAGGCATGAATGATCGACGGGGAACGCACAGGTGAAAAATCGCTGGATTCAAATGGATATCGCCAAAGGCATCGGCATCCTGGTGATCGTGTATGCCCACAGTTGGTTCGTGGCCACGTCCCGGGAGCTGATGTACCCGATCCTGGCGTCATTTGTGCTGCCGTTGTTCTTCTTCCTGTCCGGCGTGCTGTTCAAGCCGGAGCAACCCTTCGGCGAGATGGCGATACGCAAGGCCGACGGTCTGCTCAAGCCGTTTTTCTTCACCATGCTGGTCTACGTAATCGTGCGCGACGTGCTGCGCGGCCAGCCACTGCTGCCGGATATCGGCGGCGTGCTGTACGCCTCGGTGGACACCATCCCGTGGCAGGCGATGTGGTTCTTGCCGCATTTCTGGGTGGTGATCCTGTTCAGTTGGGCGGTATTGCGCCTGATCCAACGCCTGCCGTTGGCGGTGAACTGCGCGCTGATGGCGGTGATGCTGGTGATCGGCACCTGGATACTGCCGCTGTTCTGGCAATTGCCGGTGGCGATTGACGGGCAAACCTGGGTACTGCCGGGGCTGCCGTTCAGCGCGGATATCACCCTGATCAGCAGTGCCTGTTTCGTCCTGGGCTACCTGCTGCGGGACTGGTTGCGGCGGCATGAAGGCTCACTGCTGACACTGATGATTTCGGCGGTATTGTTCGCGGCCGTATTCCTTTGGCGAGGCGACACCATGGACCTGGCGCAACGGCGCTATGACCACTGGTTATGGACCAGCCTGCTGGCGGTGATTGGCGTGTATGTGTGCTGGGCGCTGGCGCGGGTGGTCAGGGTATCGGAACTGCTGACGCGGGCGATGACCTACATTGGCCAGTCGACCCTGATCCTGCTGATCTTCCATGGGGAGATCCAGCACAAGACGTTTGATTTGATGGAGCGCCTGGGATTGCATGCCTTCCTGGCCGCATGCCTAGGGTTGGTGGTGGCGGTGGTGGTGCCGTTGTTGATCGGCGAAGTGATCAAGCGGGTGGCGTTCTTGCGGTTCTTCTACTTTCCGTTTCCGGTGCGCAAGCAGTCTAAAGAACAACATTGAAACACTGTGGGAGGGGGCTTGCCCCCGATAGCGGTGTGACAGTCATGTAGATGCCGGCTGACACACCGCTATCGGCGGCAAGCCACCTCCCACATTTTGCTCTGTGCCAGGCCGGGAAATTGAAGACACCATCGTTCCCCGGTGGGAGGGGCGGTGCGACGACTCGACTTGCCCCCGATGACGGTGTGTCAGTCATGTAGATGTTGGCTGATACACCGCTATCGGCGGCAAGCCACCTCCCACATTTTGCTCTGTGTCAGGCCGGGAGATTGATGACACCATCATTCCCCGGTGGGAGGGGGCTTGCCCCGATGACGGTGTGTCAGTCATGTAGATGTTGGCTGACACACCGCTATCGGTGGCAAGCCACCTCCCACATTTTGCTCTGTGCCAGGCCGGGAAATTGAAGACACCATCGTTCCCCGGTGGGAGGGGGCTTGCCCCCGATGAGGGTGTGTCAGTCATGTAGATGTTGGCTGATACACCGCTATCGGCGGCAAGCCACCTCCCACATTTTGCTCTGTGCCAGGCCGGGAAATTGAAGACACCATCGTTCCCCGGTGGGAGGGGGCTTGCCCCCGATGAGGGTGTGTCAGTCATGTAGATGTTGGCTGACACACCGCTATCGGCGGCAAGCCACCTCCCACATTTTGCTCTGTGTCAGGCCGGGAGATTGAAGACACCATCATTCACCTGTGGGAGGGGGCTTGCCCCCGATGATGGTGTGTCAGTCATGTAGATGTTGGCTGATACACCGCTATCGGCGGCAAGCCACCTCCCACATTTTGCTCTGTGTCAGGACGGGAAATTGAAGACACCATCGTTCCCCGGTGGGAGGGGCGGTGCGACGATTCGACTTGCCCCCGATGAGGGTGTGTCAGTCATGTAGATGTTGGCTGATACACCGCTATCGGCGGCAAGCCACCTCCCACATTTTGCTCTGTGTCAGGCCGGAAGATTGAAGACACCATCATTCCCCTCCCACAATTGGACAGGTGTGTTTTAGTCGTCAAGCTGCTGGGCGGGGTGTTTGCCGGCCTTGGCCGGTTTGGCGCCCTTGGCCGGTGCGGCCGCAGCCGGTTCAGGCTCGGCGGGCGCGGCGGTTTCTTTTTCGGCCATGGGCATGGCGTCGATGGCGCTGAAGAATTCTTTCAAGTCGAGGGTATCCGGCGGCACGGTCTTCTCGACTTTCTTCTCGCCATCCTTACCCACCAGGATCACCTTGGTACCACTGCCGGCACCGAGCTTGAGGGCGCGGATCAGTGCGTTGGTTTCTGGCGGGGTGAGCTTCTTCGCGTCCTTGGGGTCCTTGGCGAATTTCTCGCCTTCGGCACCGATGCTGCCGAACGACACGGTGTAGAACACCATGTTGCGTTCTTCAAAAGACTGCTTGGTGGCAGGGTCTTCCAGTTGCTTCTTCAAGGTGGCCAGCGTGGGGTTGCCGGAGTCGAGTTCCACCACCACCAGCGGACGGGCTTTGCCCAGGTCCTGCTTGAGTGGATTGATATCATCCGCGGCCAACAGCGGCCCCGTAAAAGCCATCAAGGTAGCCAGGGTCAGCGACCGGATGAGCATGCGCACCTCCTTCTAATTCCATGCAGGGTTCTTGAGTTTCATGTCTGCGACAGTCAAATTCAAGGATGATTCCTACACAACTTTAAGAAAGCGTAGGTCAGGACGCCCGCTACGCAAGGGCTTGGATGGGGTTGGCGGTGATTGTTTCCACTGATTGCGGAAACATCATGAGACGTTCCACGCCGGCCAATGCCGCGCAAACACGGGGGCTACGAGGGGGTCGGCATCGACCTGCGCCAGGGTCTGCGCAAAGCCTGGCGCCAGCCCGTTCAACGCCTCACGCGCCTCGTCCCAACGCGACACCGCCGCCGCCATGATGCCCAGCGCATTCGGCGCACCGCTTGGGGCAAACAGCTGCTCGGCGAACTGATCGGCGAACACCACCCAGGCCTGGTGCAGGTAGCGCCGGGTGCCGGTGACCAATTGCACCTGCACGGTTTCATTGACGTTGCCCAGCCAGCGTTGCGGGTAGTCAATGATGCCGATGGCCGAGTAGCAATTGGCGGCGACGTACACCAGGCCACGCAGGATCTGCGCACGGTTGCCGGCTAGCAAATCCGAGTCGGGAAACTCCAGGCCGAGGTGGATAAGGATCGCGGCGCTTTCGGTGAGCACCTGCCCATCGGGGGTCAGCAGCGTGGGCACTTGTTTGAGCGGGTTGAAGCGCGCCAGCTCGTCACTGCCCTCGCCCTCGGCCCATGAGGCCGCATCGACCCGCCGCCACGGCACCGCACACCGCTGCAAGGCGATTTCGATCATGCAGGAGCCGGATTCGTCGATGCCGTAGAGTGTGTACATGGGGCGATCCTCCTATCACAACGTTTAAAACAAACCCATTTGCCCACCGACCAGCGTGCTGAAGTCGTCATCCACAAACGGCAGGATTGCATCGGCCACCGGTTGCAATTGCCGAGTGACGTAATGATCGTAGTCGATGGGCGCCTGGCGCACCTCCAGCGGTTCCGGACCGTTGACGCTGATCACGTAGCTGATCCAGCCACCGCGCTGGTATTGGCGCGGGCGACCGAGGCGGTCGTTGTAGTCGTCGGCCAGGCGTGCGGCGCGCACGTGGGGCGGTACGTTGCGTTCATAGTCGTCCAGGCGGCGGCGCAGGCGCTTGCGGTAAATCAGCAGTTCGTCGAACTCGCCGCTCAGGGTGCGGCGCACGTAGTCGCGGATATAGTCCTGGTGCGGTTGGCGATGGAAGATGCGCTGATAGAGTTCCTGCTGGAAACGGCGAGCCAGGGGTGACCAGTCGCTGCGGACGGTCTCCAGGCCTTTGTAGACCATTTCTTCAGTGCCATCGCTGCGCGTCACCAACCCTGCGTAGCGCTTTTTGCTGCCCTCCTCCGCACCGCGAATGGTGGGCATCAGGAAGCGGCTGAAATGGGTTTCGTATTGCAGCTCCAGCGCGCTTTGCAGGCCGAATTCGCTGTGCAGGTGCGCGCGCCACCAGTCGTTGACGTGCTGCACCAACGCCCGGCCGATGCGGCTGGCGTCCTCCTGGGAATGTGCGCCGCCGAGCCAGACGAAGGTGGAGTCGGTGTCGCCGTAGATCACCTCATACCCTTGTGCCTCAACCAGTGCGCGGGTCTGGCGCATGATCTGGTGGCCACGCATGGTGATGGACGAAGCCAGCCGCGTATCGAAGAAGCGGCAACCGCTGGAACCCAGCACGCCGTAGAACGCGTTCATGATGATTTTCAACGCTTGGGACAGTGGCGCGTTGTGTTCGCGCTTGGCCTCTTCGCGGCCTTCGGAAACCCGCGCAACGATGGACGGCAAACAGTGCCGGGTGCGGGAGAACCGGGCGCCGCGAAAACCTTCTACCGAGTCACTGTCATCCGGATGCTTGAGGCCTTCGATCAGGCCCACCGGGTCGATCAGGAAGCTGCGGATGATCGACGGATAAAGGCTTTTGTAATCCAGCACCAGCACCGATTCGTAGAGGCCGGGACGTGAATCCATCACAAACCCGCCGGGGCTGGCCTGTGGCGGTTTGTCTCCCAGGTTCGGTGCGACGAAGCCCTGGCGGTGCATCAGCGGCATGTACAAATGAGTAAATGCGGCGACGGAGCCACCGTTGCGGTCCGCCGGCAGGCCGGTAACGCTGGCTCGTTCCAGCAGGAACTTGAGCAGCTCGGTCTTGGCGAAAATCCGCGTGACCAGCTCGCAGTCCTTGAGGTTATAGCGCGCCAGGGCGGGCTTGTCCTCGGCGAACATGCGGTTGATTTCGTCCATGCGCTGGTACGGTGTGGAGATGTCCTTGCCTTCACCCAGCAGGGTTTGTGCGACGTTTTCCAGGCTGAAGGATTCGAAGCTCCACGTGGCCGAACGCAGCGCTTCGATGCCATCGATGATCAGCCGCCCCGCCGCTGCTGCAAAGTAATGGCTGCGGCTGCCGTGTTCGCGCCAGGCCATGGGCTCGGCGCCACGCCCGAGCAACAGCGGTACGTTGAGGCGCTGGGCATGTTCGTGCAGTACGCGCAGGTCGAATTGCACCAGGTTCCAACCGATGATCGCGTCGGGGTCATGGGTGGCGATCCACTGGTTGAGGCGTTCGAGCAGTTGGGCGCGGGTGTCGCAGTAGTCGAGCTTGAAGTCGACGGCATCGGATTTGTTCGGCGGGCCAAGCATGTACACCTGGCGCTCGCCGCAGCCTTCAAGGGCGATGGAATACAGGTCGCCCTGGGCGGTGGTCTCGATGTCGAGGGACACCAGCTTCAGCGGCGGGCGGTACTCGGGCGCGGGTTTCATCTGCGCGTCCACCAGCGTGCCGTCGGCCTCCGGCGTGCCGCCGAACCACACGGGGGCGGTGATGAAGCGTTCCATCATGTAGCGTTCCGGCGGGCGCACGTCGCCTTCGTACACATCCACACCGGCAGCACGCAGGCGTTTTTCCACGTCCATCAACTGGCGGTGCTGGCGGGTGTAGAGGCCCAGGACCGGGCGGTGATGGAAGTCGCAGAGCTGCAACGGGCGCAATTCGATCTCGCGCTCGCCCTTGAGCAGCCAGTCCAGCGGCTTGCGATGGGCCTCGGGGATAAACACCACGGACGTCTGCATGGGGAGGCGGATAAATCGGGGGCCATGGTCCGTCGCCAGCCAGAAGCTGACCTCCGAGCCCAACGGCGTGTCGCGCCAATGCCGGGTCAGGACAAAACCCTGCTGTAAATCCACCGTACCGCACCTCTGGAATCGCTTTCAGGGCGTGATTCTACTCGGCATCGGCCCAAACGCAGCACGTTAACGCGCACGCAGACTGCCACCTTACAAAATTGTTGCAAAATGTTAATAACAATTACTATCATTCGCGCCGGAGTCGTATCCGCGCAGCGAGGACGCGCAACGTTGTTGCCCTATTCCTCACTGGATCGATCATGCCCCTCATTCCATTCGCCGTGCCGTTTCGCCCGACGCTGCTCGCCCTTTGCTGCTCCCTGAGCCTTGCCGCTCACGCCGCTGCCCCAGTCACTGCGCAGGATGCGAACAACCGTCAGGACGACAACACACTGGAATTGGGTGCCACCAACATCAACGCCGAGGCGCCTGCGCCGAACGCCCTGCCCCCGGTGTATGCCGGCGGCCAAGTGGCGCGCGGCGGCCAGTTGGGCGTGCTGGGCAACCAGGACATCATGGACGTGCCGTTCAGCATGTCTTCCTACACCGAGAAACTGATCCGCGACCAGCAGGCCGAAACCGTCGGCGATGTGCTGCTCAACGACTCGTCCGTCCGCCAGGCCTCGGGTTATGCCAACCAGTCCCAGGCCTTCGTGATTCGTGGCCTGCCGCTCAATGGCGACGATATTTCCCTCAACGGTTTGTACGGCATCTTGCCGCGCCAGTTGATGTCCACCGACGCGCTGGAGCGGGTTGAGGTGTTCAAGGGCCCCAACGCCTTTATCAACGGCGTGACGCCAGGCGGATCAGGCATCGGCGGCGGTGTGAACCTGCAACCCAAGCGCGCCGACGATGTGCCGTTGCGTCGTTTCAGCACCGATATCAGCAATGACGGCCGACTTGGCGAGCACCTGGACATCGGCCAGCGCTTCGGCGAAGACAACCGCTTTGGCGCACGGGTAAACCTTTCCCAGCGCGAAGGCGATACCGGCGTAGACGACGAAAACCAGCGCTCCAAGCTGTTTTCGGTGGGCCTGGATTATCGCGGCGATGCGCTGCGCTTGTCCGGCGACTTTGTGTACCAGAAGGAGCAGGTCAACGGCGGGCGTAACTCAGTGTTCCTCGGCAGCGGGCTGACCAGCATTCCCAAAGCCCCTTCCGCCGACACCAACTATGCCCCCAAGTGGGCCACCACCAGCCTCGAAGACACCTTCGGCATGCTGCGTGCCGAGTACGACCTGAATGACAACTGGACCGCGTACGTCGCAGGCGGCGCCAAGCACACCAATGAGATTGGCCGTTATTCGTCGACCACATTGAATGACAGCGCAGGCAACGCGACGGTGACCGGCTCGCGGATCGCCCACCAGGAAGACAACACCAGCCTGATGGCCGGCCTCAACGGCAAGTTCCAGACCGGCGCGATCAGCCACAAGTTGAACGTCGGGTTGACGGGTATCTGGACCCAGGCGCGCAACGCTTACGACTTTGCCTCTGGCAGCAGCGCGACGAACATCTACAACCCGGTCGACGTGGCCGAACCGGCCAAGGGCGGCTCCACCGGCGGCAGCGACTTGAACAACCCGGGCATCACCGCCAAGACCTTCGCCCGCAGCGCGGCGGTGTCGGACACCTTCGGCTTTATGGATGACCGCTTGCTGTTCACCGCCGGCCTGCGTCGCCAGGAATTGGTGGTGCAGGGCTATGCCTATGGCACCGGTGAGCGCACGGCCAATTACGCCAAAGGCATCACCACGCCGGTGTACGGCCTGGTATTCAAGCCGTGGGACCATGTGTCGTTCTATGCCAACCACATTGAAGGCTTGGCGTCGGGGCCGACGGCGCCGACAACCTTTGGCGGCGCAAGCGTGACCAACAAAAACCAGACCTATGCACCTGCTCGCTCGAAGCAGACCGAAGCCGGGGTCAAGGTGGATATGGGCAGCTACGGCGCAACGCTGGGTGTGTACCGTATTGAGCAACCGACCCAGGGTTATTCCGAGCTGAACTCGGACGGCACCGCGACCTTTGTGTTCCAGGGCGAGCAAGTCAACAAGGGCGTGGAGCTGAACGTGTTCGGTGAGCCAGTCCCAGGCCTGCGTCTGCTGGGCGGCGCGACGGTTATCCATACCGAAGTCAGCGGCACTTCCGGCGGCACCAACGACGGCAACCGCGCGGTCGGCGTGCCAACGTTCCAACTCAACGCTGGCGTGGACTGGGATGTGCCGGGCCTGCAAGGCGTGAGCGTCAACGGACGCATGCTGCGCACCGGTGGCCAGTACGCCGATGCGGCCAACACCCTGAGCCTACCGACCTGGAACCGCTTCGACGTGGGTGCGCGCTACAACTTCAAGGTGGCTCAGCGCGACGTCACCCTGGGCGCTACCGTGGAGAACGTCGCCAACACCAAGTACTGGGAATCGGCGTTGGGTGGCTACCTGACCCAGGGCGATCCGCGTGTGGCCAAGCTGTCGGCCACGGTGGACTTCTAAGCCGATGTGAAAAACGGGCATCCGTGATGATGCCCGTTTGGGTCAAGCCTGGCGGGCCTGGCTCAGGTAGGTTTCGATATTGCCCATCTGCTCATCCCAGCCACGGGAATTCATTTTGAAGGCTTTCTGCCGCCGAGCCTCGGGCACTGCGTCAAAGCCGGACTCGACCACCCGCAGCAAAATGCCTGGCGCACGATCCTCAAGGGTGAACTCCACCAGCGTCGGGGTTTCCTGGTCGTAGTCGACGCCCTCCTCCACCGCAAAGGGATGCCACCAGAAAGAGAACAGCGTTTGCGGCAGGATGCGTTCGATCCTGGCTTTCCAGATCACATGTTCGTAGCCCGGATAAGTGATCGGCGCTTCAATTGCCTCCCCCGCTGTGAAGGTTTTGCCCTTGAGGGCGATGCCAAACCAGTTGCCGAATTGCTCGGCGTCGGTCAGCGCTTCCCAGACCTGTTTACGTGGAACGTTGAGCAGGACTTTTCGTTCTATGCGATCCAATACGTGCATAAGTCACCTCCTTCATTGAAGGTAGGCGACATCGAATAATGTGCAACCTTTTCGGTGGTGCGTAGGCCCTGCCGAGTATCAATGTGATGCGTCACCGCGCGGCGAAAGGTAAATTGTCCCCTCTTTTTGAGGTGATGCACTATGACTCAGCCGCTCCTTGGAAGTTGTGCCTGCAAGGCCGTGCAATATCAACTGGACGGCCTGGATATGCCCATCAGCCACTGTCATTGCCAAAGCTGCCGCAAGGTCCACGCGGCGGCGTTCGTTTCAACGGCGGGCGTGATGCGCGAACACTTTCGCTGGACCCAAGGCGAGGCGCTCTTATCGTCGTATGAATCTTCACCGGGCAAGTTCAGGCATTTCTGCTCCCGCTGCGGCTCACATCTGGTGGCCGAACGTTTGCATCAACCTCATGTGATTGTGCGAGTGGCGACGCTGGATGATGATCCGGGCGTCAGGCCCACTTCGCACATCTGGACATCCCACGACATACCCTGGCTTGCCTATGCAGACGTAGAGCAGTGGGACGAGTGGAAAGCCTGACTTAAACCTTTGGATCTCCAGGCGCCTTGGCCGGTGTGGCATATTGCGGCTTCAAATGACCTTCCTGGTCAAGCAACCAGGCGTCCATGATCTGCCGCACCACAGGGCCCGCGACACGACCACCCGCCTCGCCGTTTTCGATCATGACCGAGATCACGATTTTCGGATGCTCGGCTGGCGCGAAGCCAACGAACAGGGCGTTGTCGCGATGGCGCTCCAACGTCTTGTTACGGTCGTAGCGCTCGCCCTGTTTGATCGCCACCACCTGCGCGGTACCACTCTTGCCAGCAATGCGGTATTGCGCACCTTGCGCGGCGGCGCGGGCGATACCGCGCGGGTCGTGCATCACCAGTTGCATGCCGTGGTTGACCTGTTCCCAATCACGCGGGTCCTTGAGGACGACGTTGGGCATCGGGTTGTCGTCCACCGGCGGCACACCATTGATGGTCTTGGCCAGGTGCGGTCGGTTCCACACGCCTTTGTTGGCGATCAGCGCGGTGGCCTGGGCCAGTTGCAGCGGTGTGACCTGCATGTAGCCCTGGCCAATGCCGAGGATCACGGTTTCCCCGGGGAACCAGGGTTGGCGGCGGGTGGCGCGTTTCCAGGCCTGGGATGGCATCAGGCCGGCGGACTCTTCGAACATATCCAGCGAGACTTTCTGGCCGAGACCGAACTCGGCCAGGTAGTCGTGCAGGCGGTCGATGCCCAGCTTGTGGGCGAGGTCATAAAAGTAGGTGTCGTTGGAGCGCATGATGGCGGCGTCCATGTCTACCCAGCCGTCGCCACTGTGGTTCCAGTTGCGGTATTTGTGGTCAAAGTCTGGCAACTGGTAGTAACCGGGGTCGAACACGCGGGTTTGCGCGGTGACGACGCCACTGTCGAGGCCTGCGATGGCCACTTCGGGCTTGATCGTGGAACCTGGAGCGTAGAGGCCCCTGAGGACACGGTTGAACAGGGGCCGGTCGATGGAGTCATGCAGCGCAGCGTATTCCTTGAAGCTGATGCCGGTGACAAACAGGTTCGGGTCAAAACTTGGCTTGCTGACCATGGCCAGCACTTCACCGGTTTGCGGATCGAGGGCCACCACCGAACCACGGCGGTCGCCGAGGGCTTCCTCCGCCGCTTCCTGCAAGTGCACATCGAGGCTGAGTACGATGTTTTTGCCGGGGATCGGGTCGGTGTGCTTGAGCACCCGCAGCACGCGGCCCTGGGCGTTGGTCTCGACCTCTTCATAGCCGACATGGCCGTGCAGCTCGGACTCGTAGAAACGCTCGATACCGGTCTTGCCGATGGACTGGGTGCCACGGTACTCCACCGAATCGAGGGCCTTGGACTCTTTCTCGTTGATCCGCCCCACGTAACCGATGGAGTGGGCAAAATGCGCGCCCAGCGGGTAGTGGCGCACGAACTGCGGCTCAACGTCGACGCCTGGCAGGCGGAACTCGTTGACGGCCAGTACCGCGATCTGTTCTTCAGTCAGCTCGTAAAACAGTGTCACCGGGACGAAAGGATGGCGTGCCTGCTTCAGGGCCTTGTCGAAGACAGCGCGGTCTTCGGCAGGTAAATGCAGCAGATTGACGATGGCGTCCAACTCACCCTTGAGGTCGGTGGTGCGTTCGCGGGTGATGGTCAGGTTGTAGCTGGGGCGGTTATCCGCCAGTACCACACCGTTGCGGTCATAGATCAGGCCGCGTGTGGGTGTGATCGGAAGCACGTGAACGCGGTTGTTTTCGGAAATGGTGGAGTGGTAGTCGAACTGTACGACTTGCAGGAAGTACAGGCGCCCAACCAAGGCGCAGGTGATGCCGACGACCAACAGCGCGCAGGCGAGCAGGCGCTTGTTGACCAGGCGGTTTTCTTTTTCGTGATCCTTGATGGGTATCGCTTCAGGCATTTCTACAGCATCTCGTTGAAGAAGGTCGACGCCGCGTCCTGCGGAAAAAAGGCCATTCCCTGTGAAAATGTGCTGCACCATACCAAAAATGCAGAAACACTTTGCATCGATTTCCCCAACGGCATGCTGTTTTGTCAGGCGAGGACGGATTTGGGCTCCAGGAAGGCTTGCAGACCGAAGCTGCCGTATTCGCGGCCAATACCGGATTGCTTGAAGCCTCCGAAGGGTGCGCGGGGTTCGTGAGCCAGGGTGTTGATCAATACGCGACCGGCGTCGATCCGGGCTGCGAGCATGTGGGCTTTGGGCGCGTTGGAGGTAAGGATGTAGGCTTGGAGGCCGTAGGGCGTATCGTTGGCAATGGCCAAGGCTTCTGCCTCATCCTTGTAGGTGATGATCGAAAGCACCGGACCGAAGATTTCTTCGCGAGCGATGGTCATCTGATTGGTGACGCGGCTGAACACGGTAGGTTTGACGAACCAGCCCGCCTCGATGCCATCAGGCAGGCCAGGCCCTCCCACCAGCAGGTGAGCGCCCTCCTCCAGGCCGAACTGGATATAGCGCTGAACCCGCTGCCATTGCTTGAGGCTGACCATGGGACCAACGCGGGTGTTGGGGTCTTGGGGGGCGCCTGCACGAATAGTGGCGGCCTCCTTGATGACCAGCGCTTCGACTTCGGCCAGGCGGTGCTCGGGCACGAGAATGCGCGTGCCGGCAATACAGGCTTGGCCGCTGTTCATAAAGCCGGCTTGCAGGGCTATCGGGATGGCGGTGTTGAAGTCCGCATCATCGAGAATCAACACCGGGGACTTTCCACCCAACTCCAGCGTAATGCGTTTCAGGGTTTCAGCACCGGCGCGCAGGATGTGTTTACCCACGGCGGTAGAGCCCGTGAATGAGACTTTGGCGATATCGGGGTGTGTACTCAGAACAGCCCCTACGGTTTCGCCACGCCCCGTGACAATGTTGAAGACACCGGCAGGTAGCCCGGCTTGATGCAGTGCCCGTGTGACGATAGATGTTTGCAGGGCACTCATTTCGCTGGGTTTGATCACGGCCGTGCAACCCGCCGCGAGCGCAGCGGCGAGCTTGCCGCAGATGAAGCCTGCGTTGCTGTTCCAGGGGGTGATGAGACCGGCGACGCCCAGGGGTTGCAGGGTGACTTCGGCGATGCCGATAGACTGGGTGAACTCGTAGTCCTGTAGCACTTGCGCCATCTCCAAGAATACATTCGCGGCATGCCTGGCCATC
Source organism: Pseudomonas nabeulensis (assembly GCF_004682045.1). GTDB lineage: Bacteria > Pseudomonadota > Gammaproteobacteria > Pseudomonadales > Pseudomonadaceae > Aquipseudomonas > Aquipseudomonas nabeulensis. The sequence goes on from NZ_QUZT01000036.1 coordinate 69,517, forward strand.
CAGACCGCACGGGTGGTGGGTGCACCGTACTCTTTGATGATGGCTTCGGTAAGCTCTGTTTCAACGGATACGACCGCTGCGTGCATGCGTTTTAGGTAATCAATTCGCGTCGCTTTGGTGGTGTGCGAAAACTCAGGAAAGGCTTGCTTAGCCGCGCGAATAGCCTCCAACGCATCTTGCTCATCGGCCAATCGAACTTGGCCGAAGGGCTCGGCCGTCGTCGGGTTGAACAGGTCGAAAAGCTCATCCCCGTGGGGCGTGACAAATTGGCCGTTGATGTAGATCTGATTGATCTGTTGCATAGGGCCTCCGAAGGCACTCAGTTGGTGTGCCCTACGGTAAGCCACTATGATTGACCTGATAATCCATACAAAACCGCATGAGTTGATGAGTAATTCAGGACAATGAGCACATCTGGGCTGAATGAGTTGGAAGCGGTGTTGGCCGTGGCACGTCATAAGAGCTTCCGCGCGGCGGCGACGGAATTGAATGTGTCGACGTCGGCACTGAGCCATTCCATTGCCGGGCTGGAGGCGCGGATGGGGGTACGGCTGTTCAACCGTACGACTCGGAGTGTTTCGTTGTCGGAAGTGGGTGCTGAGTTTGTCAGCACGATTACCCCAGCCCTCTCGACCATTCGCATCGCACTTGAGCAAGCAGGCAACCGACAGGCAGTACCTACAGGAACCTTGCGGCTAAATACCTCATCAGGCGCCGCCAAGCAGGTGATGCCACTGTTGCTGGAGTACCTGCGTCGTTATCCGCAGATGAAGCTGGATATCGTCACTGAAGGGCGTTTGGTGGATATCGTCGCCCAGGGCTTTGATGCAGGAATCCGCTTGGGCGACAGCATTCCACAAGACATGATTGCGGTGGATATCAGCCCACGGCAGCGTTTTGCGGTAGTGGGCAGCCCTGCTTATTTCGCCAAACACCCCGCCCCGCTGAACCCGCTGGATTTGAACAACCATGAGTGCATTCGCTGCCGTATGCCAAGCGGCGCGATTTACCGATGGGAGTTCGAGCGGCACGGTGAGGCCATTGCTGTTGACGTGCAGGGCCCCATGACACTGGATAATCCGATCCTGATGCTTAAGGCGGCCCGGGCCGGGTTTGGGTTGGCCTATTTAACAGAATGGAATGCGGCTGCCGATCTGGCAGCGGGAACCCTGGTACGCGTTCTTGAAGAGTGGACACCATCGTTTGACAAGCTACGTCTTTATTATCCAGGACGGCGTCATGTGCCGGCGGGGCTGCGGGCTCTGATTGAGTTGATCAGGGAGGAAGGCTTTTAGTCGATGCGTCTGGTCGCTGACCATCAGGATAAAGTTGCGCAAACTTTTCTCGC
>NZ_QUZT01000037.1 GCF_004682045.1 Pseudomonas nabeulensis
TCAGTCGGAATTCAGGCCCACGCGGTATAGCACGCCATTGTCGTCATCGGTCAGCACATACAAGTAGCCGTCGGGACCTTGGCGCACGTCACGGATTCGCGCTTTCAAGCCGCCCAGCAAACGTTCTTCGTGGACAACCTTGTCGCCATCAAACTGCAATCGAATCAATTCCTGGCTGACCAGCGCGCCAATAAATACGTTGTGCTGCCAAGGTTTGAAACGGTCCGCATCATAGAACGCCATACCGCTGATGCCAGGGGACTTTTCCCAGACATGATGCGGTGGCACCGTACCTTCAACGGTCTTGCCCTTGGCCTCGGGAATCGGCGTCAGGGAGTAGTTGATGCCGTGGGTCGCCAACGGCCAACCGTAGTTTTTGCCACGCTCGATGATATTGATCTCATCACCGCCACGAGGGCCGTGCTCGTTTTCCCAGATCGTGCCGCTCCACGGGTTCAGCGCCAGACCCTGCGGGTTACGCTGGCCGTAGGACCAGATTTCGGGGCGCACGCCTTGCTGGCCGACGAAGGGGTTGTCATCCGGCACGCGGCCATCCGGGTAAATTCGCACGACCTTGCCTTGCAGCTTGTCCAGGTCCTGGGCGGTGGGCCGGTCGTTGTTTTCCCCCAGGGTGACAAACAAGTAGCCATCACGGTCGAATGCCAGCCGCGAACCAAAGTGGTTCCCGGTAGACAGTTTGGGTTCCTGGCGCAGGATCACCTTGAAATCGGTCAAGCCCTTCAAGTCAGCCGACAGACGCCCGCGCCCAACGGCAGTGCCGGCCGTACCGCCCTTGCCGCCGCCTTCTGCGTAGGAGAGATACACCAGGCGATCTTGCTTGAAGTCGGGAGACAGCACCACGTCCAGCAAGCCGCCCTGCCCCTTGGCCCACACCTCTGGCACGCCGGTCAACGGAGCGGAAAGCGTGCCGTCCGGGCTGACGAACCGCAGGTGCCCCGGGCGTTCGGTCACCAGGAAGCCTTGCTTGTCGGGCAGGAACGCGACCGCCCATGGATGGTCCAGGCCTTTGGCGATGGGCGTCGCCGTGATACTGCCTTGCTCGCTGGGGAACTGTTGGGCATCGGCTGCATAAACAGCCGTCAGCGGCAGCAGCGTGGTGGTGCAAAGGACGGCTAGCAGGGTTTTACGTAGCAACATAAGACAAGTCCTTACCGGCGATTGCCGTTGGCATCATAGGTGGGTGCTTTGGTTTCGGTAGCCGGGCGGCTGGGAGCGGCATCGCGCTTGGGATAACGGTTGCCGATGCCGCCATTTTCCACGGTGGGCGCCCGTGGTGTCGGCCCCGTCTGGATACCCCGCACGGCGGGTGCATTGGGCTGAGTGCCCTGCATGCTGTTGGGGTTGGCCCGATGGATCGGGCTGTTGTTGGAGTCGGTGCTGCCCGGCAGGCTTTGCGCCTGGACCAATGGAACCATGGCCAGCCCCACCAGCAACACTGCGATGTGACGCACACAGCTTTTCATGACAAAGCCTCTCAAGGGACGAGGAGTACGTGCTTTCGATAACACGCTACGCCCTGGGTTCGGCATTCGTAACTAAATACTTTCTCATCAGGTGTAACACGATCTGTCCGCGCATCTATTCATCGAAACTTTCCTGAGTGCCTGCGAGTCACCAGAACACACAGTCTTCGCAAGGAAACACAGGCATGCCACGGGCAATCTGGAAAGGCGCGATCAGTTTTGGCTTGGTACACATCCCGGTATCGCTGGTGTCGGCAACCTCTTCCCAGGGCGTGGACTTCGACTGGCTGGACAAACGCAGCATGGACCCAGTGGGCTACAAGCGCATCAACAAAACCACCGGCAAGGAAGTCAGCAAAGACAACATCGTCAAAGGCGTGGCATTCGAGAAGGGTCGCTACGTGGTGCTCAGTGAAGAAGAGATTCGCTCGGCCCATCCTAAATCGACCCAGACCATCGAAATCATCGCCTTTGTCGCCAGCGACCAGATCCCCTTGCAGAACATCGATACGCCCTACTTTCTTGCCCCGGATAAACGCGGTGGCAAGGTGTATGCGCTGCTCAGGGAAACCCTTAGGAAAACCCGCAAAGTTGCCCTGGCCAATGTGGTCCTGCACACCAAACAGCACCTCGCGGCCCTGATGCCCTTGGAGTCAGCCTTGGTGCTGGTAATGCTGCGCTGGCCCGCCGAAGTGCGCAGCCTGGACGAACTGGAACTGGGCAGTGACGTGACCAAGCCCAGCCTGGCCAAGGGCGAGTTGGACATGGCCAAGCGCCTGGTGGAGGACATGAGCGCCGATTGGCAGCCCGACGATTACCGCGACAGTTTCCAGGAAAAAATCATGGCGCTGGTGGCGAAAAAGGCGAAGGCCGGCAAGATCAAGAATGTGGAAACCGTCAAAGGCAGCGAAGAGCGCAAATCCGCCGATGTGATCGACCTGACCGAATTGCTCAAGCGCAGCCTGGCCGGCAAGCCGACCAAGAAACCCGCCGCGAAAAAGTCCACCAAGGCGTCATGACCCATGCCAAAGCCCTTGAGCGAATACAACCGCAAGCGCGACTTTGACATCACCGCCGAGCCCTCCGGCAAAACGCCCGCGGGCAAGCGCAAGCAGTCGGCGTTGTCATTCGTGATCCAGAAGCACGACGCCCGCAACCTGCACTATGACTTTCGGCTGGAACTCGACGGCGTCCTCAAAAGCTGGGCGGTGCCCAAGGGGCCCAGTCTGGACCCCAGTCAAAAACGCCTGGCCGTGCACGTGGAAGATCACCCGCTGAGCTACGGCGGCTTCGAGGGCAACATTGCAGCTGGTCAATATGGCGCTGGCGACGTCATCGTGTGGGACCGCGGCGTCTGGCAACCCCATGACGATCCCCATAAGGCCTATGCCGCGGGTAAGCTCAAGTTCAGCCTGATCGGCGAGAAACTCTCGGGGGACTGGGCGCTGGTGCGCACGCGCCTCAAGGGCAGCGGCGACAAGGAGCAATGGCTGCTGATCAAGGAAAAAGACCACCAGGCACGAGCAGCCAGCGATTACGACATCGTCCAGGCCCAGCCCAATAGCGTGCTTAGCGGGGCCTCCGTGGGCAAAGCCAAGACCCGGTCAAAAAAAAAGCCCACCCTCCCCTCGCAGCTCACGCCACAACTGGCGACGCTGGTGGATCGAGCCCCGGACGGTAACTGGCAATACGAAATCAAGTTCGACGGCTACCGCATGCTTGCCCGCGTTCGCGACGGCGAGGTGCGCCTGTTCACGCGCAATGGCCATGACTGGACCGGGCGTCTGCCGCGTCAAGTCAAGGCGTTGCACGCCCTTAAGCTCAAGGACAGCTGGCTGGACGGCGAACTGGTCAGCCTCAATGGCGACGGGTTGCCAGACTTTCAGGCGCTGCAAAATGCGTTTGACAGTGGACGCAGCCTGGACCTTGTCTATTACCTGTTCGATGCACCGTTTATCAACGGACAGGATCAGTGCGATGCGCCGGTCGAGAAGCGCCGCGCGGCACTCAAGGACGCGTTGGCGGGCAACTCAAGTCAATTGCTGCGCTTCTCCGACGCCTTCAGCGCCGATCACCGGGACATTCTCGAAAGTGCCTGCGCGCTCCACCTTGAAGGCGTCATCGGCAAACGCCTGGGTAGCCCGTACACCGGCACCCGCAGCGCCGATTGGATCAAGCTCAAATGCCGCCGGCGCCAGGAGTTTGTGATTGTCGGCTACACCCAGCCCCAGGGCTCACGCAGCGGTTTTGGCGCGTTGCTGCTGGCGGTCAATGAGGCATCGGGACTGGTGTATGCCGGGCGCGTCGGCACCGGATTCAATCAAGCCGCACTGAAGCACATCTACGCGCAGCTCACGCCGTTGACACGTAAAACCTCACCACTGTCAAAGCCGCTGACCAGCACTCAGGGTCAAGGCGTGCACTGGGTAGAGCCGAAGTTGGTCGGCGAGGTGCAATTTGCTGAATGGACGCGCACCGGCCTCGTTCGCCACGCGGTATTCATTGGGTTGCGCAGTGATAAGCCGGCTGCGCAAGTCGTACACGAACAACCGCTTGCACCTGATGCGTCAACGCGCCCAAGTAACGCGATCGGTGACGTCACGATCACCCACGCCGACCGTATCATCGACCCGCAAAGCGGCACTCAAAAGCAGAAATTGGCACAGTTCTACAACGACATCAGCGACTGGATCCTGCCATTTTTGCGCCACCGGCCAGTGTCATTACTGCGGGCTCCGGAGGGCATTGAAGGCGAGCAGTTCTTCCAAAAACATGCAGAGCGCCTGGCAATTCCCCATATCAAGCAACTAGACCCCACACTGGACCCTGGCCATGCGCGCCTGATGGAAATCGACAGTGCTGCGGCGCTGGTGGGCGCCGTGCAAATGGGCACCGTCGAACTGCATACCTGGGGCGCAACCTCGGACAAGATTGAGACGCCTGACCTGTTTGTGCTTGACCTCGACCCAGACCCGGCACTGCCTTGGAAAACCATGCTCGAAGCCGCGCAACTGACCCTGTCCGTGCTGGATGAACTGGGCCTGCAAGCGTTTGTTAAAACCAGCGGTGGCAAGGGGCTTCACCTTGTGGTGCCCTTAGGGCGCCGAGATGGCTGGGACACTGTCAAAGCGTTCACTAAAGCCATCGCACAATTCATGACGCAGCAATTGCCCGAACGCTTCACTGCGACCTCAGGAGCGAAGAATCGTGTCGGCAAGATCTTTATCGATTATCTGCGCAATGCGCGGGGTGCGAGTACGGTGGCGGCCTACTCGGTGCGCGCTCGTCCGGGCCTGCCCGTGTCGGTGCCGATCAGTCGTGATGAGTTGTTGCAATTGCGCGGCGCCCAACAATGGACGGTTGCCAACGTGATGGAACGCTTGCAGGGTTTGAAGGCTGATCCCTGGGCAGGTTTTGCTCACCGGCAAAAGATCAGCAAGAAGATGTGGGACAAGCTGGGCGCGAATCCACCCGAGTGAACCGCGCCCGCCAGGGATCAGATCAGTATGAAGATCAGCGCCAATGCCGCGAAGATCGCCCACTTTTCCAGGTAGTAACGTGTGCGGTTACGCTTTTTCAGTTCCTTGCCGCGCAAGCGAATCTTATACAGGCGGGTAAAGGCCCGGTTCAGCCCGCCGGTTTTGTCACCGGCATCGTTGGGAGAACCTGCCGCCGCCATCACATTGCGGCTGAACCAGCGATTGAACGCCGTGGCCCATCGGTATTTCATCGGCCGCTCGACGTCGCAGAACAGAATGATGCGGTTTTGTTGCGTGGTGTTCTCGGCGTAATGAATGTAGGTCTCATCGAACATCACCGGCTCGCCGTCGCGCCAGTAATAGCTCTCGCCGTCCACGTTGATGTAGCAACCCGGGTCATTCGGCGTGTCCAGGCCCAGGTGGTAGCGGTAGGAGCCGGCATACGGGTCGCGGTGGCGCACCAGTTTCGACCCCGGCGGCAGTTCGGCAAACATCGCCGCCTTGATCGAGCCGATGCTTTGCACCAACTCGGTGGTACGCGGGCAGAGCTTCATCGCCGAAGGATGGCTGTCGCCGTACCACTTCAAGTAAAAACGCTTCCAACCCGACTTGAAGAACGAGTTGAAACCCACGTCATTGTATTGCTCGGAACGCTTGATCTCACCGGCGCGCATCAGGTTCTGGCCTTCCAGGCGAATCTCTTCCCAGTGTTCCTGCAACGGGCTCAAATCGGGGAAGTCGCTGGGCGACAGATACGGTCGGCTGGGCAGCTTGGAGAACAGATAAAGGAAGCAGTTGATCGGTGCCAGGAAGGTCGAATGGTCACTGAGCTGGCGGCCCAGCTTGTGTCGCACCCGGCCACGCAGGTGTACATACGCAATGGAGGCAACGTAGAGAATAACAATGATGAGTTTCAAGGGATGTCGTCACAAGTCAGTAGAGAACAGGCTGCTCCCCGGTATTCGCAATGGCCGAGGATTAAACAAGCAGCACCTGAAATCACAATTCACACAATCGGCACGAGCGGCTGGAGGACATCCCGGCGCGCGGCCATTGGGCGTTATTTAGCCACAGTTTGTAACCAAAAGTTAACTAAGAATTGTGAAAAGCTGTCTACTGACACGACTTGCGCGGGCCTGTCATTATGACAACCCGCGCATCCCCTTCCCCACGTTATTGGCGGGGTAAGCGACGATCATCGACCACCGAAAACGGCCCGGTTTGGCGTCGAACCTGAATAAAATGCCAAATCAGCGCGATCGCTATGCCAAGCATCAGGCCAACCAACAAGCTCAGCCCAACCACCAGCGCTTTACGCGGTTTGAACGTTTGCAGCGGCTCCTGCGCCTGCCGGTCGATGGTGACCAATTTCAGCGCCGTCATATCAATATTAAGGCCGCGCAACCGCGCCACTTCCGCGCGCAACGGCTCGACGTCCTGCAAGAACACGTCCTCATTCTTGCGATTGTTCAGCACTTCCACTTCACGGTTGGTATCGAGCATTCGCAACTCTTTGCCGATCTCGGCGACGCGTGCGTTGGTGAAATCATCGCTGGTACGCTGCAACAACGCTGAACGCTCTGCTTCCAGCGCCTGGGAGCCCATGAAGTACAACGGTACTTTTTGATTGGTGACCACCGTACGCATCACCTGACTGGCCCCGCCAGAGCCTACACCCTCCATGGCAGAGGGCGTGGTGGGGCTCTTGATGCCGAGCGACTTGGCAATCGAGATCGCCTCAGTCAGTTCCGCCAACCGATCATCACGCTCCATCTTCATCTGCAAACGCAAAGCACCGAGTTCGTCCTGCAACCGAGCACGTTTGACTCTGTCGGCCTCCAACAGCCTGGCAATTTTCGACTCTTTGGTTGTTTCATAATTGGCGCGAGCCGCGTCGATCTTGCCTTTGAGTTCGTTGAGGCGGTTGTTGACGATGACCTTCAGGTCGGCCCCCACTTGATCGCGCTCCTGCTTGATCGCGTAGTCGACAAACCCGTTTAGGATCGCCACGCCATCAATACCCTTGGGGTATTGCATTTCCAGACGGACAAAATTGCTGAGGGGCTCGGCGGTCTTTGGGCCTGGCAGTACAAGGTTGATAGCGTCTCGGTTAAATTTCTCAAAACTCTGTTCCAGGCTTTGCCCAGGCTTTTGGAACGCTTCGAACAGCGCAGGGTTGGCCCGAAAAAATCCCAACCGAGCCTCATAAGAGTCCAGTTGCGCCCCTACCTTGGCAAGGGCATCCGCCGGCGGCAACTTATAGACTTCAGAGCGATTGAGCGCATCCAGCTCATTGATTGCTGCAGGCCGAAGCACGCTGCTGACCTGATAATACTGTGGTGCAAGAAACGCGTAGCCTACTCCTACAAGAGTCGCCAGCAACGTGCAGCCAATAACCCATTTCTTTTGTTTCCATATCCCATGAAACAACTCAAACAGATCAATTTCATCCGAAGCTGAATGAGGGTGAAGCTGAGGAGTGTTATTCAACGTTAATACACCCTGATGAGTTCAAATTCAGCGCCCAACAACGTAGACCTGAATAACGACTGGATAAACAGGGGGCAATATCCGGGCCCATCACGGCGATAGCCCAGTGCCAGCATGCGACCCCCAATTAACTGATCCGCGCCACGACCAAAAGAACTAGCATTTTGATATCAGTCATATGAATGTCATAATTGCCAGACACCCAAAGCATAGACTGATCTTTACAAGATATTATCCTGCGACCAGGCAAACTTAGGTTAATTCCCTATCACCAAAGGAAAATTCGAAGGAGCGACTAAAAAACAGGATATTTCTTACAATTGATTGCGCATCAGCCAAGGCTAAACGACACACTGTCTGGAACAACCAGCGATTGACCCTACCGCAAAAAAGGATTTTGTATGTCACTTATTTCAAACCCAGACTTTCAAGCGTTACAAGGTGACTGGGAACAAACTTCACTTGAAGACAACGGCGTACTCAATCCTGCCGATGCCCATACCGCACCTGGCGCAATCACGACCATCAACGGCGACCACTTTGAGGTTAAAACCGTAGGTGGCGAGGTCTTGCTGGCTGGCCGGTTTTTCCTGGACAGCACCACAACGCCCAAAAGCATTACCTGGGTCGATTCCATAGGAGAAGATGCTGGCAAGCACTTACCCGCCAGCTATCGACTTGATGGGGATGATTTTGTGTTTATTGCAGCCGATGAAAACATGCCCAGGCCCGCCTCATTCAGTACGGGCCCAGGTCAAACCATGCGTACGTTCATACGTCGTGCCTGACTCATGAACGGGCACAGGCATTCTCACAAACCCTTGGCTTTTGGGTCTATAGGGCGAAACCTGCCTATTCCGGCAAATCCCTTAGCGTGCACTCAGGCATCGCGTTTGGTGGCGGTCAAGGTAAAGCACAACGGCAATTGCGCTGGCTGATGTTCATACTGGTCGTAAAGCTCCTCGCGATTTGAGTGCGGGTACTCCTGCAAGTGGCTGATCTGCAGATTGGCCGCAATGGCCGCACTGACCACTGCGCCCAAGGTATGAACGAACCAATAGGACGTCGGCCCCGCCTGCTCGCCCAGCCCCTCATAGACGATGGACTCCTGCAGCACAAAGGGCTCGCGCCGGAAGTACGAAGTGGCAGGCAATAGCGGTTCTGGCGCCCTAGGATCGAACACTTCCAAAAACGGATGGGTTTCATACAGCACCAAACTGCCACCGGGCTTCAAGGTGCTGGCGGCATGCCGCATGAATTGCACCACGTCCGGCATCCAGCCCAGAACGCCAATGGTCACCAGGGCAATATCGAACCGCTCATGCAGTTGGGGCGGTAAATGATGGATGTCGCTTTCGATAAACTCCGGCGTGTGCGGCGAAAGCGCTGCGAGTTCGCAGGCTTGCTGGAGAAAGGCCCGTGACTGGTCCACCCCCACCACTGAGCGTGCGCCCAGACCATACAGCGAAAGACTTTCGCGACCGTTGTTGCAGCACAGTTGCACGACATCCTTATCGGCCACGCCAATCTCCACCAGCACGCCGGAGATCGTCGGGTCCAGACACGAAAAGCCAGGGTCACCCACCGACTTGAGCAGTGTGCTCCAGGTGTCAGTGGCTTTATGCAGGCTGGCGGATTGGTCCCAGGCGTCCTTGTTACAGGCAATCGCTTTTTGGGCTGAGGGCAGGTCCATTGCATCTCCAGGCGTTCGTTACGGCGGGATTCAGAAAGTAAGCCAAGTGCCGGCCGATTAAAACCCCGGAATGCGAGCCCTACCGGCCATCATGACTTCTATGGCCTTAGCCACGGGCAAAACCATCTTCCGTGCGCCATACAACTGTCGCCTCACATATGCGACAATGCGCGCCAAATTCCAACACACATCCCCATTTTTTGCTCAGCGACCGGGTTTCGCGCCTTGACGTCGCTGTTGACGCATGCCTGGAGGCACCTGCCGCCTGGCTCGCAACCCATTGATAGGTAAAGTAATTGATCTCCACAGCTAACATCACCATGCAGTTCGGCGCCAAGCCGCTCTTCGAGAACGTCTCGGTCAAGTTCGGCGGCGGCAACCGTTATGGTTTGATCGGTGCCAATGGTTGCGGCAAGTCGACCTTCATGAAAATCCTCGGCGGCGACCTCGATCCGTCCGGCGGACAGGTCATGTTGGAGCCGAATGTGCGTCTGGGTAAACTGCGCCAGGACCAGTTCGCCTACGAAGAATTCAACGTGATCGACACCGTGATCATGGGTCACGAAGAGCTGTGGAAGGTCAAGGCCGAGCGCGACCGTATCTACTCGCTGCCGGAAATGAGCGAAGAAGACGGCATGGCCGTGGCCGAGCTGGAAACCGAATTCGCCGAAATGGACGGCTACACCGCCGAATCCCGTGCCGGTGAGCTGCTGCTGGGCCTGGGTATTCCGCTGGAGCAACACTTCGGCCCGATGAGCGAAGTGTCTCCGGGCTGGAAGCTGCGTGTATTGCTGGCCCAGGCGTTGTTCTCCGATCCGGAAGTGCTGTTGCTCGACGAACCGACCAACCACCTGGACATCAACACCATCCGCTGGCTGGAAAACATCCTGACCCAGCGCTCCAGCCTGATGATCATCATCTCTCACGACCGTCACTTCCTGAACAGCGTGTGCACCCACATGGCTGACCTGGACTACGGCGAGTTGCGTCTGTTCCCGGGCAACTACGACGAGTACATGACGGTTGCGACCCAGTCCCGCGAGCAACTGCTGTCGGACAACGCCAAGAAGAAGGCGCAGATCTCCGAGCTGCAATCCTTCGTCAGCCGTTTCTCGGCCAACGCCTCGAAAGCCAAGCAGGCCACTTCCCGTGCCAAGGCGATCGACAAGATCCAATTGGCCGAGGTCAAGCCTTCGAGCCGTGTGAGCCCGTTCATCCGTTTCGAGCAGAACAAAAAGCTGCACCGCCAGGCGGTCATCGTCGAGCGTATGGCCAAAGGCTTCGACGGCAAGCCACTGTTCAAGGATTTCAGCTTCCAGGTTGAAGCCGGCGAGCGTGTGGCGATCATCGGTCCGAACGGTATCGGCAAGACCACCCTGCTGCGCACCCTGGTCAACGAACTGACCCCGGATGCCGGTAGCGTCAAGTGGACCGATGCTGCGGAATTGGGCTACTACGCCCAGGACCATGCGCATGACTTCGAAGACGACGTGACGCTGTTCGACTGGATGGGCCAGTGGACCCAAGGCGAGCAAATGATCCGTGGCACCCTGGGTCGCATGCTGTTCTCCAACGACGAGATCCAGAAATCGGTGAAGGTGATTTCCGGTGGTGAGCAAGGCCGCATGCTGTTCGGCAAGCTGATCCTGCAAAAGCCGAACGTGCTGATCATGGACGAACCGACCAACCACTTGGACATGGAATCCATCGAAGCGCTGAACCTGGCGCTGGAAAACTACCCAGGCACGCTGATCTTCGTCAGCCACGACCGTGAGTTCGTATCGTCCCTGGCCACCCGCATCATCGAGTTGAGCGCCAACGGCGTGATCGACTTCAGCGGCACCTATGACGACTACCTGCGCAGCCAAGGCGTGGTCTTCTAACCCGGCTTGCTGTGCAATGCCAGTCAGTTAAGAAATGGCAAGTGTAACGTAACCTGTGGCGAGGGAGCTTGCTCCCGCTGGGCCGCGAAGCGGCCCCAGCTCTTGGTTTTAAAAGACTGGGACTGCTACGCAGTCCAACGGGAGCAAGCTCCCTCGCCACAGGTACAGTGTTTCCCTCAACTGGGGCATGCCCGTTCACAACAAAATCAAAATTAGTTAGCCTGCTTCCTTTTCCTCCAGACCCTTGCCATGATGCCCTCACCGCCCGCCCGCGAAAGAGTGCACATGCCAGCCGCCGCCCCCAGCTCTCTATCGATCACCCTCCAGATCGTCTCCATCGTGTTCTACACCTTTATCGCCTTTATCTGCATCGGCCTGCCGATAGCGGTGATTCCGGGCTATGTGCATGATCAATTGGGTTTCAGTGCGGTGGTGGCGGGCATTACCATCGGTTCGCAGTACCTGGCCACCCTGCTCAGTCGACCCATGGCGGGGAGGATGTCGGATAACGTCGGCACCAAGCGTGCGATTGTGCTGGGATTAGCGGGCATTCTGGTCAGCGGCGTGCTGACGTTTTTCGCCACGCTGCTGGAAAGCACGCCCACGCTGAGCCTGGGCATTTTGATCGCCGCCCGACTGTTGCTGGGCGTGGCTCAAGGCCTGATTGGCGTGGGTACGATCAGTTGGTGCATGGGCCAGGTCGGCGCCGAGCACACCGCGCGCTCAATTTCATGGAATGGAATCGCGTCCTATGGCGCTATCGCCATCGGCGCGCCGCTCGGCGTGGTCATGGTCGCCGAGTATGGCTACACCAGCCTGGGCATCATATTGGCGGCGTTGTCCACCCTAGGGCTGGTACTGATCCGCAACAAGCCGTCAGTACCGGTAGTCCGTGGTGAACGCTTGCCGTTCTGGTCGGTGTTCGGGCGTATCGCGCCGTTTGGCGCCAGCCTGTGCCTGTCGTCGATTGGCTACGGCACCCTGACCACCTTTATCACCCTGTACTACGTCAACCGCGGCTGGACCGGGGCAGCCTACTGCCTGACGGTGTTCGGCGTGTGTTTTATCCTGTCGCGGCTGCTGTTCATCTCGGCCATCAGCCGTTTTGGCGGGTTCCGTGCTGCGATTGCCTGCATGACCATCGAGACCCTGGGCTTGACCTTGCTCTGGCTGGCACCGTCCACCGGTGTGGCCCTGGTCGGCGCCGGTTTGACCGGGTTCGGCTTGTCGCTGGTGTACCCGGCGCTGGGCGTGGAAGCCATCAAGCAGGTGCCCAACAGCAGCCGTGGTGCGGGCTTGAGTGCCTACGCGGTGTTCTTTGACCTGGCCCTGGCGATTGCCGGGCCGTTGATGGGGGCCGTGGCGCTGAACCTCGGCTACGGCTGGATCTTCTTTTGCGCGGCGCTGCTGTCGGTTTCAGCCCTTTGCGTGACCGTCTTGCTCAAGCGTCGCGCTTACTGATCTGCCGTCTGCATACCGGCGCGGGTCGATTGGCCCAGGGTGTGGCTGAAAAAACGCCCGGCTTCGGAGATCAAGTCGCGGTGAATGCCTTCGCGGTCGACGCCATCGGCATCGGTGCAAATCGCTGGCATCGCGGCCAATTGATCGCTGTCGCAAGGCGCCATGAACACGAAGTGCCCTGCCCCGGCCAACAGCTTGAAGTCCGGCGGTTCCGGCAGTTTGCGCGCCAGGGCGGCGGCGTTCTTGTCCACGGCCACCAGTTTGTCGCCATCGCCACTGTAGAGCAGCACCGGCACATGCACATCGGCAAGGGTGTGACGGCCAAACATCAGGCTCAGCGGGGCCATCAGCATCAAGGCATGAATGCGTGGGTCGGCCTGGGGCTGGAGGTCATCACGGTCGACCACCAGTTCGCCTTTGGTGGTGCAGGCATCGCGATCTTCCGGACGCTCCTGGCAGTAGCGACGCAGCCGGTCAAAATCGGGTTTGGCGCCGGCCAGGATCAGCGCGGTTTCGCCACCCGCCGAGTAACCGATGACCCCAACCTGATCGACGTTGACGAACGGCGACAACATCGGGTCGCCCAACGTGGCGGTGATGGCTTCGGAAATCTGGATCGGCCGCCCATACAGGTTGCTCACCGTGCCCAGACGGCTGTGGTCTTTGTAGTTGTCACCTGGGTGCAGCACCGCCACCACCACAAAACCCTTGCGCGCCAGGGAAGTGGCCAGGTCATGCAAGGCCAGCGGTGTACCGGTGTTGCCGTGGGAGAGCATCAGCATCGGAAAACGTCCGATGGCGATCTTGGAATCTTCAGACGCCGCGACCTGATAGGCACCCAACTGCGTCGTGTGTGGGGCATCGGTCGACGGATAGAACGCAATGGCTTTCATCGGCTGCAGATCCAATGGATCGAGAAAGATCATGCGATGAAAGCCCACACTCCAATGCGGGTGCGGCGCGGGCGCGGCGTGCACTGAAACCAGGCCACCGAGCAAGGAAAGGAGCAGAACTGCACAAAGACGCATCATGAGGATGTCCACCTTTGCTGCATGAAAACCGGCATGTCGGGTTGAAAAGTCCATGGTTCAAGGCGCTCGTACCGGGTGGTGAACCCCTACGTGCATAACCTGGGCCAAAGTAATGACAGCGGGTAAACGAAAAAACTCCGTACTCCGGTCGTTTTGAGGCGATCAGAATACAGAGTTTAGACGCCCGGTTTCAGATTGAAACGCGGAACAACGCAGGTTTACACAAGCTTTACGCAGCCGCGAACAACTGCTCGTTGATCAGCGTGTTGGCGTCGCTCAGGGATTTGCTGCGCACTTCGTCGCCATAGGCCAGGCCATGGGCGCGGACGAATTCGATGTCGGTGATACCGAGAAAGCCCAGCAGCACTTTCAAGTAGTCTTCATGGGCTACGCCCGTGGCTTGGCCGGCGTGCAGGCCGCCCGAGGTCGACACGATGATGACTTTCTTGTTACCGCACAGGCCTTCCGGGCCGGCTTCGGTGTAGCGGAAGGTCTGGCCGGCGACGGCGATGCGGTCGATCCAGGCTTTGAGCTGGGTTGGGATAGTGAAGTTGTACATCGGCGCACCGATGACCACCGCGTCGGCAGCCAGGAATTCGGCGAGGGTCTTGGCGCTCAGGTCGGCTTCATGCTGTTGGGCAGCATCACGCTGTTCTGCCGGAGTGCCCAGCGCGCCCAGGGTTGCGCCGGAGAAGTGGTTGATGCCTTCGGCCGCCACGTCACGGTAGGTGATTTCTACGCCCGGTTCGGCCAATTGCCAGGCCTTGACTACGCCGGCGCTGAGCTGACGGGAGGCCGAGTTGTCGCCGAGGATGCTGGAATCGATGTGCAACAGTTTCATTTGAGTTCTCCGAGTAGGATCGTCAGTGGCGATCAGATGGGGTAATCCTACGCATGAAACCAATAGCCGATAAGGCAGCTGAAATGCGATAGTTTGTCTCACTGACAGGACAATAGGCTGACCATGCAAGACCTCAACGACCTCTACTACTTCGCCAAAGTCGTCGAAGCCGGTGGCTTCGCGGCCGCCGGGCGCTTGCTGGGGATTCCCAAGTCGCGGCTGTCGCGACGTATTGCCGAGCTTGAAGAACGCCTCGGCGCGCGCTTGCTGCAACGCACCACCCGCCAACTCACCCTCACCGCCGTGGGCGAGCGATACCTGCGCCATTGCCAGGCCATGTTGCTGGAAGCGGAAATGGCCGATGAGGCGGTGGCCAGCATGTCCAGCGAGCCTCGTGGGCGATTGCGCGTCAGTTGCCCGGTGGGCATGGCCCAGCACATCCTGCCGGAACTGGTGGCCGGATTTCTCGCCGCTTACCCCCAGGTGCAGCTGGAAATGACCTTGGTCAACCGCCGCGTCGACCTGGTGGCCGAAGGCATCGACGTAGCCCTGCGCGTGCGTGAATTGGGCGATGAAGACCCGCTGTTGGTCACCAAGCGTCTGCGCCGCGCGCAGACCGTGCTGGTGGCCAGCCCTACGTTTATCCACGGCCAACCCATCGACACCCTGGATGACCTGCGCCAGCTACCGATGCTCGGCGCACTGGAGGCCGACCGCATGGTGCACCAGCGCATTCTCGACCCACAGGGCAACCCCCACGAACTGGTGATGGAAGCGCGCCTGGGCATCGACGATTTCATCGTGCGCAAGGCCAGCGCAATCATGGGGCTGGGCTTTACCGTGCTGCCGATGATGTATTGCGAAGAGGAACTGGCCAGCGGCCGCTTGATGCAACTGCTGCCCGAATGGTCGTTGCCCGGCGGCTGGTTACAGGCGGTATACCCACACCGACGTGGCGTGCTGCCGGCCATTCGTGCGTGGATCGATTATCTGGAACAAGGCTTTAAAGATTGCGGAGACCGATTGCTATGAACATGACCGAAGAACACGTCGCCCAGTTCTGTCTGAGCCTGCCCGGCGCCCGGGAAGACTATAAATGGGGCGGCGTGCGCGTGTTCTCGATTGCCGGCAACAAGATGTTCGCCCTGCAAGGCCTGCGCGGCGACTCGCTGGCGTTCAAGGTCGACAAGGAACTGTTCCTGGGCCAGGTCGACCGCCCAGGCATCCATCCGGCGCCGTACCTGGCGCGTGCGCAGTGGATCATCATGAATACGCCCTACCCGCTGGGCGCTGGGGAGCTGCGTGGCCTGTTGCAGCGCTCCCACCAATTGGTGGTCAGCAAACTGCCCAAGCGCACGCAGATCGGCTTGTTGCTAGAGGACTGACAACAGCGTGCCACCGAGGAACAACTGGTCGAGCCAGAATACCTCATGCAGCAACACGATCACCCAGAACAGCACCTGATAAGACACCTTGCGCGTCTTGTGCCGGAACACCTGCTGGGCGATCAACGCTCCCGGCCATCCACCGGCCAACTCGACGGCATGCAGGATGTTTTCCGGGGTGCGCCAACGGTCGGTCTGCGCCTTGCGCTTGTCGCTCCAATACAGGAAAAACGCAATGACACTGACCACACCGTAGGCCACCAGCGGAATCAGCGTCTCACCGCGACGCCACACCAGCACCGAGCCCAACAGCGGCGCGGCGCACAACAACGCAAAAATTGCCGCCTTCAGGCGTGGGTACTGGATGTTCACGGCTTGACCGCGGTCCAGTCGATCCAGCCGAACTGCCAGGTGGCCAGGATCACCAAACCAAACGCGATCCGGTACCAGGCAAACGCGGCGTAGCTGTGGTTGGCGATGAACTTGAGCAAGGCCTTGACCGCGATCATCGCGAAGATGAACGAGGTGATAAAACCAACGGCAAACACCGGCAGGTCGCCCGGCTGGAACAGGTCACGGTACTTGTAGCCCGAATACACCGCCGCGCCGACCATGGTCGGCATCGCCAGGAAGAACGAGAACTCCGTGGCGGTCTTGCGCGACAGGCCAAACAACAGGCCGCCGATGATCGTCGCACCGGAGCGCGAAGTGCCCGGAATCATGGCAAGGCATTGGGCAAAACCGATCTTGATCGCGTCTTTCCAGGTGATCTCGTCGACGGTTTCAGCGTGCGTGCGGTGCTGGCGTCTTTCGGCCCACAACATAATCACGCCGCCCACCACCAACGCCGCCGCCACGGTGATCGGATTGAACAGGTAATGCTTGATCAGGTCGGCGAAAATCACCCCCAACACCACTGCCGGTAACACGGCGATGATCAGGTTGACCGTAAAACGCCGGGCACTGGGCTGGGTCGGCAAACCGATGACTACATCCAGGATCTTGCGGCGGAACTCCCAGACCACCGCGAGAATCGCGCCTAACTGAATAATGATATTGAACGCCTCGAAGCGTTCGCCGCCGAAGCCGATCAAGTCGGCCACGATAATCTGGTGGCCGGTGCTGGAGATTGGCAAGAACTCCGTGAGCCCCTCCACCACGCCAAGAATCAATGCCTGTATGGCCGTCCAAAAATCCATGTTTCCCCCAAAGGTCATGCTCGATGGCATGCCTTATTAATCTTTTTTAGTGGTTCACTGACGACAAGGCCCGGTGTGTATTCTCAACACCGACATGCAAAAAATCCGTGAAAAATCAGAGCGTATTCAGGTTTTCCGAATGCAGGCCGAAAGCCTATCAGACACGCGGAAAAAGTCGATGCGGCGCCCACAATTATAAAGAGCCTGGAGTGCAAGCCCCTCCCACAGCGGACCTGCCGTGTTTTGAAGATTGGATACCAGTGGTTACAATCCCCGCCCTCTCCCACTCTCCCAAGGAACCGCCATGTCCGGGCTTGAACTGTTCGCCGCCGCACTGGGGGTGATCGCTGTCTGGCTGACGGTCAAGCAGAACCCCTGGTGCTGGCCCATCGGCCTGGTGATGGTGTTGCTCTACACCTGGGTGTTCTACGACGTAAAACTGTATTCCGACATGCTGCTGCAAGTGGTCTACGCCGCGTTGCAAGTCTACGGTTGGTGGCAATGGACCCGCGCCGGCGAGATCAAGCAAGGCCGCCAGGTCACCCGCCTGGGCTGGCCGGCGATCATGGCGAGCCTGGCCGTGGGTGCCGTGGGCAGCCTGTTGCTCGGCGCGGCCATGGCCCACTGGACCGACGCAGCCCAACCGTGGCTGGACGCGGCCCTTACCGGTTTCAGCCTGGTGGCACAGATGTGGATGGCGCAGAAACGTGTGCAATGCTGGCCGCTGTGGATTGTCGTGGATGTGATCTTCGTCGGGCTGTTCCTCTACAAAGGCCTCTACCTCACTGCGGCGCTCTACGCGCTGTTCACCGTGATCGCCGTGCAAGGCTGGCGTGAATGGCGCGCCGATCCGGCGTTGCAGTCATGAAAGTGGTGGTACTGGCAGGACCCGAATCCAGCGGTAAAAGCTGGTTGGCGGCGGAACTACAAGCGCACTTTGGCGGAGTGATGGTGGGCGAATACGTGCGCCACTTTATCGATCACCACCAGCGCGATACGTGCCTGGCGGATATCCCCGACATCGCTCAAGGCCAACTCGCCTGGGAGGATGCCGCCCGCGCCGAACAGCCACGCCTGCTGATCCTCGATACGCATTTGCTCACCAACAAGCTGTGGAGCCAGACCCTATTCGGCGATTATCCCGCATGGCTGGACCGCGAGCTGCTGGCCCGCCACTACGACCTGCACCTGCTGCTGTCGCCGGAGGATGTGGAATGGACCGCCGATGGCCAGCGTTGCCAGCCAGCGTTGGCGGATCGCCAGGCGTTTTTCCAGGCGAGCCTGAACTGGATGCAGCAGCATCGACAGCCGGTGATGGTGATTCGGGGGGATTGGGAAGAGCGCAGGCGGGTGGCGTTTTCGGCGGTGGAACAACTGCTTCAGCCTTGACACCGCCCTCCTTGTGGGCACGGGCAAGCCCTAATGCCAGTCAGTTAAGGAAACAGCAGATGAGCGGCGGTGTTGCTCCTGTCATCTCTTAACTGACTGGCATTAGGGCTTGCCCGCTCCCACAGTTTGAACCGCGCCAGGCTTTAGTAGCCCAAGGACAGCCCGGTGTTGCGACGCGGATCATTCGCTCCGTAGAAGCGGTTGTTGCCCACTGGCTTACCATCCAACGATGGCGCGCCTACCAGGATCGCCGCCAAGTGGTTGGCATCCTGCGGACCGGCAAACTTATGGCCCCAACTTTCCAGAATCTTCTGGGTATCCGGGCTCACTGCAAAGGTCTCAAGGTTAGTGGTGTCCGGCATCCACTGCTGGTGGAAACGCGGCGCGTCCACGGCTTCCTGGATGTTCATCTTGTAGTCGATGACATTCAGGATAGTCAGCAGCGTCGCCGTAATAATGCGGCTGCCACCCGGCGTGCCGACTACCATCACCGCCTTGCCATCCTTGGTCACGATGGTCGGGCTCATCGACGACAGCGGTGCCTTGCCCGGTGCGATGGCGTTGGCTTCACCCTGGACCAGGCCGTACATGTTCGGTACGCCGACCTTGACGGTGAAGTCGTCCATTTCATCGTTGAGGATCACCCCGGTCTTGCTGGCCATTACGCCCGCGCCGAACCAGTCGTTGAGGGTGTAGGTCACCGACACCGCATTGCCCCACTTGTCGACGATGGAATAGTGGGTGGTGTTGTTGCCTTCATGGGGTGATACGCCGGGCTTGATGGCCTGGGAGTCACCGGCCCTTTGTGGCTCGATGGCCGCGCGCAGCTTGGCGGCGTAGTTTTTATCCAGCAGGTGCTCGATCGGGTTCTTCACGAAGTCCGGGTCGCCGAGGTAGCTGTTCCGGTCCACGTAGGCGTGGCGCATCGCTTCGATCTGGTAATGCAGGCCCTGGGCCGAGTGATAGCCCAGGTCTGCCATCGGGTAGCCTTCGAGGATGTTCATGATCTGGCAGATCACCACACCACCGGAGCTTGGTGGTGGTGCCGAGACCACATGATAGCCACGGTAGTCGCACTCGATGGGCGCCAGTTCGCGGGTCTTGTACTTATCAAGATCCGCCTGGGTGATGATGCCTTTGCCGGCCTGGCTGGAGTCCACCAGGGCCTTGGCGACCCAGCCTTTATAGAAACCGTCGCTGCCTTTGGCCGAGATTTCCTTGAGGGTCTTGGCCAGGTCTTTCTGCACCAGTTTCTGCCCGACCTGCATTGGCTGGCCGTTGTGCAGGAAGATGCCGCGCATGTCCTTGTCTTTTTCGAACTCGCCGGTGGCGGTGTGTAGCAGGTCGATATCGCCCTGCTCCAGTTCAAAACCGTTTTCTGCCAACTTGATCGCCGGCGCAATCACCTGGGCGCGTTTGAGAGTGCCGTACTTGCTCAGTGCCAGCTCCATGCCGGAAACGGTGCCGGGTACGCCGACGGCCAGGTGGCCCTTGGCGCTGAGGCCTTCGACGACATTGCCGTCTTTATCCAGGTACATGTTGGCAGTGGCCGCCAACGGGGCTTTTTCGCGGAAGTCGAGGAACGTCTTGCGCCCGTCCGCCAGTTGCACCGTCATAAAACCACCGCCGCCCAAGTTACCCGCCGCCGGGTACACCACCGCCAGCGCATAGCCGACAGCGACAGCGGCATCCACCGCGTTGCCACCGGCCTTGAGCACATCCACACCGACATGAGTGGCCAAATGCTGGGCCGTGACTACCATGCCATTTTCACCGGCCACCGGCGCCTGGGACGCGGCCTGTACAACACCACTGACGGTCAGCACCAGGGCAGTGGCAATCAAGGTACGGCTGAAGGGTTGGTATTTCATCCATGGCTACTCTAGTTGTTAAGACGCACCAAAATAGCCCGTCCCGGATTTAATCCCCAGCGCAATGGCGTTTTTATTACAGAACTTGTCGGTCACGGAACGGAGCCGCCCTGGCTACTTGATCAGCCGCTTCTCCTTTGACGGGCGATAGCCAAAATACGAGCTGTAGCACTTGCTGAAATGGCTCGGCGAAACAAACCCGCATGCCACCAGCACTTCCACCTGCGATAACTCGGTGTGCTGCAACAAGCGTCGCGCCTCGGTGACGCGCAGTTCCATGTAGTAACGCTGTGGCGTGGTACCCAGTTGCTCCTTGAACAACCGTTCGAGCTGGCGCCGCGAGCGGCCCGCATAGACGGCGAGTTGGTCGAGTTCCAACGGCTCTTCCAGGTTGGCGTCCATCAGCTTGACCACTTCACGCAACGGCGCGCTGACGCTGATGTTTTCAGTGGGTTTGATGCGCCGATAACGCGACTCCTCGAACGCCAGGATGTCTTCGATGCCCTCGACCAACGCCTTGCCATGCAGGTTCTTGATCCAATCCAGCGCCATATGGAACGCGCCCGACGGGCTCGACGCGGTGAGGCGATCACGATCAATGACAAAGGGTTCACTGGTGACCTGCGCCGCCTTGGCCACCTCGGCCAGGGCCGGGCGATGTTCGGGGTGGATGGCGCAGCGATAGTCTTGCAGCAAGCCGGCGCGGCCGAGAAACCAGGAACCGTTCCACAACCCGGCGAGGCTGGCGCCCTGCTCGGCGGCACTGCGCAATAGCTGGATAAAGTCCTCACCAGCCTTGAGCTCAGTGCGAAATCCCCCACAGACCACCAACAGGTCGAGGTCTTGCAGCGCGAGGACATCAAGGCGCGCATCAGGCCGGATAACCAGCCCCAGATCGCTGATCACTTCGCCGTCGCAACAGCCGAACGTCTGTGATGCAAACAGATCAGGACGCAGCAAGTTGGCAGTGACCAGGGTGTCGAGGGTCTGGGTGAATGCGGGCAGGGAGAAATGTTCGAGCAACAAGAAGCCGACGCGGGTGACCGACGCCGGCTGCTGTGTTTCGTTGAGGTAGCGCAGGTTCTTGCCTTTCATGCCACCGCTGAATTGACGTCTTTCCATCAAGGCTTTGCCCACTTTTATTGTTGATGCCGTGGGCGCCATCTTATTCGTCGGGCTGATCTTTAGAAACCCACACCGTTGAGCAACCCTTGGTACAGCGGCCACACAGGCATCTGATACGGTTTTTTCATCGTTATCTGCGCCTGTACCGAAATCTGCACTGCGCGGACAATAGCCCCATGCCCGACACGCGTGTCGAGTGCGACAGGAATGTCCCTGCCGCTGCCCTTCCCTTCGGAGGCCTTATGACCAAGATGGCGCTTTTTCTGTTCGGTTTTTTGGTGTTGACCATTGGTATCGGTCTGCTGGCGACTATCTCTCCGGTCTGAGTTCACATCCCAGGAATGGACAGCAGGCATTTCACAAACCTTTCACACAGGCCCGCCTATGGTGGACCCAGCTCCTAATGAACATCCCTTTAGCCCGCACGCCCCCTGCGGGCTTTTCTTTGCCCGGGATTTATCCAAGGCAAAAAAAGAGGCGAGCCACGGTGGGCTCGCCTCTTTTTTTGCCTATCAGTAGCGCGGACCGCCGCCACCGCCACCACCGCCTGGGCCACCACCTTGGCCGTGCCCGCCACCATGGCCTCCACCACCGCCACCGCCCGGTGGCATGAACATCCAGCAGCCCGACAAGGTCGACAGCAACGCGACAACCACAGCCGCCTTGGTTAGGTAATTCAACTTCATGACAACACTCTCTACTCGACGAGATTAACTTCTCGCTGGTTGAGACAGCGCAACTGCGCAGGCGTCACGGCTTTCGTGTAACGCGTTGGTAGGGTTTGTAAGCACACCGGTACAACCCGCACTCAGTGCGCCGGGGACTGATACCTCAACCGCACCAGCCCCTCGAGCGTGAAGCGCGCCTGTGTCAGCACCACTTCGCAGACCAACTCCATTTCCTTTCGATCGATCTGCGTCCAGTTCAACGCGGCCAGCAACTTGGGCTTTTGCACGCGAAACGCGAGGCCCTGGGTGAACAGCGCCATCGAGTGGATCACGGTGCGCTCGTCTTCCACCGCAAAGCCCGCAAGCCGCGCAATCAATTGCCGGATCACCCGGCCGATACGCGCCTTGAAACGCTCCTCGAACGCCGTCGTCGCGCTTTCCGGACACAGGCCTGCCTGATGACGGTCGAGGAACGCCCGCCAGACTGTCGCCTCGGGGCTGTCCTGGATGGTCGAGACCACCGTGCCCAAAATGCCCAATGACACCTCGATCAGGCGCGTGTCGGGGCAGATTTCATCGGCTAACGCCAGTTCGGCGGCCTCAACGGTAGGCGCCATCTTGCGCCACAGCAGGGTGATCAAGTGTTCGACACAGGCCAGGTAGACGCCCTCTTTGCCATCGAAGTAATACTGGATCGCCGGCGCATTGACCCCGGCCGCCGTGGCGATATCACGGGTAGAAGCGCCGTCGTAGCCACGCTCGCCAAACACGACGACCGCTGCGTCGATAATCCGCGCACGGGTTTCTTCACCACGCTGGTAGCCCCCTTCGGCGGCAGGTTTATGTCGTGCCATGTGCTGCTCCTTCCAAGTCCCGGACCAAAATATACCAGTTGACAAAATTTCGCGAAAAAAGGAATTTATTCCACCTGATATAAATCTGGAGTGACCTTGATGTCCGCAGCACTACCCTCGCCTCAGGTCATTCCTGAAGACACCGTCAACGGCCAACGCGGCAAAGCCCGCCGCATCCTGCTCACGCTCGCCACCGTCGCGGTAGTGGGCGGCGTGGCATGGGGCGCCTGGTGGTGGATCACCGGGCGCTTTATCGAAACCACCGACGACGCCTACCTGCAAGCCGACAGCATCAGTGTGGCGCCGAAGATCAATGGTTACGTCGCCGAAGTGCTGGTAAGCGACAACCAGCAAGTCAAACGCGGCGATATCCTGGTGCGCCTGGACGCACGCAAATACCAGGCGGTGAGCGACGAAGCCTCGGCGACCATTTCTGCGCGCAATGCCGACCTGGCCAAGGCCGAAGCCGATCTGGTGCAACAAGACTCGACCATCGCCGAAGCCCGCGCCCAATTGCAAGGCGCCGAGGCCGATGCGCGGCATGCCCAGACCGAAGTCGCACGCTACGCGCCATTGGCCCGCTCTGGGGCCGAACCGGAAGAACGCCTGGCACAACTGAATAACCAACTGGCCCAGGCCCGCAGTACGGTGGCAGCCAAGCAAGCCGCGTTGCGCTCCAGCCAGACCCGCTATGGCACGCTTCAAGCTCAGTTGAAACAAGCCCAGGCCCAACTCGGTGTGGCCAAGGCCAGCGAAGCGCAAAGCCAATTGGATGTAGACGATGCCGTGATCCGCAGCCCGCTGGATGGCCGCGTCGCCGACCGCGGCGTGCGGGTCGGCCAATATGTGCAACCGGGCACGCGCCTGCTGACCGTCGTGCCCATCAGCTCGGTCTACCTGACGGCCAATTACAAGGAAACCCAAATCGGCGCGATGCACCCGGGCCAAGCCGTCACTGTGCATGTAGACGCCCTGCCCGGTCGCGACCTGCAAGGCCATATCGACAGCCTGGCCCCCGGCACCGGCGCGCAGTTCGCCCTGTTGCCGCCGTCGAATGCCACCGGCAACTTCACCAAGATCGTGCAGCGCGTACCTGTGCGTATCGCCCTCGACGTGCCGGACGATTTACGCGCAGCGCTGATGCCAGGCCTGTCAGCAACGGTAGAGGTGGATACTCGCACCCACGGTGCGGACGCCAACCATGGCTGAAGCCACGATGACCGGCGTTGCCGCAGACAAACCGCGCAACGCCTCACTGACCGACTGGATCGCCGTCGCGGCCGGCGCCCTGGGTGCGCTGCTGGCGACACTCGACGTCTCCATCACCAACTCGGCACTGCCGCAGATCCAGGGCCAGATCGGCGCCACGGGCTCCGAAGGCACCTGGATCGCCACCGGCTACCTGATGTCGGAAATCGTGATGATCCCCCTCGCCGCCTGGCTGACCCGGGTCTTTGGTTTGCGCCGATTCCTGATCGGCACGGCGCTGATGTTCACGTTTTTCTCGATGTTCTGCGGCCTGTCCACCAGCCTGGGCGCGATGATCGCCGGGCGCATCGGCCAGGGCTTTGCCGGCGGCGCGATGATCCCCACCGCACAAACCATCGTGCGCACACGCCTGCCGCCGCACCAACTGGCAATCGGCACGACCATGTTCGGCATGACGGTGATTCTCGGCCCGCTGCTGGGCCCGGTGATTGGCGGTTGGCTCACGGAAAACATCAACTGGCGCTGGTGCTTCTTCCTCAACCTGCCCATCAGCATCGCCCTGATCACCCTGTTGCTCACCGGCCTGCCCAGCGAGCGCATGAACCTGCAACGCTTTATCAGCGCTGACTGGCTGGGCATCCTCGGCCTGGCCATGGGCTTGAGTTCGCTCACCGTGGTGCTGGAAGAAGGCCAGCGTGAACACTGGTTTGATTCGCTGCTGATCATTTGGCTAAGCATCGCCACCGCGGTCGGTTTCTTCCTGATTGCCGTCGGGCAGTTTCGCTCAGCCACGCCGATCCTGCGCCTGCAACTGCTGCTCAACAAAAGCTTTGGCAGCGTGCTGCTGATTGGTACGGCGGTGGGCGCCGGTTTGTATGGCACGGCCTACCTGGTGCCGCAGTTCCTGGGGATTTTGTCCGGCTACAACGCGCAACAGTCGGGTTCGATCATGTTGCTGTCGGGTATTCCCGCGTTTCTGCTGATGCCGATCCTGCCGCGGATGCTCGGCCGCTACGACCTGCGCTGGATGGTCGGTGCGGGACTGTTGCTGTATTGGGCGAGTTGTTTTGTCGACACCCAACTGACGGCCGACAGCGTCGGCCATGACTTCGTGTGGTCGCAGCTG
Organism: Pseudomonas nabeulensis; assembly: GCF_004682045.1. GTDB lineage: Bacteria > Pseudomonadota > Gammaproteobacteria > Pseudomonadales > Pseudomonadaceae > Aquipseudomonas > Aquipseudomonas nabeulensis. The sequence goes on from NZ_QUZT01000037.1 coordinate 25,189, forward strand.
TTACGGGGCTTCGGGCAGATCCTGGTGATGATGCCCCTCAGCCAGCTGTCCATGCGTTCGGTCGACACCAAGGACGCCGGCGACGCGGCCGGGCTCTACAACATGTCGCGCAACCTGGGCGGCACCATCGGCCTGGCCTTGCTCGGCGTGCTGATGGACCGACGCAGCCACTTCCATGACGACATGCTGCGCGAAGGTATCCATGCCAACAGCCAATTGGCCCAGGACCAGATGGCCAGCAACACCGCCAGCTACCTGGCGCAAACCGGCGATGCCTCCACCGCGTCATTGCAGGCGATGGCCCAACTGGCCAACGACATCGCACGGGAAGCCGCAGTGATGGCCTACAACGACGCGTTCTACGTACTGGGCCTGGCCATGCTGGCGTGCCTGCCCCTGATCTTTATCCTTAAAAAGCGCACGGTACAGCCATGACTCTTCGCTCCCTCCCCCTGTTCTTTACCGTCGGCTTGCTGTCCGCCTGCACCGTCGGCCCGGACTTCCACGGCGCACCGGATGTCGCGCCGAAAACCCTGGCCGCCGGGCAACTGCCCCATGCCGATCACATCGCGCCGAGTGCGCCCGCTGTCGCCCAATGGTGGCGCACGCTGGGTGACACGCAACTGGATGCCTTGATCGACCAGGCCCTGCACAACAGCCCGGACATCGCCACCGCCCAGGCGCGCCTGAAACAATCCCGCGCCAGCCTCAGCGGCGCCCGCGCCGACGGCATGCCCAAAGTCACCGCCGACGCCGCGATGTTGAAACTGCGCTCCCCCGACACCTCGGCGCTGGGTGGCAGCGGGGGTGGCGGCGGTCGTGGCCCGCTGAGCCTGTACCTCGCCGGCTTCGACGCCAGCTGGGAAGTCGACCTGTTCGGCGGCACGCGCCGCGCGGTAGAAGCCGCGCAGGCCGAGGCCGACGCCTCCCAGGCCCAGCTCGCCGACGCCCAGGTGCAACTCGCCGCCGAAGTGGTACAGACCTATACCGACCTGCGCGACCAGCAAGCGCGCCTCGCCCTGGTCGAAGCCAGCGTCGACATCGAAACCCAGGCCCTCGACCTCACCCAACAACGGCGCAACCGTGGCGTGGCCTCCCAATTGCAACTGGAACAAGTGCTGACCCAAGCAGAAAACACCCAGGCCCAACGCTTGCCATTACAAGCCTCCATCGTTGAATCCCTGGACCAACTGGGTCTGCTCTGCGGCCTGGAACCCGGCGAACTCGACAACCGCCTCGCCACCGCCAAAGCCCTGCCGGCGATCCCCGCCAGCGTGCCCCTGGCCGACCCGGCCGCAATCCTCAAGGCTCGCCCCGACATCCGCATCGCCGAACGCAAACTCGCCTCCAGCAACGCCCAGATCGGCGAAAAAACCGCAGACTGGTTCCCCAAGCTCAGCCTGATGGGTGACCTGTCATTCTCCGCCAGCGACCCCGGCCACCTGGCCCGCAAAGACAACGGCACCTGGCTGATCATGCCGCGCCTGACCTGGAACGCCCTGGACTTCGGCCGCGTCGCCGCCAGCATCAAAGGCGCCGAAGCCGGCCACGATGAAGCGCTCGCGCAGTACAAAAGTACGGTGCTGGGGGCGCTCCGCGATGCCGACGTCGCCCTGGCGCGTTATGGCCACCAACGGCAGAACGTGGTGCTGCTGCGCAGCGTTGAATCATCCGCCGTGCGTGCGGCCGACCTGACGCGCCAACGCTATCGCGCGGGTACGGCGAGTACGTTGGATTGGCTGGATGCGGAGCGTACGCGGTATCAGGCACAGGAGAGCCGGATTTCCGGGGATGCGGAGTTGTTGAAGGATTTTGCGTCGCTGCATAAGGCGTTGGGGTTGGGGTGGGTGCTGTGATTGGGTCGGTGAGCAATATTGAGCAAAGGTTGAGTCGTTGCAAAGCGTCCTTGCATAAGTGAAATTTGCGAATTCACTTATAAATGACCTATATTTCTGCCTATGAACGCTATCAACTGGTCTCGAAAAGCGGTGAAACAGTTACTGAAGCTTCACACACAGCACCAGGTTCAAATTCGGGACGCGGTTAGCGGTTTGAAAACCATGCCCCAAGTGAGCAACATCAAAGCACTGGCTGATCACGAATACGCATACCGCATGCGAGTGGGAAATTACCGCGTTTTGTTCGATTGGGACGGTGCAATTAAGGTGGTCAGTATTCAAGAGGTCAAGAAACGCGATGAACGCACCTACTAGCATCCAGATCATCAACGGCTCTGATGGCAAACCTGCTTTCGTGGTGATCCCCTACGCACAGTACGTCGCCCAGCACCCTGACAGCGACTTGATTCCTCACGAGGTGGTGAGTCGAATTGTCGACGGTGAAACACCGATCCGCGCTTGGCGCGAATACCTGGATCTGACACAGGATGAGGTGGCCAAACGCTTGGGAATTTCTCAGCCTGCATTTGCTCAGCAGGAAGCGGTCACGAAACCCCGTAAAGTCACTCGCGAGAAAATCGCGGCGGTGTTTGGGATCAAGGCAGACCAGTTGGATTTGTAATCTGCAAACAACAAGAAGCTCGATGCAATGAAAATGCGTCGAGCTTTTTGCGTTTTAATGGAGCTTGTTGTGTGAGATGGATTTGCGAAGGAAGGCCAAATACCGTGACTTCGCCCTTGGGGCCGGTCAGCGTCAAAGCGCCAACGGTGCATTCAGGATGCTCACCGGCGTCAAGGTCATCAGCAATCTTGCGCAAGGTCTTCGCGGCGTCGCGCAAACCCTCACGCTTGAACTCCAGCACCTTGACGGTCATTCGGCCACCATCTGATGGGTTTGTGCATGGGCGCGGCCCTGGAGCAGGCTCACGATCAGGCCTTGCGGCAACCCAGCAACCTCAGCGGCGTGTACGGCAACAGCAATGGCCTTGTCGAGAGCGCTTACCGCAGCGTTGATGTCCCGGCTCATAGGACGCGCAACGCGCAGGCGGGTGATCCCGTGCCGCGCCGAAAGACATCAACGGGAAGGCGACCGTTGGCCTATGCAAGGAAAAGAGATTGCCTGCTCGCTACAAGAGGGCAGGATGTTCTCCAAGAATTCTTCTTCGAGGACTTCTCGGAAAGCATCAACTCGAACTATTCTGCCTGTGGTAATTCAACGGGTGATAGCCATGAATGCGCCTAAATCGCAAAACACTGGTAGTCGCGGGAAGAAATCGCATTTCTTCCGAGGTGTATCCGTTAAAAAAGCTGAGTTATTGAAGCTTGAGGATGCCTTCATTTGCGGAGCAAAGTCGGACAGCGCGAGGTTGCTGAAGACGAGGAAGCAGATTCTTGAAGAGTTTACTCTTAAGGCTCCTGAAGACCCTGAGGTGAGATATAGAATTGAGCAGATTGAAGAAGCCCTTCTTGAGGTAAAGAAAGCAGATAAAGCAATACGAAAAGCTCACCATGCAAGCTCAACAAATCCATCAAGTAAATATGATGGCGCCCCGGATCTTGGAATAAAAACAAAGCCAAGAAGCACAAACGCCACACCTGCCAAGGTAGTTAGCGGAGGGGGGACTAGCCTAGGAAGACGTGCATGATAATGGCGCCGCCTTTATGTCTAAACTCATTTACGCTTCCCAAGCCCCGGGGCCCCACCCTTGAAAACAGTTATCTCGGAATAATCGTCATGCTTCCTAGGGCGAATACCCAGACCAATGTCGCGAGCCCGATCTTTGCATTTCTGACAAGTGACTGGATTAAGGAAGAACTCAGGATCTGCCTTAGTAGGCTTTCCACATTCCCGGCACAGACGGATTTCCATTGATGCCTTGAAAGCATCTTCGGCGGCCTGGGCTCTTGCGATAGCTTTTGCACGAGAAGACTTTCGACCTGCAGTACTCGGCTTACTAATCGCGCCCTTTGGGATCTTATCACTTGCGGATTCTGATGATTCTGGCGATTCCAGGGTAGCTCTAGAGGTCCGTCCCGATTTTCGGCCGTTGTGCCGCAACAGCTCCGGCGCCTCCGGCTCGCCGTGGAGCCTTAAATTAATATTGGTAAGCAGGTCGAGTAGTACCTTGGGGTCAATGGTGACAGATTTTACATCTGGAACAGCGCTCATCCGATCCCTTAGCTGCTGAAGTACCGCGAGATTCTTTGCATCCATTGCAGTCAGTCTCTGATTTCACCTAAGTCTGAGATTACCAGCGGTATAACACCACCACCAGTCCAGGCCACACCAGGTTGTCGCCAGTAGCGGGCCTGGGCAGGCTTTCTCCACCTCTACCCGTCAGCACTCCTCCACCGCGCCCATCGGCAACCAGCGGTAGGAATGAGTGTTGAACGAATACAGGTGCACCAACGAATGGAGAGAATCATGGAACGAGAAGAAACCGGCAGCCCGGCGTTTCCGGGGATAGAAGCCAACTACCACCGTGAAGACGAGGCCAGCATGACCCTGCGTGACTACTTTGCAGCCAAGGTAATTGTGAAGATCGCTCCGAGCTTCGGGGAAATCGGAGAGCTTGCAGATGCAGGACACGGCGTTGAAGAAATTCTGTCGCTCGCTGCGAAGTATTCCTACGAAGTTGCCGACGCCATGCTTGCAGCCCGTTCCGCCTAACCCCAAACACTGGAGGTCGCCATGAGCGAACACAGCAAGGAATACAAGCGTGGTTACGACGTAAGCGAACGATGAACCCACCTACCGTTCTCCCAAATTAAGGGCGATGTTGTCCGTCTATTTTTAAGCGGACGCGATAGCCCTTAAATGCGCCAACGTAGCTCTTACCCCAAGTCGTTCAAAGCCCAGGTTGTCCAGGAATGCCTGCAACCCGGCGCCTCCATCTCCAGCGTTGCCATCAGTCACGGCATCAATGCCAACGTGATCCGTAAGTGGCTGCCACTTTACCGAGATCAACCACCCGCAACCCTGCCGGCGTTCGTTCCGGTAAAGGTCGCCCCGAAAAGGCAGGCCGAGTCGTCTGTGATCATCGAGCTGCCATTTGGCGAGCAAATCATCACGGTGAAATGGCCAGCTTCCGATCCCGAGGGATGCGTCCGATTTGTCCGTGGACTTGCTTCGTGATCCGCATCGACGCAATTTGGTTGGCCACCGAACCGATGGATATGCGCTCCGGCACCGAGAAAGCGCTCGCCCGGGTCGTGGCTGTCTTCGGTGCGGCGCAGCCGCACTGTGCTTATCTCTTTGCCAACCGCCGGGGAACCGCATGAAGGTGTTGGTGCACTACGGCTTGGGCGTTTGGTTGGCGGCACGCCGTCTGCATCAGGGGAAGTTTTCCTGGCCGAGCAATCGACATGGTGACCAAATGGAGCTAAATACTGAGCAGCTTCAGGCACTGGTGGTCGGTCTTCCCTGGCAACGGCTTGGGTCTGACGGAGCCATCCGTAACCATTAAGAGACATGGATGACATACATCGATCAGCAGATCGGGCAGAGTCATCGCCATGATTCCTACTACTCCTCTCGATCAGCTCGACACCGAACAACTGCGCAGCCTCGCTGCGCAGTTGTTCGGTGTCGAGCATCTAGATACGCAGCTGGCGAGCCTCGACAAAGAGGTTCTTCATCAAAAGACCCGTAACCAGCAACTCATTCACGAGATCGCTCAGCTCAAGCGTCACCGCTTCGCCAAACGTTCCGAATCCTTCAGCCCTGATCAAGCCAGCTTGCTCGACGACCTGATTGAGACCGATCTGGCCGCCATCGAAGCAGAGCTTGAAATCCTGGCACCAAAGCCAGCGCAAGCAGCAGTCCGCCAGCAACCCAAGCGCACCGCTTTGCCTGCCGAGTTTCCTCGTACGCTGATTCATCACGATCCAAAAAACACTCAATGCCAATGCGGCTGCGCGCTCAAGCGCATCGGCGAAGACGTCAGCGAAAAGCTCGACTACACGCCAGGCGTGTTCAGCGTTGAACGGCATATTCGTGGCAAATGGGTCTGCGACAACTGCGAAACCTTGATTCAGGAGCCGGTGCCGGCGCAGGTGATCGACAAAGGCATCCCGACTGCCGGACTGTTGGCCCAGGTGATGATCGCGAAATACGCCGATCATTTACCGCTGTACCGCCAGGAGCAAATCTTCGGGCGGGCCGGTCTCGCGATTCCTCGTTCAACGCTGGCCAGTTGGGTCGGTGCTTGCGGTGTGCAATTGCAGCCACTGGTCGATGCCCTGCGCGAAGTCGTGCTTGAGCACAACGTGGTGCATGTCGATGAAACGCCGGTGCAGATGCTCGCGCCGGGCGAGAAGAAAACCCACCGTGCTTATGTTTGGGGCTACGCCACGACCGCGTTCGCCGAGATAAGCGCGGTGGTGTACGACTTCAGCCCTGGTCGTTCGGGCGAATATGCCCGCACCTTTCTGGGCGACTGGAAAGGCAAGTTGGTCTGTGATGATTACAGTGGTTACAAAGCCAGTTTTGCACTTGGCATCACTGAAATCGGTTGCATGACCCACGCCCGCCGCAAGTTTTATGACCTGCACATCACCAATAAAAGCGTGCTTGCCGAGCAAGCGTTGCGGTACATCGCGGCCCTATATGAAATTGAACGCGAAGTCCGTGATTTGGAACCGGATGTCCGGCGACGAATACGTCAGGAAAAAGCCGCGCCCCTGATGGACGCGTTTCATGCCTGGATGATCGCCCAGCGCGAGCTTGTGCATGAAGGTTTGGGGATTACCAAAGCCTTGGATTACAGCCTCAAACGTTGGGCTGCGTTGCGCCGTTACCTGGATGACGGCACGGTGCCTATAGAAAACAATCACATCGAAAATCAGGTGAGGCCATGGGCGCTCGGGCGCAAAAACTGGCTCTTCGCCGGTTCTCTACGCAGCGGTCAACGTGCGGCTGCGTTGATGAGCTTGATCCAATCGGCCAAGCTCAACGGGCATGATGTGTATGCTTATCTGAAGGACGTTCTTATTCGACTGCCGATGCAGCGAGCGAGTGAGATTGGGGAGTTGTTGCCGCATTGATGGCAACCGGCTTAGCTGCACAAGAAGGGATGCTCGGATGTTTAACTTTATAAGCGCGAGGTTAACCTGAGTGCTTCCTCATAAAATTGAAGCTTCTATATTCCACCAGATTACCTGAGCCTCAGAGGGGAATGAATGCCGAGTACGAATGATGTCTTTCAGAAAAACATTGATAATATTGCATTAATACTGATTCGAAAATTTGGTCTCAGGTTTAAGCAAGAAGACGAGAAATTGAACTGCCCGCTAGATAGATGGCTGGACTTCAGATGTCGTTACATTGCCCCCTTACCGCGCAAGATTGCATTGTCTAATGCATTCCCAAAGGCCAATCTTCCGCCGAGCGCACAACGCGGGCTATCAAGTTTGCTAAGAAAATTCACTACTGGAGAGAATGTCAACCCTTATCAAGGTCGAGGACTGATTATCCGCAACGACACCAGCGGGTCAAAAAAACACACTCGAACTGACTTGCTGTATGCAGACTGGAACATGCTGCACTTCCACCTAAGCGACGAAATTATCCCGTCAGGGCAGTTCTTCTCCAAGCCAGCAGACTACCTTGCCTTTTGCATGATAGGGGGAGACGTAGTGGCCGTGGTAGACGTGCTCCCTCACCCAGATCGAGCGGGATTCGCTAATATCGATCTCTTTGCAACACTGGCTAAATCATGGCCTCAATACATCGCGAAATATGAACTTAACGGAGTACTTGCGGGGAATACCTTTTCTTCCTCAGATATCAGTCAATTGCGCGAGGCAGGAGTCACTACATTTGTTGAGCATGACGGCAAGGTGTATATGGGCCCGGGCGGCGGGATAACTTCAGCTGGAACCTCTCTGCGGGTTGGGCGCAGTTCTGACTACCTCAGGGATACCGCAAATATGCTCGCTGATATGGTGGATGATCCTCATGGTCAGTTTCATGTGCATCCAGTAATCAAGGCAATTTCGGAGCCTGATTTCATGCTTGTCTTGGACTGTCGCGGGCTTTGTGTAAGAGAAAACACGAGTCAAACCCACTTCCTAATTAAACGGCCCGTTGCCAATCAAGAGCCTACCCGCTTTGAGGCAATGAGCGATATGTTAGTCCCCGAGTGGGCCATTATTTAATTTTTAATCTTGCTCAGTCCGTTACCGGAAGGCGACCACATGTTTTCCAATCGATGGCTAATGCAAAAGTATTCCGACGACTACACTAAGATCAAGGCCGAGGGCGGGCCGTACTTGGCATCTTGATTCGATTACCAAAGCCTTGGATGACAGCCTTAAACGTTGGGCAGCTTTGAGTCGTTATCTGTACGACAGCGCGATGTCAACGCAGCGGACAAGTGAAATTGGGAAGTTGTTGCCACATCGCTGGCAACCGGCTTAATCACGCAAGAGGGGATGCCTGACCGTTTACGATTTATCTGACCAAAAAACCGGACGGCGCTGCTCATGTCAACCCGCATTCCGGCCTTTGGATTAAATATCTTGACGGAAAAAGTGGTCGCTATCAGTTCTTCAAAAATGGCGAGTGGGAGATAGGATTTGGGTGCATGGATCGTGGCTACCTTGAAATAGCCCAACCAGAACCCTGGACCGGCGAAGGGCTGCCGCCTGCTGGGACGGTGTGTGAGTTCCAGCACCACAACGCGCCGAACGGTGTTTGGCGCCCGACCACGATTCGGTTTTCCAGTCACGCCCACGTCATCTAAGTGGACAGGTGTCCGCGCCGGTAGCAATAGACGCCAGCATCATGGCAGTCATCAGCCGTGCCGCCGCCGATCCAACCTGTAACATTGAAAAGATGGAACGCCTGCTTGCCATGCACGAGCGCATGCAGGCCAAGGAGGCCGAGAAAGCCTTCAACTCCGCGATGGCCGAAATGCAGTGCAACATCCCCACGATGTTCGAGGGTGCGATAAACCTACACACCGGCAACTCCTACGCCACCCTGGACCACATCACCCACACGCTGAAGCCGATCATGCAGCAGCACGGGTTCGCCACCATCTTCAAGGTGGAAAACGCTGAAAAGGCGATCAGCGTCACCGGAATTTTGATGCATCGTGGCGGTTACCGCGAGCAAACAACCATAACTCTTCCGGCTGATATTGGAAAGGGTCGCAACGACGTGCAGGCAGTTGGTTCATCGACCAACTAACCGGATGGTTACGGCCGCTTGTTTTCTTGGCAAAAATTAAACCATTCACCAGCAGCTTTAGACATTGCGGCCTGGAGCTTGTCGTACTCCTCCCACTCCTCCTTGGTTATAGGCTCAGGATTGTTTTTTAAGTAGTCCTGATGGGCATCGGATGCTGCTGCGAACGCGTCAGACCGCTTAGTTACTTCATACCAATAATTTTGCGACATCACACTCTCCTTTATTCGGCTCCATGCCGGTCACCCGTATACTCCAGCGTAAACCAAATTGCTACCACCGGATACGGAGGGCGCTGAGGATAGAGTGCAGCGGTCACTGGTCAGGTGCAGGTGCAGGTGCAGGTGCAGGTGCAGGTAATTTTTTCACATCGTTTAAGTTTTTAAAAATCGCCTTGGCTCTTCCCGGGATTATGTAGGTGCCTATAAGTATATGTTCAATCACTTCAAGAGCTAGAAGTAGCTGATCCTTTGAGTGCGCTTTGGCTTTATGCGCTGCTCTATTACCTAAAAGTCGTATCTTGTGTAGAGTTTCAACACCTTCTTTTGTGACAAGCGATCTAACATGAAGATCATCAATTTTCTGTACAAGATTACGCCCCTTAGCTTGCACATCCGTACAAATTGATTCGAGCAATGTCCTAATTGCTATGCCTCCGATTATAAAAAGTTCATTTTCAACGGCAGTACGAGACTCTTTATATATCGCACTAATTTCCCAAGGGAGCGCCCAATGATCTATAATTTTTGAGCCAAGCGCACGGCCAGGGTAATAAGTTATGGTTGGTATATAGTAACGATCTCCCGAATCGTAGTCGTGATCGTACTCTTCGGAATTAGTTGAACAGATCCGAAACGAAACCTCCTCACAGCCTAAACATTGGATGATTTCATTTTCTTCAGTCCAGTCAACACTGTGACCACCACCACAGTCCTCGGAGCCATTTTCCGTATAGCTGGCAACTAATTTGTGGTTGGTCTCGATGCAACATTTTTTACATGGGTGCTTTTCCTGCTCGTCAACGCCGGCAGCGAACTGAAAACTCTTAGTAATTTGTCCCATTCTGCATCCATTCTGAGTTCAATTCCGTACAAATACCCCAAATCCACGAATCACGCTAGCCGGCGAGGCCACGCTATGTCCCCAACAAATTGGCCGGTACCACCGTCGTGGGTTCTCGGGTGGCCGGACCAGTGACTACATGCTGCGCCATGTGCTGGATAACAACACCGTTCTGGATGACCTAATCATCACTTTTGCCAACACTGGCAAGGAACACCCCGCCACCTTGGAGTTTGTTCGGAAATGCGCCGAGCGCTGGGCCGTGCTTATTGTCTGGCTGGAGTTCTGCGACCATGACACGGGGTTTGCAGTAGTTGATGCGCCACCGCCAGCCGCTATGGCGAACCGTTCGAAGCGCTAATCCGCAAACTGAAGTACCTGCGCAGCCTGGGCCTTTCGACCGAAGAGGCACCGGTGGACATGATGACCGGCATTCGCGCCGACGAGCCGCGCCGTGTTGTGAAGATCCGGGAACCGAAAGAGCACCTGCGAAAGTAAATGGGCCACGATGGTCATGCCGCAGGCTCACGCCGGTGTCGGGGTGCAGGACGTGACGGACTTCTGGGCAAGGCAGCCGTTGGACCTGATGTTACCGACCATCAACGGCAGGACGCTGGAAGGTAACTGCGATCTTTGCTTCCTGAAAGGTGCCAAGCAGTCTATTCGATCATCGCCAGCGACCGGCCCAAAGCGGTGTGGTGGGCCCGGATGGAAAGCGAAGTGCTGTCCGGCGGCAAGTTCACCGGTGACGGTGCGCGCTTCCGCTTCGACCGCCCCGGCTATCAGCAAATGATCGACTACTCAGATACCCAATTCGACATGTTCGCCAATCACGACGAGGCCATTGCCTGTTTCTGTGGTGACTGATGTCGACAAATTACTTAGGCCAAACGGATATTATGCCTATGAGAATGCCGCCCATTCCAGTGACCCAGGTTAGCCAAAACGCCCTGGCCTCACGCCGGTGTTTCTCCGCCTCTCGAATGACGGATATGGTCGCAAGCTCTCCTGATGTAGTGAGTGTCCTTGTAGTGCGGCCGGTAAAGTCATTTTCGATTCGCTCCCACATTTTTTCGTCTTCAAAATCGGGCATTGGAACCATCAGAGCATCGGCCAATCTTCGATAGTTACCGGATATCAGAGATCTCCGCTCCTGAAACAGGTCGAGACTTCGCCGCTGATACTCGTACATCTCCCCGCTGCTATGAGCCTGCCGGGTATTCGGCGGAGCAGTCCTCCGAAGCTCCTCTTCAGCTCTCCGGCACTTATGCAAGTCATACCGAAACAGCCAGCTTGATGGCAAAAGCCGAATTAGCTTTTTCTTCCGCTCCATATCCAAACTCCCGTTGACGAACCGGCCGAATATAACCGGCAAGGATCCCCTATGTCCGCACAACAGAAGAAACACCCCTTTGATTTCAAAACCCAATACAGGCTCGGCTTCAACCCGCAGGACGATGAGATCGTTGTCGACTTCTTCTGCGGTGGTGGCGGCGCCGGGCTGGAAATGGGCCTGGGTCGCACGGTGAATGTGGCGAAGAACCACAGCCCGCAAGCAATCAGCATGCACACCATGAACCACCCCGGCGCGCAGCACTTCACCACAGATGTATCCGAGGATGATCCGGACACCGAGTGCGGCGGCAAGGCCGTGGATGGTTCCACATGTCGCCGGGCTGCACGCACCTCTCCCAGGCAACCGGCGGCCAACCGCGCAATCGCGAGATCCGCAACCTGTCGTGGATCGGCAACAAGTGGGCAGGCATGAAGCGGCAACGGGTGATCAGCCTGGAGACCGTGAAACAGATCCTGCAATGGGGCCGTTTGATCGCCAAGCGCGACAAGGCGACCGGCCGCGTGGTGACTCTGGACTAGGTGCCGCACCCGACCAAAAAAGAGAAACCCACCAACCGAGTGGCCGCACCGGGCGAACAAGTGCCTGTGTCCAATCAGTTCTTGGTACCGGACCCGAAACAACGCGGTCGCACCTGGCTCGGCTTTGTTGCCCTGCTGGAACGCATGGGCTATGTCGTTGAGTGGAAGGTGATTAAAGAGCTGCCGCTCGGAAGGAATCTCGACAGGGCCAGGCTTAAGTGGGCAAAACTTGAAGCCAAGGCAAAGCCGGCTGACCTGAAAATCATGAAGGGAATTTTTGATAGGTACGAGAGAGACATTACCCCAAAGAGGGCGCCGCGGACGCAGAAAGACAATAAGGCGGAGCTCAAATAATTGAGTAAGGGCTTTGAAGGCGCGCTAGTCGACGCGATAACCCCATCTATGGTTGCACAATATCGCGATGCCAGGACGGCCACGACGCGAGCCAATCGAGAATCGCTCTACTGTCCCATGTATTCAACATGGCTAGAGATTGCCCGTGAAAAGGCAGTGGCTCTTGCGGCAAGCGAGGGCCGAGCGGGTGACGCGAAAAGATCCGGCAATTCCAGTTTAAGGGCATCAGGCCAAAAGCCGCGTCCGAGATTACAGATTTTGCCGATGCAAGTTTGCTCCAGGCCACTCAGATCAGGAGATTACCAAGCGTGTATATCGCCGCATCGGGGCAGTTGCCCAACTTGCCAATGAAATAGTTTCGGAACCCCTGCACTTTCCCACGGCCAATAAAAAACCCCGTAGACGTTAATCTACGGGGTTTTCAAGAGTGGAGGCCGAGGTCGGAATCGAACCGGCGTAGGCGGATTTGCAATCCGCTGCATAACCATTTTGCTACTCGGCCTCAAACGATCAATGCCCTAACCACTGGCACTCACCGCATAAAAACTTGAGTGGGCTGTAACAGCCTACCTCTACTCTAACTCATTGAATACATTGAAGTTTTTAATGCTTCGTTGCGTTCGATGGGCGCCATTATGTACGTATTTGCCAATGCGTGCAACCCCTTGATTTCAAAAATATTTCGTATTGGCATCAAGGGGTTGCGGGCCTGCCCTACTCCTTGATTCGCTGTTCCTGGTACTGCGGATCGGCCTTGATCTGGGCTTCGGTGAACGGTAACGGGCTGAGTTTTTTCTGGGAGAACGCTTGGGTCTGGTCCTTGGCGTGTGCGGAGGCTGGGTTGCTGGACAGGGAGAACGCCAGTACACCTTCGGCGCGGGGGCCTTTGTCGTCGAAGGTGACGATTTGCAGGTAGCTGCTGCCGCTGATGACTTCGCGTTTGCCGTCGGCGCGAGGCACGGTTTGCATGGCGTTGTAGATGCCGAGTTCCTGCGGGCCGCCGTGGATGGGGGTTTGGCCGGAAACCTGGATATCGCCCCAGGTGCTGGTGGCGGTCAGGCCGAGTTTGGCGACGTCGGCCGTGGAGGCCAGCATGGCTTGGCGCAGGGCTTTGGCGACGGGCTCGCGGTCGACGGCCAGGCCTCGTGGGGTGGTGAGCGGGTTGGCCGGGTCGAAGGCGACACGCCAGGCGTCTGGCATTGCCTGCAGGTGGTCCATCAGGTTGATGAAGTGCACCAGGCCCACGCCGCTGTTGAGGTTGGCGCGCTGGTCCCAGGCTTTGAGGCTGGTGCACAGCGGCTGCAATGGCGTGGCGTCTGCACCGAGATGCTTGGCGCAGAAGTCCAGCAGGTCGGGCATGACTTGGCCGGCCAGGTACACCTCGTTGTCCATCACCATGTTTTGCAGGTCAGCGACTGTAATCGGTTGCTGACCCAGGGATTGCAGGCGTTGCAGGGCGAAACGCGAGCGTGGGCCGAGGGCGATATTGTCCTGGCTGATCACCGGGGAGAACCCGGCCAGTGGCGCCTTGGGGTTGGCCAGCCAGGCAGAGTCGTTGGAGTGCTGCACGTAGTCGGTGCGTTCCAGTTGCGGCAGTTGGTCGGCGGGGAAGATGCCGGGCTGCGCCGCCTGCGAGTCGACGTCCCAGGCGCAGGCACTGTGGGCACCGTCGAGCATGATCATGCGCAGGCCTGCACGCGGGTCGCTGCACTGCGCCAGTTTGGCGGCGCTGACGTTGGGCACTACCGACAGGTTCATGTACAGGCTCTGGCCCTGGTCATCGGCCGCCAGTGTGTTGACCCATGGGATGCCTTGCAGGGTGTGCACCGACGTTTGCAGCGCCTTGAGGTTGGCGGCGCGATTCATCGCGTACCACTGTTGCAGCACGCGGTCGTTGCCCAGGTTGGCGTCGCGCAGGCTGAAGGCGTAGTGGTTGTCCCAATCCAGCTTACCCGGCCATTGCACCACGGGGCCGAATTGCGAGCTGTAGACGGTGTGGGATTGGGCCTTGAGGCTGCCGTCGGCTTGCTTGACCTGCACGCTCACCAAGGTTTTATCCAGCGGGATGGATTTGCCGTCGAGCATATAGCGGGTGGAATCCTTGGGGTCCAGCGTGAGGCGGTACAGCGTGAAGTGCTTGGACGTATCAACGGTATGGGTCCACGCCACGTGCTGGTTAAAGCCGATATTGATCACCGGCAACCCCGGCAGTGCAGCGCCCATCACATCCAGTTGCCCCGGAATGGTCAGGTGCATTTGATAGAAACGCATGCCGCCCACCCACGGGAAATGTGGATTGGCCAACAACATTCCACGGCCGTTAAAGGAACGATCACGCCCCACCGCCACGGCGTTACTGCCCCGGTCAAAACTGAAACGCTGCTGATGGGCGGCGGCCAGTTGGAACGCCTTGGCATCTGGCTGAACGCTGGCAGTCGCCTGAGGGGGTTTCGCCCCCACCAGGGCTTCGGCAAATTGGCCGACGCCGCCCTCTACCAACAACCTGCGGGTCAGTTTGACCAAATCCTCATCCACCAGCGGTCGCACCCAGCTGGCATGGCACTGCGCTGGCGCGCCCTGCTCTTTCAGGTAAAGGTTGTAGCCAGCCACATAACCTTCGATGCGCTGACGAATCTGCGAGGTTTGCGCCTTCCAGAACGCGCTCACAGCGTCGGGAGCATTGAGCCAGGTGAAAAACACGTCACTGGCGAGGTTGTTGCGTTCTTCGAGGGTTGCCTGGTCAGGGCCGAAATAGCGTGCGCGCTCGCCGTTCACGGTGACCACTTCGTTGGCCAGCAGACACAGATTGTCTTGGGCATAGGCATAACCAATCCCAAAACCCAGGCCACGTTCATCGTTGGCACGGATGTGGGGCACACCGAAACTGGTACGGCGGATCTCCGCCGAGGCCTGCGCCACCTGTTCCCGCGCCGATGCGGCCAGGCTCAACCCCAGCAACACCCCTGCTACGCACGCCCTGGACAACCCATTGGAAATAATCACGCAGACTCCACCGTCAAATTGAACATCCTCACCAGGGGCAACAACCCCACCGTAAGGACGCAAAAAGCCGGCAGCGATTTAGCGTCGACAGCGGTTTATTTAGTCCGATCGGGGTGTGACAAACCCGATACCGACAAAATTTCTACATCGATCACTTCATGATTTCCGTCGCTCGTTCGTCTTATTACGTAAGAGCGCTCATTTTTTTCCTGATCAGGCTCTGATAAGGAGTTTTTTGCATGTACAACCCGCCAGTGCCCACGGATGGACATTCACCGGCTGCCGACGCCACCTTTGGCAGCGGCGCACAAGCGTTCGGCAAGGCGCCCGAACAGCAAGGTAACCAGCGTATTCGCCACTTGCTCAAGTGCTTTGGCTTGCGTACCAGCCTGATTCGGCTGAAGGTCATCGACGCCCTGCTCACCGCGGCCGACAACCAACGCACCCTTGGGGTACGCGGTGTGCACAGCCATTTGCTGGAGCTGGGCATCCCGTTGTCGTTTCTCAGCGTGCGCGAGGTGCTAAAGCGCCTGTGCAGCGAGGGCGTGATCACCCTCAACGCGGATAAAAGCTACAGCCTCCATGAAGAGGCTGCCAAAGTACTCGACGGTCGCGACTGAACCCGCGCGTCAGAGCTTGACTTTGCGGCGCATGATGCCGTTGATCACTACAACGACCACCGCGACGGCAATGGCGATGGTCTGGAACGTTTTCTCGCTGATAACCCCGGTGTTCTGCAAGTAGGACAGGCCAAACATCGTCGCCAGTACTGCCAGGGCAATCAGAATCGAATATTTCAAACGTTGCTTTTGAGTCATGACGGGTTCCTGAACCTGAAAAAATGTATCCACTGTGTAACGCCGAACATGCCAAGCACCGATCCAGTGACAGGGATGGCGCAAGGCCGGCGGGATCTCATGTTACAGGCGATGCAAACATTTGGCTTGGTTTCAGCCGCGATATAACCCCGTGCCTGGTCGAGCGCACAACGCCACCAACCAATCCACGAACACCCTCACCCGCTGTGACAACTGCCGATGCGGCGGATACAACGCCGACAGCGCCATTGTCGGCACCGCCACGCCAGGCAACACCTCCACCAACGAACCCTGCGCCAATTGACGCCTGGCGTGGTAATACGGCGCCTGGATCAGCCCATACCCGGCCTCGCAGGCCGCAAAATATCCATCCGAACTGTTGACCGCTACCCGCTTGGGCAGATTGATGGGCCGCACTTCGCTACCGATCTGAAACTCCAGGCCATAGCGTTTACCGCTGGCACTGGACACGTACTCGACCATCTGATGCCTGGCCAGGTCGTCGATGGCGTGCGGGACGCCCATGCGTTGCAGATACTCCGGGCTCGCCAGGGTGAGCTGATCCATCTGTGCCAAGGGGCGCGCCACCAGGGACTCATCCAAGGCCAGCCCACCTCGCAACACGCAGTCCACGCCTTCGCGGATCAAGTCCACCGGGCGGTCGTTAAGGCCGATCTCCAGTTCGATCTGCGGATAGCGCGCGGTAAAAGTCGGCAATGCCGGAATCACGATCAAACGCCCAATGCCCGACGGCATATTGATGCTCAACGTGCCGCGTGGATTTTGCCGCTGGGTGGAGAACACCGCCTCGGTTTCCTCCAGGTCCGCGAGCAAACGTACACAACGCTGGTAATACGCGGCGCCGTCCAGCGTCGGGCTGACCTGGCGCGTGGTGCGCTGCAACAGTTGCACCCCGAGGTGCACTTCCAACTGTTTGATCAGGATGGTGACCGACGCGCGGGGCATTTGCAGGCTGTCGGCGGCCTTGGCAAAGCCGCCCAGTTCGACGATCCGAGTGAATACACGCATCGCGTTAAAACGGTCCACGGGGCGGTTCCTCATTCAATTGTTTAGATAATACGAATAGTGATAGTGCTTTTAGCCGGTTTATCCCGATTTTGTCGAGGGTAACAATGGACGTCTTCCCCACATCAGGAGCTGAACCCATGCAAACCCGTCAACTCGGCATCAACGGCCCCCATGTCAGCGCCATCGGCCTTGGCTGCATGGGCATGACCGACTTCTACACCACCGGCAGCGATACCGCCGAGGCCACTGCCACCCTGCACCGCGCCCTCGAACTGGGGGTGAACTTCCTCGACACTGCTGATATGTACGGCCCCCACACCAACGAACAGTTGATCGGCAAGGCCATCGCCGGCAAGCGCGACCACGTGTTCCTGGCGAGCAAGTTCGGCATCCTGCGCGATCCGGCAAACCCCGCGTTGCGCGGCGTCAACGGCCGCCCCGAGTACATTCGCGATGCGATCAACGGCACCCTGCAACGACTGGGTGTAGAAACCCTGGACCTCTACTATCAGCACCGCATCGACCCCGACGTGGCCATCGAAGAAACCGTCGGCGCCATGGCCGAACTGGTGCAGCAGGGCAAAGTGCGTTACCTGGGGCTGAGCGAAGCCTCGGCCGCGACCCTCGAACGTGCGCACAAAGTGCATCCCATCAGTGCGCTGCAAAGCGAATTCTCCCTGTGGAGCCGCGACCAGCAAGACAACGGTTGCCTTGCAGCCTGCCAACGCCTGGGTATTGCCTTTGTGCCCTACAGCCCGCTCGGCCGGGGCTTCCTCACCGGGGCATTGAAAAGTCCGGAAGATTTTGCCGCCGATGACTACCGGCGCTTCAGCCCGCGCTTCCAGGGCGAGAACTTTGCGAAAAACCTGCAACTGGTCAAACACGTCCAGGTATTGGCCGCAGACAAAGGTGTCACCGCCGGCCAGTTGGCACTGGCCTGGGTCTTGGCCCAAGGCGATTACATCATCCCGATTCCCGGCACCAAACAGCGCAAATACCTGGAAGAAAACGTCGCTGCGGTTTCACTCCAACTCAGCCCGGCTGAGCTGGCCGCACTGGAGGCGATCTTCCCTGCCGACGCCCCCGCCGGCCTGCGTTACCCGGTGGAGGTGATGGCGATGCTGAATATCTGACGATCAAGACGGCCTGATAAATGGCTGAAACACTCCCGTGCAATGTGCGGGAGTGGGACTATTCTGACAGTTCCTAGTCGCCACACAGGAGGTGTGCCATGCGCGCTGCCGAGCAATCGGTCCGCTTGGAGCGGATCAGTCAGGAACGCTTTATCCAGGCCCCTATCGATGCCGTTTATGACTACGTGACCCAGCCGGACCGCTGGCACGAATGGCATCCCACGTCCCTCAGTGCCGACACCGGCACCACCGGGTCACTCCCCGCCGGTACGCGGTTTACCGAGTTTATCGACCTGCTGGGAGTACGCGTGCCCATGAGTTATCGCGTGCAGATCGCGCGCCGCCCCGCTGAATTCAAGACGGTGTTTACCTCCCTGGCCGTCGACGGTTCAATCCATTACTTCCTGCTGGCCCATCAAGGCGGCACGTTATTCAAGCGCGTCTTGACCTACGAAACTGAACTGCAAATGGCCACCTTGCACGAACGCATGATCGAACTCTCGGCCATCGCCCTGGACCAGCTCAAGCATCGGCTGGAAAACCCGCCGTTTGTATAATTTGGAAACACTCCTACCCTGTGGGAGCTGGCTTGCCTGCGATGAGGTCGTCATGATCGCCCCGTTCTGACGACAACCTCCGACCTGCGAGCTCCACTATGAAAAACCCAGTGCGCTTGGCCCTGCTTTCAGCCCTCTTCACCACCACCCTGGCCCAGGCCGCCGACCTTATCCCCATCGACGTGCACCGCGATGCCAACTGCGGCTGCTGCAAGAAGTGGATCAGCCATCTGGAAAGCAACGGTTTCAAGGTCAATGACCATGTAGAAGCCGATATGAGCGCCGTCAAGCAACGCCTCGGCGTGGCACCCCGCCTGGGCTCATGCCATACCGCCGTGATCGACGGCAAATTCGTCGAAGGCCATGTACCCGCCGAACAGGTCTTGGCCCTGCGCAAGCGCAATGACCTGCTCGGCATCGCCGCGCCGGGCATGCCCATGGGTTCCCCCGGCATGGAAGTGGAAGGCCGCAGCGAGGCCTATCAAGTCATCGGCTTGACCCGCGAGGGTAAAGACGTGGTGGTGGCTGACTACCCGGCGCAATGATCGCAGGTTACCTGGGGTTGTTCATCGCGGCGTTCGGCGCCGCGACGTTGCTGCCCTTGCAGTCGGAAGCCGTGCTGGTGGGCCTGCTGGTCAGCGGGCATTACAGCCTGTGGCTGCTGCTGGGCATTGCCACCCTGGGCAATGTGCTTGGCTCAGTGGTCAATTGGTGGCTGGGGCGCTGGGTGGAGCACTTCAAAGAAAGGCGCTGGTTTCCGGTGAGCGACAAGCAGTTGGACAAGGCCCGGAGCCACTATGCACGCTGGGGGCATTGGACCTTGTTGCTCAGTTGGGTGCCGATCATTGGTGATCCGCTGACCTTGGTGGCCGGCGTGATGCGTGAGCCGTTATGGCGGTTTCTGCTACTGGTGACGCTGGCCAAAAGCGTGCGCTATGGCGTGCTCGCAGCCTTCACCTTGCAGTGGGTGTTAATCCCCAGTTAATCCCCTCCCAACAGCATCCAGGCACCCTTTCCGGAGCCCAGCCGATGCCTTTGACCCGTGCTTTTTGTATTGCCGGCCTGCTGTCCGCCAGCGCCATGCCCGCCTTCGCCGCCACCTACGGTCCCGAGCTGCAAGGCTTCCAATACCCCTACCCCGTCGAACACTTCACCTTTGAATCCCAAGGCAAATCCCTGCAAATGGGCTACATGGATGTCCCGGCAAAAGGCAAACCTAACGGCCGCAGCGTAGTGCTGATGCACGGCAAGAATTTCTGCGGTGCCACCTGGGAGGATTCGATCAAAGCCTTGAGCGACGCGGGCTACCGCGTGATCGCGCCCGATCAGATCGGCTTCTGCACGTCCAGCAAACCCGATCATTATCAGTACAGCTTCCAGCAATTGGCGATCAACACCCATCAGTTGTTGGAAAAACTCGATATTCAAAAAGCCACGATTATCGGTCACTCCACGGGCGGCATGCTTGCGACCCGATACGCCCTGCTTTATCCCGGCCAAACCGAGCAGCTTGCGCTGGTGAACCCCATCGGCCTGGAAGACTGGAAAGCCCTGGGCGTGCCCTATCGCAGCGTCGACCAGTGGTACGAGCGCGAACTCAAACTCAGCGCCGACGGCATCCGCAAATACGAACTCAACACTTATTACGTCGGCCGCTGGAAGCCCGAGTACGAGCGCTGGGTCGATATGCTCGCCGGCCTCAACAGCGGCCCCGGTCACACACAGGTCGCATGGAACTCGGCGCTGATTTACGACATGATCTTCACCCAGCCGGTGTACTACGAGTTCAAGGACTTGCAGATGCCAACCCTGATGCTGATCGGCACGTCCGACACCACCGCCATTGGCAGCGATATCGCGCCACCTGCGGTCAAGGCCAAGCTCGGTCACTATGAGGTGCTGGGCAAACAAGTCGCCAAGCTGATTCCCCACGCAACCCTGGTGGAGTTTCCTGGCCTGGGCCACGCGCCACAGATGGAAGAGCCGGCCCAGTTTCATAAAGCACTGTTGCAGGGTTTGAACGCCCTTTAATCCAACCTTTTTCGAGGCACTCGTGAATGTCGGTACAGATCGCGGTCATTGATGATTGGCAAGATGTGGCCAGTAGCGTGGTGGATTGGTCGGCCCTTGAGGCGGTGGGCCAGGTGCATTTCCTGCACGACTACCCGGCAGAGACGGCCGTGATGATCGAGCGGTTGAAGGGGTTCGACGTCATTTGCGTGATGCGCGAGCGCTCCACGTTCGACAAGGCCCTGTTGCAGGGCCTGCCCAAGCTCAAATTGCTGGTGACCGGTGGCATGCGCAATGCGGCTGTCGATATACCGGCGGCCAAAGCCCTGGGCATTACGGTCTGCGGGACCGACAGCTATAAACAGGCGGCGCCGGAATTGACCTGGGCACTGATCATGGCCTCGACCCGTAACCTGCTGGCCGAAGCCAACTCGCTGCGTGCCGGTGGTTGGCAGGTTGGCTTGGGTGGCGACCTGTATGGCAAGACCCTGGGGGTTCTGGGCCTGGGCAGCATTGGCGGGAAAGTTGCGCAATTTGCTCAGGTGTTCGGTATGCGCGTGATTGCCTGGAGTGAAAACCTTACCCCGGAACGTGCGGCAGAACAGGGCGTGACCTGGGTCAGCAAACAGGAACTGTTCAAGCAGGCCGACATCCTGAGCATCCACCTGGTACTCAGCGAGCGCAGCCGTGGCCTGGTGGATGCCGAAGCGTTGGAATGGATGAAACCGAGCGCACGCTTGGTGAATACGGCGCGTGGGCCGATTGTGGACGAACAGGCGCTGATCCAGGCACTGGAAACGGGGCGTCTGGCGGGGGCTGCACTGGATGTGTTCGCCGAGGAGCCTTTACCGGCGGATCACCCTTTCCGTCGCTTGCCCAATGTACTGGCCACGCCCCACGTGGGCTATGTGAGCGAGCGCAATTACCAGCAGTTCTATGTGCAGATGATCGAGGACATCCAAGCCTGGGCCAACGGCGCGCCCACTCGTGTGCTTGGCTAACGCACCATCGCGGCGCACAAAACCATGTAGTGAGCGGGCTTGCCCCGCGCTGGGGGGCGAAGCCGCCCCAAATCCATCCACCTCGGTCTATCTGAAACACCGCAGCGCTTGGGTTTAGGGCGGCTTCGCCCCCCAGCGCGGGGCAAGCCCGCTCACTACAATTCTGTGCGTGTTTTCAAAGCTGCATATGGTTACAAGTTTTTTGTCCTACAAAATCTTCTCACAAAGCCTACAGGCTCTAGGATCTGGCCTAGACTCATGACCGATGGGTCCGATTGAAAACAAAAACCCCGCAAAAAATCGAAACTTTCCAACTCTGCCGCAGGTCCAGTTTTAAGGTAAGGCGAGCACGCGGCGTTCGGCGCCGATGGCCGTCCATCCAATCTTTTTTCGCAATCCGTGCAACTGGCATACGCCTTGCCAGTTTGTACAGTGCTTGTGCGCCTGGCCGCAGGATGCGGTCACTCGGAGCTAGTGGCAGCGGGCCATTAGCCGACCAACAAATGGGAGTGCATTATGATCAGTGCCGCAGTAGATACTCAGGGAGAGCGTTTTAGTCAGCCGGCAGGGGGACCGACTTCGTTGGCCGACCTGCCCAACACTGTGCGGCCGATCGTGAGTCAGAACCCCAATCGCAAGAAAGTCCTGTTCGTTACCTCGGAGTTCGCCGACCTGGTGAAAACCGGCGGCCTGGGCGACGTGTCCGCGGCCCTGCCCCGCGCCATGGCTCATCTGCACGATGTACGCGTACTGATCCCCGGTTACCCGCAAGTGATGGAAAGCGACAACCCGATCCACATTATCGGCGAGCTGGGTGGCCACGCCGCGCTGCCGCCGTGCAAGATCGGGCGCATGGACCTCAAGGATGGCCTGGTCGTCTATGTGCTGATCTGCCCTGAACTCTACGAGCGCGAAGGTACGCCCTACGGCGCCAACAATGGCCGCGACTGGCCGGACAACCATATTCGCTTCGCCCGCCTGGGTTTGGCAGCGGCCGACATCGCCGCCAACCTTGCACAGATTCACTGGTGCCCGGACCTGGTGCACGCTCACGACTGGCCCGCCGGCCTGGCCCCGGCCTATATGCACTGGCGTGGGTCACGCACACCGACGCTGTTCACCATCCATAACCTTGCGTACCAAGGCGTGGTCAGCCTGGCCTCCACACCCGAGCTGGGCATCCCGCCCCATGCCCTGCAACAGGAAGGCATGGAGTTCTACGGCAAGATGTCGTTCCTCAAGGCGGGCATGGCGTACTCCAGCCATATCACCACGGTGAGCGCCACCTATGCCCAGGAAATCACCACCCCGGAATTCGGCTGCGGTCTCGATGGGTTCCTCGCCAGCAAGACCCAGCAAGGGCTACTCAGCGGCATTCCCAACGGCATCGATGAGAGTTGGGAAACCTCCACGGACACGCACCTGACCCACAACTTCAATATTGGTGACTGGGACGGCAAGGCGGTCAACGCCGCCCATGTGCGCGAGCTGTTTGGCCTGCATGACTCTACCGGTCCGCTGTTTGCGGTGGTGTCGCGCCTGGTCTATCAAAAGGGCCTGGACCTTACCGAAGCCGTTGCCAGCTTTATTGTCGAAAATGGCGGCCAGATCGCGATTATCGGCCGTGGCGAACCGGAAGAGGAACAAGCCATGCGTGAGCTGGCCCTGCGCTTTCCCGGGCAGGTGGGTGTGCGTATCGGCTTTAACGAAACCGACGCCCGCCGCATGTTCGCCGGCAGCGACTTCTTGCTGATGCCTTCGCGCTACGAGCCATGCGGGCTGAGTCAGATGTACGCCCAGCGTTTCGGCTCACTGCCGGTGGCGCGCAATACCGGCGGGTTGGCGGACACTATCGAGGATGGCGTGACCGGCTTCCTGTTCAACGAGTCCAGCGTAGAAAGCTACGAAGAGGCCCTGAGCCGAGCGTTCAAGGTCTTCTCTTTCCCGCGCCTGCTCAACGCCATGCGCTGCCGGGCCATGACCCAACCCTTCAACTGGTGCCAGGCGGTAGAACCCTACGCCGAACTGTACGAACAGCTGGTGGCTAAAGCCCTGGGGAAATCCGCGAAATAACCAAGGGAGGTCTCTATAGATGCCGTCACGGACTCTGGAAACCTGGCCCCACGGCGCAATCATGCTGGACGCGCAACACACGCGTTTTGCCTTGTGGGCGCCAGACGCGTTTTATGTCAGCGTTGAATTGGAAGGCGGCCGTTCGGTCGCCATGCTGCCCCAGCCGGAAGGCTGGTTTGAAACCGAAATATCGTGCCCGGCGGGCACGCGCTACCGCTACAACATCGACGGGGAGCAGGACGTTCCCGACCCGGCCTCCCGCGCCCAGGCTTCGGATGTACATGGCTGGAGCGTGGTGGTCGATCCCCTCGCCTATCCATGGCGCCACAGCCAGTGGCAAGGCCGCCCCTGGCACGAAGCGGTGATCTATGAATTGCATGTTGGTGCCCTTGGCGGTTATGCAGGGGTGGAACGCCATTTACCGCGCCTGGCCGAGCTGGGTGTCACCGCGATTGAGCTGATGCCGCTGGCGCAATTTCCGGGCGCGCGCAATTGGGGCTACGACGGTGTGTTGCCTTACGCCCCCCAAGCCTCGTATGGCTCCCCCGAACAACTCAAGCACCTGATCGACACCGCCCACGCGCACGGCATAGCGGTGATGCTCGACGTGGTCTACAACCACTTCGGCCCCGATGGCAATTACCTCGGCCGCTACGCCAAAGGCTTCTTTCGCGAAGACGTGCACACGCCATGGGGTGCAGGCATCGATTTCGACCGTCGCGAAGTGCGCGACTTCTTCCTCGATAACGCCCTGATGTGGCTGTTGGAATACCGCTTCGACGGACTGCGCCTGGACGCGGTGCACGCCATCGATAACCCGGGATTCTTGAAAGAACTGGCCGAGCGTGTACGCCAACAAGTGGACACCGGTCGCCACGTCTGGCTGGTGCTGGAAAACGAATTCAACCAGGCCAACCTGTTGGAGCACGATTTTGATGCCCAGTGGAATGACGACGGCCACAACGCGCTGCACGTGTTGCTCACCGGCGAAACCGACGCCTACTACAGCGACTTCGCCGCCGACACGACGGCCAAACTCGCCCGTTGCCTGGGCGAAGGGTTTATCTATCAGGGCGAGTCCACCCGCCATGGCCATACGCGTGGCTCGCCCAGCGCGCACTTACCGCCCAGCGCGTTCGTGCTGTTTTTGCAGAACCACGACCAGATCGGCAACCGCGCCCTGGGTGAGCGCCTGCACCAACTCTGCTCGCCCCAGGCGCTCGTGGCCGCGACCACGTTGTTGCTGATGTCGCCGATGATCCCGCTGATGTTCATGGGGGATGAAGTCAACGCCAGCGAGCCTTTCCTGTTTTTTACCGACCACCACGGCGACCTCGCCGAAGCAGTACGTGAAGGCCGGCGCAGCGAGTTCGCCGACTTTGCCGCGTTCAAGGACCCCGAGCGCCGCGAGCGTATTCCCGACCCCAACGCCGCCACCACCTTCCAGCACTCTGCCCCCTCGTTTAACGACTCTGCACACACCCAGCTCTACCGCGAGCTATTGAACCTGCGCCACCGCCACATCGTCCCGCACTTGCCGGGCAGCGTGGCATTGGGCGCTCATGTATTGGCGGACGCTGCTGTCACGGCCCGTTGGCGCCTGGGCAACGGCAGTGTGTTGCAGATCGACTTGAACCTGAGCGCCACCGCGCTGGACAGCCCAACACCTGAGCACCTGTTATTCGCCACGCCTGCCAACCAGGGCGCACACCTGCCGCCCTACAGCGCACGCGTCACCCTATCCCCTGTTGGAGAGCACTCTTGAGCGAAGCGAACCTGGACATCCTCGCCAGCCGTGCGGGCCTGGCCGTCGATTGGATCGACGCCAACGGCCGCCCGCAACGCGTGGAACCCGACGCCCTGCGCGCCGTCCTCAAAGGCCTGGGCCATCCGGCCGACAGCGCCGCCGATATCAACGCCAGCCTGCTTGAGTTGGAACAGGCGCAACAAGACAAGCACCTGCCGCCGCTGATGACCATCGACAGCGGAGAAGGCCTCGACCTGGTGCGCTACTTCGAACCCGACACACCCTGCCGCGTCAGCCTCGAAGACGGCGAAACCCTTGAACTGCGCCTGGACGGCGATGGCGTACTGCCCGGCGTGGTCGCCCTCGGCTACCACCGCGTGCATATCAACGATCAGGTCTTCACCCTGGCCGTCGCCCCCACCCATTGCTACAGCGTGGCCGACGCCGTCGACAGCCACCCCGCCCGCGCCTGGGGCCTCAGCGCCCAGCTGTATAGCCTGCGCCGACTGGGCGATGGCGGCTTCGGCGATACCCTGGCACTGGAACACCTGGTGCGCTCGGCGGCTGAGCGCGGTGCCGACGCCTTGGCCATCAGCCCGATGCACGCGATGTTCAGCGCCGACACCGGGCGCTACAGCCCCTATTCGCCGTCCAGCCGGTTGTTCCTCAACAGCCTGTACGCGTCTCCGGCGTGTATCCTCGGTGAACGTGAAGTGCGCAACGCCATTGAAGCCATTGGTTTGGCGGATGAGCTGCACACCCTGGAACAGCTCACCTTGATCGACTGGCCCGCCGCCGCCCAGGCCAAACAACGGTTGTTGCGCGCGCTGTATGAAGACTTCCGCCAGGGCCAGCACCCGCAACACGCCGACTTCCTCAGCTTCCGTCAAAACGGTGGCGAAGCCCTGGAAAACCATTGCCGCTTCGAAGCCTTACAAAGCGTGCGCGCCGCTGCGGGCGATGATCTCGATTGGCGACTTTGGCCTGAGGAACTCCGTACCCCACAAAGCCCCGTCCTCGCCCGTTTCGCCGACGAGCACCCCGATGAAATCGGCTATTTCGCCTTCTGCCAATGGCTGATCGCCCGCTGCCTGGAACGTGCGCAACAAGCCGCCCGTGGCAGCGGCATGGGCGTCGGCCTGATCGCCGACCTGGCCGTCGGTGCCGACGGTGGTGGCAGCCAGGCCTGGAGCCGTCAGGATGAACTGCTCGCCGACCTCACCGTGGGCGCGCCACCGGATATTCTCAACCGCGCGGGGCAAGGCTGGGGCATTTCCGCGTTCTCCCCCGAAGGTTTGAAGCGCAACGGTTTTCGCGCCTTTATCGAAATGCTGCGGGCCAACTTCGCCCATGCCGGCGGCTTGCGCATCGACCATGTGATGGGCCTGCAACGCCTGTGGGTGATCCCCAAGGACGCATCGCCCCGTGAAGGCGCCTACCTGTATTACCCGGTGGACGACCTGCTGCGCTTGCTGGCATTGGAATCCCACCGCCACCAGGCGATTGTGCTCGGTGAAGACCTCGGCACCGTACCCGACGGCCTGCGGGAAAAACTCATTGGCCGCTCGATCCTCGGCATGCGCGTGCTGCTGTTCGAACAAAATCACGACGGCCAGTTCAAGCCGATCCTCGACTGGCCAGACAACGCCCTGGCCACCACCAGTACCCACGACCTGCCCACCCTCAACGGCTGGTGGCACAGCCGCGATATCGAATGGAATATCCAGCTTGGGCTGATCGATGCGCCCACCGTGGAACAGTGGAGCGAACACCGCCTGCGTGAACGCCAGGCATTGCGCCAGGCACTGAGCCAGGACCCGCAGAACTTCGTCGATGAGATCCGCAACGACACCGACCATATGATCGACGCCAGCGTGCGCTACCTCGGCCATACCCGCGCACCCTTGGTGCTGCTGCCATTGGAAGATGCGCTGGGCATCGAAGAACAAGCCAACCTGCCAGGCACCCTCGACACCCATCCCAATTGGCGGCGGCGCCTGCCGGGTGAAGCTTCCGCCTTGCTCGACAACGACAACGCGGCGCGCCGCCTCGAACTGCTGGCCGTGGCCCGCAACCAAGCGCACGAGCGTGACCGATGAAGACCTTGCCGCTGCGCGCCACCCAACGGCTGCAATTTCATAAAGGCTTTACCCTGGACGATGCGGTGCCGCTGGTGCCGTACTTCGCCAAGCTGGGCATCAGCCATCTGTACGCCTCACCGTTGCTCAGCGCCCGCGCGGGCTCCATGCATGGCTACGATGTGGTCGACCCGACCCGCGTCAACCCGGAGCTGGGTGGCGAAGGGGCACTGCGCCGGCTGGTTGCCACACTGCGTGAACACGACATGGGGCTGATCCTCGATATCGTCTCCAACCATATGGCCGTCGGCGGCGCCGATAACCCGTGGTGGCTGGACTTGCTGGAGTGGGGCCGCCTGAGCCCCTACAGCGAATTCTTCGATATCCAGTGGCACTCACCGGACCCCTTGCTCAAGGGCCAACTGCTGATGCCGTTTCTCGGCAGCGATTACGGCGATGCCCTGCAGGCCGGCACCGTGGTGTTGCGTTTCGATGCGCAACACGGCGCGTTTTACGTCGAGCATTACGAACACCGCTTCCCGATCTGCCCACGGGATTACGCGATGATCCTGGGCCACGGTGAACTGCTCAAACCTTTGTCTGAACGCTTCAGCGCCCTCGCCTACCAGGACGATGCCTACCACGAAGCCGCCTGGCTGAAACAGGCGCTGGCCGAGCGCGCCACCGAACGCAGTGTGCTTGAAGCCATCGAACAGCAACTGGCGACCTTCGACTTTGACCGCCTGCACGGATTGCTGGAACAACAGACCTACCGCCTCGCCAGCTGGCGTACGGCGGCAGACGATATCAACTGGCGGCGCTTCTTCGACGTCAACGAGCTAGGCGGGCTGCGGGTTGAACGCAGTGCGGTATTCGAAGCCACCCACGCGAAGATCTTTGAGTTGATCAGCGCAGGCCTGGTGGATGGTTTGCGTATCGACCATATCGACGGGCTGGCCGACCCACGGGGTTACTGCCGCAAACTGCGCCGCCGGGTGGACTCGCTGTCGCCGCAGCGGCACTTGCCGATCTTCGTCGAGAAAATCCTCGGCGAAGGCGAAACCCTGCGTGAAGACTGGCAAGTCGACGGCACCACCGGCTACGAGTTCATGAACCAGCTGTCGTTGCTGCAACACCATCCGGACGGTTTCGAACCGCTGGCCGACTTATGGACCCGCCATAGCGAACGCCCCTCGGGGTTTATCGAAGAGGCGCGCCTGGCCCGCCAGCAGATCCTTAACGGCTCCCTCGGCGGCGACTTCGAAAGCGTGGCCCAGGCCCTGCTGCAAGTGGCCCGCGACGACGTAATGACCCGCGACCTGACCCTGGGCGCGATTCGTCGTGCGTTGCAGGAATTGATCGTGCACTTCCCGGTGTACCGCACCTATATCAGCGCCCGTGGCCGCAGCGCCGCCGACGACGCAGTGTTCCAGCAGGCCATGGACGGCGCACGCACCACGTTGGGCGAAGGCGACTGGGCGGTGCTCGACCACCTGCAAAAATGGCTCGGCGGCCAAGCCTGGCGCCAGCGCCCGGTGGGTCGCGAGCGCAAGATCCTCAAGCATGCCTGCGTGCGCTTCCAGCAACTGACCTCGCCCGCTGCCGCCAAGGCCGTGGAAGACACCGCGTTCTACCGCTCGGCGGTGCTGCTGTCGCGCAACGATGTGGGGTTCAGCACCGAACAATTCAGCGCGCCGCTGGCCGAGTTTCACGCGGTCAACCAGCAGCGCTTGCAGGCATTCCCGGATAACCTGCTGGCCACCGCCACTCACGACCATAAACGCGGTGAAGATACCCGCGCACGCCTGGCGGTCCTGAGTGAGTGCGCGCCGTGGTTTGCGGAACAGGTGGAACATTGGCGGGCGCTCGCTGCCCCCTTACGCAGCGAAACCAGCCCTTCGGCGGGCGATGAACTGATCCTGTATCAGGTGCTGCTGGGCAGTTGGCCGCTGGACCTGACCGATGACTTCGCCGGCTACCAACAGCGCCTCTGGCAATGGCAGCAAAAAGCCCTGCGTGAAGCCAAGTTGCAGAGCAGCTGGAGCGCGCCCAACGAGGCCTATGAACAAGGGGTCGAAGCATTCCTGTCACGCCTGTTGCTCAGCGCCGAAGGTCACGCGCTGCGCACGGCCATCGGCAACACCGCCCAACTCATCGCCCCGGCGGGAGCGCTTAACAGCCTGGCGCAAACCTTGCTTCGCATCAGCGTGCCGGGGGTTCCGGATTTGTACCAGGGCGATGAGTTCTGGGACTTCTCGCTGGTGGACCCGGACAACCGGCGCCCGGTGGACTTCCACGCTCGACAACAGGCGTTGGACACCCCACCGGATATCGGCGAACTGTTGTTCAACTGGCGCGACGGGCGTATCAAGCAGGCGTTGATTGCCCAGGGATTGGCCATGCGCAAGGCCCATCCCGAACTGCTCCGCAGCGGCGTCTATACACCGCTGGAGGTGGTCGGCAAACACGCTGCGCATGTGGTCGCGTTCTGCCGTGAATACGGCGGCAAATACCTGTTGGTGGTGGTGCCGCGCTGGCCCCATCGCGTGCTGGAAAACGGTGTATTCCCCCAGATCAATGCGCAGGTTTGGGGCGATACACGGGTAAAAATACCGTTCGCCGCGTCAACGCAAAACTGGAAGGGACTTTTTCATACAGGCGCAGTCACACCCAACAAGGAGCTGTTGGTCAGCGCTGCCCTGGGGGATTTCCCGGTCAATGTCTTTATCAATCCTGATGATCAAGAAAGCTGAAATTTTCTGTGAGGAGCATTGTGATGAGTACTGAAGACAAACGCATACGCGAGCTGGCACATCAGATCTGGGAGTCCGAGGGCAAACCCCATGGCGAAGACGCGCGACACTGGGAGATGGCGCGCAAACTGGCGGAAGCCGAAGCGCTGACGCCGAGCAAACCCAAAGCCGCGGCCAAGCCAAAGGCTGCACCGAAGGCCAAACCTGCTGCCGCCAAGCCTGTCGCAGAGAAGAAGCCCAAGGCCCCGCGCAAGCCCGCCAGCTGAACACACATCCCTTGTGGGAGCGGGCTTGCTCCCACAAGGGGATCGCATTCCAACCTGATCACTCACTGGCATCCAGTCGGCACGGCCCCGTTCGGCCCGAAAAACACCCTTGCAGGAGCATCTAAATGAGCAAACCCGATATAACCCCACCGGCACCGAGCAACGAGCCGTCGCGGATTCGTGAAGGTTTGCCCTTCCCCCTCGGCGCCACGTGGGATGGCCTGGGGGTCAACTTTGCACTGTTTTCCGCCAACGCCACCAAGGTTGAGCTGTGCCTGTTCGACGATGCCGGCGAAGTGGAACTGGAACGCATCGAACTGCCCGAATACACCGATGAGACCTTCCACGGCTACCTGCCCGACGCCCACCCTGGGCTGATCTACGGCTATCGCGTCTACGGCCCTTATGACCCGGCCAACGGCCATCGCTTCAACCACAATAAATTGCTGATTGACCCCTATGCCAAGCAATTGGTGGGGTCGCTTAAATGGTCCGAGGCACTGTTCGGCTATACCATCGGCCATCCCGACGATGACCTTAGCTTCGACGAACGCGACAGCGCACCGTTCGTGCCCAAATGCAAAGTGATCGACCCCGCACATACCTGGGGCAACGACCAGCCGGTGCGAGTGCCGTGGGACCGCACAATCATTTATGAAACCCATCTGCGCGGCATCAGCATGCGCCACCCGTCCGTGGGCGAGTCGGTGCGCGGCACGTGTGCCGGGTTGATGGAAGACGATGTGCTCAAGCACATTCGCCAATTGGGCATTTCATCGGTGGAGTTGTTGCCGGTGCACGCCTTCGTCAACGACCAGCATCTGCTGGAAAAAGGCATGACCAACTATTGGGGCTACAACAGCATCGCGTTTTTCGCCCCGGACCCGCGCTACCTGGCCAGCGGCAAAATTGCCGAGTTCAAGGAAATGGTTGCGCA
Source organism: Pseudomonas nabeulensis (assembly GCF_004682045.1). GTDB lineage: Bacteria > Pseudomonadota > Gammaproteobacteria > Pseudomonadales > Pseudomonadaceae > Aquipseudomonas > Aquipseudomonas nabeulensis. The sequence continues at coordinate 56,975 of NZ_QUZT01000037.1, forward strand.
CCTGCATGAACAGAAGCTCGAGGTGATCCTCGATGTGGTTTACAACCACACCGCCGAAGGTAACGAGCGCGGCCCAACCCTGTCGATGCGCGGCATCGACAACGCCTCGTACTACCGCCTGATGCCTGACGACAAGCGCTTCTACATCAACGATTCCGGCACCGGCAACACCCTGGACCTGAGCCACCCCTGCGTGCTGCAAATGGTCACCGACTCGCTGCGCTATTGGGCGACAGAAATGCACGTCGACGGTTTCCGCTTTGACCTGGCGACCATTCTCGGTCGCTACCGTGACGGTTTTGACGAGCGCCATAGCTTTCTGGTCGCCTGCCGCCAAGACCCGATTCTGCGCCAGCTGAAACTCATCGCCGAACCGTGGGACTGCGGCCCTGGCGGTTATCAGGTGGGTAATTTCCCGCCGGGCTGGGTGGAATGGAACGACCGCTTCCGCGACACAGTCCGCGCCTTCTGGAAAGGCGATGACGGCCAACTCGCCGACTTCGCCGCACGCATGACCGCCTCGGGCGAGATGTTCAACCACCGTGGACGCAGGCCATACAGCTCGGTGAACTTCATCACCGCCCACGACGGTTTCACCCTGCATGACCTGGTGTCGTACAACGATAAGCACAACGAAGCCAACGACGAGAACAACCAGGACGGCAGCAACAACAACCTATCGTGGAACCACGGCGTCGAAGGCCCCACCGATGACCCGGAAATCAACGCGCTGCGCCTGCGCCAGATGCGCAATTTCTTCGCCACGCTGCTGTTGGCCCAAGGTACGCCGATGATCGTCGCCGGTGATGAGTTCGCCCGCACCCAGCATGGCAACAACAACGCCTATTGCCAGGACAGCGAAATCGGTTGGGTCAACTGGGACCTGGACGACGACGGCAAGGCACTGCTCAAGTTTGTGAAACGCCTGATCAAGTTGCGTTTGACCTACCCGATCCTGCGCCGTGGCCGCTTCCTGGTGGGTGACTACAACGAAGACATCGGCGTGAAGGACGTTACCTGGCTGGCGCCGGACGGCAATGAGATGACCATCGAGCAGTGGCAAGACAGCCATGGCCGTTGCCTGGGCATGTTGATGGATGGCCGCGCCCAGGAAACCGGCATCCGTCGTCCCGGTGCCGATGCCACCTTGTTGCTGGTGGTGAACGCCCACCACGACATGGTCAATTTCCGCCTGCCGCCGGTGCCCGAGGGTGGCTTCTGGACGTGCATGGTCGACACCAATCAAACCTCGGTGCGCGGCCAGGAACGTTTCGAGTTCGACCACGAATATGCGGTCACCGGTCGCTCGCTGCTATTGTTCGAACTGCAATATGAGGGAGAGGAATGACATGGCACTGCATGGCTTCCTTCAAGGCTACCGGGGTTACGCGAACACGCAGGCCCTGGGCGAGGCCCTGAGGGCGCTTCAGGAGGAAGGCCTGGACCAACTGCCCCTGCCCGGCAGCGGGCAGACGTTGGAGCGCTTCAGCCGCCTGGCCCAGGTCGCCGGGCATGACCTGCGCTTGTGCAAGCTGTTCGAAGGCCATACCGACGCGCTGGCGATCATCGCCGAATTGCACAGCCCGCTGCCGCCGTTGGGCAGTACCTGGGGCATGTGGGCGGCTGAACCTCCGACGGCGAAGGTGCGCATTCGGCATGAAGGCCCGCGCTTGATACTCGATGGGCGCAAGGCCTGGTGCTCCGGTGCGGCGGTGGTCAGCCACGGTCTATTGACCGCGTGGGACGAGCAGGATCGCCAACAGTTGGTGGCGGTGCAGATGGACCAACCCGGCATTACCGTCACCGAAGACGGTTGGCAGGCGGTTGGCATGGCGGCCACCGGCAGTGTCGAAGTCGTGTTCGCGGGCGCCAGTGGGATTGCGGTCGGCAGCCCCGGCGACTACCTGGCACGCCCTGGTTTTTGGCAAGGCGGCGTTGGCATCGCCGCGTGCTGGTATGGCGCGGCCCAGCGCCTGGCGGAAGTGCTCCGTGAACAGTGCAGCAAGCGCCCGGAACCCCATGCGCTGGCCCATCTGGGTGCCGTCGACAGCGCGTTGAACAGTGCCGCTTGCGTGCTGCGGGCGAGTGCGGAACAGGTCGACCAGGACCCCAAGGCCGATGCCAGGCAACTGGCCCAGCAAGTTCGGGCCAGCATCGAGGATACCGTTGAACAAGTGATGCGCCATGTTGGCCGCGCCGTGGGGGCTGGCCCCTATTGCAAGGACCCGCATTTCGCCCAGTTGATGGCAGACCTGCCGGTGTACGTGCGCCAGAGTCATGCCGAGCGCGACCTGGCCGCCCTGGGTGAACAGGTGGCCGACGACTCCACAGGGAGGTGGCAACTATGAAACCCAATCCGATTGTGGGCCAGGGCACGCCGTTGCATCGCTGGCAGGCTTCGACGCAGATTGCGCAACTGCCGCAGGTCAGCGTCGAACAGTTGGTCCCCGAGGGCCATCGCGCGGTCATCATCGCACCACACCCGGACGACGAGATACTCGGTTGTGGCGGTCTTATGCAGGGCCTCGCCGCATTGGGCCGGCCGATCCAACTGATCTCGGTCACCGACGGCAGCGCCAGCCACCCCGGCTCGCGACGCTGGCCGGTGGAACGTTTGAGCGTGGTGCGTCCGCAGGAATCGGCCCAGGCGCTGCATCGTCTTGGCCTGCCCCTGCACAGTGTGAAATGGCTGCGCGCAGGTTTTACCGACACAAAGGTCGCCGAGCGCGAGGAGGCCTTGGCTGCGTTTATCCAGCACCACCTCAAACCCACGGATGTGGTGTTCACCACCTGGCGCGAAGACGGCCACTGTGACCACGAAGCTGTCGGTCGCGCCAGCGCCCTGGCCGCGCTGACCGTGGGCGCCACCTTATATGAATTGCCCGTGTGGACCTGGCACTGGGCGACCCCCGAAGACCGCCAGGTTCCCTGGCATCGCGCACGTAAAATCCCGTTGAGCTGCGAAGCGATCGCCCGCAAGCGGCATGCCATTCATGCGTTTGCCAGCCAATTGGAGGGCGACCCGCAGATCGGCTTGCCACCGGTGCTGGCCCCCTATGTGGTCGAGCGCCTGCTGCAACCTTTTGAGGTGGTGTTTGCATGAGCGTGACCACGCCCTACTTCGACCAACTGTTTGCCGGTAACGATGACCCGTGGGCCTTTCGCCAACGCTGGTATGAACGCCGCAAACGCGCCATGACCCTGGCGATGCTCACCCGGCCACGCTATGCCTCGGTGTTCGAGCCGGGCTGTGCCAACGGTGAGCTGAGTTGTGAGCTGGCGCCGCGTTGTGATCGGCTGCTGTGCTGCGATACCGCCGCAGCCGCCGTGGGTTTGGCGCGCAACCGTCTGTTGGGTTTTCCCCACGTGCACGTCCAGCAGAGCTGTTTGCCCGCGCAATGGCCGACGGGCCAGTTCGATCTGATCGTCCTGAGTGAGCTGTGTTATTACCTCGACCGCGACGACCTGGGTCGACTGATTGAGCTGGCCCTGGACAGCTTGGCCGACGATGGGCAAGTGCTGGCGTGCCATTGGCGCCCGGCCATTGAAGGTTGCCCACAAACGGCCGGGCAAGTGCACGAGATGCTCCAGGAGCGCCTGGATATGGCCCTGTTGGCCAGGCACCACGAAGATGACTTCCTTCTCGACCTGTGGGGCCGCGACGGCACCTCGGTCGCCACTTTAGAGGGCCTGCGATGATCGGCATTCTGATCCCGGTGCATAACGAAGAAGACTTGCTGGGCGAGTGCCTTGAAGCGGCGTTGATTGCCGCTCATCATCCGGGCCTGTTGGGCGAACCGGTGCAGATTCTGGTGGTACTCGACAGCTGTAGCGACGCCAGTGCGGAGATTGCCCAGACCTTTGCGGTTGAGCGCCTGGAGCTGCACGTGCGCAATGTGGGCCATGTACGCGGAGTCGGTGCACGGCATCTGCTCAACCAGGGCGCGCGCTGGATCTCGTGCACCGATGCCGACAGTCGTGTGGCCCCGGATTGGCTGGTGGCGCAGTTGGCGCTGGAAGCCGATGCCGTGTGCGGCACCGTGACGGTGGATGCCTGGAGCGAGGGCTTCGACCCGGCAGCGCAGATTCGCTATCACCAGGCCTATCAGGCTCACGACGGTCATCGCCACATCCATGGTGCCAACCTCGGCATCAGTGCGGGTGCCTACGTGCGGGCCGGAGGATTTGAGCCGTTGGCGTGTCATGAAGATGTGCAATTGGTGCGCGACCTGGAACGCAGCGGCGCCCTCATTGCCTGGAGCCACAGCCCGCAAGTGGTCACCAGTGCGCGATTGGCGTCGCGGGCTCAAGGTGGTTTTGGTGATTATTTGCGGAGTCTGTTGCAGGCTTCATAAAAAACGCCGTGGTTTCATGTAAAAGCGCCGAAACCTTGTCTATGCTCAGGACGCCTTGCTGGTAATCCAGGGTTGGATTATCACGCAACCATCGCAGCGGAGCCTGTGGTGGAAAAAAGAGCGTCGTCCCGTCAACGGGGTACGACCCCGCATCATTCGACAAGGACGTGACACCCATGAAGCCTGCCTCGTTAAGCGACGGCCGCCGCGGCCCGGCGCAAATCTGGAACAGCGCGCCGCAGTTGGCGCAAATCCCCCCTATCGCGGCCAGCACGCTTGTGCCGCCGGGTGCACGCGTGGTGATCATCGCGCCTCACCCCGGTGACGAGGTGCTGGCCTGCGGCGGCTTGCTGCAACTGCTCAGCACCCTGGAACACCGGCTGCAACTGATCTCCATCACCGACGGCAGCGCCAGCCATCCAGGCTCCCATGCATGGCCGGCCAGCCGCTTGAGCGTGGTGCGCCCCCAGGAAAGTGCCGAAGCGCTGCGTCGCCTGGGCATGCCGTTGCACAGCCTCAAATGGATACGCGGTGGTTTTTGCGACAACGCCCTGGCCGCCCGTGAGCCGCAACTGTGCCAGTTCATTGCACGTTATCTGCAGCCTGGCGATGTGGTGTTTTCCACTTGGCGCCACGATGGCAATGATGACCATGACACGGTCGGCCGCGCCAGCGCCAAGGCTTGCAGCCTGGTGGGCGCGCAGCTGTATGAGTTACCGATCTGGGCCTGGCACTGGCCTGCCCGCGACGGCGCAGTGATTCCCTGGCAACGGGCGCGCAAGGTACGCCTGGACACCTGGAGCGTAGCGCGCAAGCTCCATGCGGCCCATGCGTACGCCAGTCAGTTGGTGGGCGATCCCGAAATCGGCTTGCCACCCATGCTCGCCCAAGTACTCCTGGAGCGCATGCGCGAACCGTATGAGATCGTGCTTTCGTAGCCCCTGACTCGTCTGTACCTGTTAATTCTGACAGTAGCGCTCTGCTGAACCTATGACTAAGGTGCAAAAAGCGCTGCGCCGCTTGAGGTGCAGTCGAGAAAGCCATGCCAACCCTTTGCATTGGCCGGTGTTTTCGAACAGGTAACCCGCTTTCCCTGATCCGTATCGCGTTCGTTGTTGCCATGGTGTGAACCGTGCCCGCTGCTGGGGCCGGTGCCATGGGTTGCAGCGGACGAGGACGGATAATGAACAAACAAGCGCTTGAGTGGACTTACCTGGGCTTATCACTTGCCGTATGCGCAGGGCTGGCAACGTTGACCGACAGCGCACAAGCGTGTCCTTACACAATTACCGCCGGGGATGACGTGATCACCTGCACCAGCGGCGCAGGTGGGGCCTTGGTCGACCTACAAGGCAACAACACCCTGACCTTCCCTTCCGGTAACGGCAGTGTACAAAGCGTTACCTATGGCGCCGGCAACGACTTGATTGAGTTGAATACGCCCGGTGCGGTCATCGGTATAGGTGGGGTCAACATGGGGGATGGGGCCAATATTTTTCGTCTATTTCAAGGGCAGGTAAATTCCCCGGTTTTGCAAGGCTCTGGGGCCGATGTGGTGCAAATAAGCGGCGGACAAGCCGGAGCGATCAGCCAGGGCGACGGTGTCGACACTTTTTCGATGAGCGGGGGCACCATTACCTCGTTATCCCAAGGCGACGGCCACGACAAATTCTCAATGAGCGGGGGCACCATTCCCGGGTTCTTCGAGGACGGTGACGATGCCTTGATGACCGGCGGCAGCATCGGCCGCGTCGATATGAAGCTGGATAACAATCTGTTCGATATGCGAGGCGGGACGATTATCGGCAACCTGGTGACCGGCCTTGGCAGAGACATCATTCTGGTCTCGGGCACCAGCTATATTGGGGGCAACATCAGCACCAGTAGTGGAATCGACACCATCACCATCAGCGGCGGAACCGTTAACGGTCAGATCCTCGCGGGCAACGGCAATGACATCTTCAGCTGGATCGGCGGCGGGTCCATCCATGGTTTTATCCTGCTGGGGCCAGACAACGATACCGCTCTGCTACAGAACCTGAATGAATCCATCCTCGCGTCCACACCTTTGATTGACGGGGGTGTCGGCACCGATACGCTGACGTTCGATAATGCCCAGGCCACCACGCCGGGGCGTTATACCAACTGGGAAAACGTGATCCTGCAAAATAACGCCGCCTTCACGCTCGGCGGCACATTTGTCTTGGGCGATGCAGGCACGGGCACAGGCACCATGACGCTGGGTGGCAGCAGCAAACTGTTGGTCAACACCGGCGTCATCAGCCCATTCACCAGCGGGCAGTTGGTGACCCTGAACAACAGCGGCATGATTGACATGACCACCGGCAGTTCGATCGCTACCGATACCTTGACCGTCAATGGCAACTACAGCGGCACTGGCGGCACGCTCGCCCTGCAATCCGTGCTCGGCGCTGACGGTTCAGCCAGCGATAAGCTGGTGATCAGCCAGGGAACGATCGGGGGTAATACCGGGATCAGCATCACCAACCTCGGAGGCACGGGCGCAGCAACGTTACAGGACGGTATTCAGGTGGTGCTGGCCACCAACGGCGCCACCGGCAGCGCCAGCGCCTTTACGCTGGCCGCGCCCGTCAAGGCCGGTGCATTCGACTACTTCCTGTTCAAGGGCGGCGTCACTGCCGGCACTGCCGAGAACTACTATCTGCGCTCCACCGTCCCGGTCACCCCACCGATTCCGCCGGACCCGACGATTGTCGTGCCGCTTCCGAAACCGGTGGAGGGAACACCGCCCCTGCCACCGAATCCGGTCATCAGGCCGATTCCAACCTACCGTGCGAGCGTGCCGGTCTACGCAGCGCAGTTTCCGGCTGCCGATCAGGTAATCAAGGCGATGCTGGGCACTTATCACGAACGCATGGGCGATCAGAGCCAACAGCAACAGACGGGCGCGTTCCCGGCGGGATGGGGCCGCGTCTACGGCAGCAATAGTCGACAAAGTTTTGCCGGCACGGTGAACCCTACGCTGGACAGTTCCATCACGGGATTCCAGGTGGGTACTGACCTGTTTGCCAACACCCTGGACAACGGCCTGACCCAGCGCATCGGGTTCTTCGTGGGCCATAGCCGCCTGAGGGGTGACATCAAAGGATTCAACGGTGGCTGGCAGAACAAGGATGCCGGCAGCACGACCCTGCGCAGCGACAGCCTGGGCATGTACTGGACACTGATCAACCCCAGCCGGGCCTACCTCGACCTGGTCGTGATGGGCACACGCCTGAGCGGTCACAACGACTCGAACGACGGCGTGAAGATGAAAACCCGCGGGCACAACCTGGCCGCATCAGCGGAAGTAGGCTGGCCATTCCCGCTGACACCGAACTGGAAAATCGAACCCCAGGCCCAGCTGATCGTGAGCAAGACCAAACTGGACAGGCAGAATGACGGCGTCTCGGATGTGTCATACAACGCAGACACAGCCCTTACCACCCGCCTCGGCGTGCGCCTGAGCGGTGCCTACCAGGTCAGCGGAATGCCACTGCAACCCTATGCCCGCGCCAACGTCTGGCACACCGCTGGCGGGAAAAACACGGTGACCTTTGCCGACGTCACCGATATCGACACCGAGCAAAAGTCCACCACGCTGAACGTGAGTCTCGGCGCCAGCCTCAAGGTGGCCCCAGGCATCAGCCTGTACAGCGAAGTGGGCTACAACCGCAATCTGGACAGCAACGCCTTCAACGGCCGCCAGGGCACGGTGGGTTTGAGAATGGAGTTCTGACCGAGCCTTTGTATCGCAGTGTGTACAGTTGCCACTGCGATACAGAAAGCTTTAACCCAACCACTTTTTTGAAACAGAGCAGATACAGCACCGCGTTCAACTGTGAGCCAGGCACACATCAAGCCACAGGAGGCTCGCCATGCACGCTCAGTTGAATCGCCGCTCCAAACGCCCACTTTTCCTGGCCTTTGCTTTGTTGCAGTTCGGTGTCATGGGCATGGCCAGCGCCGAGATGCCCGAGATCAATGTTCCGGCCCCCGTGAGCCAATCGGCCTTCGGTGCGCTCAAGCACGTCAAGGCCGGGCTGTTGGATGTGGCTTACGCCGAAGTCGGCCCGGCCAACGGCCAAGCGGTGATCCTGCTGCACGGCTGGCCCTACGATATCGACAGCTACGCCAAGGTTGCGCCGTTGCTGGCGGCCAAGGGTTATCGCGTATTGATCCCTTACGCCCGTGGCTATGGCGACACCCATTTCCTCTCGGCGAAAACCCCGCGCAACGGCCAACCCGCAGCGCTGGCCAGCGACGTGATCGACTTCATGGACGCGCTGAACATCAAGCAAGCCGTGCTGGGCGGCTACGACTGGGGCGCGCGCTCGGCGGACATCGTTTCGGCGCTGTGGCCGGAGCGGGTCAAGGCGCTGGTGTCGGTCAGCGGCTACCTGATCGGCAACCAGGCCGCAGGCAAGAACCCCCTGCCGCCCAAGGCCGAATTGCAGTGGTGGTACCAGTTTTACTTCGCCACCGACCGTGGCGCCGCCGGTTACCAGAAAAACACCCACGACTTTGCCAAGCTGATCTGGCAAACCGCTTCGCCCCAATGGAAGTTCGACGACGCCACCTTCGACCGCAGCGCCAAGGGCCTGCAGAACCCGGATCACGTCGCGATCACCGTGTTCAACTACCGCTGGCGCCTGGGTCTGGTCCAGGGTGAAAGCCAATACGAGCCGTTGGAGCAGAAACTCGCTCAGGCCCCGTCCATCGGCGTGCCGACCATCACCCTGGAAGGCGACGCCAACGGCGCACCGCACCCGGCGCCCGAGGACTACGCCAAGCGGTTTACCGGCAAATACGAGTTCCGCCTGATCAACGGCGGCATCGGCCACAACCTGCCGCAAGAAGCGCCCGAGGCGTTTGCCAAGGCGATTATCGACGCGGATAAGTTGTGATGAAGCGCCTGTGCATGGCCGCATTGGCCCTGGCGAGTGCTGCCAGCCCCCTCGTGTTCGCCGACAGCGCCGCGTCGCCGATCTACGGCGTGACCATTCCCGATGGCTACCGCCAATGGGAACTGGTGGCGCCCGCCCAGGAAGCTGACCCGCTGAACGAACTGCGTGTGGTGCTGGGCAACAGCGCCGCATTAAAGGCCTACCGGGAAGGCAAGCTACCCTTCCCCGACGGCACCGTATTGGCCAAGCTGGCGTGGAAACATGAACCGTCGCCGGAGTTCAAGACCGCGTCGATCCCTGGCGCGGCCACCACGGTGCAGTTCATGGTCAAGGACTCGAAGAAATACGCGTCCACCGGTGGCTGGGGTTTCGGGCGATTTATCAATGGCAAGCCGGCGGATGAAGCGCAGCATCAGACCTGCTTTGCATGCCATCAGGCGTTAGTGAAGGATCGTGATTACGTGTTCACCAAGTTGGCGCCCTGATCGCCATCTCGTTTATCAGAACAGAGCGCGGTGGTCCGGGGTAACTGGACCACCGCGTTTTTCATGTAGCGCCGCCTTTCGCGTAAACATGGCAATTTGCCCACCCTCCTCAATGTGAAAATTTCGTTAACCAATTCTCCCTAAAGGCTTTTTTGCCTGGAAACGTTCTGTCACACTGATGCGAATAATTATCAACACTTTTATTATTCGCCAGGGACGGCGTTCGGGGAGAGTACGTTCCATGTCTGTGCAACAACACGGCGGTAAAGGTTTTTCACCCAGTTTGATGGCCATGGCTATCTGTCTTGCAACGTCACAAGCGGCCTTCGCCGCCGACATCGAACAGCCTGCGGCCACGCTCGAACTGGGAGCCACCGAGATCTCCGGCCAGCAACTGGGCGAAACCACAGAGGGTACGCAGTCCTACACCACCGGCGAGATGGCCACTGCAACCAAACTGCCGCTGACCATGCGCGAAACACCCCAGGCTGTCACCGTGATCACCCGCCAGCGCATGGACGACCAGGCCATGACCAGCGTCAATGATGTGGTCAAGAACACCCCCGGCCTGTTCCTCAGCCAGGCCAGCGGCCCTGGGCGACAAACCTACAGCTCCCGTGGTTTTGACATCGACAACATGATGTTCGACGGCCTGCCCAGCAGCTATTCCGGCTACAGCAACAGCGTGCAGCCGAACCTGGCGATGTTTGACCGTGTGGAAGTGATTCGTGGTGCTACGGGCTTGGTCACCGGCGCCGGCAACCCATCGGCTGCGATCAACTTTGTGCGCAAGCGCCCTACCGCGACGCCCCAGGTGTCCATCACTGGCGCCGCCGGTAGCTGGGACGACTATCGCGGTGAGTTCGACGCTTCCAGCGCGCTCAATGACAGCGGTACGGTACGTGGCCGCGTGGTGGGTTCATACGGCGATGCCAACAGTTTCCGTGACGGTGAAGAAAGCGATCACGGCCTGTTCTACGCCATCGGCGAGGCAGACCTGAACGAAGACACCACCGCCACCCTGGGCTTCTCGCGCCAGGAAGACCAGACCAACCTGTTCTGGGGCGGCCTGCCCCTAGGCACCGACGGTCATCACCTCAACCTGCCCCGCTCCACCAACCCCGGCAGTGATTGGGAAAACAAGAAGCTGACCATCGACACGGTGTTCGGTGAACTTGAACACCGTTTCGACAACGGCTGGAAGCTTCACGTCGCCGGTTCCTCGTCCCAATTGGATGGCGTGTTCACGGGCACCTATCAATCCCGCTATGAAACCACTCTCGCACGTACCGCCTACCAGTCCCACCAGGATGACAAACAGTACGCCTTCGACACCTTCGCCAGCGGCCCGGTCGAAGCCTTCGGCCGCACCCATGAAGTGGTGGTCGGCACCAGCAAGCGCATCTACGACGCCACCTCCAAGGAGTACGCGCCCTACGACACCAACTACCCGCTCAACGGTGCCAAGCCCAACTTCACCCGTGACGGCAAGAGCCATAGCATTACCACTCAGGACGGCGTTTACCTGACCACGCGCCTGAACCTGGCCGACCCGCTCAAGGTCATCCTCGGCGCCCGTGTCGACTGGTATGACTACGATGACCGCCAAGGCGACGGCGACTACAAGGTCACCCGCAACCTCACCCGCTATGCCGGCGTGATCTACGACTTGAACGATCAATACTCGGTCTACGCCAGCTACACCGACATCTTCACCCCACAAAGCAGCAAGGACCTGTCGGGCAAAGTGCTGGAACCCATCGTCGGCGAAAACTACGAAGTGGGCATCAAGGGCGAATACTTCAATGGCGCTCTCAACGCCAGCCTGGCGGTGTTCCAGATCGACCAGAAAAACCGCGCCACCGAAGCCGCCACCCAACTGGGCTGCCCGGAACTCACCTGCTACGAAGCCTCCGGCCTGGTGCGCAGCCAGGGTATCGACCTGGAACTGCAAGGCGCCGTCACCGAAAACTGGCAAGTCGGCGGTGGGTTTACCTACACCCGCGCCCATTACATCAAGGACACCAACCCCGCCAACGACAACCAGCGCTTCGACACCGACACCCCGGAGCGCCTGTTCAAGCTCACAACTGCGTACCGCTTCCAGGGCCCCCTGGAAAAACTGCGCATCGGTGGCAACGTCTACTGGCAGAGCCGCATGTATAACGACGTCACCCTCGCCAACGGTGGCAGCTATCGCCTGGAGCAAGGCAGCTATGCGGTCGCGGACTTGATGGCGGGTTATCAGGTGAACAAAAATCTGGACCTGCAAGTGAATGCGAACAACATCTTCGACCGCACTTACTACTCCGCCATTGGCACCAGCCCGACCTGGGGTGCTACCGATACCTACGGCAACCCGCGCAGCTTTGGTGTGACGGCCAAGTACAGCTTCTGATCAGCTATTCAACGACATTGGCTTGTCCCCGCCGGCCGGCAAGCCAAACCTCGCTCGGACAAAATTGAGGAACGCGCCATAGGGCCGTCCAAGGGTCAACATGATGACCGTCACACCCACTGTGCCGTGCAACACTTCGGCGGCGTTGGCGCCGCTGATTGCCAGGATGCCGGCATAGATCGGCACCTGGAAACTCACCAGCGCGAGGGAATCCCACAGCAATTGTGAGCGCCTGCTTGCACTGGCAAATCCCATGATCCAATCACGCCAGAGCCCATAGGGTCGTCCGGACAGCACCATCAGCCCTGCCCCCAGCATCCGCGCGTGCAACACCTGGTCCCAGCCCATCCCGGCGATGTAGCGCTCATTGAGGATGCCGGTCACCGTAAAAAATATGATCAACGCCAGCGTATCGGCGGCAAAAGACCGCCACCTGTCGCGGCGCCCTTCGGTCGAAGAAGACAAAATCGTTTACCTCCTGCTCGTTCAGAGCGTCATACAGTAGGCATAATCACCTTCTGTTTATACCAAAGGCGCATCAATGACCACTGAACGCTACGACCAGCTGGCAATCTTCGCCATCGTGGCCCAGGAGCGCAGCTTCACCCGCGCCGCTGCCCGCCTCGGCATGTCCCAACCGGCCCTGAGTCGCGCCATGCGCCAGTTGGAAGAGCGCCTCGGCGTACGCCTGCTGGCGCGCACGACCCGCAGTGTTTCGGCGACCGAGGCCGGGGAGCACCTGCTGCGGGTGATCGCGCCGCGCTTCGAGGAGATCGACAGCGAACTGGCCTTGCTCAGCGAATACCGCGACAAGCCGATGGGCAAGCTGCGCATCACGGCGGGCGAGCATTGTGCGATCAGCGTGTTGCATCCGGCGCTGGGCAAACTGCTGCCGGATAATCCAGACCTCAGTATCGAGATCATCGTCGACTACGGCTTCACCGATATCGTCGCGCAGGGTTTTGATGCCGGGGTGCGCTTGGGTGAGCAAGTGGCCAAGGACATGATCGCGATGCGTATCGGGCCGGAAATGCGCATGGCGGTGGTGGGGTCGCCAGCGTATTTCGCACGCCACGCTGCGCCGAAGATCCCCAATGACCTAATGGCCCACAACTGCATCACCCTGCGCATGCCGACCCACGGCGGGTTGTATGCCTGGGAATTCGAAAAGAACGGGCAGGAAGTGAACGTGCGCGTCGAAGGCCAGATGGTCTTCAACACCATCGCCATGCGCCTACAGGCGGCGCTCCAGGGTTTGGGGCTGGCCTTCATGCCCGAAGACGTGGTGCTTGAGCATGTGGCGCAAGGTCGGTTGGTACGCGTGCTGGAAGATTGGTGCGAACCGTTTTCCGGGTATCACTTGTACTACCCGAGTCGCCGGCAGAGTTCGCCGGCGTTTACGTTGTTGCGGGAGACCCTGCGTTATACCGGTTGAGAATCCCGGCCCGTCACAGAACCAACTGTGGGAGGGGGCTTGCTCCCGATGGCGGTGGGTCAGCTTGCCTGTGTGGCGGCTGACACTCAGTCATCGGGGGCAAGCCCCCTCCCACAGGGATTGAAGGTGCACTGGGTTTCCTGGCCCGGCACACGTCCAAATGTGGGAGGGAGCTTGCTCCCGATGGCGGTGGGTCAGCTTGCCTGTGTGGCGGCTGACACTCAGTCATCGGGGGCAAGCCCTAATGCTTGTCAGTTAAGGAAACAGCAGATGAGCGGCTTTC
>NZ_QUZT01000038.1 GCF_004682045.1 Pseudomonas nabeulensis
AGGGGCGGTGCGACGATTCGACTTGCCCCCGATGGCGGTGTGTCTGTCAGCACATCTGTAGCTGATACACCCTCATCGGGGGCAAGCCCCCTCCCACATTTGACCCGGTTTACAAGTCAAGGCAGTGCCATGCTATCAGTCAGGTACTGCATGAATCGCAGGGAGTTGGTGAGCAAACCGGCCAAAAACTGCCCCATGTCCCCCATCACCACCATCAGCAAACCCAGGCCCACGGTGAGGGTCAGGGGGAAGCCTACCGAGAACACCGTCAATTGCGGCGATACCCGGTTGAGAATGCCCATGGCCAGGTTGATGATCAGCAACGTGGCCACCATCGGCAGCGCCAATAACAGACCCGTGAGGTAGATCGTGCTGCCGTAGCGGGCGATCAGGTTCCAGGCATTCGGATCAAAGTGCAGGTTGCCAATCGGTAAAACCTTGAAGGTGTTCGCCAGCAACTCCAGCACCATCAAATGCCCGTCCAGCGCCAGAAACATCAGGATGGTGATCATGCCCAGGTAGCGCGACAACACCTGGCTATTGGTGGCGGTATCGGCCGAAAAGAACGTGGCGAACGCCAAGCCCATCTGCATGCCGCAGATATCCCCGGCCATCTCCACCACCGCCAGGGTCACGCGCATGACCATGCCCAGCGCCATGCCGATCAGCACTTGTTCCACGATCACCCCAAGCCCCGGCCAGGAGAACAACGGCACATCCGGCAGCGGCGGCAGATTGGGTGCCAATAAAAACGCCAACAACATCGCCAGGCCAACCTTGACCTGACTGGAGACGTTTTTATGCCCCAGGATCGGGTCGCTCATCAGGTACGCCAGCACCCGGCAGAACGGCCAGAAAAAGCTGGTAAGCCACAGTTGCAACTGCGCCGAACTGACCTCGATCAACGCAGGTCAGCCGATCAACGTGGGCAGGCTGGTGAACAGCGCGCGGGTGTAGTCCACCAGCATTTCCATGATCACAGGACCTGCGATCACCAACACCACGCACACGCCGATGATCTTGGGGATAAACGACAAGGTGGACTCGTTGATCTGCGTGGCGGCCTGGAACAGGCTCACCAGCAGGCCGATAAACAGCGTCACGAACAACACGGGCGCGGCCACGATCATGCTCATGCGCATGCCCTTGTAGGCCAGGTCCATGACCATTTCCGGTGTCATCAAGGCGTCCTCATCAGGTGTAGAAACTCTGCGCCAGGGAGCCCAGCAGCAATTGCCAGCCGTCCACCAGCACAAACAGCATCAGCTTGAACGGCAGCGAAATGGTCGACGGCGGCACCATCATCATGCCCAGCGCCATCAGCACGCTCGCGACCACCAGGTCGATGATCAGGAACGGGATAAAGATGGTGAACCCGGCCTGGAACGCGGTCTTCAACTCGCTGGTGACAAACGACGGCAACAACACGCGCATGGGCACGTCTTCGGGGCCCTGCAAGTCATCGATCTGCGCCAGTCGCGCGAACAAGGCGAGGTCGCCCTGGCGGGTCTGGGTCAGCATGAATTTTCGAAACGGCAGGCTGCCCTTGTCGAGAAACTGCTCCACCGTGATCTCATCCTTGGAGAACGGTTGCCACGCGGTTTTGTAAGCCTGATCCAGGGTCGGCGACATCACAAAAAAGGTCAGGAACAGCGACAGCCCCAGCAACACCTGGTTGGGCGGCGCCGAGGTGGTGCCGATGGCCGTGCGCAGCAAGCCCAGCACAATGATGATGCGCGTGAAGCCGGTCATCATCAGCAGGATCGCCGGCAAAAAAGCCATGGCGCTGAGCAGCAGCAGGGTTTGCAGGCTCAGCGACCATTGCTGGCCGCCCGCCTGGCCGGTGAAGGCGCTGAGGCCTTCCATGCCGGTCATGATGAGCGCCCCTTGCGCTTGAAGTTATGTTTCAACGCCATAGCCAAGCGTTCGGAAAAGTTATCGCCCGGCACGACGACTGCTTCTGGCTCGGGCTCTGGCGCATCCATCTGCGCCAGCGCGGTGACTTGCTGCGGTGTCACGCCTAATACCAGCCACTGACCACGCACTTCGACGATCACGACTTTCTCGCGCTGGCCCACCCCGGTACTGCTGACCACCCGCAACAGTTTGCCGGGACTCAACGGGCGCGTACCGACCCGGCGCGCCAGCCAGCCGCAGCCCAGCACACACACCAGTACCACCACCAGCGCCAGGCTGGTTTTGCCGAGCAATGCCAGGTTCATCACGCTGTCATCGGGCACGCCGAGGGCAGCACTCATCGGTTGAGCTTTTGCACACGCTCGGACGGCGTGATGATTTCAGTGATACGAATACCGTACTTGTCATCCACCACCACCACTTCGCCCTGGGCGATCAGGTAGCTGTTGATCAGGATGTCCATCGGCTCACCCGCCAGGCCGTCCAGCGCCAGCACTGAGCCTTGGGCCAGTTCCAGCAGTTGCTTGATGGTGATGCGCGTACGGCCCAGCTCCACGCTGAGTTTGACCGGGATATCCATGATCATTTCCAGCTCCCGCGCAGCGGCGGCAGGCTGGGGTGTCGGCAACGGCTTGAACACGCTCGAACCCACGCTCGGCGCCGGATTTTCCGTCACCTCGGCAGCCTCTTGCTCAGCCAGCGCAATCGCCCACGGATCGTCGTCCGCACCTTCGGCGATGGTCTGTTCGGCCAGGGCATCGGCCCATTCATCCGGCGCTTCGGGCGGGGTGGTGTTTGAATCAGTCATGCTCGGAATCCTTGGCAGTGGACACGTGGCCCTTCACGAATCGGCTGGTAGAAGAGGAAGAAAGGCTCAGGGAATGGTCGACCAGGTCCTTCACCAGCAACGCGCGCTGGCCGTTCTGGCTGCCGTATTCACAGGTCATGACCGGCACGCCGTCGACCCGCGCATTGATGAGGTCGGGCAGTTCGATGGGCAACACGTCGCCCACCTTGAGCGCCATGACCTGCCCCACGCGGGCGTCCATTTCGACAAAGTCGGCGATCAGCTCGATTTCCGAATGGGTGATCTCACCGGCCATGCGCTTGTTCCAGTTGCGCTCTTCTTCCGGGTTGGTGTCCGTGAGCGGGCCGTTGAGCAACTGGCGCATCGGCTCGATCATCAGGTACGGGATCACGATGTTGAAGTCACTGGAGAGGTTGCCCACCTCCAGGTGGAAGGTGGCATTCACCACGATTTCATTCGGCGAGCTGGTGATATTGGCGAACTTGGCCTGCATCTCTGAACGCAGGTATTCGATGTCCAGCGGGTACACCGACTTCCAGGCGTCTTTGTAGGCGTCCACCGACAGCCCCAACAAACGGCGAATGATGCGCTGCTCGGTGTGGGTGAACTCGCGGCCTTCGGACTTGGTCACAAAGCGTCCGTCGCCGCCGAACAGGTTGTCCACCACCATGAACACCACCGCCGGCGGGAACACCACCAGCGCCGTGCCGCGCAGCGGTTTCATCGCCAGCAGGTTGATATTGGTGGGCATCGGCATGTGCATCGAGAATTCGCTGTAGCTCTGATAGCGCACGCTTTTGACAGTGATATCGATGCTGCGCCGGATCAGGTTGAACAGCGCCATGCGGAAATAACGGGCGAAGCGTTCGTTGATGATATCCAGCGCATGCAAGCGCTCATGGATCACCCGATGCTGGGTCGCCGGGTCGTAGGGGCGCACCCGCGAGGCGTCCAGGGTGCCGGCTTCTTCGTGGGCGGCGTCGGTTTCGTCGCTGCCGCGAAGCAGCATGTCGATCTCGTCCTGGGAGAGCAAATCGTCAATGGCCATGGGTTACTGCACGATAAAGTCGGTGTACAGCACGCGCAGCACCGCAGGTTCAGGCTGCTGCGGCGCCAAGGGTTGCTTGAGGGTGTCGAGAATGCGGGCGGCGAGCGCGGCCTTGCCCTGAGGGGTGATCACTTGCGAGGTGTTCTGCCCGCTCAACAAGGTCAGCAATTGGCTGCGCACTTGCGGCATATAGTCCTGCAATTGGGCCTGGGTGGCGTCGTCCGCCACTTCCAGGGCAAAGCCCACATACAGCAGGCTCTGCTCATCACGTTCGTTGACCAGGTTGACGGTCATCGGCGCGATGGTCACCAGCCGTGGCGCCTGGGGTTTTGGCTCAGGCTTGGGCGCGTCATCGGCTTGGGCGTTCTGGCTGATGTACACGTAGGTGCCGGCGCTGCTGCCCGCCACGACGACCAGCGCCACTAACAGAATCAAGAGCCACGGGGTTTTACGGGAGGTGGTCATGGGCGGACACCATCGAATAAAGGAAAGCGGTTAGGCAGGGCTCAAGTATGACCACCGCCCTGCCCCGCCCATGGCGCGATAAGACCAGGCTAACGGCGGTATCTCGCTGTTTTGATTTGGGATTCAGACGTACAGGTCCACCGCCGATCCGCTCAACACCACGGGCTGCACGGCTGTCGGTTCGATGCGATTCACCGGCGCGCTGGCCGACTGAGGTTGCGGATCCCGCTGGGATTGCTGGCGCGAAGACTGGTCGCTGACCGACGCCTGCCCCAGTGCGATGCCTTGGCTGGCCAGCGCTTCGCGCAACTGTGGCAACGCCTGCTCCACCGCCACACGCACCGAAGCATGCGCCACCTGGAACTGCGCCTGGGTGGTGCCGTCATTCAGGTTGAGGCTGATGGACAACGGCCCCAATTCGGCGGGGTGCAGGCGCAGGTCCACTTGCTGGTCGCCACGGGTGACCATGTCGACCATCTGCTGGCCCAGGTCGGCGGCCCAATCGGTGCTGCCGATGGCGGCGGTGAGAGCCAGGCCAGTGCTCGCCACGTTGTCAGCGGGAGGTGGCGTGAACGAGGTCGGAGCAAGGCTGAATACGGTTTGGGGATCAGGCTGGCTGTCGGGTTGGCGGTCGTCGGTGTGCGCCTGCACGGTAGGCACGCTGTCGGCGATGGTCGCGACCAGGGTTGGCAGCGTGTCGGCTGAGTCCACAGGATCAATGGCGTCGTCCGGCTCATCATCAACTACGGGCAGGCTTTGGGTGTGGACCGGTGCGCTGCTGATCACGGGGGACGGTTCTTCCGGCGCACTGCTGACCGGCACCGGCACACTCACCGGGATCGGCGGTACAACGATCACCGACGCCGTATCCGACTGACCGGCGCTTTCAATCAGGGCCATGCGCTGGCGGATATCATCCAGGGTGCTGTCGGACTTGATTGTGGGTTTGGGCACGTCGACTTCGGCCACAAGTTCCTCGGGCAAAACACTCAACACTTCATCCGGCAATGGCGTCTCTTCCTCTACCACCGGCAGAGGCTGCATGACCACGGGCGCGGGCACCTCGACAGGTTCAGCAAGCTGCGGCGTCGCCACCGGCAGCGGCTGCGGCACGTCCGCCGTCACCTGGCTCAGCACCGCCGAAAACGACTCGGCCAACGCAATCGGCGTATCGGTGACAGGCGCACTGGCCTGCACCGGCGCGGTGGCCTGGGGCATTAACGTCGCGAGAATATCCATGCTGTTCCTTAAAGGCCGCTATCAAGGGAGGAAGGCAACGCCGCCGCCCGGCGGCGTAATTGGCTGGCCATTTCATCGGACTGACGCTGTTCCATTCGCCCGACGCGCACCTGTTCCTGTTGGGCGCGCCGGTCCAGCAACGCCTCAATCGAACTGACCTTGCGCCACTGCGCCATCCACGTGAGTTGGTGATGCGCCACCTGTTTGCGGTGCCGCTCCAGGCTCTTTTGCGCGCGCGCCACCGCCTCTTCCAGCGACTGCAAAAAACCGCGGTAGTTGGTGAGTGCCGACGGGCTCATGCCGTCCTTGGCCAGTTCCAGTTGCAGGTTCTGGCGGTATTCCTGCTGGTACTGGTCGAGGGTGCGCAACTGGTTGATCACCTGCTGCTCGGCAGCGCGGCTCTGTGCCAGGGCGCGGGCCGCGACATCGCGGGCCTGGGAGGCCATTTCGATCAACAGGTGCAGGGATTGATTCGCCATCGGTGGTTACTCGAAAAGGTCAGTTGCCCGGGAACAACAGGTTGAGGCCCTGCAGGGTTTCGTCGACGCTGGCGCGGTCGTCGATGCGCTGTTGCAGGAAGCGCTCGATATGCGGGTACAAGCCCACGGCCCGGTCCAGTTGCAGGTCGTGGCCCTGGGTATAAGCGCCAACGCTGATCAGGTCGCGATTGCGCTGGTAGCGGGACAACGATTGCTTGAGCTGATTGGCCTTGCGCCGCTGGGCATCGCTGGCGATGGCGGTCATGGCCCGGCTGATCGACGCCTCGATATCAATCGCCGGGTAATGCCCGCTTTCGGCCAGGTGGCGCGACAGCACGATATGCCCGTCGAGAATCGCCCGCGCCGAGTCGGCAATCGGGTCCTGCTGGTCATCGCCTTCGCTGAGTACGGTGTAGAACGCGGTGATCGAGCCACCACCAGGCGGGCCATTGCCGGTGCGCTCCACCAGCTTGGGCAATTTGGCGAACACCGACGGCGGATAACCTTTGGTGGCCGGCGGCTCGCCCACCGCCAGGGCGATTTCGCGCTGGGCCATGGCGTAGCGGGTCAGGGAGTCCATGATCAACAGCACGTCCTTGCCCTGCTCGCGAAAATCCTCGGCCACCCGTGTGGCATACAGCGCGCCCTGCAAGCGTTGCAGCGGCGAAGTGTCTGCAGGCGCGGCGACCACCACCGAACGGCGCAACCCCTCTTCACCGAGGATATTGTCGATAAAGTCCTGCACCTCGCGGCCCCGCTCGCCGATCAACCCCACCACGATCACATCGGCCTGGGTGTAGCGCGCCATCATGCCGAGCAATACCGACTTGCCCACGCCGGAACCGGCAAACAGCCCCAGGCGCTGGCCTCGGCCCACGCAGAGCAACGCGTTGATGGCACGGATGCCCACGTCGATCTGACGATCGATCGGCGCCCGCTTGAGTGGGTTGAGCGGCTGGGTGTGCAAGCCGGCATGGTGGGCGCCCAGCAGCGGGCCGCGCCCGTCCAATGGCTGGCCGCCGCTGTCGAGCACGCGCCCCAGCAACCCCATGCCGAGGGGGAAACTGCGGTTGCCATCGCCTTCGTCCGCAGCGAATACCCGCGCGCCCGGTTGCAGGCCGTGGATTTCCACCAAGGGCATCAGGTACAGGGTTTCGCCAGCAAAACCGACCACTTCGGCTTCGGCAAACACATCGGTGAGTTCAATACGGCACGCCGCGCCCAGCGGCAGGCGCAGGCCCACGGCTTCCAGCACCATACCGGTGGCGCGGGTAATGCGCCCGCTGCGCAGGTACGCCGCGATCTGTAGGGGCTTGCCCTGGCAGGCGTCCAACACCCGGCTCCAACGGGCGCTATGGGGGTTCACGGCAATTCATCCAGCGTGCGCTCGACGCTGCGATACAGCAGGTCCAGACGCGACGACCGTGTGGCGTCCAGCTCACCGCTGGCGCTGGCCACGCGGCAACCGCCGGGGAGCATGGAGGCGTCCGCCTGCAGGGTCCAGCCCGCGGCGTCGATCTGTTCGCCAAGGCTGTCCTGCACACGCTGCAAATCCTGAGGGTTAAGCCACAGCTTGGGCTTGCCGGTGAGCTCCAGGTCGCTGTCGAGCATGCTCTGCACCCGCGTCAGCACCTGCTCCGGCTGGGCGCTCAGCGCCTCGCCGGCCAATTGCCGGGCGGCGTCCAGGGCAATGCGCACCAGTTGATGGGCGATGTGCTGGTCCATCGACTTGAGGGCTTCTTCGAAGTTGCGGCACAGCGCCAGCAAGGGTTGCAGGGTGTGCACCACCTGTTGCTGCAATTCCACCGCTGCGGCCTGGCGACCTTCGTCCAGGCCCTGTGCATAACCCTTCTCCACGCCCTGGGCATGCCCGAGTTGGTGGGCGTCGGCGATGGTTTTTTCCCGCAGTACCTGCATTTCCAGCTTGTGCTGGAAGGCTTGCTTGCGCAGGCGTTCGCGATGGGTGGTCTGGGGGTCGTCGCTGGGCAACGCCGGGCTGCCCAACGGGTCCATCTGCCAGGGCTGCCAGCGCTCAGACATAGGTGTCGTTACCGCGCGCGGTCACGATATCGCCGCTGTCGGACAAACGCCGCACCACTGCGAGGATGGCCTTCTGTTCGGTTTCGATCTGCGACATGCGGATCGGCCCGCGCGCTTCCATGTCTTCGCGGAACAACTGCCCGGCACGCTGGGACATGTTGTGCAGAAAGCGTTCGAGCAGTGCCGGCGGCGAGCCCTTGAGGGCGATGGCCAGGGAGTTCTGGTCGACCTGTTGCAGCAGGGTCTGGATACCCCGGTCGTCCACGTCGATCAGGTTTTCGAACAGGAACATCTCGTCGAGGATCTTCTGCGCCAGGTCGTCGCTGTGTTCGCGCACGGTGCCGATGGCCAGCTCTTCGTGGGCCGAACTCATCAGGTTGAGGATTTCTGCCGCCGTCCTCACGCCGCCCATTTTGCTGCGCTTGAGGCTTTGGCCGTCGAGCATCACGCCCAACACTTCGGTCAGTTCCTGCAACGCCACCGGCTGTACACCGCTGAAGGTGGCGATACGCAGGATGATGTCGTTGCGCAGGCGGTCCGGCAGCAATTGCAGGATGTCCGACGCTTGATGGCGCTCCAGGTGCACGAGGATGGTGGCGATGATCTGCGGGTGTTCGTCGCGAATCATCTCGGCCACCATCGAGGCTTCCATCAGGTTGAGCTTGTCGATGCCGGAACCGGTGTTGGTGTTTTCGAGGATGTCGTCGATCAGGCTGGCGGCCCGTTCGCTGCCCAAGGCCTTGGTCAGCACCGCACGAATATGGTCGCTGGTCTGGATATTGATGGCCGCGTATTGGTCGGTCTCGTCCATGAACTCTTCCAGCACCAGGCGCATTTCTTCGTGGGACACCTGGCTCAGGCGCGCCATTTCCATGCTGATGGCTTCTACATCGGTGCTGGGCAAGAACTTGAAGACTTCCGCCGCGCTGTCGGCATCCAACGACAGCAGCAAGATCGCACTGCGGCGCGAGCCGGTCATTTTGTTAGTCATTTTTCTTCATCCATCCGCGCACGATCATGGCCACCAGACGCGGGTCTTCAGCGGCAATCTGTTGCAGGCTTTGCATGTTCTGTTCGTACACCGCCGACTTGCGCGGCAAGGTGTGCGGCGCGTTTTCTCCAGCGGCGACGACCATGGCGGTACTGCTGCTGGTCGGCACCAGTGCGGTGCCCGGCTCGGCAGTGGCTGCGAGCATTTGCGCCTGATGATGGGCGTTGCGTTTCTGCATCGGACGCAATACCCACCACCACAGCGCCAGCGCGGCAAGGATCACCAGCAAGTAACGCAGGCCACTGCTCAACAGGTTGTAGGCCTCGGGGGTTTTCCACCACGGTTGCTCGGTGCTCGAAATGTCTTCGCTGACGAACGGGCTGTTGATCACTTGCAGGCCATCACCCCGGCTTTCGGTAAAGCCCATGGCCTGGCGCACCAGGTTGTTGATGTTATCCAGTTCTTCCTTGCTCAACGGCTCGGTGCTGGTGACGCCGTCCTTGAGCACGGTGCGGTAGTTGACCACGACCGCAGTGGTCAGGCGCTGGACCGTGCCCAGGCTCGACTTGACGTGTTCGACGTTGCGGTCGACCTCGTAGTTGATCATGTGCTCGCTTTGGGTGGCGCTCTTGGCGTTTTTCGCCTCGGTGGTCGCCGGCGTACCGCCTGCGGGTGTGGGCGCATTGGCCTTGGTCGGCGCGGGCGTGTTGGGCGGCGAGTTGGTCAGTGCGCCGGGCACGCCGCGCCCGGCATCGTTGCCGTCCACCACATGTTCGGAGGTCTGTTTGCTGCGCACCGCGGCTTCGTTGGTATTTTGATTGGGCGCATAACGTTCGGCGGTGCTTTCACGACTGGAAAAATCCACCTGGGCGACCACTTGCGCATGCACGTTCTGGCTGCCGAGCAGCGGCGTGAGGATGTCTTCGATGCGGCGCTGGTAGGAGCGCTCGATCTCGTGCACGTAGTCGAGATGGGTGCCGTCGGGGCCATTGGCATCGCCCTGGACTTGGGATAACAGGCGACCGTTCTGATCGACCACGGTCACCGCGTCCACGCTCAGTTCCGGCACGCTGGAGGTGACCAAATGCACAATCGCACTGGCCTGGCTTTGGCCGAGTTCGCGACCGGGCTGTAACGTCAGCACCACCGAAGCCCGGGCAGCCTCACGGTCGCGCACGAACACCGATTGCTTGGCCATCACCAGATGCACCCGCGCCTTGGCCACCGGGCCCAGGGACTCAATGGTGCGCGCCAGCTCGCCTTCCAGGCCACGTTGGTAGTTGAGGTGTTCGGCGAACTGGCTGACGCCGAAGGCCTGTTTATCGAGCAATTCAAAGCCGACGCTGCCGCCCTTGGGCAAGCCTTGCTCAGCCAGTTGCAGGCGCAGGGCGCTCATCTTGTCGCCCGGCACCAGGATGGTGTTGCCGCCTTCGCTCAGGCGATAGGGAATGGCGCGCTTGTCCAGCTCGCCAATGATCTGCCCGCCGTCCGCTTCGCTGAGGCCGGAAAACAACACGCGATACTCCGGCTCCCGCGCCCACAGCAACAGTGCCACCACCACGGCAATCGCGGCAGCGCCTGCAAGCAGCAAGGGCAACAATGGCTGGTTGCGAAACAGTGTGGTCAACGCCTCCAACGGCTTGACTTGAGCACGGGTCGCCAGATTCTTTTGCGCGCCTTTGGCCAGGACAGCGGTACTCACGAACACCTCGATGGCGAGGCTGGGGCCTGTACAAAAGACATTGCAGAGTCCGGTCACAGTAGTAAGGGCTCCATTCTGGCGAAAATGCCCCGCGCCAAACCCCGGAAAAGCCACCGCTTTTGCACTCAATTGGGCGAATGTGCCTGCCCGCCCCCTTGGTAATCTGCTGGCCTGATCGCTGCCTATGAGGCCCGCACCATGAATTCGTCCGCCCTCACCAACGCCCTGCAACAACTGTCGCTATTGGCCGAACAGGCCGAAGGTGCAAGCGCACAGCGCATGGCACCGGCCAGCGGGTTTGCCGGCGAGTTGCAGTCGTCGTTGCAGCGCATCAACCAGTTGCAGCAGACCGCCACGCGCCAGTCCAACGCGTTCCAGGCGGGCAGTGAATCGGTGTCGCTGAGCGATGTGATGGCTGATTCGCAAAAAGCCAGCGTGGCGTTCCAGATGGGCGTGCAGGTGCGTAACCGCCTGCTCACCGCCTACAAGGACGTGATGGCGATGCAGGTTTAAACAGAACCCTAAAGACGGGCTGGTCGTTTGCCGATGTTGGGTTCAAACGCACAAACAGGACAGGCACACACATGGCAACCACGACCTCCAGCACGTCGACTGCAACCATCACCTCCCTTGGGGTCGGCTCCGGCCTCGACCTGGACAGCATCCTGACCAGCTTGCAGGAGTCCAAGGAAGCCAGCCTGCTGACGCCAATCACCAACCAGGAAACCTCGGTCAACGCCGAGATCACCGCCTACGGCACCCTGACCAGCGCCCTGACCAAATTGCAGACCGCCGCCGAAGCCCTGGCCGATTCCAGCCTCTACGACTCGTTGACCACCAGCCTGTCCGGCAGCGGTGTCACGGCCGCCACCACCAGCGAGGCGGTCGCCGGCACCTATAAACTGGAAGTGACCCAACTGGCCCAGGCCCAAAGCCTGACCACCAATGGCATCGCGAGCAAGACCACCGCTCTGGGCACTGGCACCCTCACCCTGCAAGTGGGCACGGAGGACGCGGTGTCGATCACGCTGACCAGCAGCAACAACACCCTGGAAGGCATTCGCACGGCAATCAACGCGTCCGGCGCCGGGGTCACCGCGTCCATCGTCAACGACGGCAGTGGCACGCCGTACCGCCTGGTCCTCACCTCGGACAGCACCGGCACCGAGTCGGAAATGACCGTGAGCTATACTAGCGACGACAGCAGCGATGCGGCCTCCAGCCTGTTCGGCTACGACGGCAGCAGCGGCAACATGACCCAGACCGTGGAAGCCCTCGATGCCCAACTGACCATCAACGGTATCTCGATCAGCAGCCAGACCAACACCGTCGAAGACGCGCTGCAAGGCGTCACGCTGAACCTCACGGCCACCGGCACGTCGCAAACGCTGACGATTGCCCAGGACACCGATGCGATCTACGACGCCGTTTCATCGTTCGTCAGCGCCTACAACAGTTACGTGTCCACCGTCGACACGTTGACCTCCTACGACGCGGACGCCGATACCGCCGGCGAATTGCTCGGCGACTCGACCACCCGACGCATCAGCACCAAGTTGAGCAGCGACCTCTACAGCGCCGTCGGCAGTGGCACGTTCAGCTACCTGTCGCAGCTGGGCATTTCCCTGGAAGTCGACGGCACCTTGTCGATCGATGAAGACACGTTGACCAGCGCCATCACCGACAACATCGATGGGGTGTCGGAGTTTTTCATCGGCACCGATGGCAAGTCCGGCTTTATCGGCCAGATGACCACCGACCTCGACACTTACCTGGACGAAGACGACGGCCTGATCGTCGCCCGCACCGACAGCCTGGCCACCAAGCTTGAACAACTGGAAGACCGCTATACCGAAAAGCAAGCGTTGATCGACTCCGAGATGGCGCGCTGGACCGAACAGTTCACCCAGCTCGACACCTTGATCGCGTCGCTCAGTTCCACCGCCGACTACCTGACCACCCAGTTCGATGCCCTTAACAGCAGCGATTGACGAACCACGCGGAGCACACTCAATGAATGCCTATCGGGACGCGAATGCCTACGCCAAGGTCGGCGTGGAAAGCGGCATTTTGGCGGCCTCCCCCCATCAACGGATTGTGATGCTGTTCGACAGCTACCAGGCGTCGATCCGCATTGCGCGCCTGCACCTGCAAGCCGGGCGCATTGCCGAAAAAGGCCAGGCCATCACCAAGGCAATCAACATCGTAAGCCAGGGATTGCGGGCCTCGCTGAACCTGGAACAAGGAGGTGACATTGCCATGCAACTGGACCAACTCTACGACTACGTGGTGCGCTTGCTGCTGCGTGCGAACCTGAACAACGACGACACAGCACTGACCACGGCCGCCGCGTTGCTGGAAAATGTCGCCGCCGCCTGGCTGGCCATTGGATCGCACACCGAGGAAGAGCGGTAGCCATGATGCAGACACAATTGATCGCCGCGTACGAACAACTGCTCGAACAATCTCAGCGCCTGCTGGAGTGCGCGCAAAAAGCCGATTGGGATGGAATCTTTGCATTAAAGTCCCAGGGACTGATTGACGCGGCTTACTTGCGCCGCGCCCAGGATCAAGTTGATCTTGATGCGAGTGGCCAACAATACAAACTTGAATTACTCAGCCAGATCCTGGCGCTGGAAGAGCAAGTAAACGCCTTCTTGCATGCGCGACAAAATGACCTCGGCGAGTTGATGCAGATCAATCGCAAGAAGAGCAACTTGAACACCGCCTACGGTGCATCGTCAAATCAAGTGATACCAATAAGCCATTATTTGTATCGAAAGAAATAACAAGCACCTACACGCTGGACCTACGCATGACACAAAGGTGTGAAAATATCTTTTAAGTACGATAAATCACTGAAAACAGACAAGAAATAGCCTGCCTCAGTCTGTTATCGTACGGCATTCTTAATACTTTAGAAAAAATTAGAAAAAACGGTATTCACGGCCAGCTAGCGGATGGTCGGGAGCATGAATAACCGAATAACGCTACACACAGGCACTCGTTGTACAACCCTAAATGCCTGACTTTAGTACTTGTCGATTTGCAGCACTGTCTGCCAGAGGTCACGCCATTAGGCGTGCCGAACTGTAGTACCCAACGGGAGGGGTAGAAAGTTGCCAAATACCAACACTGAGCTTGAAGACATCCAGGACCTGAATCTTTCGTATTTATTACTGGCGCAAAATTTATTACGCAAAGATCGCGAGATCGCCATTTTTCGTCTGAAACTCAGCGAGCAAATGGCCGACTTGCTGACCAAACTAAGCAGCAAGCAAATGACCCAACTGGCGCGGGTCAACCAGTTGATCTGTCGTCCGGTGTTCGAAGAGACCGAGCGCCTGTCCAAGGTGCTGGGCAACGCCCGCGAACTGGGGATGGTGGAGATCCATTCCGCCTTGCTGATGGCTGCCGCCGATCGCTCCGGCGATTTGCGGCTCGGGGAAGGCTGACCCATGTCAGACAAAAGCCTGGTCACCGAAATGCAGCAAGTGCAGCTGGCAATCGAACTGATTGAGCTGGGCGCACGGCTGCAGGTGCTGGAAACGGAGACCTCGCTGAGCCGGGGTCGTCTGATCCGTCTCTACAAGGAAGTGCGAGGCGCCTCGCCACCCAAAGGCATGCTGCCCTTCTCCACCGATTGGTTCGTGACATGGCTGCCGAACATTCACTCGTCGCTGTTCTACGGTATCTACCGCAGCCTGATGGAAATCGGCGGGCACCGCATCGATGCCTTCGTCAAAGCCTATCGGCTGTACCTGGAACAAGTCGGCGACCAGGAAGGCGAACTGGTGCTGGGCCTCACGAGGGCCTGGACCCTGGTGCGTTTTTTTGAAAGCGACATGCTGGAATTGATCCGCTGTTCGTGCTGCTCCGGCGAGTTTGTGGCGCACTCCCATGCGCCGGCGCAGCATTATGTGTGCGGCATTTGCCAGCCGCCGTCGCGGGCGGGGAAGACCCTCAAGCGCAAAGATATCGATGCACAGCTGCTGATCCGCAACGCTTGAGCCTTGTGGGATCGTCCAAACAAGGAGGTCCAAATGTGGGAGGGGGCTTGCCCCCGATAGCAGTGTGTCAGCCAAGTAGTCGGTAGCTGACCCACCGCCATCGGGGGCAAGCCCCCTCCCACATTTGATCCCAATTGCCTAGCTATTCGCGCCCTTCCAAAAAACTTCTCAATTGAGCCCCCGCCGTTGCCGATAGTCAGCAAGTCACCCATTGCTTGAATCTAAGGAACGACCACGTGCTCATCGTCTCCGGGCTTATTGTTGTACTGCTCTCCGTGTTCGGCGGCTTCGTCCTGTCCGGTGGCAGCCTTGGCCCGCTGTACCAACCCACCGAACTGCTGATGATCGCCGGCGCCGGTGTCGGCGCCTTTATCGCAGCCAATAACGGCAAGGCCATTCGCGCCACCCTTACCGCCATTTCCCGCTTCAAGCGCAGCGCCAAGTACGACAAAACCCTGTACCTGGAACTGATGGGCATGCTCTACGCCCTGCTCAGCAAGGCGCGTCGCGAAGGCATGCTGAGCCTGGAGCGGGACATCGACGAACCCGCACAAAGCCCGATCTTCGCCCAGTACCCGCGCCTGGTCAGTGACCCGCTGATCATCCTGTTTATCACCGACTATCTGCGCCTGCTGGTCAGCAGTGCCATGCAGGCCCATGAACTCGACGAGTTGATGCTGCACGAGATCGAGGGCTTCGAGCATGAGGCCGGATTGCCCTCCGACGCGCTGTATAAAGTCAGCGATGCCTTGCCGGCGTTCGGCATTGTTGCGGCGGTGATGGGCGTGGTCAAAGCCTTGAGTGCGGTCAATGTCGGCCCGGACCTGATGGGCCAGATGATCGCCCACGCATTGGTCGGCACCTTTCTGGGTATCTACCTGGCGTACGGTTTGGTTGCGCCCCTGGCCAGTCGCATCGACCGGCAAGCCGCCGAATCCGCCAAGATGCTGCAATGCATCCGCGTCACCCTGCTGGCCAGCGTGCAAGGCATGCCGCCGCAACTGGCCGTGGAGTTTGGCCGCAAGGCGTTGCACACCAGCGAACGCCCCGGCGCGCAGGAACTGGAAAGCTACGTACGCGGCAACGGCGCATGAGCGAGCGCCCGATCATCATCCGCCGTAAAAAAGCCGCCCGGCACGGGCACCACGGCGGCGCCTGGAAGATCGCCTTCGCCGACTTCATGACCGCGCTGATGGCGTTGTTCCTGGTGTTGTGGGTGCTGTCCAACGCCAGCAAGAACGACAAGGACGCAATCGCCGAGTATTTCAGCACGCCGCTGCTGGCGGCGATCAGCAAAGGCGAGCGCAACGCCAACAGCGCCAGCGCCATCCCTGGCGGCGGCCCCGACCCGCGCACCACCCAAGGCGAAAAAACCCGCTACACCCCACGCTTGTCCGGCGAGGAAAAGCGCCACCTCGAATCCCTCAAGCAACGCCTCGACAACGCCGTGGACCACGACCCGCAATTGCGCGAACTCAAGCAACAGATCGCGATTGAACTGAGCCCCGAAGGCCTGCGCGTACAACTGCTGGATACCGACAAACGCCCGATGTTCGAACTGGGCAGCGCCAACGTGGCGCCGTACCTGCGCAAGTTGCTCAAGACCTTCGCCCCGGTGCTCAACGAGTTGCCCAACCGTATCCAGATCAGCGGCCATACCGACAGCCATCCCTACTCCGGCGGCGATGCCGGCTATAACAATTGGGATTTGTCCGCCGACCGCGCCAAGGCGTCGCGCCAGGAACTGGTGGCCGGTGGCCTGGACTCGGACAAGCTGCTGCGGGTGTCCGGCATGGCCGACCGTATTCGTTTTCACGGTGCCGGGCCGTATGACGCGGCCAACCGGCGCATCGAGATCATCGTGCTGGATAAGCGCGTGGCGGAGCGGATTTTGTCCCAGGACGAATTCGGCACGCCGTAACCCTGTGGCGAGGGAGCTTGCTCCCGCTGGGCTGCGAAGCGGCCCCAAAAGAGCCGGCTCCAGCTTCGCTGTCGAACGGGAGCAAGCTCCCTCGCCACAGCGAGCTCCCTCGCCACAGGTGCAGTGCTCATCCATCTGTCCAATAGCGTGGGATTTTGCCGGGTATTTGTGCGATCAGTGACCGTCCCGGCTGCGCACACTACCGGCCATGGCCGAGACCAGCAAAGAAGACCAGACCGAAGCGGCAACCCCGCGGCGCATCGAAAAGGCCCGCGAAGAGGGCCAAGTCGCCCGTTCCCGCGAAATGAACACTTTCGTCATGCTGCTGGCCGGCATCGGCGGGCTGTGGCTGCTTGGCGGTAGCCTTTACGACGACCTTGGCCAAGTGATGGAACAGGCGTTGCTGTTCGACCGCGCCCAACTGTTCGACACCGCGCGCATGCTCAGCACCCTGTGGAGCCTGGCGCAAACCGCGCTGTTCGCCCTGGCGCCATTCTTTGCTCTGATGGTGCTGGCCGCCCTGGCGGCACCGGCCCTGCTGGGCGGGTTGGTGATCACCCTCAAGGCCGTGCGCCCGCAGTTCTCGCGGGTCAACCCCATCAGCGGGCTGGCGCGATTGTTCTCGGTCCAAGTGCTGGTGGAGTTGGCCAAGGCCATCGCCAAGGCCAGCCTGATCGGCCTGGTGATTTATACCTTCCTGCGCAGCCATCTCGACCAGTTGCTGACCCTGCCCCATATGCCCGCGCAAAAAGCCCTGGCCGCAATGATGAGCCTCACCGCCACGGCCTGTGCGATGTGCGTGGCCGCGCTGATTATCGTGGTGGGCATGGACGTGCCCTACCAGCTGTGGACCTACGCCAAGAACCTGCGCATGTCCAAGGAAGAACAACGCCAGGAACACAAGAACGCCGACGGCGACCCGCATATCAAGGCCAAGATCCGCCAGGTGCAACAGGCCCGCGCACGGCGACGCATGATGAGCAAGGTGCCCAAGGCCGATGTGATCGTGACCAACCCCAGCCACTTCGCCGTGGCCTTGTCGTACCAGAAAGAAAAAAACGGCGCGCCGCGTGTGGTAGCCAAGGGCGCCGATGACGTGGCCCTGCGCATTCGCGAAATTGCTGCTGAGCATCACTTGCCGATGCTTGAAGCCCCGCCCCTGGCGCGGGCCTTGTATTTCCACGTCGACCTCGACCGTGAAATCCCCATTGAGCTGTACACCGTGGTCGCCGAAGTCGTTGCCTGGGCGATCCGCCTCAAGCGCGTCAGCGAGCAAGGCGGCGACCTGCCGCCGACCCCGGTGAACCTGAACGTACCGCACGGCATGGACCAGCGTGGCCCGCGCAACCCGACACCTGAGGATGAACCGAACACATGAAAGGCATGACCGATTTATTCGGCCCCGACTCCTGGCTGGCCAGCACCGACTTGAAGGTCATGACCGGCCCGGTGCTGATCGTACTGATCTTGTCGATGATGATCCTGCCGCTGCCCACCTTCATCCTCGACCTGTTGTTCACCTTCAACATCGCCCTGGCGATCATGGTGTTGATGGTCAGCATGCTCACCGAGAAGCCGTTGGATTTCTCCGCGTTTCCGTCGGTGCTGCTGTTTACCACGCTGCTGCGGCTGTCGCTGAACGTCGCGTCCACCCGGGTGATCCTGATGGAAGGCCACACCGGCGCGGACGCGGCGGGCAAGGTGATCGAGGCGTTCGGTGAGTTCCTGGTGGGCGGCAACTTTGCCGTCGGCCTGGCGCTGTTTTTGATCCTGGTGACCATCAACTTCATGGTGATCACCAAGGGCGCCGGGCGTATCGCCGAAGTGGGCGCGCGCTTCACCCTGGACTCCATGCCCGGCAAGCAAATGGCAATCGACGCCGACCTCAACGCCGGCCTGATCGGCGAACCCCAAGCGCGCCAGCGCCGCAAGGAGGTGGCCCAGGAAGCGGACTTTTTCGGTTCCATGGACGGCGCCAGCAAGTTTGTGCGCGGTGACGCCGTGGCCGGTTTGGTGATCATGGGCGTGTGCATCATCGGCGGTTTGGCCATCGGCATCCTGCAACACGGCATGGCCTTTTCAGACGCTGCGCACACCTACACCATGCTGACCATCGGCGATGGGTTGGTGGCACAGATCCCCGGCCTGGTGATTTCGATTGCCGCCGGTGTGACCGTGTCCCGCGTCAACACCGAACAGGACGTGGGCCAACAGATGATGGGCCAGCTGTTCAGCCGTCCCAAGGTGTTGATGATGACTGCCGGCGTCATGGGTCTGCTCGGCCTGGTGCCGGGCATGCCAAACCTGGTGTTTTTGCTGCTGACCGGACTGCTGGCCGGGTTGGGCTGGTGGTTCTCCAAACAGGAAGAACTCGTGCCGGAAGGCTCGCCCACCCAGACGCTGCTGCCCAAATCCGCCTCCCAGGGCAGCGAAGCATCCTGGGATGATGTGCAACTGGTGGATACGCTGAGCCTGCGGGTCGGCCATCGCCTGATCCAACTGGTGGACGCGCGCCAGCAAGGCGAACTGATCACCCGCATCAAGAGCCTGCGCAAGAAGTTCGCCCAGGACATGGGATTCCTGCCGCCGGTGGTGCATGTGCGCGACAAGCTGGAACTGGCCGCCAACACCTACATCATCAGCCTCAAGGGCGTGGAAATCGGCCGTGGCGAGGTGTTCCCCGGCAAATGGCTGGCGATCAATCCCGGCAAGGTCACCCATGAACTGGAAGGCACCACCGCAGTCGACCCAGCGTTTGGCCTGCCGGCGATCTGGATCGAACCCAACCTGCGCGAACACGGGCAGATCTACGGCTATACCGTGGTCGACGCCAGCACCGTGACCGCCACCCACCTCAACCACCTGCTGCACCAGCACGCCAAGGACATGCTTGGCCGGGGCGAAGTACAGAAGCTGCTGGATAAACTCGGCCCCGACAGCAAGGGCCTGATCGATGAAGTGGTGCCCAAGTTGGTGTCGCTGACCGTGTTGCAACGGGTGCTGCAAAACCTGCTGGAAGAAAACGTGTCGATCCGCGATATGCGCACCATCCTCGACGCCCTGGCCGAACACGGCGGCGTGCAGCAACCGCCGGATGTGCAGGAGCTGACCGCCGTGGTGCGCATCGCCCTGGGCCGCTCCATCGTCAACCAACTGTTCGGCAACAAGACCGAACTGAAAGTCATCGGCCTGGACTTCAACCTCGAACAAGTGCTGATGCAGGCGGTGGGCAACGGCGGCGCGCTGGAGCCGAGCCTGGCGGACAACCTGATGCAACAGACCACCCTGACCCTGCAACGCCAGGAACACAGCGCCGAACCGCCGGTGCTGGTGGTGCCCAACAAGCTGCGGCCAGTGTTGTCGCGCTTCCTGCGCCGACGTTTGCGCCAGCTGACGGTGATCGCCCTCAGCGAGATTCCCGATGACCGCACGTTGCGCATGACTAACGTGATCGGCGGCAAGCCCAAGTGAGTGCGCAGCGTTAAGCAAGGAACATGTCGCCCACCACCTAGCTGTTCTGCGCTTAAGCGCGCAGGCCCAGCGGTAATAATCCCGTGGATTTTCTGTCTTTCGCAGGCGCGCACCATGTATACGGCACAGGGCAAGATTAACCAGCAAGACGTGCTGCAGCAGTACCTCCCCATGGTCCGGCGCCAGGCACTGGGGTTGAAGACCCGGCTGCCCGCCAATATCGAATTGGACGACTTGATCCAGGCTGGCAGCATCGGCCTGCTCGACGCCATGACCCGTTATGACTTGAGCGTCGGCGCCACCTTCGCCACCTTTGCCTCGCAACGCATTCGCGGAGCAATGATCGATGAGTTGCGCACCCGTGACTGGGTGCCGCGCAGTGTGCGGCGCAATGCGCGGGCGGTGGAAGATGCCATGCATCGCGTGGAGCAAAGCCTGGGCCGCCCGGCCAAGGAACGAGAAGTGGCCGCAGCCATGGGCCTGTCGCTTGTCGAATACCAAAAGGTGCTGGATGACACCAACGGCAGCCAGATGCTGCCCTTCGACGACATCGACGAAGAACACAGCGAAAGCTCAAGCTCCCGCCTGCAAACCCCCTTCGCCGAACTGCTCAACGAGCGCAACCGCGCCAACCTCACCCGCGCCATCGACGCCCTGCCGCCACGGGAGCGCTTGCTGCTTGCGTTGTGTCACCACGAAAAGCTCAACCTGCGGGAGATTGGGGTGGTGCTGGAAGTGAGTGAGTCGCGGGTGTGTCAGCTGCATGCACAGGCGATTGCGCGGTTGCATGTGAGCATGAGGGACTGACCCACCGCCGCTCTAACTGTCACTGGAGATCAAATGTGGGAGGGGCGGTGCGACGATTCGACTTGCCCCCGATGGCGGTGTATCAGTCACAGATGTATTGGCTGACCCACTGCTATCGGGGGCAAGCCCCCTCCCACATTTTTATCGCATTTCAATCAAGATTCGGAGTGCGCCACTTCGTTGCAACCGGCTCGGGGTTGTCGCGATGCTTGAGGTAGTGCACAGCCAGTTCCGGGTCGACAGACTTGAGCAGCTCGCTCGCCATATCAAAGAGCCGATACACCGTGTGCAACAGGAACGCGAGTTTCAGCCGCTGGTTATCCGACAGCTCGGCCATGCGTGCTGCGTCCGGTAAAAACAACGCGTCGGCACACGTCAGGTGGGAGCAGTTCGCTTGATGTTGCAGGTTATTCAGCCGGTAAAAACTGAACCCCCGGCGGGCCAGGCAGCGACTGATCAAGCCCACATCGGCCTGGTGTTCGTGGGTCGGTGTGAAGTTGACCCGCGCCTGCACCAGTAGTGTGTCAGCCAGCGTGCGCTGACCATGTTCGACCACCGCCAAGCTGTCGTTGAGGTTGTCCAGCAGTAGCCAATCCACCGGCGGCAAGCCGTTGATGGCGTCGAGCTTGAGCGTGGGCAGCGGCAGTTTCGTCAGTACGGCGGCTGCCGGTAACGGTTCCAGCGTGGCGCTCATCAACGGGTCGAGGCAGGCGTAAAGCGTGGCCGGTTGGCCATTGCCCAGCGCCGCATGGGGGTAGTAATGCAATTCGCCGAGCTGGGCCAGATGGCGCGCATTGTCGATGCGGCTGGCGGGATCGAATGCCACCGTGGAGAACGCCGCCATGGTTTGCAGCGCCACAAATTGCGCCGACGCGATCAGCGTGCCGCCATGGTCCAGCGTCACCACTTTGCCCTGGAACGTGAAGCTGAAACCCGCTGGCTTAGCCGGTGCCGCCGGGTGGTGCAGTTCGACCGGTTCAGCCTCCCCTTCGAAGCGCGCCTGCCCTTGAGCGTCCAGGGTCAGCGCCGCTGCCGGTTTGCCCGCGCAGTAGCGCTGCCAGATCGCCCGCATGGCGCTGGCAAAGTGGTTGGCGAAACGCTGGCTGTCGCACACCGGCGAGTTCATCAGCACGTCGCGCAGGTGGCTGCGGATGCGCTTGAGGCTGTCCAAGTCACTGGCCAATTCGATCACACGTTGCTGGTAGTGCGCCCAGCTATGCACCACCAATTCCGGCAACCCGGCGTTGACCAAATGCGTGGCCGAGTGGCGCCCGGCAAAGGTCGGGCCGGGAAAGCTCACCACCGGTACGCCCATCAGCAGCGCTTCACAGGTGGTGAGGCCACCGGAATACGGCCACGGGTCGAGGGCAATATCGATGCGGTTGTAGGTTTCGAGCAAGGTCTTGTGGCCCACCGGCCCTTCGATCAGCACACGCTCTTCGGCAACACCGTGGGCCGCCATCACCCCATGCACATGGGCGCGCAATTCACTGTTGCCGAACGCGCCGCCCTTGAGCAACAGCCGTGAACGCGGCGTGGCGCGCATCAATTCAGCCCAACGCGCCAGCAGTACATCGTTGACCTTGGTCGGGTTATTGAAGCAGCCGTAGGTCACATAACCGTTGGCCAACGCGGGCAATGCGCGGATATCCGGGGTGTAGGGCGGCGGGTCGTAGCAGATGTAGTCGTCGGGCAGGCGGATGAGTTTTTCGGTGTAGTACGCGTCTTCGCCTTCCGGGGATTCGATGCGGTCGGTGAGCAGGTAATCGATGGCGTCCAGGCCTGTGGTGTTGATCAACCCGCCGACCCACTTCACCAGCAACGGTGCGGGTTGCAGGGCCATGGCGCCCATGCGGTTGCCGGCATTGTGGCCGCACAGGTCGATCAGGATATCGACGCGATCATCACGGATACGCTGGGCCAACGCGGGGTCATCCATGTGCTTGATGCCCAGCCACTGCTGGGTCACCGCCTGGATGCGCCGGGTCAGGTGGTCGCACACCTGGCTGGTGCTGTAGGCGAACAGTTCGAACTGATGGCGCGGCAGTTTTTCCAGCACGCCGACGATCATATTGCCCACCGGGTGCTGACGCAGGCCGTCGGAGACCAGGCCGATGCGCAGGCGACGGTCCGAGGCGCGGTCTTTGACGTCGGGACGCGGCGGCACAGATTTGGGCGCGAAGCGCGACTGCCATTCCTTGCACACGTCGAAAATGTACTCGCGGCTGCGCTCGGGGTCGTAGTGCAGTGACGTCAGACGGTTGGAGTACGGCAGCACGTCCTTGCGCTTGGCCAGGGCCACGGCCTTTTGGTAGTAGGTGTCGGCGGTGGCCAATTGGCCGATGTCTTTATAGAGGTTGGCCGCGTTGTTCCAGTGGCTGTAGTCGCCGGGTTCGCGGGCGATAAGTTGGTCGAATACCGCGATGGCTTCACCGTGACGCTCCAGGCGATTGAGGATCAAGCCCTTGCGCGACAGCATGCGGCCGTCATGGGGGGTCAGCTCCAGTGCCTTTTCGATGTGCGGCAGGGCCTTGGCGAACTGGCCCTTTTCGAAATACAGCGTGGCCAGGCGGTGATGGCCGGCGACAAACTCTTCATTGAGGTTTAGCGCTTTGAGCACCAGCTCCAGGGCACGATCGGCGTGGCCGAGTTTTTGGGCGGCCTTGGCGACCAGCTCCAATGCCTCGGGCTCATCGGGTAACAGGCGCAGCGCCTGCTCGAAACTGGCCAGGGCGCGCTCGGGTTCATCAAGCAATTGCAGGTTGCCCAGGTCTTTCCACACTTGCGGGTCGTTGGGGCGTTGCTCGCTGAGGCGTCGCAGTTGGACGAGGGTTGGCGTATTTCGATTGGAAGTAGGACGTACGGGCTTGGGCATCAAAGGGAAGCCTTATGGGTAATCTGTAGTGAGCGGGCTTGCCCCGCGCTGGGTGGCGAAGCCGCCCCAACAAGGCCGCCGCGGTGTTTCATGGAGACCGAGTTGCCTGGATTTAGGGCGGCTTCGCCACCCAGCGCGGGGCAAGCCCGCTCACTACATGCTATCGCGCAGAAAACGGGGCAAAGCGTGGATAAACCCACAAAAAAAGGGGCTCAGCGTACGCTGGCCCCTTCGTACCGCCGGGTTGCAATTACTGCAGCAGCGACAGCATTTGCTGCGGCATGGAGTTGGCCTGCGCCAATACCGAAGTGCCCGCTTGTTGCAGGATCTGCGCACTGGTCATCGCCGACACTTCGGTGGCGTAGTCCACGTCCTGAATGCCGGAACGGGCCGACGTCAGGTTGGTGGTGGTGGTGGAAATGTTGGTGATCGCCGAGTCGAAGCGGTTTTGCACCGCACCCAGGTCCGAACGCATGGAGTCCACGGTGTTCAGCGCATTGTCGAGGGTGGTCAGGGTGCTGGTGGACTTCTTGGTCACCGCGTTGTCGGTGTCGATGCTGATGCTGGCCGTGGTGGTGGTGCCGTCGGTGGTGGTGGTCACGTCAGCCGCGTAGGTCTTGCCGTCGACGGTCAGGAAGTAGTTGCCCTTGGCGTCGGACGACAGCGTGCCGCCGCTGATGGTGGTGCCGGATTTGTCGACGTAGCTGGTGTTGGTCGAGGTGATCGCGGTACCCGAGGAATCCGACAGGGTGGTGGCGGTCAGGGTGGTGTCGTAGCCGTTGACGTTGAAGTCGCTCAGGCCCAGGGTCTTGGAGTTGATTTCGCTGAGTTTGATATCGATGGTTTCGCCGTCGTTGGCACCGACCTGGATGGTGATGGTCTGGTCCTTGGACAACACGTCCACGCCGTTGAACGCGGTTTGCGAGGAGATACGGTCGATCTCGTCCAGGCGCTGGGTGATCTCGTCCTGGATCGACTGCAAGTCGGACTGGGAGTTGGTGCCGTTGGCCGCTTGTACCGACAGCTCACGGATACGCTGCAAGTTGTCGTTCACCTGGTCCAGCGCGCCTTCGGTGGTCTGCGCCAGGGAGATGCCGTCGCTGGCGTTGCTGCTCGCTTGCTCCAGGCCGGTGATCTGGGAGGTCATGCGGTTGGCAATCGCCTGGCCTGCGGCGTCGTCGGAAGCACTGTTGATTTTCAGGCCCGACGACAGGCGCTCGATGGACGTGCTCAGGCTGCTCTCCGAAGAGTTCAGGTTTTGCTGGGCGATCATGGATGTGATGTTGGTATTGATAACTGACATGGTGCAGTTCCTTTCGTGGGTGAGCCGCTGGGGACAGATTCGAGGCCCGTCGCCGATGCATCCGGCGCCGTTGCCGTACAGACAAAGCGAACATCGGCGATCCGATCTGTCGTCTTTAGGCAGCCCTTGAAAAAAATTCGGCAGCCACCCGATTTCACCCCTGAAAGTGCCTGTATTAGCCAATTTGAATCTGCACCTGCCGCGTTATAAAGCCTGCCTTGGCCCATAACCGGAGTGCTGCATGAACCCCTCAACCCTGATCGGCATGCTCGCCAGCCTGCTATTGCTGGCCGTGTTGCTGGTGTTCAGCGCACAACAACCCGGTTTGTTCATCGACCTGCCGGCATTGGGCATCGTGGTGGTCGGCACCTTTGCCGCGACCTTCATCAGCTACCCCTTGCGCGAAGTGCTGCGGATTTTCAGCCTGCTCAAAACCGTGGTGCGCCACGAGCGTGAATACACCCAGGAAGACATCGACGAACTGGTCAACCTGTCGCGCCTGTGGATCGACGAAGACTTGCGCGCCGTGGAAGACGCCCTCGACAGCGTGAAAAACCCGTTCCTGCGCTCCGGCGTACAACTGGTGATCGACAAGACCCCACTGGATGACATCCTCGACCTGCTGCAATGGCGCATCGCGCGGCTGCGGGCCAAGGAACACGCCGAGGCCCAGCTGTTTCGCGTGATGGCCAGCTACGCCCCGGCATTCGGCATGCTCGGCACATTGGTGGGGTTGGTGAACCTGATGTTTGTGCTCGGCGATGGCGACATGGTGACCATCGGCCGGCAAATGGCGGTGGGCTTGATGACCACGCTTTACGGCGTGCTGCTCGCCAACCTGCTGTGCAAACCGGTGGCGGTGAAGCTGGAGCGGCGCACCGAACAGCGCGTGGTGGTAATGAACATGGTGCTGCAAGGCGTGGCGATGATGGCCAACAAACGCAGCCCCGGGTTGATGCGCGAGACGCTTAAATCCTTTGTCGCCCATTACCAGAACGAACTGCGCGACGGGCCGGTGCATGCACCGCTCAAGCTCAGTTGGAAACCGCGCACGTGAGGCCGGTTTCGCGCATCCAGGCCGCTGCGATTGCCAGCGGCATCCCGCCGGTGGAGGACGCGGCGGGCGAGACGTGGATGATGACCTACCTGGACATGATGACGTTGCTGCTGGTGGTGACCATGGCGATGCTGGCATTGGCGGGCAAGGGCCATGCGCGTCCGCAGCAAGGCGTGCCGCCGGTGTTTACCGCGAAAGCCCTGACGTCGGTCGAAGCGCCGGGCGCATTGCTGTTGGTGCCGCAACCTCCATCGCCCGAGCCTGTGGTGGTCGAACCGGAGCCTGAACCTGTTGCCGTCGTTGAACCGGAACCGCCGAAACCCACAACCCAGGACCTGCTCAACGAACTGCCGCTGGATCAATTGGGCAATGACATCGAAGTGGTCACCAACGACAGCAGCGTCAGCTTTCGCATCAGCAGCGAAATCCTGTTCCCCTCCGGCCAATCCGACCTCAACCTCGGCGGCCTGGCCGTGCTGCGCAAACTGCTGCCGGTACTCGACAGCGTGCCGCATAAACTCATCGTCGCCGGCCACACCGACACCCAGGACATCCGCAGCGCCCGCTTCCCCTCCAACTGGGAACTCTCCGGCGCTCGCGCAGGCAGTGTGGTGCGTTATCTACAAGCCAACGGCATCCAGCCGGACCGCCTCGCTGCCATTGGTTATGCCGACACCCACCCCCTTGCCGATAACAGCACCCCAGAGGGCCGCGCCCGCAACCGCCGCGTGGAGTTGATACTGGAACGCTGAAGCGTGGGGTTGTCTTTAGCGCACAAGAACAGTGATCATCGCCCTCCCCCGACTGTTGAGGAACCAAGACCATGGAATTGACGCTGGAAGCTGTGGCGCTTTTTGCACTGAAATTGGTGCATGAGGAGAACGGTGGCAGCCCAGTTTTGCGCGATGACCCGGTGATGGTGGGGTATGACCGGGAGGCGTTTGGGTTGTTGGTGCGCCAGGGGGATCTGGCCGGGATTTTGGCGAAGGTGGATGAGTGTGTCGCGCAGGCGCTGCTGGCCGTGGGTGGGGTTGATAGCGTGTTGGGGCGGGAGTTGCAGCGGTTGGCGGAGGGGGTGCAGAACGTCGATCAACTCGATGCGCTGTCTGCGCCGTTAGCGACCCTCAAGGATTATCTGAAAGACATTCAGTGAGTCGAATCACCGCCGCCCTTCCACCGCCATCCGCACCGCCAGCCCCATCAACACCGAGCCCATCAACCAGCGCTGCACCACCTGCCAACCGGGCCGGGTGACGAAGAACACCGCGATGGAGCCCGCCATGGTGGCAATCGCCGCGTTGACGCTCACGCTGATAAGAATTTGGGTAAAGCCCAGCACCAACGATTGCGTCAGCACACTGCTGTGGCCGTTGGGGTCGATGAACTGAGGGAGCAGCGATAAGTACATCACCGCCACCTTGGGGTTCAGCAGGTTGGTCACCAGGCCCATGGTGAACAGCTTGCGTGGGCTGTCCTTAGGCAAGTCCCGCACCTGGAACGGTGAGCGGCCACCCGGTTTCACTGCCTGCCAGGCCATATAAAGCAAATACAAAGCACCGCCAAACCGTAGCGCGTCATAAGCAAACGGCACCGCCATCACCAAGGCCGTGATCCCCAACGCCGCGCACAGCATATAAACCAAAAACCCCAACGCCACGCCGCCCAGGGAAATCAACCCGGCGGTGCGCCCTTGGCAGATCGAGCGGGAAATCAGATAGATCATGTTCGGGCCGGGGGTGAGCACCATGCCGAGGGAAATCAGCGCATAGGCCAGCCAGTTGGACAGTTCAGGCATGGGACGGCTCCGTTGGTTGAAACATCTGGCCAAGGTTGTAAGGTTAGCCGTCATGGTAGGGCGTTCAAAATGCCCGCGTTAGATACAGATCCGCGAGCAAAACGGCATACACCCAAAAAGGCAGACACATGATCGACTTCAACAACAAAGGCTTCTTCAAACTCAAGCAAAACAACGAATACGCCGAACGCGTCACCGCCCTGCTGCTGGAGGGTGAGCAAGTGGTGGATGCGTACAAATCCATGCGCGACGGAGTGGTGTTTACCAACAAGCGCATCATCGCGGTGAACGTGCAGGGGATTACCGGCAGCAAGAAGGACTTCACCTCCCTGCCCTATAAAAACATCGTGGCGTATTCGGTGGAGACGTCCGGCACGTTTGATTTGGATTCGGAGCTGGAGATTTATTTTTCGTCGTTGGGGAAAGTGAAGTTTGAATTCACCGGGAAGACGTCGATTGTTGAGATTTCGCGTCTGATTTCCAAGCACTTGCTGGGCTGATCAGCGGGCAAAAAAAAGACCTTGGCGCACCAAGGTCTTTCTTACTGCTTACACGATTTAACTGATGTACTGGCTCAAAATGTGGGAGGGGGCTTGCCCCCGATGGCGGCCCCCCCACACCATCAACCTCCAGCCTTACACCCCACCTTCTTCAGCAACCCCATTCGGCAACATCCCCTTAGCCAAATCATCCACCACCGCCTTGGCCATCTCCCCCAAATAATGCGCGGCCCAGGCATAGCGGTCGGCGCCCTTGTCCATCGCTGCGTCCATTGCCAGCAGCTTTGAACAGTGGAGAAGCTCGGAGGCATGCTCCAGCGCATCGCGGATGGGCACGCCGGAATTGACGCGGAATAGGTGGTGGAGCGCGGGCTGAGTGCCGCAGGTGGAGAAGGTGATGACGCCAAGGGTTTTGTTTGGGGGTGGGTTGATCATTGGGCACCTCCCGAGTGGGTGGAGGTGTGAATTGCAGAACTACGAGGGTACGACCTATCAGAAACGCTCATTGCTTTAGCTCCTAATGTAGTGAGCTGCCACGTTCGTTTCTCATGCGAATGGGTGGCAGCTATGCGCGGGCTGAGAAACCGGGACAATAGGAACCCGGCAGACCCGAAGGTCTCCCACGCATAGCCGCCATGACACAGACAATGCGGGCACAAAAAAGCGCCAATAGTCTAATGGATGGTGGCGCCTATGCGCCTATTGTTTCTCGGATTCTCAAGTCCGGTCGCTGGGTTGGAAGCGACGAGAGAAGGTAACTTGAACGGAAGAGATTGGGGAAATGGGTTTCTTTGCAAAAAGCTTCAGTACGCTATAAGCCTGACAGACGGCAATTCCAGCGTCTGCGCCTCTAGCCTCTGCGCTGAATAGAGATATTTGCTGAATTACTCGCGTCAAGCAGGTCGACAAGTGCCAAGGCAATGAGCCATCATCCTTTGAGCTCCCATACCATTCACGCTGGAGCAATATAGGGAAATTCATGAAATCAGTTGCTTTTTTTACCAACAAGGGCGGCGTAGGCAAAACAACTCTCGTTTGCAACCTAGCCTCTTACCTTAGTAAATTCGAAAATAAAAAAGTCTTACTTGTGGATGCCGACCCACAAACCAATGCGACACAATATATGTTCGACGATGCAGTTCTCGACGAGA
The DNA here is from genome assembly GCF_004682045.1 of Pseudomonas nabeulensis. GTDB lineage: Bacteria > Pseudomonadota > Gammaproteobacteria > Pseudomonadales > Pseudomonadaceae > Aquipseudomonas > Aquipseudomonas nabeulensis. Next base: position 29,580 of record NZ_QUZT01000038.1, read on the forward strand.
TTTATGAAAAAAAATCTGCATTTACCATTTACTCTATGGCTCGACCTCTTTCTCAAGGAAAGGGATATTCAACCAGCAATGAGTATCGTCACTCGCCAACTTTTCAAGTTGATGTACTTCTTGGCGACCCACGACTCGCTCTGATCGAGGATACCCTCGCATCAGATTGGAATGCTGGCGGAATCCGAGGAATTAGAACTACCTATATGTTTCGCGAATTCTTACAAAACTGCAGTGGATATGATTATGTTTTTTTTGATATGGGCCCATCCCTCGGCTCAATAAATAGAGCGGTGCTACTCGCATGCGATTTTTTTGTTCTCCCCCTCTCCATGGACATATTTAGTGTACGCGCCACGGAGAACATTTCGTCCTGGCTTAAAGAGTGGAAGCGAAGACTTGATCTACACCTGCAAGCACTTCACTCCCCTAACGAAACAGAAGTTGACGATCTAGATTTCAGATTACGGCTGCTCGGCTATGTCAACCAACAATACACCGCCAAGAGAGATAAAACAGGAGAACGACGAGCGGTTAAAGCATACGAAAAAATAATGATAGAAGTCCCTAAGGCAATAGAGTCCAGCTTAATAAACGATCAAACTGAACCAGTCGGACTCGAATACAAGCTTGGTTCCATCCCGAACTTACATAGTCTTATTCCCATGTCACAAAATAGTCGAAAACCTGTTTTTGATTTAAAGAGCCCTGACGGGATCGTAGGAGCCCACTTTGTAAAAGTTAAAGATTCTTTCGACATTTTCGAAAGTATCGCAAAAAACTTCTCAACCAATCTGAAGGCCTTTCAATGATTACGTGGCCTGAAGAAGTAATATCTGCAATCGCACGAAGACGCTCAGTTATATTTATTGGAGCGGGTGCTTCCATGGGTTCCGTTAATGGCAGGGGTGATCGGCCCCCGTCGTGGAAGAAATTTTTAGAAGACGGAATTGAAAGATGTCCACCACCTCACAAAGAAATGAGGGCGCTTCTAAAAAATGGTGACTATCTAAGCTGCTGTCAAATCATAAAATACAAGCTTGACAACGAGTGGGTTCCATTCGTTGAAAGTAAATTTTTAACACCCGCTTATCAGCATAACAAACTACACGAAGCAATTTTCTCTCTTGATTCTTCCATAATCTTAACTCCGAACTTCGACAAAATATATGACAACTACGCAACAAATCAAAGCAATCACAACCAGAACCTTCTTAAGATAAAAAAGTATTATGACGATGATATTCCGAGAGCTCTAAGAGGAACAGGCACGCAGCGATTAATCTTAAAAGTTCATGGCTGCATTGACACTCCAGATAGACTTGTCTTCACTCGCGAAGATTACGCTGACACCCGAAATGCAAATGCCAACTTTTATAAAGCCGTAGACTCGCTTATATTTACGCATACCTTTATATTTATTGGCTGCGGTATGAACGACCCTGACCTTGCGTTGATACTTGAGCAATATTCTCGCTCATTTGGAGCCGCGCCACCTCACTACGTAGCATTATCTGGGAAGGCCACACCAGAGTATAAAAGATTGCTATCCAATAATTATAATCTAAAAATTCTAAACTATTCCCCAGCAAACGATCACGCCGAACTACTTGAGTCAATAAACCATCTTTATGAACTAGTTGAACAAGAAAGGGAGGCTTTAGCACAATCAACGTTATGGTGAAAGCGAAATGCTTGCCCTAACGAAAAGCCAGTGAGTTAAACCACGCCAAAAAAACGGGCTAGATCGCTAATTAGAAAACCTAATAACCGACTCCGGCCCAACTTCCAACACATCACTTCACCGACTACATCAACCTCCCCTAGACTCATGGTAATCCGAAATCGTCCCTTCAATTGAACACCTCAGCTGAATGCGCGGATAGCTCAGCCAATCCGTCAACCGTCGTCCATTCCACAGTTCGACATAGTCGGAATATTTCAGGGCGGTTCTTCCAAACTGTGTAGAGGATCAGCATTTGGCATTTCCAACGGATTTTTTGCGCGACCGTAATAAGGATCGATAGAAACATGAACAGTCCTACTCACCTGTAGTCTCTGACTGAAAGGCAACACTCACGCCCGTCAGCGAACGATAGAGCCAGCTGACTTTTCCCACGAAAACCATCGAAAAAGTCCGACGCCGGGCACTGCCCCCATGCCCATAGGCTTACTCCCCCACACACGGAAGTGAGCCCACCATGTCAGAACGCGCCTACCCCCTCACCGAAGAACAACAACGCAAACAACAAATTCTGAAGCCGCAACCGACGCAGCGGCCTGAATCTGCGCAAATCCAGCCATTCGACCTTCCCCCTGCCCCAACACCTACGCCCACCAAGCCTCCCGGCTGCGTCTTCACCAAACCCTGCCAACTGCCCGATGGCATCACCCACTACGCCGATCCCATCGGTTTCGTACCGCTGGAGTTAGTGACGGAGTACGGCCATTTCTGTCTGTTGGGTGGGCGTGAGGTGGACGACCAGGGCGCCGTGGCCTTGCGCAAGATCAGCGGTAGCGCCTTGCCCATTGGTCTGGGGCAGCTGGCTTTGCGAACGGCGGCGGTGGAGTCGGCGGCTGCCGCTGTCGGGACGGTGGTGGGGGGATTGTTGACGGGGTTGGTGGCACTGGCCTGGCCATCGGAGTTGGGAGATAGCGCGCTCTACACCGATGAGCAATTGCGCTCGATGCAACGGGCGCGTTCGCAGATGCGTTTGCAGGTTGAGCAGTTGGAGGACGGCACGCTCAAGGGTTATGGGTTTTACACCGGCAACAACGCCGAGTGGCAGATGATTGATGTGGTGCAGTTTCAACGCCGTGGCGAACGGTTTGTGGCGGATTTGGGTGAAGGGGCGGAGTTGATCTGGACACCTGCGGTTGATCCGGGTGACACCCTGGGGATTCCGGCATTGGAGGCTGCGCCTCAGGCGCCGGTGATTTGGATTTATCCGCCGAACGAGAAGGCCGCGCAAATTTTGGTGAACCCGGTTTATCCGCCGGAGTATCGGGATTTTATTCTGGTGTTCCCGGTGGAGTCGGGGGTTCGGCCGTTGTATGTGGTGGTGAGTGTTCGGGCTGGAGATCACGCATATCACCCTAAACCAAAGCTTTTAGCTGCGTTTCCAAAGGCCAGATGGGCTCGTTCGAAAACACCAATGAAGGGAGGCGGCAAACGCCCAAGATGGAAAGATCCCGACGGGACGATCTATGAATGGGATTCTCAACACGGCGCTGTGGAAAAGTACACCAAGCACGGAATTCATCTCGGTGAGTTCGATCATTTGACCGGTAAACAGCGAAAGCCAGCTAAGCCTGGAAGGACGGTAGAGCCATGAACCACTCAATCATGGGTGTTTTGCCTAACGAAGACTTTGCATCGTTTGAACAAGTGTTGCCTCTGTCCACACAAGACCTGATGGAAATCATGGGATGGGAAAAACTTGAGGATTGCGTCTTTGACTATCAATTAACGGAAGAACAAATACTCAAGATAGAAGAGGCAAGTGCTCTAAAACTGCCCACTCATCTTGATTTGTTCCTTACCTCACACGACTAATTAGCCAAAGAGCATTCAACCTTCATGCGCCGACTATCACTGACCAACAAAAAACTCCGCAATATCCCCAGACGCCTCAAAGCCCTAACCCGCTGGGCAGACAGCTTCGAAGGCAGCTTCTACTCAGAGCTACCGCTGGAACGTGGATACATAAACGAAAAAATCCCCGTGATCGAATCCCTCGTCGAAGGCAAACAAACCACGCCGGAAATCCTGGCTCACTGTGCTCAACAATTAATCAGGGCGGCAAGCTACTTGCTGGAGGCCAGACCGGTCGATGCTCCCGAATGCTGGGTTGTTGCCAACATCATGATTCCCGATATGTTCTCCAGCGAGGTCTGTGTCTATACGGACAAACGCCGCTTTCTGGGCAGTACGCAACCCTTTGACTACGAGCAATTCCGTCAAACCCGTATTACGGACCGAAGCTTTGCCAGTGAATGGGGCCTGACGGTTCCGCCGGGGCTTCATGAGGTTGGCTTTCGCTTTGTGCATGAGGACGAGGACGGAGATATCTTTGAGTCAGAGCATTGGTACTACGGCGAAGTCAATACGACCGATGAGGACCTAGGTGGTGAGCGTTGGAAGTACCAGACCTTCCAATCATTCCGGGCGCAAAATCCGGATTCGTTCGCGGCTACGCTTGAGATTGTGGTGTGAATAACAAGATGCAGCCGTTCGATAGCGGTGTGTCAGGCATATGGCTGGTGGCTGAACCACCGCTATCGGGGGCAAGCCCCCTCCCACATTGAGCGGTGTACATGTGAGGCTATGCAGTGTGCCGCAATAGCCAATCAGCTCGCCTTCACTTCACTCCCCGCCCCTTCAACCGGAACCCGTCGCGCCGGGTCTGTCACATTAAACACATGCTGTTCACAGCGCTCACCCTTGAACTGAAACTCCACCACACACCTTGGCCTTTTCCGGGCTGAACGTGTTCATCACCGGCCCGCAGTTGTAGTAAACCCCTTTGCCCTGGCTGCCTGCCGTGCGCGAGACGGTGAGTTTTTTGCCAGGATCGGCCAGGGTTTCCAGTTGCAGGAAGCGTTTGAAGCCGGCGCTGCGGTTGGGCCGGCGCACCGAGGCCGCTCCCTTCGCAGCCTCGCTGGGCTCGACAGCTCCCACAGGGTATTGGCGACAGGTCAGAAATCCAAACGTGCGCACAAGCCACCCCGCTCCAGGTTATGCAGCGCCAAACGGCTGCCGATTTTGCCCACGATCATCTCCACAATCGCCAACCCCAACCCCGCGCCGTTGGCATTCCCCCGGCTGTAGAACCGTTCGAACAAGCGCCCCATTTCCGCTTCATCAATCCCCGGCCCCTGGTCCTCCACGCGCAGGCAATTGGCGCCAATCACCACTTTCACTTCACTGCCCGCAGGGGAGAAGTTCAGCGCGTTGGTCACCAGGTTCTGCAACGCAATCGCCAGCGCGACAGGCTCGGTTTGCACCCAAACGTCTTCTTCGCCTTCCAGTACCAGCTCCACGCCTTTTTCCATGGCCAACGGCGCCAGCTCGGCGAGTTCTTCGCGCACCAGTTCGGTCAGTTGCACGCGGCTGCGCACCGGGTTGTTCAGTTGCGGTTCGATACGGGCCATGGTCAGCAGTTGGCTGCCGATGCGGGTGGCGCGGTCGACGCCGTTGACCAGGAAGTCCAGGGCCTCGCGGCGTTGTTCTGGAGTCTCGGCGCTTTGGGCGTTTTGCGCGTGGATGCGCAGGATCGCCAAGGGGGTGCGCAGTTCGTGGGCGGCGTCGGCGATGAAGCGGCGTTCGCGGGCCAGCAGTTCATCGACTTGGACCAGCAGGCGATTCAGCGCGGTTTGCATGGGCTCCAGGTCGCTGGGCAGCGGTGCCAGATACAAGGGCTGCAAGGTCTCGGTATTGCGCCCGCGAATCGACGAGGCCATGGCGCGCAGCGGTTTGAGGCCCCAACCGATGAACAACCAGATCAATACCGTGAGCAACGGCACGCCAATCAGCGTGGGCCAGAGGGTGTGGCGCATGATGCGCTGGATCACGTCCTGGCGGATGTCGTCGCGCTCGCCCACCCAGATCAGCAGGCCTTGCTGCGGGTCGGCGAGGAGGAAGGCGCACCAGTCGTTGCCATTGTCCATCAGGTCGTGGGACCCCAGGGTCGACGGCGGTGCGGCCAACACGGGGGCTTCGGCGGAGCGCACCAGCAGTTGGCCGTCGGTGCGCCATACCTGGAAGGTCAGGCGGGTTTCGTAAGGATGGGCGACGCCCTCTTCCCCCACACGACTCATCGCTTGGTCGAAGGCCTCGTATAACCGCTCCCAATCAGCCTCGCCGGGGTCGCGCTGGCGCAGTACGCCTTGCAGCAGGCGCGCACTTTGGGCGAGCTGGGCGTCGTAGACTTCTTCGATTTCGTGATGGCTGTCGCGCAGCACCAGCCAGCAGATCAGGGCGTCGCCCAGCAGGATCAGCACCAATACGGGAATGAGGATGCGCGCACGTACCGAGTTCATGGCGTGAGTACCAGCACGTAGCCAACACCGCGCACGGTGCGAATCAGCTCTGTGGATAACTTTTTGCGCAGGTTATGGATCAGCACTTCCAGGGTGTTGCTCTCGACGCGGTCCTGCCAGCCGTACAGTGCGCGGGACAGGCGCTCGCGGGTCACGACTTTGCCGGGGCGCACCATGAGTTGATGCAGCAGCTGGTATTCCATCGGCGTGACGATGATCTCTTCGCCCAGGTAGTGCACCTGTTGGCTGGCGGGGTCGAGGTGGATGCCGGCATGTTCCAGCAGCGGTTGCGCACGCCCCTGGCTGCGACGTATCAGGGCGCGGACGCGGGCCTTGAGTTCTTCGACGTCGAAGGGTTTGACCAGGTAGTCGTCGGCGCCGGCGTCCAGGCCGGCGATGCGTTCGGCGGTGCCGTCGCGGGCGGTAAGAATCAGCACCGGCAGGTCGTGCTGCTCGGCGCGCAGTTGCTGTAACAGGCCGAGGCCGTCGAGGCGTGGCAGCCCGAGGTCGAGCAGCAGCAAATCAAACGATTCGGTACGCAGTGCATGCAGGGCGGCGACGCCATCTTGCAGCCAATCGAGGGTATAGCCTTCGGCCCCCAAGGCCACGCGGATCCCCTGGCCGAGGGCACGATCATCTTCGACAAGGAGTAGGCGCATTGGAGGTTCTCTGTAGGAAACGGCGAAATCATGCCGGGTTTCGCCAACAGCGCACGGGCAAAGATGTTACGGCTCGTTGCCAACTAAGGTTGCCCTAAGGTTGGTTTTGCACTGTGAAATCTCCCACCTCTGCTGAGAGCTTTTCCATGCGCAAAATTCTCCTGTTGTCCCTGGTCCTCGCCAGCCCCCTGGCCTTTGCTGGCCCGCAGTGCACCACCGCCGAGCGCTCGCAATGGCAAGACGAAAAAGCCTTTCTGGACAAGCTCAAGGCCGACGGCTACACCATCAACAAGTTCAAGGTCACCGACGGCAACTGCTACGAGATCTACGGCTTCGACAAAGATAAGCGCAAGGTCGAGATCTACCACGACCCGGTCACCGGCAAAGCCGTGAAGACTGAGATCAAGGGCTGATGCCTGCCGAATCCCTGCGCCTGTGGGACCCGTTGGTGCGGCTGTTTCATCTGTCGATCGCCGGGGTCTTTGTCGCCAATTACTTCTTTAACGAAGCGGGCGACAGCTGGCATGTCTGGCTGGGCTATTACGCCATGGCTTGGCTGCTGGTGCGCTTGGTGTGGGGGTTTGTCGGGCCACGCAGCGCACGCTGGGCAGACTTTTGGCCTACACCCAAACGGCTGAATGCCCACCTGCGTTCGCTGCTCAAGGGTCGACCGCAGCATCGCCTGGGGCATTCGCCGATTGGCGCGCTGGTGATGCTGTTGATGTTGCTGGCCTTGCTCACGATTGGCGTCAGCGGTTTTTTGATGGAAGAAGTCGACGCGCTGTGGGGCGCCGACTGGCCGCTGCAAATCCACGAAACCGCCGCCAACGTGTTGTTGGGCCTGGTGTGTGTCCATGTGCTGGCCGCGCTGTTTGAAAGTATCCAGGTGCGGGACAACCTGCCGTTATCCATGCTCACCGGTCGCAGGAAGCGCCTGCCGGACGAGCGTGCGCAGTGATTATTTTATCCACAGGTCTCCTATGCGCTCCGCCTTATTGATAGTCAGCGTGCTGGCGGTGTTTGTCGCCGCCTGGCACAGCCACCCGCCCCATGTGCTGGCACCGTTTGCCGAGGTGAGCCCGAACACCGCCAAGGTGGCCGCGACGCCTCAGTACAGCAGCCGGTTTGTGTCCACGCAGCTCACGGATTTTGTGCATTCCTCCTCTGTCACCGCCTTGCCCGGCGGCGACTTGATGGCGGTGTGGTTCGCCGGTTCCCGCGAAGGCGCCGCCGATGTGCAGGTGCGCACCGCGCGCTTCGATGCCCACAGCGGCGAGTGGGGCGCAGAACACGTGCTGGCCACACGGGAAAGCACCCGCGACGGCACCCAGCGTTATATCCGCAAGCTCGGCAACCCGGTGATCGCCCTGGCGCCGGATAAACGCCTGTGGATGTTTTATGTGTCGGTGTCGGTGGGCGGCTGGGCCGCCAGTGCGATCAATGTGATGGTGTCGGACGACCTGGGCGCCAGTTGGTCAGCGCCGAGACAGTTGGTGACCTCGCCGTTCTTCAATATCAGCACCCTGGTGCGCGCCGCGCCGGTGTTCCATGCCGACGGCTCCATCGGTTTGCCGGTGTACCACGAGTTCATGGGCAAGTTTGCCGAGTACCTGTACTTGAGCGCCGATGGGGCGGTGATCGATAAATTCCGCATCAGCCGGGGCAAGCATTCGTTGCAACCGACCATTGTGCCGCTGGACGGCCAACGCGCCGTGGCGATGTTGCGTTATGCCGGTAACACCCATCACCGCGTGCTGGCCAGCCGCACCACCGATGCCGGGCAAACCTGGAGCGAGCCGTACCCGCTGGAACCGGCCAACCCCAACTCATCGCTGGCGGCAGTGGGCACGCAAGACGATGGCTTGCTGGTGGCCCTCAACGACTTGCAAGACGGCCGCTTCAAACTCAGCCTCTACGGCACCGACGCCCAGCTCAGCCAATGGCGCACCGTGGTGGAGCTGGACCAATCGCCCGACCCGCTGGGCCAACCGTTCGCCCCGGACGTGTACAAGGAAATCATCGGCGAAGGCTTCCGCGCTTCCAGCGGTGCCAGGCGCTTGCCGTTGGAGCAACGCTTCCTGAGCAACCTGGATTACCGCGTGTGCAAGCCCGCTGGCTGCGATTTCGAGTACGAGTACCCGTATTTCAGCCGCAGCCCGGACGGCACTTATCACCTGGTGTATTCGTGGAATAACACCTTTATCAAACATGTCAGCTTCAACGAAGCCTGGCTGGCGGAGCGTCTGTGATGGTTGCCCTGTGGCAGGCCCATTTGAGTTTTGTGTTGCTGGGGTTTGTGGCGCTGTGTGCGCTACGTTTTACCGCACCGTGGCGACCATGGTTGCTGCCGGTGTTGGTGGCGCTGAGTTTTGTCCCGGTCAACGAGCTGCCATTGGCGGCGTATGTGCGCAGTTTTACCGATGACTTGGCGATCACCACGTTGGTGTTGTTGGCGTGGGCCGCGTTGAGCCGGTTGGGAGTGGTGCAGCCGCTGGGCCGTCCTCACCGCGTGCAGATGCTGGTGCTGTTCGGCGGGCTGTGCCTGGTGCTGTACCCGGCGACATTGGGCCTGACATATGTCGATCCATACCGCTGGGGGTTCAATCCTCGGCCAATGATTGTGCTGGTGGCGATGGCGGCGCTGGTGATGTTGGCACTGCGCAATACGCTGGCGGTGTGGATGCTGGTGGTGGGCACGCTGGCGTTTGCGTTGCGGCTCAAGGCGTCGGAGAACTATTGGGATTACCTGGTTGATCCGTTGTTGGCGATCTACTGCGTAGTCGCTGGATTAATGCAATTCAAACTGTGGGAGCGGGCTTGCCCGCGATAGCGGTGTATCAGTCACCCTTGTTTCAACTGAACCTCCGCTATCGCGGGCAAGCCCGCTCCCACATTGGATCTGCGTCGTTTTAAAGAATGGGGAAAAAAATGAGTGCGTTGCAATCACGCCGCCTGCGCTACGGCGTGGGCGCGATCGGGTTGGTGTTTGTGTTGCTGGCCGCACTGCGGCTGGTGTTCGTCGTGGGCTTTTCAGGCCTGGCATTGAACACCCCACACTTGCTGGAAACCCTCGGCATCGGCCTGCGGTTCGACCTGCGCCTGGCGGTGTTGCTGCTGCTACCGCTGGCCGTGCTGGCCTGGCTGCCACGCTGGAACCTCATCACCCTGCCCGCCCTGCGCTGGCTGGCGCGTGGGTATTGGGTCGTGGCATTGGCCGTGGTCGGCCTGGTGTACATCATCGACTTCGGCCACTACGCCTACCTCGGCGTGCGCATCAATGCGACGGTATTGCGTTACCTGCAAGACGCGCAGATTTCTCAACAAATGGTGTGGGAAACCTACCCGGTGCTGTGGATAACCGCGTGCTGGCTGGCGGCAGTGGCGCTGTGGGTGTGGGCGCTGGTTTGCCTGGAACGCTTGACCCTGGACCAGCCCAAGCCTGTCATCGGTAAATGGACGCTGGCGTCCGTCTCGGTGCTGGGGACCACCGCCGTGCTGCTGGCCCTGCTCGGTCGCGTCGCCCACCTCAACCTGGAAAACCCGGTGCCCCTGCGCTGGAGCGATGCGTTCTTTTCCGGCAACAGCCAGGTGGCCGCCGTGGGCCTGAACCCGGTGCTGTTTTTGTACGACACCCTCAAGGTCGGCCAATCGCAGTTCGATGAACAACAGGTGCGCGAGCACTACCCGCAAATCGCCCACTACCTCGGGGTGGATCAACCCGATGCGCAGCGGTTGAATTTCATCCGCGAACAAGGCGTGCAGCCCTATCGACTGCCTGGCGAGCGCCCGCCCAATGTGGTGTTCGTGATGCTTGAATCCCTCGGGACCAGTGCCGTCGGCGCTTACGGCAACCCGCTGAACCCCACGCCGAACCTGGACCGGTTGGCCACGCAAAGTTGGTTGTTCAAACACTTTTACGTGCCCGTCACCGGCACCGCCAAGACGGTATGGGCCAGCATCAGTGGCGTGCCGGATGTCACCCGCCAGGAAACGGCCACGCGCAACCCGCTGATCACGCGGCAACACACGTTGATCAATGCGTTCGAGGGCTACCAGAAGTTCTACATGATCGGCGGCAACGCCGGCTGGGCGAATATCAACGCGTTGATCCGCCAGAGCATCGACGGCGTGCAGCTGTATGAAGAAAGCCACTGGCGCTCGCCACGGGTGGACGTGTGGGGCATTTCCGATCTGGATCTGTTCAAGGAAGGCGACCAACTGTTGCGCGCCGTCCCCAAGGACCAACCCTTCTTCGCCTACCTGCAAACCTCCGGCAACCACCGCCCGTTCACCATCCCCAAGCACAATGATGATTTCCAGATAAAAGAGGTGACCCTGGAGCAAGTCCAGGCCGCCGGTTCCCGCAGCGTCGAGCAATACAACGCCGTGCGGTTGCTGGACTACAACATCGGCCGCTTGATGGACATCGCCAAGGCCGGTGGTTGGTACGACAACAGCATTTTTGTGTTTTTCGGCGACCACAACACGCGCATCAGCCAGATCCCGCACATGGCCCCCGCCTTTGAACAGCTGGGTTTGGAGAGTAATAACGTGCCTCTATTGATCCATGCACCCGGCCTTAAACCCCGAGTTATCGACGAGGCCGTGGGCCTGGCCGACCTGCTGCCCACTGTCGCCGGCCTGGCGGGCATGCCGTTTCGCAATGGCGCGATGGGCCGCGATATCCAGCAGCCCGCACCCGAAGGTGAACGGGTGGTGCCGCTGGTATTGCGTGAAGGCACCTTCCCGATCATCGGCGGCGTGACCCAGCACTTCCTCTTGCAGATGCAACACGACGGCAGCTCACCGACCCTGCATGACCTGGCGTCACACACCCCGCGTGAGGACGTGGCGGCGCAGCACCCAGAGGAGTTTCAACGCTTGCAGGGGCTCACCCGGGGGTTGCATGAAACTGCGCGGTTGATGTTGTTCAGGAACGTGCGCGAGTGACTATTTGGGCTGGAAGGTTTCGAGGTACGCCAGGATATTTTCGATTTTTTCCGGGTCGCTGATACCCCAGAAGATCATGCGCGTGCCGCTCACCACCTTCTTCGGCGCTTCGATATAAGCGGCGAGTTTGTCGCGGGTCCACACCACCCCGGAGTTTTTCATCGCATCGGAGTATTGATAGTCGGTGGTGGTGCCGGCAGTTCGGCCGATGATGCCGTTGAGCTGCGGCCCGAAGCCACCGCGCGCGCCTTCGCCGATGCTGTGGCAACCGCCGCAGGTCTTGGCGAAGAGTTTGCCGCCCGCCTCGGCGTCACCCGCCGCGAAGGCGGGGCTAGAGGTGAGGATCAGGGCGAGGGTCAACAAGGCGTACTTCATGGCGGGCTCCACAGCGGGTGTAGCGGGCGATTATGCCTGTTTGTCCACAGCCTGGGGCTACACAGGTCATGGTTTCACGTTGGGCAAAACACCCTCTAAATGACCACCCATCGCCTCGAGTACATCCAATCGAACCTATACAGACGTGTTCTACTCCACCCCTATGAACCCTGATGGAGGAGTAAGGATCATGGCTCAGCCATCGATTTTGGTATTGGAAGACGACGAGATCATTCGCTCGTTGATGGTGGATGTACTGGAAGACTTCGGGGCGGTGGTGACGTCGTTTCCTTCGGCGGACGAAGGAATGATTTACCTGGAGCGGGGCGATGACCCGGTGGACCTGATCGTCAGCGATATCCAGATGCCGGGCTTGCTCAATGGTTATGACTTGAGCCGCGTGGTGGCCCACCGTTGGCCGACGGTGCCGGTGCTGTTGACGTCCGGCAATGCCAAGTTGGCCGCGCAACTGGGCAGTACGGTGCGATTTCTGCCCAAGCCGTGGAGCAGTGAACATTTGATTGAGTGTGTGCAAACGGCGCTGGGCCAGCAAGGTACGTCTATGCATTGATAGCGTCGCGATATCACTTAAACCGAACTTCGCAACAATCCCAGTGGTCATTAATGAGCAAGGAGCGACTTTTCTGATCCGCCGGTCAGCCGTTTCGCTAAGTGCGTGCTGTTGATGGCTTTGAGCTGTGTAGAATCGTCGCCCATTTCCACGCGTCATTCATGGCCGAGAGGCCCACAGTTCGAGCTTATTGAATGCATTCACAGGCCCATGACGTTGGTGTGCCCTCATTGCTGGAAGCGCTACGCACAGGCACTGCCCTGCTGCACGTAGCGCTGGAAAAGCGCCTGCCGTTTTTCTGCGAGCGCCTGGATGCCGGCTGGTACCAGCGCTTGCTCCAGGCGTATTACGGGTTTTATGCGCCGATGGAAGCGGCACTGTCTGACAGCGGTTTGATTCCCGACGGCTTTGACCCCGTGTTGCGTGTGAAAACGCCAACCTTGCTGGGTGACTTGTATGCCTTGGGCCTGGATGAAGCCGCCATCACCGCCCTGCCCCGTTGCGCCGAACTCCCGATCTTCGACACCCCCGCCGCCTGTCTCGGCGCGCTGTACGTGTTGGAAGGCGCGACCTTGGGCGGCCAGGTCTTGCGCCGGGAAATGGCCCAGCGCCTGGATATAAATGCCGACAACGGCGGCGCGTTTCTCAATGTATACGGCGCCGAGACCGGACGGCGCTGGAAAGACTTTCTCGACTACCTCGGCAGCCAACCGCTGGACGCTTGCGCCAAAGAGCGCGCGGTGCTGGCTGCCCGTTCGACATTCAGCTGCTTTGAGCAATGGCTCGACAGCCAGGAGGTATTGCTATGAAACCCGAAGACTTTGAAGAACTGCTTGCCAACTGCGCCGACGAGCCGATCCGCTTTCCGGGGGCGATCCAGCCTCACGGCGTGCTGCTGACCCTGTCGGAGCCGGACCTGACGATCATTCAGGTCAGCGCCAACGTCGGTACGTTGTTCGGCCATGCGCCCGAGGCGCTGCTGAATCAGCCGCTGCAGACATTGGTGGGCACCGAGCACGCCAAGGCCGTGCAGGAGATGGCGCAGACCAACACGTTCATCGACGCACCACCGCTGCACGTCACCTTTAACGGTGCTGAATTCGAAGGCTTGCTGCATCGCCATCAGGATGTACTGGTGCTGGAATTCGAACCGTTGCTCAAGGACTTCCGCCCGCGCTCGCTGAAAGGTCGCACCAGTGACCTGGGCAAGATGCTGCAACGTTTGCAGTCGGCGAAAACCCTGCAAGCGCTGTACGAAATCAGCGTGACTGAAATCCAGGCCATGACCGGCTACGACCGTGTGTTGATCTACCGTTTTGAAGAGGAAGGCCACGGCCAGGTGATCGCCGAAGCATCGGCGCCGTCCATGGAGCTGTTCAACGGATTGTTCTTCCCGGCGTCCGACATCCCGGAACAGGCCCGCGAGTTGTATCGCACCAACTGGCTGCGCATCATCCCGAATGCAGCGTATGAGCCGGTGCCATTGTTGCCCAAGCTGCGCCCGGACATCGACCAACCGCTGGACTTGAGCTTTGCCACCCTGCGCAGTGTGTCGCCGATTCACTGCCAGTACATGCAGAACATGGGCGTGTTGTCGTCCATGAGCATCTCGCTGATGAAGGGCGACAGACTCTGGGGCCTGATCAGTTGCGGCAACCGCGAGCCGCTGTTGGTGCCGAACGATTTGCGCACCGCCTGCCAGACCATCGGCCAGGTGCTGTCGTTGCAGATCAGCGCCATGGAAGCCCTGGACCTTAGCCGTCAGCGTGAAGAGAAAGTCGAAGCGTTGGCCTTGCTCGACCAGGCGATGAAAGCCTCCGAGGAAAACGTATTCGATGGCCTGGCCCAACGCGGCCAATTGCTGATGGACCTGACCCTGTCCGGCGGCGTGGCGATCATCGAAGACAAACAACTGCACCGCTACGGCAACTGCCCGGAGCCGGCGCAGATCCGTGCGTTGCACAAATGGCTGCAGGAAAGCGGCGAGCCGGTGTTTTCCAGCCACAACCTGACCTCGGTGTACCCACCAGCGGCTGAATACCAACAAGTGGCCAGCGGTGTATTGGCCATGAGCCTGCCCAAGCCGGTGGATAACGGCGTGTTGTGGTTCCGTCCGGAGGTGAAGGAGAGCATCAACTGGAGCGGCGATCCGAAAAAACCGCTGGACCTGGAAACCTCCGACGCAGGTCTGCGCCTCCGCCCACGCACTTCGTTTGAAATCTGGAAAGTGGAAATGGCCGGCATCTCCACCAAGTGGAGCCATGGTGACCGCTTCGCCGCCAACGACCTGCGCCGCTCGGCCCTGGAAAACGACCTGGCCCGCCAGGTGCTGCGCGAGCAACAAGCCGTGCGCGCGCGTGATGAGTTGGTGGCAGTCGTGTCCCACGACCTGCGTAACCCGATGACCGTGATTTCCATGTTGTGCGGCATGATGCAAAAAGCATTCAGCTCCGATGGCCCACATACTTCACGGCGGATTTCCTCGGCCATCGACACCATGCAACAGGCCGCCGGCCGGATGAACGTCCTGCTGGAAGACCTGCTCGACACCTCGAAAATCGAGGCCGGGCGTTATGTGGTCAAGCCAGTGGCGCTGGATGTGAGCCAGATATTCGAAGAAGCCTATTCCCTGCTCGCGCCGCTGGCGATGGAGAAAGGCATCGACCTGTCCTTCAACGCCGAGCCGGGCCTGCAGATCAATGCCGACCCGGAGCGCCTGTTCCAGGTGCTGTCGAACCTGATCGGCAACGCCATCAAGTTCACCCCGCGCCAGGGCAATATCGGCATCAGCGCCATGAGCAATGGGGAGGAGATTGTGTTCTCGGTACGCGACTCCGGTGAGGGCATTGCGCCAGAGCAGTTGCCCCACGTGTTCGATCGCTACTGGACACAGACCGAAAACAACCCCACTGGCAGCGGCCTGGGGCTGTATATCACCCAAGGCATCGTGCAGGCCCATGGCGGCAAAATCGTTGCTGAAAGTGAAGTAGGCCGTGGCAGTGAGTTCCGGTTTACGGTGCCGAAGGTGGATGGCGACTCGCACACCTGATCGCTCGTCATACCTTGATGCCAAGCGTTTAAAGCGGTCTTGGCAGGCCCTCGGTAAGTTGCTCGCTCGCCTTGATAACGAAGCAGTTCGCTGCCCGTTATCAACGGCGATCCCTTACTTTCAGAGGAAAGCCACGATGATTGGTCCAGTACCCAGCACGCCTGTCTACCCAACTCCCACCGACACCTCGAACGAAGCCCCCTCCCCGGCTCGTAAAAAACGCAGCCTGGACACCCCCGCCATCGTTGAGCCCGAAAACGCCGCACCCACTGATCGGACACGCCAGCGCAGTGGGGGCGGTCTGGACAGTCTGGGCCGCGGAAATATTCTTTAACCCGGCTGTAGAGGGCAGCGTTCGCGCTGCCTTCCCCTGACTCGTCCTCAACTTTTGCGAAAAGCTCTATTAATCGCCGATGGTCTATTGAACCTATTTTGGTACACTCGCCAGTGAACGACATACAGCCCGTATTGAACGTAGTGTTTTACAGAACCGAAACAGGCAACGAGCCAGTACGTGAATGGCTGATGGATCTGCCGAGAGAGGACCGAAAACTCATCGGCATTGACATCAAGTCCGTCCAGTTCGGATGGCCCTACGGAATGCCCTTGGTTCGAAAACTGGAGCACCGGCTGTGGGAGACTCGAACCCTTCTTGGTAGCAACATTGCGCGAGTCATTTTTACGCTGGTTGAGTGCGAGATGGTGTTACTGCACGGTTTCATTAAAAAGAGTCAGAAAACACCCAAAGTCGAACTCGATACCGCCAGGCGTCGCAAAAGCAAGTTATGAGGGATACGCCATGAACAAACATATCGGCTCCAACTTCGATGATTTTCTCAATGACGACGGGCTCAGCGAAGAGGTGTCCGCCGGAGCACTGAAACGGGTTATCGCCTGGCAATTGGCAGAGGCGATGAAGGCTCAAAAAATCAGCAAAAAGGCGCTGGCCGAGCGCATGCACACCAGCCGTACCGCGGTAGACCGTGCCCTTGATCAGAATGATTCAGGCATGACCTTGGCGACCTTGGCAAGCGCAGCAAGAGCACTTGGCCAACGGGTAGAGGTTCGACTGATACCCGATTCAGGTACACGCCCCTCAATGGCCTGACGCATTGAGTGGTCAGGGATAGAACGGGAGAGTCCACTACGCGGCAATAGCCTATTGCCACCTCCCAAAAGCCGCACATCTGCCCTATTCAAACCGCCCCAACCGCGTTGTACAGTAGCGCCAGCCACGGAGTATCGGCGTCAATTCATGACTGGCCTTGGACGCCAGTTGCAGGCAAGGAGCGCGCAGATGGACGATATTCCCGGCAATAGCCCGTTGCACCATGACTTTTCCCACCTCAACGCCGACATGCTGCACACCGTGCTGGAGTTGGTCAGCGATGGAATCTGGGATTGGAACGCCAACACCGGTTTCGTCTACCGCAACCCGGGTTGGTACGAGATGCTGGGCTACCCCCGCCACTCCCTGGAAAACACTGTGTTCACTTGGGAGAACGTGATCCATCCCGAGGATTACCCCCAAGTGATGACGCTGTTTGATGACTACATCAACCGTCGCGCGCCCCATTACCAAATCGAATACCGCTGCCGTAAACAGGATGGCAGCTACTTGTGGATCGAAGACCGTGGCTATGTCATTGCACGCAATGACGACGGCTCGGTGGCGCGGATGGTGGGTGCGCACCGTGACATCGATCTACGTAAAAACTCCATCGAGCAATTGGAACGGCGCAACAAATCCCTTGAATCCCTGGTGGCCGAGCGTACGCGTGAGCTGTCGCGGGTCAATCAACAGTTGCAGCTGCAACTGGACGAGAACCGCTCGCTCGCGGAGCGGGATGCGCTGACCCTGGTCGCCAACCGTTATCGCCTGGAAAAGGTGCTGCTGGAGGAATGTGATCGGGCCCAGCGCTTTCGCCTGCCCCTGGCGTTGATCGCCATGGATATCGACGACTTCAAGCCGATCAATGACCAGCACGGGCATAGCGTGGGTGACCAGACGTTGGTGCGGGTGGTCGAATGCCTGGAAAGCTGCGTGCGCCCCGATGACTTGCTGGCCCGCTGGGGGGGCGATGAATTTATGGTGATATTGCCGGAAAGCTCATTGGAAATGGCGAAGACGGTGGCCCAACGCATTTGTCAGGCGCTGAGGGAGATGCCTGTGCAAGACAATTTCAGCGTGACCCTGAGCCTGGGCGTGGCCGAGCGCCAATTGGGTGAGTCCCCCGCCGCCTTGATGGCACGTGCCGACCAGGCGCTGTATCGCGCCAAGGCGGCGGGCAAGGACGGGGTATCGGAGTGAGCTGCCCTTCCGATTTGGAATGACCCGGCGACTTTATTTCGTTTGCGGCAACAGCGGGCACCCGGCTTAGATAAAAAGACGCCCGTCATTGCCGAGTCCGAGATTCATGAGCCACGACACCATCAGCCAGTCGATTTCCATCGTTCACCCCATCAGCCTCAGCCACGGTAAAAACGCCGAGGTCTGGGACACCACGGGCAAACGCTATATCGACTTTGTCGGGGGTATCGGCGTGCTTAACCTGGGGCATTGCCACCCCGGTGTGGTCGAGGCCATACGCGACCAAGCCACCAGGCTCACCCACTACGCCTTCAATGCCGCGCCTCACGCGCCCTACATCGACCTGATGAATCGCCTGGCTACGTTCATCCCGGTGGACTACCCAGTCAGCGGCATGCTCACCAACAGTGGCGCGGAAGCAGCGGAAAACGCCTTGAAGATCGTGCGCGGAGCCACCGGGCGCACGGCGGTGATCGCCTTCGACGGGGCGTTCCATGGTCGGACCCTGGCCACCCTCAACCTGAACGGCAAGGTTGCGCCCTACAAACAAAAGGTCGGTGTACTGCCTGGCCCGGTGTATCACTTGCCCTACCCCAGTGCCGATAACGGCGTGACCTGTGCCGAAGCGCTGAAAGCCATGGACCGCCTGTTCAGCGTGGAAATCGACGTGGAAGACGTGGCCTGTTTCATCATCGAGCCGGTGCAGGGTGAAGGGGGCTTCCTGGCGCTGGATATCGAGTTCGCCCAGGCACTGCGACGTTTCTGCGATGAGAAAAACATCCTGCTGATTGCCGATGAAATCCAATCGGGGTTCGGCCGTACCGGCCAGCGCTTTGCCTTTTCGCGCCTGGGGATTGAGCCGGACTTGATCCTGCTCGGTAAAAGCATCGCCGGCGGCGTGCCGCTGGGAGCGGTGGTGGGGCGCAAGGCACTGCTCGACAACCTGCCCAAAGGCGGCCTGGGCGGCACCTATTCCGGGAATCCCATTGCCTGTGCGGCGGCGCTGGCCACCCTGGATGCGATGACCGACGAACACCTGAACACCTGGGGCTCGCAACAAGAAGAAGCCATCGTCAGCCGCTATCAAGCGTGGCGCACGCAAGGCATCTCCCCCTACCTGGGCCGCCTGACCGGCGTCGGTGCCATGCGCGGCATCGAATTGGCAAACGCAGACGGCACGCCAGCGGCCAAGCAGTTGACCCAATTGCTGAGCCTGGCAAGAGACGCCGGCTTGCTGCTGATGCCCAGCGGCAAGTCGCGGCACATCATTCGTTTGTTGGCGCCGTTGACCATTGAGGCTGCGGTGCTGGAGGAGGGTCTGGATATTCTCGAAGCGTGCCTAAAACAGCTGAATGCGCTTGACCGTTGATAAGATGCCGCTTGAAGACATGTACGTATTTCTGTACGTTTCACTCTTCAAACGAGGACGACATCATGGAAACCATCAACTACACCAATGCCCGTGCTCATCTGTCTGAAACGATGGATCGAGTTAACGAAGATCATATTCCGCTGCTGCTAACCCGCCAAAAAGGCGAGCCGGTAGTGATGATTTCGTTATCAGAATTTAATGCGCTTGAAGAGACGGCCTATTTGCTGCGTTCGCCCAAAAACGCCGAGCGTCTAATAAACTCAATCAACAGTTTGCGAGCCGGTAAAGCCAAGCCAAGGCGGTTGATTGAAGAATGAAAATACTCTTTACCCCCGAGGGCTGGGACGACTATCTCTGGTTTCAACAGAACGATAAAGCGGGACTCAAGCGTATAAACCTGCTGATCAAAGCCATTCAAAGAGATCCATTTGACGGCGTCGGCAAGCCTGAACCTCTCAAACACAATCTAAGTGGTTTCTGGTCTCGGCGAATAACGGCAGAGCATCGTTTGGTGTATGGCATCGAGGATGATGAAGTCCAGATCCTGATGTGCCGCTATCACTACTGACAAGGCGCCTGCCTTGACCTGATCCCCCTCCCCCCTGAAAATGCCCGACGCTTTTTTGTCTCTCGTTTACTGAAGTGAAATTTCAATGTCCGATTCCCACCACGAAGAATCCGTAGTCGCCTTGCCGTCCAAAGCTGAATACGAAAACGCCATCAATCTTTCACAGCATGTGCCAGCGGCCAAGATCATCAGCGAGATGGTGCTGGACGCGTTCCACACCTCCAAGGAAAGCGACCAGATCCGCGAACTGCGTGTTGCCATCCGCCAGGCCCACGATGCTTTCGACGACGACAAGGCCTACGACTTGATGGGCCAGCTCAAGCAACTCAAGGACGCCGAGGCGGCTGATAACGCCGCCCTGGAAGACCTGAGCAGCAAGTTCTCCATCAGCCGCATCCTGTCCAGCTTCAAGGACGACCCCGAGTTCCAGGAACTGGTCTACGGCCTGGCCTTGAAGGTGCTGAACCAGAGCCACCAGGCCATCAGCAACCCAAGCTCGGGCAAGAGCAAGGCCGCCCGCCCGAAGAAAGAAGCCGAAGTGTTTGTGATCAGCAAGGATGGCATCAGCGTCACCCTGCCGCTGCGCACGCCCCGCTCCAAACTGAATGTGGATCGTGAGGCGTTCGAATTCCTGGGTTTCAGCTTTGTGGGTGAAGGCGATGAAGCTGAGCTGGAGGTTGAAAGCTTTGTGGATAACGCCGGCACCGAGCAGCCGCTGAGCCGCAAGAGTGTGATCACTGCGTTGCAACAGCAGAGTGCGTTTGAGGGGTACAGCATCGCGCTGCAGTAACTCATTCTCAGCAACACAGCTAAACCCAATGTGGGAGGGGGCTTGCCCCCGATAGCAGAGTGTCAGTCAACAACTGTGTGACTGATGCACCGCCATCGGGGGCAAGCCCCCTCCCACAGTTGTTTTGTGTTGTCTCAACTGACCTGCGCTGCAAACACCTCACGAAACCGCGCCATCTCCTGCTTGTTGCCCACCGTCACCCGCACCCACTGCGGCCAGTCTTTCCACACCCGCCCGACCCTCACGCCTTGCGCTGCCAGCGTGTCGACCACCTGCTCCGCCGGTTGCTTAACGTCGATCATGAAGCAGTTGGCCTGGGACGCCGTGCAGGTAAAGCCTCGGCCTCTCAACCACTTGAGGGTTTCATCCCGCAGTTGGGTATTGAGCGCCTTGCGGTGTGGCAACACCTTCACGTCTTCAAGGCTGGCCAAGCCTGCGAGTAACGTGGGACCCGCCGGTACGTTGTCGCCACCAAACACTGCCAGCCGCTCCAGCAGCGCCGGATGGCCGATCGCCAACCCCAGGCGCGCACCGGCCATGCCATAGATCTTCGAAAAGGTGCGCAGTACCAGCAGGTCATCATGGTCCTTGACCCAACTCACCACGCTGGGCACATCGGCAAAGTCGATGTACGCCTCATCCACCACCAGCACACTGCCTTTGGGCTTGTTGGCCAAGGCCTGGCGGATCGCCTCCAGCGGCGTGACGGTGCCGGTCGGGTTGTTGGGGTTGCACAGGTAGAGCATGCCGGCCTGAGGATCGGCGGCGAGCATGGCCGGTACATCGTGGGCGTGGTCAGGGTTGAGGTTCACTTCACGCACTGGCGCCTTGTTCGATTCGGCAGCCTGGCGCGGCACTTCGTAGGACGGCGTGGCCATCACCAGGCCGCGGGTGTCGCTGGTAAACGCCAGCACCGCGTAACGCAGGGCCGCCATGGAGCCGGCGAACACGGCCACCTGTTCTTCGGCGATCCCTTGTTGCCGGGCAAACAGGCCGGCCAGGGCGTACATGTGTTGATACGGATAGCGCCCAGACGTCGCGATGCCCCGCTGCATGGCCTCGCGTGCAGCCTGAGACGGGCCATAGGGGCTTTCGTTGTAGTTGAGCAGCACGGTGTCAGTGTTTGCCGGCGGCGGTGCCGCGACGGCCCAGTCGAGGCGCCCCAATAGCGGCAGGGCTGCGCCCAGGGCGAGAAGGGACCGACGACTAACGCTGACCATGGGGCAACTCCTTGTAGGGGGTGATGGATTCGCACAGCTCGTACAGAGGGGTATGACGAGAAAAACAGCGTGTGATTTAAATCGCCGCCCAATAAAAAGCCCCGCGCTTCTCTCGAAGGCGGGGCTTTTTCATCGCTGTGACACTCAGTGAGCGTAGGTCAGCAACAGCTCTTTCGGCACTTGGAAATCCAGGGACATCATCACGCTGAGCGCGGTGATGGTGAAGATCGAGAACACGAACAGCTTGCGCGCCCAGACGGTGTCATCCACCGCCTTGTAGCCGGTCCAGGCCATGTACAACCAGTACATGCCCATGGCAGCGGCGACGGCAAGGTAGCTCATGCCGGCGTAGCCACTGAAGGTCAACATCAAGGTCGCCACGAGGAAGGCCAGGATGTACAGCAGGATGTGTTTCTTGGCCACCTGGATGCCACGCTTGACCGGCAATACCGGAATCGACGCAGCCAGGTAGTCATTGAAGCGGAAGATCGCAATGGCGTAGGAATGCGGCATCTGCCACAGGCTGAACATCACCAGTAGCGTCAGCGCGGCCATGTCGAAGCTA
Source organism: Pseudomonas nabeulensis (assembly GCF_004682045.1). GTDB lineage: Bacteria > Pseudomonadota > Gammaproteobacteria > Pseudomonadales > Pseudomonadaceae > Aquipseudomonas > Aquipseudomonas nabeulensis. Next base: position 52,052 of record NZ_QUZT01000038.1, read on the forward strand.
TTGGTTACAGCCACATAACCAATCACCGGCGGCATCGCCCCCGACAGACTGCCCACCAGCGTGCCGTGAACCGACTTGCGCTTGAGGTACAGGCTGTAGAGACCGACGTAGATGACAAACCCGATCACGGCGAACAGCGCCGCCAACGGGTTGGCCACCTTGTACAACAACGCCACACCGGCAACACCCAGGATGGTCGCGTAGACCAGTGCCAGTTTCAGGGAGATAAGGCCCTGCACCAGCACGCGGTTCTTGGTGCGCTCCATCTTGATATCGATGTCACGGTCGATGCAGTTGTTGAACACACATCCGGAAGCTACCACCAGGGATGTGCCGATCATTGCAGCCAGGAAGATGGCCAGATCGACATGTCCCTTGGAGGCCAGGAAGAAACCGCCCGCCACAGAAAGCACGTTACCGAAAATGATCCCCGGTTTGGTGATTTGGATAAAGTGCTTAAGCGACATCGGGTCTTACCTCACTTCGCCATCATGAACGTATGGATGCTGAACATGATCCATATCGACAGGCCAACCAACAGCAGGATCACAAGACCTGCGAACACGAACGCAATCACGTTATCGCGCTGCTCTTTCGAGCGATCCAGGTGCAGGAAGTACACCAGGTGAACCAGAACCTGAATCACCGCGAATGCCAGCACGATCATCAAGGTGATCGACTTAGGCAGGGTCGGGTACATCACCAGACCGAACGGGATGAGCGTCAGGATTACCGACAGGATGAAGCCGATAGCGTAGGACTTAACGCTGCCGTGGCTCGCATCATGGCTGTCATGGTCATGGGAGTGTGCATTAGCCATTACAGGGTCCCCATCAGGTAAACAACGGTGAAGACGCAGATCCAGACCACGTCCAGGAAGTGCCAGAACAGGCTCAGGCAGCTCAGGCGAGTCTTGTTGGTGTTGGTCAGGCCGTGTTTATTGACCTGATACATCATCACCGCCATCCACAGCAGGCCGGCAGTTACGTGCAGACCGTGGGTGCCTACCAGCGTGAAGAACGCGGACAGGAAGCCGGAACGGTGCGGGCCGTAGCCTTCGGAGATCAGCAGGTGGAACTCGTTGATCTCCATGCCGATGAAGCCCAGGCCGAACAGGAAGGTCAGTGCCAACCAGCTCAGTACGCCTTTCTTGTTGCCCTTGTAGAAGGCCAACATGGCGAAGCCGTAGGTGATCGAGCTGAACAACAGCAAGGCGGTTTCGCCGAGCACGTAAGGCAGTTCGAAGATGTCGTGGCCCGACGGGCCACCCGCTACGTTGTTTACCAGTACCGCGTACACCGCGAAGATCGACGCAAACAAGATGCAGTCGGTCATCAGGTAGAGCCAGAAACCGAAAACGGTCATCGGCCCCGAGTCGTGGTGATGGTCATCGTGCCCATGGTCATCGACATGGGCGTGTCCAGCATTGGTCACTAAGTTCGACATGGTTTAAGCCTGTTCCAACGAGGTTTCTACACGGTTGGCCGGGATTTTCTTCTCGGCGACCAGGCGAGCGTGCTGCTCGGCTTCGATGCGCTCGATCGTTTCGACCGGGACCATGTAGCCTTGATCATCACGTGCTGCGTGGACAATGAAGTAGCCGATGGTGCCCACCAGGCTAACGATTGCCAGCCACCAGATGTGCCAGATCATCGCGAAACCGAACACGGTCAACAGCGCGCCCATCACCACGCCAGTGGCGGTGTTGTTCGGCATGTGGATCGGTTCATATTTAACCGGCTTCTGGTACGCAGTACCGTCTTCCTTGGCTTCGGTGAACGCATCAATGGTGTTCGCAGTAGGGATCACGGCGAAGTTGTAGAACGGAGGTGGCGACGAGGTCGACCATTCCAGGGTGTGGCCATTCCATGGGTCGCCCGACTCGCAAGCGTTCTGCTTACGGTCACGGATACTCACGTAGACCTGGATCAGCTGGCAGGCGATACCCACAGCGATCATCACCGCACCGAACATGGCAACGTACAGGTACGGTACCCACTCAGGGTTGGTCGTAGCGTTCAGACGACGGGTCATGCCCATGAAGCCCAGTGCATAGAGCGGCATGAACGCGACGAAGAAGCCCGAGATCCAGAACCAGAATGCAGCCTTGCCCCAACCTTCGTTCAGCTTGAAGCCAAACGCTTTCGGGAAGTAGAAGCTGAAACCTGCGATGTAGCCGAATACAGCACCACCGATGATCACGTTGTGGAAGTGAGCGATCACGAACAGGCTGTTGTGCAGTACGAAGTCAGCACCCGGGATGGCCAGCAGTACGCCAGTCATACCGCCGATGGCGAAGGTCACCATGAAGCCCAGGGTCCACAGAACCTGGCTGGTGATACGCAGACGGCCGTGGTAGATGGTGAACAGCCAGTTGAATAGCTTCACCCCCGTCGGGATGGAAATCAGCATGGTCGCCAGGCCGAAGAAGGCGTTGACGCTGGCCCCCGAACCCATGGTGAAGAAGTGGTGCAGCCAAACCATGAAGCCCAGTACAGAGATTGCGCCCGATGCATACACCATCGAGTGGTGACCGAACAGGCGCTTGCCGGTAAAGGTCGAGATCACTTCGGAGAAGATACCGAACGCTGGCAGGATCAGGATGTACACCTCAGGGTGACCCCATGCCCAGAACAGGTTCACGTACATCATTGGATTGCCACCAAGTTCGTTGGTGAAAATGTGGAAATCCAGGTAACGGTCAAGCGACAGCAGCGCCATGGTAGCGGCCAGGATCGGGAACGAAGCCACGATCAGGACGTTGGCCCAGGTGCAGGTCCAGGTGAAGATCGGCATGTCCATCAGTTTCATGCCAGGGGCGCGCATTTTCAGGACGGTGGCCAGGAAGTTGACCCCCGTCAATGTCGTCCCGAGTCCTGATAACTGTAGCGCCCAGATGTAGTAGTCCACACCCACGCCCGGACTGTACTGAATGCCCGACAGCGGCGGATACGCAACCCAACCGGTCTTGGCGAATTCGCCGACGCCCAGGGAAACGTTGATCAGCACCACGCCGGAAACCAGCAGCCAGAAGCTCAGGGAGTTCAGGAACGGGTAGGCAACGTCACGCGCACCAATCTGCAGCGGCAAGGCAAGGTTCATCAGGCCGGTGAAGAATGGCATCGCCATGAAGATGATCATGATCACACCGTGAGCGGTGAAGATCTGGTCATAGTGTTCAGGTGGCAGGTAGCCAGGCGAACCCTCGGTGGCCATGGCCAACTGGGTACGCATCATGATGGCGTCGGCAAAGCCACGCAGCAGCATGACCATGGCCACGATGACGTACATGACACCGATTTTCTTGTGGTCGACCGAGGTCAACCACTCGGTCCACAGGTAGGTCCACTTCCTGAAATAAGTGATTGCCGCAAACAGCCCCAGACCACCCAGCGCGATCATGGCGATGGTCACCATCACGATCGGCTCGTGGAACGGGATCGCATCCCAACTTAATTTACCAAACATCGTTTACTCCTCTGCCCCAGCAGTTGAATGCGAGCCCGTGTCAGAACCTTCAACCGCGGCCACTTCTTTCTTCTCGTGCTTGACCGGCTTGCCTGGCTTCATACCTTCGTACTTGTCGACGATTTTCTGAAACAGGTCCGGCTCATACGTGGAGTACAGAGCGACTGGGTTGTTCTGGCTTGGTTTGGTCAGGGCATCGTATTCAGCTTGATCAAGCTGTTTAGGTGCGGCCTTGACTTCGGCTACCCAGGCGTTGAAATCTTCCTGGCTCGTCGAGATGGCTTTGAATTTCATGCCGGTGAAGCCAGCGCCGCTGTAGTTAGCGGAGATGCCTTCCATTTCGGCTTTTTCGTTGGCGATCAGGTGCAGACGGGTCTGCATGCCGGCCATCGCGTAGATCTGGCCACCCAGCGCAGGGATGAAGAACGAGTTCATCACGGCGTCGGAGGTGATCCGGAAGTTAAGCGGAGTGTTTTCCGGGAACTGGATCTCGTTGACAGTGGCGATACCCAGGTCTGGGTAGATGAACAGCCACTTCCAGTCCAGCGCGACCACTTCGATGTTGATCGGCTTGACGTCGGATTCCAGCGGACGGTACGGGTCCAGCTCGTGGGTCGACTTATAGGTGATGTAACCCAGGGCGATGATGATAAGGACCGGAACCAGCCACACCGCGATTTCAATCTTGGTGGAGTGCGACCACTTCGGCGCGTAGGTCGCGCTGGTGTTCGACGCGCGGTATTTCCAGGCGAAGGCGAAGGTCATGATGATCACAGGCACCACAACCAACAGCATCAGCAGGGTAGCGGTGATGATCAGGTTTCGTTGATCCAGACCGATCTGTCCTTTAGGGTCCATCAAGGTCCACTTGCAGCCTCCAAGCATTAACATCATGCCAAGCAGCGGCAAAAAGCCTAGTAATCGGGGGTACCTGTTTTTACTCATCTCACGACCTCTAAAGCAGCTTGCGCAATGCAGTTGGGTTTTGATCGCCAACACTTCACCCTGCCAAGGGTTGGCATTTCTCTTCGATTGAATAAGAGCCTGCCCGTCACGCCATAAAGCTACGTTTCACGGACCTGCGGTGAGTTCTTATTCGATTTCGTGGTTAAAGGCCTTGTTACAGACCAATTCCATTTGGTGCGGATAGTTGAAAGGCTGCCGGAACCTTGGGGTCGCACAGAGCCATCCATCTGCCCCTCGACCGCTCCAGTGCTCAAATATTGAACAGCACCGGACATTCAGTGCGGGCGATTGTAGTTAGCTAGCGATGTATAAACCATGTCTTATAAAGAAATAATTTTTATCGATTACAGCAATAATCCTTCACCAAAACCGCAAAGGTTCGCGATCTTATCGCGTTCGATTCTCAACAAAAACCACAAAAATTGCCGTGTTATAGGGCAAACCACCCCTGCCCTTACGGCGTGTAAGGGCATGGCAAACGGTTGCAACCCCCCATAAAACAAGGCATTCGGACATCACGCAATGACACGTGCGGCGCGTGTTACACAGCGCCGCCTAAACGACGAACTGACAGCACAAATTAGCCGCGGGATGCAAATTTAAGCGGCGGTTTGCCGGGTCAGAAACGTCCTGCGGCAGCTTCCGTGTGACAACATGTCGCACACTGCGCACACCCGTTATTGCTCCGCGTCACGCTCTGTTCACAAATCCCTACACGCAAAAACGCCCCGGCCCTCCCTTAAGGAGGACCGGGGCGTTTGTATTGAATGACTCAGGCCTTGCGGTGGCGATTGCGATAGATGCCCAGGGGCACCAGGATCACCGTCAGCACGAACGCCACCAACGCCCACTGCGCCAGGGACAGGCCCAGTACGGGCGGGTACGGCGTGCTGCAAAAGCCATCGACCTGGAAGCCCAGCGGGAACACCTTGGCCAGCGGCAGGTCATCGACAATCGGTTGCAGCACATCGACGCCGCAACTGACCTGAGGGTAGAACTGGGTGTACACGTGATGACCCGCCGCCGCCACACCGCCGAGGGCGCTGAGGATGACCAAGCCTTCAAAAAACGTCAGGGCGCCCTTGGTGCGCATGGCCGCGCCGATAAACGCAAAGATCGCGATCAGCAGCAGCGCATAGCGTTGCAGGATGCACAGCGGGCACGGCGCCTCGCCCAGTACCACCTGCATATAAAGTGCACCACCGATCAGCGCCAGGCAGATGATGCCCAGCAACACCAGAAAGCGCCGCTCCCTGCCTAAACGCAATTCGTCATTCATCTCCGTTTCCCTTTGTTTGGTTGTGCCTTATGGGCGCAAGTTTACACACAGGGCACCGTTTAAACAGAGGGCGGTTAACAGCGGATTAATCAGAAGGAATAGAGAACCAATGTGGGAGGGGGCTTGCCCCCGATGAGGGTGGATCAGCCAATACATCTGGTAGCTGATACACCACCATCGGGGGCAAGCCCCCTCCCACATTTTGCCCTGTGTTGTGCCAGGGATTATTCCAGCGCAGCAGCCGGGCCAAAGAACTCATACCGGCTTTGTTTCTCGGGAACACCCAAGGCCTTGAGGTGACGTTTGATAGCACCCATGAAGCCCTTAGGGCCAAGGAAGTAGGCATCAATGTCACGCTGTTCGGGCAACCACGCCGCCAGTTGCTCCTGGCTCAGCAAGCCCACTTTGTCTGCCGCCGGGCTCACGCCGTCGTCCTCGGCATAGCAATAGAAGCGCTTGAGCTGCGGATGCTCGGCCGCCAGGGCATCCACCCAATCGCGGAACGCATGCACCCCGCCGTTACGCGCGCAGTGGATAAAGTGCACCGGACGCTCTGTGGCCAGGGCCGCTTCCAGCATCGGCAAGGTGGGGGTGATGCCCACGCCGCCGCTGATCAGCACCAACGGTTTATCGCTGGCCGCCAGGGTGAACTCACCCGATGGCGGGAACAGATCGATCGTCGCACCGACGTGCATCTGGTCATGCAGGTAGTTGGACACCCCCCCACCGGCTTCGCGCTTGACGCTGATGCGGTACAAGCCCGAATCGCTCAGGGCCGAGAGGGAATAGTTGCGGCGCACTTCTTCACCGTCCAGCACCAGTTTCATGCCGATGTATTGGCCTGGGGCGGCGGCCAGGATCGGGCCGTTATCCACAGGGGCAAAGTAGAAGGAGATAATCTCGTCGCTCTCTTCCACTCGCTTGACCACCACGAACGGCCGTGCACCGCGCCAGCCGCCGGGTGCCTGGGCTTTCTCGTCGTAGATCGCCGCTTCTGCGCCAATCAGGATATCCGCCAGTTGGCCGTAGGCCGCGCCCCACGCACTCATCACCTCTGGCGTAGCAATCTCGCTGCCCAGCACCTCGGAGATCGCCCGCAACAGGCACGCGCCGACAATCGGGTAATGCTCCGGCAGGATCTGCAAGGCCACGTGCTTGTTGATGATCTTCGCCACCAGGTCGCCCAGTTGGTCCAACTGGTCGATATGCCGCGCATACATCAACACCCCATTGGCCAGGGCGCGAGGTTGGTCACCGCTGGCCTGGTGGGCCTGGTTGAACAACGGACGCACCTCGGGGTACTCGGAGAGCATCATGCGATAGAAATGGGTGATCAGCGCTTCGCCGCCGCTTTCCAGCAGGGGCACAGTGGATTTGACGATGGCACGGTCTTGGGCACTCAGCATGGCAGACTCCTGATTCTATTTACGGATTGCCTTTGCTTACTCAGTATTCGTGCCAAGTTATTTATCGTTATTTATCAATGATTTGAATAATGTGTAGTCAGTATGACTTCCTACACACTATAGTCATAAGGACTACAAGGAGTCTTTATGACTGCACAATCACTGCTCACCACCCTGTTGCCGCTGGTCGCCGACCTGTCCCGCGAGCTGCCCGAAGGCGAGCGCTACCGCCGCCTGCTGCAAGCCATGCGCGCCCTGTTGCCGTGCGATGCTGCGGCGCTGTTGCGTCTGGACGGTGAATGGCTGGTGCCGCTGGCGGTGGACGGCCTGAGCCCGGACACCCTGGGCCGACGCTTCAAGGTCAGCGAACACCCGCGCTTCGAGGTGCTGCTGAGCAGCCCCGGGCCGACCCGCTTTGACAGCGACAGTGAATTGCCCGACCCCTACGACGGCCTGGTCGCCGGCGTACACGGGCACCTGGAAGTCCACGATTGCATGGGCTGCCCGCTGTTTGTCGACGATAAACCCTGGGGCCTGCTGACCCTGGACGCCCTCGACAACGAGCGCTTCGAACGCGTCGAGCTGGACGCCCTGCAAGCCTTCGCCAGCCTCGCCGCCGCCACGGTCAACGTCGCTGAACGCATCGAACGGCTGACCCTGCGCGCCGAAATCTACCGCGAGGCCAGCGGCCAGCAGCACAAGGAAATGATCGGCCAGAGCAAGCCCCACAAGCGCCTGGTGGAAGAGATCAAGCTGGTGGGCGGCAGCGACCTCACGGTGTTGATCACCGGCGAAACCGGCGTCGGCAAAGAGCTGGTGGCCCAGGCAATCCATGCCGCGTCACACCGAGCCGACAAACCGTTGATCAGCCTCAATTGTGCCGCCCTGCCGGAAACCCTGGTGGAGAGCGAACTGTTCGGCCATGTGCGCGGGGCCTTTACCGGCGCGCTGAACGAGCGCCGCGGCAAGTTCGAACTGGCCAATGGCGGCACCTTGTTCCTGGATGAGGTGGGCGAGCTATCTCTGAGCGTGCAGGCCAAACTGCTGCGGGTGCTGCAAAGCGGCCAGTTGCAGCGCCTGGGTTCGGACAAGGAACATCAAGTGGATGTTCGCCTGATCGCCGCGACCAACCGCGACCTGGCGGACGAAGTGCGCAAAGGCCGCTACCGCGCCGACTTCTACCACCGCCTCAGCGTCTACCCCTTGCAAGTGCCGGCCCTGCGCGAGCGCGGACGCGATGTGTTGCTGCTGGCCGGGTTCTTCCTGGAACAGAACCGCTCACGCATGGGCCTGGGCAGCCTGCGCCTGACCAGCGATGCCCAGGCGGCGTTATTGGCGTACAACTGGCCGGGCAATGTACGGGAATTGGAGCATTTGATTGGCCGCAGTGCGCTGAAAGCCTTGGGCAACTGCCGTGAACGGCCGAAGATCCTCAGCCTGAGCGCACAGGACCTGGATTTACCCGACGTGAGCGCCCCGGTGATCGAGGAACCGACCGAGGTGGCGCCCATCGTCACCGGCGATCTGCGCCAGGCTACCGAGCACTTTCAGCGCCAGATCATCAGCGCTTGCCTGGCGCGCCATGCTCACAACTGGGCCAGTGCGGCGCGGGAGTTGGGATTGGACCGGGCCAACCTGGGCCGCATGGCCAAGCGGCTTGGAATGAAGTAGCTCAAACACCGCGGTCAAATGTGGGAGGGGCGGTGCGACGATTCGACTTGCCCCCGATGACTGAGTGTCAGGCAATACATGTGTTGACTGACCCACCGCTATCGGGGGCAAGTCGAATCGTCGCACCGCCCCTCCCACACTAGGCCTGCTGTGCCTTGAGGATTGGGTTCACCGCTTTGGGCTTCCTGAACACCAACACATTCCCCAACATCACCAACACCAACCCCGCCAACGCCGGGGCCGTCCACTGGTAGCCCTCGGCGAACGCCGACACATTCAGTGCCACCACCGGGAACAACACCGTGCAATACGCCGCCCGCTCCGGCCCCATGCGCCCGACCAACGTCAGGTAGGCGGTAAACCCAATCACCGAACCCGGAATCACCAAGTACCACAGGGCGCCGATATACCGCGCGCTCCAGTCCATCTCGAAGGGAATGCCACGCACCGCGCAGTAGGCCGCCAACATCGCCGAACCGTAAGCCATGCCCCAAGCGTTAGTGGTCAACGGTTTGAGCCCGGCCTTCTGTTGCAGGCTCGAGAGCATATTGCCCGCCGAGAAGCACATCGTTCCCAGCAATGCCAAGCCCAAGCCAAGCAAGGTCTGCGGGCTGGCGGTGTGCCCCACCAGCTCCGGCCAGAACAACAGGCCCAAGCCCGCCAGGCCAAGCCCGCCGCCCATCAACACGTTGCGTGCCACGCGCTGGCCGAAGAACACCCGGGCATTCAGCGCGTTCCACAGGGTGGCCGTGGAAAACACCACCGCCACCAGGCCGCTGGGAATCCATTGGCTGGCGGTCAGAAAGCACATGAAGTTCACGCAAAACAGGCACAAGCCCTGGGCCAGGCAGATGAGGTGCCCGCGCCGGTTCATCACCTGCAACTTGCGGCTCACCAGCAACAGCGCAAACAGCACCAACGCCGCCAGGCCAAAGCGATAGACGATGGACACCGGAATCGCCACCACGCCCAACTGCCACTTGAGGGCGATCCAGGTGGTGCCCCAGATCAGCACGGTGAGTAAATACAGGGAAAGGTTCATAGCAGGCTCCATCGGTTGAGCCACAGTGTTGTCCTGAACCCGCGCCGGTCTCTTGCACAATCTTGCGCTTTTGTCGGGTGCCGGGATCACAACGCCAGCATCGCGGAGTAGGATGCAAGGCGTCGGAGAGTACGAACCATGCCAGAACTGGAATCCCTGCAAGTCTTTCAAGCCCTTAACCGCTCGCCCAACGCACGCCTGGAAGCCTGCGCCGAGCTCGGTGACGGCTTGTCTGCGGCCCTGTGGAGCAACCACCACGATGCCCAGGACTACCAGGCGCCGAGCCATCACACCTTGTCGTGCTACATCGGCGGCGGCACCGGCACCTTTCGGCGTGACCAGCCGGGCACCAAGGGCGGGCCGGACAAATTGTGCATCCTGCCGGCCGAGCATCAGTCGGCCTGGGTGATCAACGGAGAGATTCGCCTGGCCCATGTGTATTTCAGCCCGGAGCAATTCGCCTTGGGCTGCGTCACGTTGCTGGACCGCGAACCGCGCACCCTGCAACTGCGCGAAAGCACGTTCCTGGAAGATGCCAGCCAAGCGCGGCGCTTCCATCAGCTGATTGCCCTCAACTGGCACGAACCCGCCGAGCGCCTGCTGACCAGCAGCCTGGCCCATGAAATGCTCAGCCACACCCTGTTCAGCCAGGTCGGCGCACGCGAAGGGCTACGGTTGAAAGGTGGGTTGGCCGCGCATCAGCGGCGATTATTGGTGGAGTTCATCGACCAGCATCTGGAAGAGTCGATCAGCCTCGGGCAACTGGCCGGGATGTGTGCGCTGTCCGAATACCACTTCGCGCGGATGTTTCGCCACAGCTTCGGCCTGCCGCCCCACCAATACCTGCTGGCACGCCGGCTCACCCGCGCCCAGGCCCTGCTGCGCAGCGGCGCCCTGCCCTTGAGTGAGATCGCCTTGATCTGCGGATTCTCCAGCGCCAGCCACTTCACCCACCGTTTTCGCCAGGCCATGGGTGCCACGCCCGGCGAATACCGCCAGGCCTTCTGCGCCTAGACCATCAAGCCCAGCGTCTTGGCCTTGGCCACCGCTTGGGTGCGCCGCTCCACGCCGAGTTTGCTGTGGATGCGCCGCGCGTGGGTCTTGACGGTGTGCAGGGAAATAAACAGACGGTCGGCGATTTCCAGGTTGGAATTGCCCAGGGCGATCAATTGCAGCACTTCCAGTTCGCGCTGGCTCAGGGGGTTTTCCACGGTGCCCGGCGTTGCAGCCTGCGGCTCCATGCCCAATTCACTCAACAACCCCGGCGAGCGCAAACGCAGCTCGCGAATCGCCTGCTGCACCTGACAGCGTGCCGCCAATGCCAGCCCGGTTTGCAGTGAGCGGCGTGCCAGGGTGGAGTCGCCCACTTGCCAGGCTACCTCGCCGAGCACCAGATGCAGTTCGGTTTCCAGGCAGAGCATGCCGCGTTGGTGAGTGGTGTCCAGCAGCGCCGTCAGCCGCGCCACGGGATGCTCGGCGCAGCCCAACTTCACTTCCGCCAGCACCAGCAGGTATTCAAGACGCGGAATCAATTCCAGGGTGGCCGGCGGTGCTTGCTTGGCCAGGGGCCCACGGAAATGACGCAGTACGCGGCGCACCGCTTCCACGGTCAATTCGGCGCGACCTTGCTGCAACCAGAAATGCCCGCTGACCAACAGCAGCACGGCGCGGTACACCGTGTCCGGCACTTGGCGTTGCTGCATGAGCCGTTCAGCGTCGCGTAGCTGGACAAACGCCTGGGCGTAATCGCCGCGATTGGCCGCCAGCAAGGCCAACCCCAGAAAGCCATAAAGCACGCGCTTGTCCTGGCTGTGCAGGCACATCTTCAGGCCGCTCTCGAAACACTCGGCGGCCAGGCTGTCCTGGCCCTGGCGCAATGCCAGGTGCCCACGGCGCAGGGCGATGCGCCCCACCAGCGGCCCAGCCTTGAGGCGTTGTTTGAGCAAGATCCCCTGCACATTTTCCAGCAGGCTTTGCGCCCGATACGGTGCACCGCGCTGTTCCAGCAACTGTGCGTGGTCCAGTTCCAACAAGGCTTCCAGCAGCAACGAGCCGTGGGCCCGAGCCAGGCACAACGCTTCGCGGTTGAGTGACTGGGCCACCTCCAGCTCACCGCGCAGCAAGGCTTGCTGGGTGAGCCCCGACAGGCACATCAGCCGCGACGTCCACGCACTGTCGGGCAAGGCCTGCAGCGCTTCGAGAAAATGCACGCGAGAGCGTTCGGCATCGCCACTCAAGTGCAGCAACCAACCCCATTGCGCCTGCCAGCGCGCCAGCAGGTAACGTTGCTGCGCCGCCGTCGGTTGCGGGGCGAAGCGTGCCAATTGGTCGATGCATTGCGCGGCCTGATCGAAACGCCCGGCAAACAGCAACGCGGCGGTGACCAGCCCCACCAACTGCGCCGAGCCGAGCATCAGCTCGTCGCCGTGCTGTTCATGCAGGCGCAGCAGCAGCACCGCATTCTGCTGGCGGAACAGGTCCTCGAAGCTGAAATGCTGCAACAGGCTCACCGCCACTTCATATTCTTCGGCCAGCAGCGCCTGTTCGAACGCGGCCTGCCAGTCCTGTTCGGCGGTGAACCACTGGCAGGCGCGACGGTGCCAGGAACGCTTGGCCGGCCATGGCGCGTCGCGCAGCAGCTGAGCCAGTGGCGGGAAGACCTGCAACCAGTCGGTGTCTTCCCACGGCTGGATAAACGCGCCGAGGGCCTGCAAGTCCCGCAGGTACTGGTCACCGTCGCCAAAGCCGAACAGGTGCTCGCACAGCCCGGCGTTGAAACGCGGCAGGTGGGCCAGTACGCGCCAGGCTTCGGCCAGCTCGGCCGGCAAGGCGCTGAACAGTTCGTGTTGCAGGTAGTCGAGCAAGGTTTTTTCAGGATGACCGTCGCCGAGCAAGGCGATGCGCACACCGGCGCACCAGCCGGCGCTGAACTGCAACACGCTGTCGATGGGCTGCCCCGGCAGCAGTTGTTGGATCTCTGCCGGGGTGAAGGCCAGCTCGGCGCCACATTCCAGCAGTTCATCGTCGAGCAACAAGCGCGGCCAATTGCACTGGGGTCGCCGGCGCGCCCCCAGCCACCAGGTCAGCGCCGGGCTGCTGGCGGTGAGCAAGCGGTCGAGCAAGGCATCGGTGTCGGGCGTGGGCAGGCGGCAAAAATCATCGAGGAATAACCAAGCCGGTGACTGCCAACGGGCAAGGTCCAGCAGCAATGCGGCTTCATCGGTAAACACCAGGCCGAGGTTTTGCGCCAGGCGCTGACAAAGATCGAGGGGGCTCAAGGCCGTGCCGTTGAGCGGCAACCAGTACACCTGGCAGCCCTTGGGCGCCTGCAATGCACATTCAGCCAGCAACGCGCTCTTGCCGCTGCCGCCAGGGGCGCACAACAACTTGACCCGGGCCGGCGCCGCCAACAACGGCTCGGCCAGGCGCGGACGTATCACATGATGGGAGGACAGCCGAGGCATGAATCCAGGACGGTCCAGGCAGCGTGTCATGGCGGTCATTGCTGCATCCTGCGTTTTTATTGTTATGCAACCTGATGCGTACCCTAGTCCTGTGGTTGGGGGTGTTGAAGAAGTATTCAGCGGGGTGATTGCCCGCCATAAAAATCAAAGTGTGCACAATCCTATGTGGGAGGGGGCTTGCCCCCGATAGCAGAGTATCAGTCAACAACTGTGTGACTGATGCACCGCCATCGGGGGCAAGCCCCCTCCCACATTTGACCTCATTTTGATTTGGGATCAGCGAACGCCCGAGGCCCTCAGGGCGGCCGGGGTGTAGTCGGCGGCCTTGGCGGCGAAGCCGAACACGAAGCTGCTCTTCTCTTCGTTTTTCATGCCCAGGGCGATGTAGCGACCGGCGATGATGTCGTACAGGGTTTCCACGGTGTAGGCCGGGGTCTGGTGGTCGTAGTAGAACTGCGCGTGCCCTTCGGCCACCCGCCACAGTTGGCCGCGGCCGTCGTAGTGGTCCACCAGCGCGACTTGCCAGCTGTCTTCGTCGATGTACATGTGGCGCTTGGCGTAGATGTGCCGCTCACTCGGCTTGACCGTGCCGACCACTTCCCACACGCGGTGCAGCTCGTAGCGGGTCAGGTCCTGGTTGATGTGGCCAGCCTTGATGATGTCGTCGTACTTGAGTGTCGGCTGGTCCAGCTTGTAGCTGTTGTAGGGGATGTACATCTCCTTTTTGCCCACCAGCTTCCAGTCATAGCGGTCGGGTGCGCCGGAGAACATGTCGAAGTTGTCGGAGGTGCGCAGGCCATCGGACGCGGTGCCCGGCCCGTCATACGCCACTTGCGGCGCACGGCGTACGCGGCGTTGGCCGGCGTTGTAGATCCAGGCCAGGCGCGGTTCCTTCACCTGGTCGAGGGTTTCGTGCACGAGCAACACGTTGCCGGCCAGGCGCGCCGGGGCGGTCACCGATTGCTTGAAGAAGGTCAGCACGTTGGCCGCCTTGGCCGGGTCCATGTCGGGGATCAGTTGCGGCACCGCCACTTCTTCTTCGAATCGGATCGGCGTGTAGCTGCCGTTGGTCTGCGGCGTGGCCTGGGTGATGATGCGGCGCAGGTTGCCGCCGTGGTAGCGGGTGATGTGGTTCCACAGCACTTCCACGCCATTCTTGGGAATCGGGAACGCGTAGTAACGGTTGCCAGTGAAGCCTTCCAGGCCGTTGCCATCGTTGATCGGCTTGACGTTCAGCGCGCTGCGCTTGATCGACTCGTAGATATCCGGCGGCAGGTTGACCGTACGGTGGGTCGGGTATACCGGAATCTTGTAGGTCTCGGGGTAGCGCTTGAACATCGCCACTTGGCCGTCGGAGAGTTTGTCCTTGTACTTGTCGACGGTGGCGGCGGTGATCACGAACAGCGGTTTTTCATTGGCGAACGGGTCGGCCAGGAAGCCCTTGCTGTCCACCGCACCGGCGTTTTTCGGGATGCCACCGGTCCAGGCGGGGATCGAGCCATCGGCGTTGCCGGCTTTTTCGGCACCCACCGGGGTCAGGGTGGTGCCGAGCTTGGCGGCTTCTTCCGGGGAGACGGCGGCCATGACGTTGGCAGCCAACAGGCTCAGGGCCAATACGCCGCATTGCAGAATCATCTTGCGCATAAAGTCGTCCTTTTCAAACCGTGATCAGAAGTTCGCGCCGACGCTGAAGGACAGGAAGTCGCGGTCGGTCAGGGTGTTGTAGTCGCCACCAAAGAAGTCGGTGTAGCTAAGACTGGCGGTGTAGGTGTTGCGGTAGTCGGCATCCAGGCCGACGCTGATGGCCTTGGCGCCTTTGTTGAACAGGCCGTTGGGGCCGTAGCCGGCGACGTCATGGGACCAGGACAGGTTGGGCTTGAGGTTGATCCCACCGATCACGTTGTTGTAATCGAGGATCGCCCGTGCTCGGTAACCCCAGGAGTTGGCCGTGACGAAACCGTCGGTATCACCCTGGTAACCGTAGGCGCCGTATACCGAGTCACGGCCGTAACGCAGTTTGGATTTGTCTTCCAGCCCACCGACGTGCACGAAGGCCGCTTCGCCCACCAGGGTGAGGCGTTCTGCGCCCAGGACCTGGTCGAAGAACTGGGTCATGGTGCTTTGGATCTGGGTGATTTCCTTGCGGCGGTAGCCGGCGTTGTCTCCGCCCAATGTTGTACGGATCGGCGAGGTGGTGCCGCCGGTAATCGGGTTGAGCAAGGCCAGGGTCAGGTCGTTGGTGTTGAGCTGGACCGGTGCATTGGGCCGGTAGCTGATTTCACCGGTCCAGGCCGTGCCGGTGGGCAAGGTAGTGGAAAAGCTCGCGCCGTACAGGCGGATGTCTTCCGGGTAATCGAGGTAGTACTGGCCACGGCCAAGCATGATGCTCTGGGCCAGCGCCGAACGAAGCGCCGCCGGGGCCAGCGGCAGAATACTGCCCAGCGAGGCAGCAGTTCCGGCGCCTGCCGTAATGGTGCCGACAGTCGGTGTGCGGCTGTGGTAGTTCATAAAGTACAGGCCGTACTCCGTGTCGTCCCCCAACCAGCGCAACGCTGCACCGAACTGCCCGCCATCACGGGCCTCACGGTCCTTTGCACGCTGCACCACTACGCCTTCGCGGTTCACCTCGAACCCCTGTCCAAACGCCGCCGCCAGCGGTTGCAACGGTGCTATCGCCGGACTGGCCACCGTGTAGTTGCTGTTACAACCATGCGCCACCACATCGTTGCCAAAGAACGTACCGCAGTTATCCACAACGGTGTTTTGCCAGTTCAACTGGTAGAACCCTTCCACCGTCAGCTGATTGGTCAGGCTCTGGGAGGCGAACAGCATGTTCACCGGAATCAGCCCTTCCTTGATCTCTGCGCCGGGACGGCGGAAGGCCGAAACGTCAATGGGGTTGATGCTGTTGATGGAGTTACCAATAAAGGTACTTTCACCCCAACTCACCACCTGTTTGCCCACTCGCACGTTGCCCGGCAGGTCGCCGATGGAATAGTTGTGGTAGATAAACGCATCGAGCAACTCATAGCCGGACGAGCGTGCGCCCTCGTCGCGGTGGTGATTGCTGATCGGTTTGAATTCGCGGTCTTCGTCCTGCAGCTCGAAGTCGTACCAGTATTTGCCGCGCACGAACACGCCGCTGTCACGGTACTTGAGTTCCAGATCGTGAATGCCCTTGAAAATCTTGGAGAACGTCTCGCCCTTCTTGAAGTTCAGGCGCCCGTCATCGCCGGTAGAAGCCTGGCCCGTGCCGCCGTTGGAAACGCCCACCAACTTCTTGTCGGCATCGCGCATGCCCCAACTCGCGCCGACCGACAGCGAGGAGTCGAATTGCCCTTCGATCTCATCGCCAATGTTGAACGAAACAGCCTGCGCCTGGGCACAGCAGCCCAGCGCCACGGCAACGGCCAGCGCCTGTGGCCTGAAGATGGCGCGCATTGTTGTTTTTGTCATGCGTCTTCCCCGGTGAGTGACAGAAGGCCCCACCCTACTGCCGCCCGCCAGGAGCGATAAGCGCACCAAGGAGGGATTCGCGTTGTCGCTCGAAAGGATTACCGGGCGCTCTGGCCGGGGTCTGGGCGCGGGCATGCACTGGGTAAATGGCGGGTTATCAGGGGAATGGATGGTGCACGAACCAACTGTTGCTGTTCTCGCAACAGTCCTTGTCATGAATCGGCATTACTCATTTTGTTACTAACGACTATTCTTACCGGGCTTTCGGGGCAAACGGCCCGCTTCCCCAACCGGAAGAAAAGCCAGATTCAAATGGATTGATGCCTGTTTTCAATCTGTTACCGGTGTTCACTGACGTTGATTTATCGCTCCTTGATCCAACGTCTTACTTCGGCCGCTGCCTTTGCAGCGGCCTTTTTTATGCCCCCAATAAAACGGGGCGCTGTCAGCGCCCCGCAGGATTCAAATCTTTTCAAGCAACGATCAGAGGCTGTACTTCTGCAAGTTGGCCATCATCTCCTTCAACGCCTCGATGGTGTCTTTGGGATGAGCCGCGCCTTCAAAGTCGCAAATCTGTTGCCAATGGGCCGCCACATCCTCGGGCGAAAAACCGGCCTCGGGATCAAAACCTACCCCCAGGCTGCGCTCCCAGCGGGTCTTGCCGATCCAGCCGCCGCCCACTTCAAACAGCCCTGAGGTTTCCTGGCACGCTTCGCTGCCCAGGTACACCACCAGCGGGCTGACCAGCTCCGGCTTGAGGCGCTCGAACACTTGCGGCGGAATCAAGCCCTCGGTCATGCGGGTGCCGCCAGTGGGGGCGATGGCGTTGACCAGGATGTTGTTCTTGCGCCCCTCCAGCGCCAGGGTGCGGGTCAACCCGTACAGGCCGAGCTTGGCCATGCCGTAGTTGGACTGGCCGAAGTTGCCGTAGATGCCCGAGGTGGACGACGTGAAGATCACGCGGCCATAGCCTTGCTCACGCAGATGCGGCCAGGCGGCGCGGGTAACTTTGTAGGCGCCTTCGACGTGCACGCGGTAAACCAGGTCCCAGTCGCTGTCGTCCATTTTGTGGAAGGTCTTGTCGCGCAGGATGCCAGCATTGTTGACCACTACGTCGATACGACCGAAGGCGTCGAGCGCATTCTGTACAAGCTTGTCACCGTCGGTGACAGAGTCGTGGTTGGCTTCGGCGATACCGCCGGCTGCGCGGATTTCGGCGACCACGCGGTCGGCAGCCGAGGCATTGGCGCCTTCGCCCTGGGTGGAGCCGCCCAGATCATTGACCAGCACTTTCGCCCCGTGTTTGGCGAACAGCAGCGCATGGGCCCGCCCCAACCCGCCGCCGGCACCGGTGACGATCACGACCTTATCCTGGAACTGCACTGACTCACTCATACCGAACTCCAAAGGGGGCAATGGGAATGGGTCGAGTGTCGGGCACGGGGCGTCTGGTCACAATAAAGTCGGCCAAGGCTGAATGGTGCGCGATAAGGCTGGGGGATGATGAAGACACCTGTAGTGAGCGGGCTTGCCCCGCGCT
>NZ_QUZT01000039.1 GCF_004682045.1 Pseudomonas nabeulensis
GGGCTTGTCCCCTCCCACATTTTTAGATCAGCGCAACCAATTGGTGCGCGCCAGTTCAATCACTTCATCGCCGCGTCCACTCATCACTGCTTTAAGCATATACAGGCTGAACCCCTTGGCCTGCTCCAGCTTGATCGTCGGCGGCATCACCAGTTCCTGACTCGCCGTCACCACATCCACCAACACCGGCCCATCATGCGCCAGCGCGCGGCGCAGGGCGGGCTCCAGGTCTTCGGATTGCTCCACACGAATCCCCAAAATACCCATGGCATTGGACATGGCCGCAAAATCCGGGTTTTTCAGTTCGGTGCCGGCGTCCAGATAACCTGCCGCCTTCATCTCCATGGCCACAAACCCCAGGGACGAGTTATCGAACACGATGACTTTCACCGGCAACTTCAACTGCGCCAATGAGATGAAATCCCCCATCAGCATCGCGAAACCGCCATCGCCGGACATCGAGATCACCTGCCGCCCCGGAAACGCTGCCTGCGCGCCAATCGCCTGGGGCATGGCATTGGCCATCGAGCCGTGGTTGAACGAGCCAATCAGTCGACGCTTGCCATTCATCTTCAAATAGCGCGCCGCCCATACGGTCGGCGAGCCCACATCAGCAGTGAAGATCGCATCCTCGTCCGCCAGTTCGCTGAGCAAACGCGCTACGTATTGCGGATGGATCGGCCGGTTGGCCTTGGACGGTTGCGCCAGGTCATCCAGGCCTTGACGGGCTTTCTCGTAGTGCTTCAACGATGTCTCGAGGAAGCTGCGGTCGGTCTTGCGCGTCAGGCGTGGGAGCAGGGCGCCGATGGTTTCACTCACGTCCGCTGCGATACCCAGGTCCAGCGTGGCGCGCCGTCCGAGTGCTTGCGGATTGAAGTCAACCTGGATGATTTTTGCATCGGTGGGATAAAACTGGCGGTACGGAAAATCCGTACCCAGCATGATCAGCGTGTCGCAATCGAGCATGGCGTGGTAACCGGAGCTGAAACCGATCAGGCCGGTCATGCCGACGTCGAACGGGTTGTCCCACTCCACGTGCTCCTTGCCGCGCAAGGCGTGCACCACCGGTGCGCCCAAGGCATCGGCCAGGGCCACCACTTGATCATGGGCGCCCGCGCAGCCGCTGCCGCACAGCAGGGTGACTTTCTGGCTACTTTCGAGAATATCGGTGAGGCGTTGCAGGTCCTGCTCCGCCGGCAGCGTGCGTGGCACGTGAAGGGCGGGCCATGGCTTGAGCTTGTCCTCCACCTCCAGCAGCGAAACGTCCCCGGGAATCACCACCACCGCCACGCCGCGATTGAGGATCGCCGAGCGCATGGCGCGGTGCAGCACCTGGGGCATTTGCTCGGGGTTGGTCACCAACTCGACGAAGTGGCTGCATTCCTTGAACAGCTCCTGGGGATGGGTTTCCTGGAAGTAGTTCAGGCCGATTTCAGTGGACGGAATTTGCGCGGCAATCGCCAGCACCGGCACATGGTTGCGATGGCAGTCGAACAGGCCATTGATCAAGTGCAGGTTGCCCGGCCCGCAACTACCGGCGCACACCGTCAATTCGCCAGTGGCGGCGGCTTCGGCACCGGCGGCGAACGCGGCGACTTCCTCGTGGCGCACGTGCATCCACTCGATGCTGTCCATGGTGCGCAGGGCGTCGGTGAGGCCGTTGAGGCTGTCGCCGGTCAGGCCCCAGATGCGCTTGATGCCCGCCTGTTCAAGGGTGGTCGCCAACTGTTGGGCCAGGTTGATTTTCGCCATGAAGAACTCCAATCGTCAGTGAGGTTAAAAACTGCTGATCAATAGGGGACAGTTCGATCACGGCGAATGCTCCGCCCTTAATGTGAAGATTGCGTCATGGTTGCGCGGTATTGCCGGGTACGCCGCGCGATAAACCACTGGTCCCGCACCAGTGCCACGCAAGGCGCGACCTTGGCCTTGGGCAAATGGCCGCGGCTGAGCCGGTGCATCTGGTAGCGCACCACTGCCAGGATGGCGAGCGACGCCAAGGGCTTGCGCTTCCAGTCAATCGGCTTGAGTTGCGGGTTGGGATCGCGGCCCTCGCGCCAGTGCTTGATCAGCTGCGGCTCCAGGGTCAGGGCCGTGGCGATACCGGCCATGGCAATGCCGCTGTCCAATACCTGTTGCACGATGGGCAGGCGGCGGATGCCACCGGTGACCATCACCGGCATCTTGGCGATGGCGGCCAATGAAGTCGCCATCTCCAGGAAGTACGCCTCGCGTGCCAGGGTGCGGCCGTCCCGTGCTTCGCCTTGCATGGCCGGCGCCTCGTAGCTGCCGCCGGACAGCTCCAACAGGTCAATAGGCAAGGGGTTAAGCATCTCGACTACGGCGCGGGCATCGGCCTCTGCAAAGCCGCCGCGCTGGAAGTCCGCCGAATTGAGTTTGACCCCTACACAGAACGACGGGCTGACGCTGGCACGCACGGCGGCAATTACTTCCAGCAGCAGGCGAGCGCGGTTCTCCAGGGAGCCGCCCCAGCGGTCGGTGCGCTGGTTGCTCAGGGGCGACAGGAACTGGCTGATCAGATAGCCGTGGGCGCCGTGGATCTGCACCCCGGTAAACCCGGCTTTTTCGGCCAGGCGAGCGCTGGTGGCAAAACGTTGGATCACGTCCTGGATATCCTCCTCGGTCATGGCCTTGGGCTTGGCGAACATTTTCGAGAAGCCTCCCAGGTCGAGTGCAACGGCCGACGGTGCAATGGCTTGCTGGCGCAGATTGGCTGGGGTCTGGCGGCCTGGATGGCTGAGCTGCACCCAGAAATGCACGTGCTTGCCCCGCGCGACATCGGCCCATTCGCGAAAGCTCTGCAATTGCTGCTCGTCTTCCAGGGCAACGCCGCCGGGGCCGGTCATGGCACGGCGGTCGATCATCACGTTGCCGGTGATCAACAAGCCGGGCTCGCCTTCGGCCCAGGCCTTGTACAACTGCTTGAGTTCGCGAGACGGCGCCTGGTGCGCATCGGCCATATTCTCTTCCATCGCCGCCTTGGCGATGCGGTTGGAAAGGATCTGGCCATTGGGCAGTTGCAAGGCTTCAAAGGGTGACATGGGTTGACTCCTGAGCGGGGGAGGCCTCAGGCTAAGCTTAAAGTTAACTTTAATGTCAAGCAGGCCTGGCGATGAATATTGGTGAGTTAGCAAAACAGAGCGGATTGGCAGCGTCGCGTATTCGTTTTTATGAAGCCGAAGGCTTGATCAGCCAGGTGGGACGCCAGTCCAATGGCTATCGACGTTATGCACCCGAGGCATTACAGACCTTGCAGTTGATCCAGAGCGCGCAGCAGGCCGGCTTCACCTTGCAGGAACTCAAGGCGTTGATGCCCGCGCCGGGGGAGCACAAGCGCGAGGAACTGATTGAGGCGTTGGAGCGCAAGGTGCAGCAGATCGAAGAGATGCAAGCCCAGTTGGCCCACAGCAAGGCGCAATTGTTGGGCGTGATAGAGGCGGTGCGGGCGCAGCCGGAAGGAGTCCCCTGCAGCATGGGGCAAAAGCAGGTGCTCGCGTCGATCAAATTGAACGCATAAAAAAACCCTGGCATGCCAGGGTTTTTCGTAAGCGAGTGCTTAGCGACGGCGGAACAACGGCAACGGTTCATCCGTTGCAGCCTGGTACGTCACCGAGAAATCCTTGAGGCTTTCCAGCGCTTCGTACGGGTCTTTGTCGGCGCGCAGGGCGAAGGCATCGAACCCGCAGCGGCGCAGGTAGAACAACTGGTCGCGCAGCACATCGCCAATCGCCCGCAGCTCGCCTTTGTAACCGTAACGGTCACGCAGCAGGCGCGCATTGGAGTAGTTGCGACCGTCGGTGAACGCCGGGAAGTTCAGCGCGATGACCTGGAAGTGTTCCACGTCGGCACCGATCTCTTCGGCTTCCTCATCGGCGTCCAGCCACACACCCAGGCCGCCATCGCGGGCCTTGAGGGCGTGGCCGTGTTCGCGCCACAACGCCAACGGTACGATCAGGTCGTCGCAGTTGGAGATGCCGTCGAAGCTCGCGTCCTTGGGCAGCAGGTGCCAGGTTTCGTCGAGGACTTCGTTGTTCTTAATGATTCGCTGCATAGACGCGCTCCTTGAACAGGTCAATGCCGATGCGCTGGTAGGTGTCGATGAAACGCTCATCTTCGGTGCGCTGTTCGATGTACACATCGATCAACTTGCCGATCACCTCGGGCATGGCTTCCTGGGCGAAGGACGGGCCAAGGATCTTGCCCAGGCTCGCATCGCGGCTGGCGCTGCCACCCAGGGACACTTGGTAGAATTCTTCGCCTTTCTTGTCCACGCCCAGGATGCCGATGTGGCCAACGTGGTGGTGACCACAGGCGTTCATGCAGCCGGAGATGTTCAAGTCCAGCTCGCCGATGTCGAACAGGTAGTCCAGGTCGTCGAAACGGCGCTGGATCGATTCGGCAATCGGGATCGACTTGGCATTGGCCAGGGAGCAGAAGTCGCCGCCTGGGCAGCAGATGATGTCGGTCAACAGGCCGATGTTCGGCGTGGCGAAACCGCCTTCACGCAGCTCGCCCCACAAGGTGAACAGTTGGCTTTGCTCAACGTCCGCCAGAATGATGTTCTGCTCGTGGGAGGTGCGCAGTTGGCCGAAGCTGTAGCGGTCGGCCAGATCGGCGACGGCGTCCAGTTGCTTGTCGGTGATATCGCCTGGGGCAACACCGGTTGGTTTGAGCGACAGGGTCACGGCAACGTAGCCGGGCTTCTTGTGCGCCAGGGTGTTGCGGCCACGCCAGCGGGCGAAACCTGGGTGTTCCAGGTCGAGGGCGGCGATCTCGGCGTCCTGATTGCTCAGGGCCTTGTACTCAGGGTCGACGAAGTGCTTGGCAACGCGATGCACTTCGGCGTCGGTCAGGGTGGTCTGGCCGCCGCGCAGGTGTTCCATCTCGGCGTCGACTTTCTGGGCAAATACCTCAGGGGTCAGCGCTTTGACCAGGATCTTGATCCGGGCCTTGTATTTGTTGTCACGACGGCCATAGCGGTTGTAGACCCGCAGGATAGCGTCGAGGTAGCTCAACAGGTCCTGCCACGGCAGGAACTCGTTGATGAAGGCACCGACCACCGGAGTCCGGCCGAGGCCGCCACCCACAAGGACGCGGAAGCCCAGCTCACCGGCTGCGTTGTACACCGGCTCCAGGCCGATATCGTGCACTTCGATGGCCGCACGGTCCGAGGTCGAGCCATTGATGGCGATCTTGAACTTGCGTGGCAGGTAGGCGAATTCCGGGTGGAAGGTGGTCCATTGACGGACGATTTCACACCAAGGGCGTGGGTCGATCAGTTCGTCGGCGGCAACCCCGGCGAATTGGTCGGTGGTCACGTTGCGCAGGCAGTTACCGCTGGTCTGAATGGCGTGCATCTGCACGGTGGCCAGTTCAGCCAGGATATCCGGCACATCTTCCAGGGCCGGCCAGTTGAACTGTACGTTCTGGCGGGTACTGATGTGGGCATAGCCTTTGTCGAAGTCACGGGCAATCTTGGCCATCATGCGCATCTGGCGCGAAGTCAGTTGGCCGTAAGGCACGGCTACCCGCAGCATCGGCGCAAAGCGCTGAACATAAAGGCCATTTTGCAGGCGCAGAGGGCGGAACTCTTCTTCGCTCAGTTCACCTGCTAGGTAGCGTCGGGTCTGATCACGGAACTGCTTGACGCGGTCCTCGATGATGCGCTGATCGTATTCGTCGTATACGTACATATAGGTCCTGTTCTCGGCAAATCTGCGCGCACGGCCGCGCACTCCCAACGGAGCCGGCGCACGATACCAGTTTGCGTTTATGCGCAAAAGTGATGTTTGAGTATATGCAAATAACCAAAATGACTAATGAGACTGGTTCTCGCCATAACCACATTTGTCATATGGACAAGCATGGACTTAACTGAGGTCGAGTCTTAGTGCAATCACCTACAAAACCGACAAGAGGCGATGCGATGAGCAATCCGACAAAAGCCCGTAAACCCGACAGTACCGTGGACGCCTGGGCCATTCTGTTCCTGATTATTCTGGTGGTGGGAACTGCTGTGTTCTGGGTGAGCCACCAATAGGACCGTCTGCTTGAGCCTCGATTGAATGTCGCATTGCCATTATGATGGCGGTCAGTATTCAAGGCTTGAACAATATGTGAAGGTTCTGATTACCGGCGTGTGGTTGCTGGGGGCGGCGTACGGGGCGATGGCTCATGCGACGTCAGTGGTGTTTCCCAACCTTGGCATGTCGACGGAAACCTTCTGGGTCGGTTACGCGCAATTCATGCAGGCCGCGGCCAAGGACCTCGGCCTGGATTTGCGTGTGCGCTATTCCGAGCGCAGCTACGGCGTCGACTTTCGCAGGTTATCCGCCTTGGGCAAGCCTGGAACCTACTGTTATCCGTTCAGTTTGCAGTTATTGATGCAGTAACGGCTGCCTGCCTGGGCGCGAAAAGTACCCTAGACTCAATAGCACTACGAAATTGCGTGTTGAAACCGTAGTGTGATGTGGTGGCGTGATTGCTGGTGGTGCGAGGTGCTGGATGCGCCTGGCCGGTCGTACATCGTAGGTACAGGTTTAAAGGAGGCTCGCTTCATACCGACATCTACACAGGACTACCACCATGGTCACCCTCAAGAGCCATACCTGGCGGAGGGAGAGAGTTGGAATTCCTCTTGCCTGCGCTACAGCAGTAGCTGCAATTGCATTGCTCACTACCGGAGTGCAAGCCGCGACGCCCGGTGCAATCATTGTTGTTCAGCTCAAGAATGATTTATCTCAGTTCAGGCAGCAGGCAGTGACAGACGCCTCCGTCAAGCGCTCATTGAATGCTCTTGCACAGTCAATCCCGGACATCGGCTCGTCGTTCAAACGCAGCGCCAGACAAAATGAACTCAAAGCCAGCTATGGCATTGAGCGCTCATTCACCGTCGATGTCAGCACCAAAACCCCAGCGCAAAGAAACCAGATCCAACAACATTACTTGCAAAACGCATTGGTGCTGTCGGCTGATATAAACGACGTGTCGGACGTCCCGGCAACGGATGTGGGCCATACCGTCAAGGCGAGGCTTGGCGCCCGAGCAAGTGCGGAGTTGGAGGCCCGATATAAAGCCGGTCCGATTCCAGAAGCGGGTTACGTGTTGGGCGGGATCAATGCCAATGCCGTGAGTGCAATGCCTGGCGGTAAGGGCGATTACGCGCGCGTGGTGATCGCCAGTAACAACTATTGGAATCGCAGTCACGAAAGCCTGCCATCTGTCGCCTTCTCGCCTATCCGGGGTCCACAACGACTCAGTTGCAGTACTTACTACGATGTGGGTAATAACGCGACCGCTGCTGCAGGCATTATTGCCGGTAAAAACAATGGTGTCGGTGTTGCGGGTATTGTGCCGAATGCGCAATTGGCCGCTGCACCGGCGACGTTTGGCGGTCTGTATGACGAAATCTACGACCTTGGCCTTAAGTCTGGAGATGTGGTGGTGCTGGATGCGCATTTCAGCAACACCACGACGCGCTTTGGTGATCATACGACCTACCCGGGTGATGTATGCCCAAAAGCCAACCCTACCGATAAATACAGTACGACGTGTCAACTGCCGTCGGTTGCCTACGAGAGTACGCAACGAAGGATTGAGATCCTTACCGAGGTAATGGGCGTGCATGTGGTGCTAAGCACCTCGGGCGGTGTCGACAACGGGCAGCATCCCGCGAGCCCAATGAATCTGGATGCTCCGGATTTCAATGGCCTGTTTGATCCTGATAGAAATGATGACGGTGCCATTTATGTCGCAGGCATTGATCCGAAGACAGGCGCATCGCTGGGTTCCAATTATGGTCGTCGGGTTGACTTGGCAACATGGGCCACAGATATCGCTTATCCGAGTTATCACCCGGGCGGGGGCCACAACACCTACTCGCGGTATGACAAGGACGATGTGCTCAATTACCCCTTTGCCGCGTATATCGCGGCTGGGGCAGTTGCACAGGTTCAGAGTGTTGCCTTTGCCAAAGGACTGGGGCCTGTTCCTCCCAAGCTTATGCGGCGTCTGCTGGTTGAGACCGGGCATGACATCCCGGGCCACGACGCCAATCAACCCGTAGGCAAACAGCCTGACGTCAAGGCTGCTGTCGACAAGATGCTGACCGAATACGCGCGGGGTTTCCCTCCAGAGCCAGAGCCGCCATTTCGTATCAAGCGCGTGGTGGGTTTTGATGCGCCTTACTACGGGCGGGACTGGGAGTATCGCCCGATTACGAACCCCGCCAACGCGCTCGGTGTGACTTACAGATGGAATAACGTGGAAGAGCCGCTGATTGCAGCAGGCCCTACCGCAGCCGATGGTACAAGGCGGCTGGGCGTTGACTGGAGCGACGGGCTCAAAGCCCGCAATCAGACTATTACATTGACCGCTCGTGATAGCCGAGGAGCCACTGACACGTGGACTCGGCAGTTGAGCGTGCCGCCTATAGTGTGGCGGTATAACGGAGAGTGGAATGTGCCGGATGAGCTGTCATTGGGCCAGTCGGTAACCTTGAGCGGAAAGCTCATGGCGCCCCTCGCCACGGGGCATAAGGTGTATTACTACTGGAAGGCGCCAGCACTGTTTCACGGTATCAAGGAGGGCGTTGCGCTGATGCCGAACTCATACAGTCTACCGCTGACGGTCCCGGCGTCGATTGAACCCGGCACAGCGGTCAACATCCAGTTTCTGGCCACGGATGCACCTTTTTTGGCGTCTACCCAGTTTGCCAGGACCCAGCCGGGAATGTTGCTGAGCAAGACGGTAACCATCAAGCAAGGTGCGGGTTCCGGGCCAAGTGGCACCTTGACCGGTCCATCATCGGTGCAAGGTGGAAGTCATTACCTCTTCAAGGTCGATAATGCTCAAGACCCGGCAGCCTCGACTTTGACCTATCGGTGGATGCTGCCTACGGGGTTTGCAGACCCCGGTAACAATCCAACCGCCATGGGCTTTGCTCCGGGACTGACCGAGACCGCAATGGTGCCGGTCAAAGTGGAAATCACCAACGCACAAGGCCAGTCCGTGGTCTTGTCGCAGGACGTGACATTGGCGGCGAACTTGCCGAGCGGGGAGATCCAGGGGCCGTCGCCCATCGTGATGAACTCAGGTGAAACCAGGGTGATTGTGGTCAAGGCGACTGTGCCAGGTGGCGGCATACCCGGTTACCGCTGGAGTGTCCCTCAAGGCTTTACGTCGACGGGAGCGACCACGGACACTCTCACATTGACCGCGCCAACCACCGAACAACCGATGACCGCAGTGGTGTCGGTTATCGTCTCGGCAGGGAGCACCAACCAGGTAATCTTGTCCAGAAACCTGACTGTGCAGCCATCCGCTTCCGGGCCTGGAGCAGGAGCGTGCGGTGCACCTTGGAACCCGAGTACGGCCTACCCAACCCCGGGCGTCGTTGTCTCGTATGGTGGCATCAATTATGCGGTCGCCCATTGGACACAGGGGCAGCAGCCTGATCAGAACTTCGTCCTGAGCGGCAGTGCTAAACCGTGGCGACAAGTGGGTCCTTGCTCACCTTGAAATGGGTGATCGAGCCCCTCGCGAGGGGGGCTCTTTTATTTAGATTCCAGCGAATAGCAGGACCAGCTTGACGATGCCAAACAACGTCAGCGCAAACACCGCTGTGAACAATACGCCCAGGATCACAAAATGGCTGGGCTTGCCATGGGTGAAGTCCCGCGCACGGTTCTTGCCACTCTGTACGCCAAAGGCTGCCGCCATGACGCTATGGAGCATCTGCCAGAAGGTCGGTGGTTTATTGTCGCTGGGATCGTCCATATCGGCCTCTCTATCAAACCCTGCTCCCTAGCATAGTCAATCCGACGGTCAGCGTTTGGGCGGCTCCAGGTTCAGGAACAACTCCCGATCCAGCGGCGGATAGATCACCGCTTTCTCCAGGTTGACCACCTGGCGGTTATTGCTGCGCGCTTGTTCGATCAGCTCCTTGCGGGTAAACAAGCGTTCCTCCCTGGTTTTCAAGTGTCCGAACGTGGGTGCGAAGGCAGAGGTGTCGGCGCTTGGGTAATGGAAGTGCGCGTACCACAGCACGGAATCCTCTGGTTTTTTGCCGGCCGCGATCGCGCTTTTGTCGCGTATGGCGTACTCCGTGAGAAAGTCTCCGGCTTTGAGGCGGACACGCCTGCGTACCAAGTTGATGTCGACAAAGCCGTATTTCCACAGATACGCGACATTCGATGCTTTGGGGCGTTGCTGTTTGTACCCTTCGCTGCACACTTCGCGTGCCAGCTTCATCAGCGTGGATGACGCCTCCCGGTAAGATTCAATTAACACCGCCGCGTTGGCGTGATGGGCATGGTCACGTTGAATTTCATCGGCCAGGGCCGACAGTTGGTTGGCCTGCGGGGTCAGCATCTCGTCCCACTCCAGGGGTCTGACTTCCTCGCGGCGTGTAGGGTCTTGCAGCTTTTTTTGCTGGTTGCGTATGGTGTGTTCGATCCCGGCACGCCGGGCCATGACGGTTTGTGCTTCCCGGGCAATGGCATCGACAGTGCGAACCAGCGGAGCGGGCGCCGGGCTGGGCGCCTCGGCGGGCACTACCTCAACCCAAACACCCTCCTGGGCATGTTCAAGGTAAGTGGCTACGACCTTTTTGGTGACGGCGTCCTGAATGTCCACCAACCTTCCGGGAATGTCGGGTGAGGAAGCGCGCAGATTCCCGACCAAGGTGTCCCGACCACGGGTCTTGAACACGATCTTGCCGGGCAGTTTGCTGCGGGTCGAAGCAGTTGACGCCGGTAGTGATGCGAACCCTTCGTTGGCGAGAATCAAATCGGCCAGGTGCGTTTCCAGGCTGGTGCGTGCGTCGTGCAGGTGCTCCAGAAACGGCGCGCGGTACTCCTCGCGCACAAAACCCGAGCCCATTTCAGACAAGGAGGTGACCGCATTCTCCAGCCGTTCGTAGAGCTCCAATACACTTTTAAGCACATCGCTCTCTTCGCTGACCGTGTAGCCGCTGGTTTCTCGCACCTCTGCATGGGACAGGATGACCTTATCGCGCTTGGGGTCCGACAGCTCCATAACGAATGGATATTCCGCCGGCTCCCGTGAGTTCTGGCTGCGATCAAACACCAACTCGGACAAGAACAGTAATACGCTTTGCTTGATACTGACCGATGAGATAGCGGCGTGATCAGGTCTTTCTGTCGTCAGAAACTTACGCAAGGCCGGGTCGGCCTGGCGCAAAATCGTCTCGATCTTTTCTGCCAGCGTCGCCATCTTTTTGAATAGCGTGACTTGTTCTCGCCAGATGAGCTGGATTTCTTCGTAGGCATGGTTGACGTTCTCCAGTAACTCGCGGCTAGAGCGATCACTGAGTTCGCCGTAGCTTTCGCCGCGGGCGGTTTCGGAGGTGTCGGACAGTTTTTGCAACTGGATATCGTAAAGCGAGCCCCAGTAGCCCGCGATGGAGTTGACCGCGATATCGCGCATCCGTCTGTTTTTAGGGTTGCTCCGGTCAATGACCATCAGTTGTTCGGCTTTTGCCTGGTGTTGCTGCGTGATGGGCAGGCGCCGCTGCGCATCCTGCAGGTAGCGGTCCACGGCGATGTCAAACTCGGCTTTGGCGATGGCGGTGAGTTGTATCTCTCGCTCATGGCGCTCGGCGACTTTCTCCCGCAATGCCGGTAAGGCTTTGCCAAGCAAAACCCAGACCTGACGCAGTGTTTTTTTCTGTTCAGCCAGCTTGATGCGCGCAGTATTCACCGCGTCCAGCAACGGGCCGGCGGCGATCTCGTCGGCGACTAACTGGTATCCCAGTGCCGCCAATTCTGCACGTAATCCCTTGACCTGTTCATCGTGCTGTTTCTGCCATTCAGACAACCTGTCCCTGGGCATGCCGCCTTCCAATCGTGCACGGCGGTCCAGACGCCAATGCCCTTGGTTGTCACGGATCAATTTAAAACCAGGGTGGTGCGGGCGCTGCGGATGCACCACATAGACATCCCCAAATCCCGGCACCACGTTGACCTGAAAAAACAACCCGCCGACGCTGGCGTGCCAGGTATCGCCGATACGGTACAGGCCTTTTAGTGGGCCGCTGTCCTGGGGAGCTGGCAGCGTGTCCGGCCAGGGTACATTCACAGAAAGCAAGGCGTGCAGCAGGTTCGCGCTGGCCTCAGGGCTGGCAATGGAGCGGGTGAAGTCCAGCGCGGTGTGGCCGCTTGCCGGCGGTTCGCCGGACAGTGCGACAGATCCTTGCCTGATGGAAGCTGGGCGTCGTGGATCAGAAGGGGTGGCGGGGCGCGTCCAGGGCACCATGTGCAACCTGTTGTCCCCTTGCTCGGGTTTTTTGAGTGGCTTTTTCCCTGCGCTGCCGTGCAGGAGCACCATCGCGCAATTGAGCAGTAGGTCAATCAGCGCCAGTTCGCGGGTGATCGGATCGTTGCTGTCCAGCC
Organism: Pseudomonas nabeulensis; assembly: GCF_004682045.1. GTDB lineage: Bacteria > Pseudomonadota > Gammaproteobacteria > Pseudomonadales > Pseudomonadaceae > Aquipseudomonas > Aquipseudomonas nabeulensis. The sequence continues at coordinate 12,435 of NZ_QUZT01000039.1, forward strand.
CGGCGAAGTCTTGTTGCACACTGCTGACCAGTACCACGAACCAACCGGCCAGCATCGCCGGGCCGCGTACCAACGGGAGCAGGAAGGTGTTGAACAGCAGCCAGGCACCCTCCATCACAATGGCCCAGCGGCTTTCGTGGTTGGATACCGATTCGCGGTCCGCCAGGTCGACCAGTGCCCGCGCCGTGCTGCCAAACAGATGGTTGAGCAATTGGCCGTTGACCTGCGACTGCAACCATTCCTCGGCTCCGTCATCTACCGCGAGAGTGGCGGGCGCGGGTGTGTGCGCAACTGAAAACTCATCGCCCTGCAGGAAATGCACGATGTGCGGCTCCTTGAAACCACCCTGGGCGTAGACGGGGCGGGCCCGGTCGGTCAGCCAGGTCAGTACGCTGTCTTGCAGCTCGCCGGGTGCGGCCAGCGCATCCAGCAGCGCTTGGCGGGTGGGGTATTCGTGCAGACAATCGGTGTACAAAGGTCGATAGAGCAGGTGCGGACCCGCGCTGGGATTGCGCGACTCGATAATGAACAGGTTATTGGCAGGGTCGGGTATCGCCTCGGCCTTGCGGCAAAGTGCAAGCGGCCTCAGTACCACTTCTTCGCCATCGATGGTGCGATCAGAGGGCGATTCGCCCATCAGCGCCTTCACGTAGCGATAACCTGTGGTCGTGAGGCCGTTTTGTTGGCGGATCTTGAACTCCAGCGCCTGCATGGGCAGCTTGGCTTTTAGCTCGCGGACAAACAGCTGTTCCCGGCGTCGCGCGTCGACGCTGTCGCCCAGCAGCAGATCCTTGATGGCCTGGGGGTAAGCGGTACCAATATCGACGCGCTGGATCAAGCCATCGTTGTCCAGCAGATAGTCCTCGGTCAGCCAGATCGGCAATGGCTGATTGTTCAACTGTGACAGCGTCGGCGTGCCCTTGGGTTTACCGGCCAGGTTTTTCACGGCCAGCTCTGTCAATGTCATGCGCACATGGGTGATAAACCCGAAGCCTCCGAGGTAGCCCGCTGCGAGAGCGAAGTCCAGTATCAGGTGGTCGGGATCGAAATCAGCGTGATCAGCCTGCATCTGCTTGCGCAACGCATTGCGGGTAAAGCCATGCAGGGTTTCAATCCCTTCGTTGAATGAGCGTCCCTGGTTCTTTTTCACCACCTGAGCCATATCCTGCAAATGCCGGTGATAGGCAAAGCGATCATCGGCATTAGCCTGTTTGAGCCAGTCCGGGAGTTGGCTGTTCAATGTCGCGGAAAGTGCGTCGGGAACAGGCGGGCCGCCGGCAAACAACAATGCAGGGTCCGTCAGCTTATTCAGACGCGCTTGCAGGGCTTCTTCGTTTGAGCCTTGGAACGAGAGGTTGCCCAGGTCCTCAAGCTGTTGGTTGAGGATCAGGCCCGCCTGGCGTTCGAAGACATTGCCGTTAGGCTCATTGCGCCTCCACGTCAGGCTGTCGAACGCAAATTGTTGGTACATCCGTGCCCCCCAGGCCGTGCTGAACGCATCAATACCGTCGTAGCATTCCACAACGCCGTTGGTGGGGTAGAGCAACACTTGTTTGTCGCGAACCAACAGCATGTCGGGCGTGAGGAGTTGTACCTGTTGGCCGGCGCTGGTCAGGGTGGTTTCGATGAAGTAGACGTACACCGCAGGCGTGGCCCGACGTAGTCGTTTATCGGTGTCTGGCCAGGTCGCAACGATTGACAGTATTTCTCGCTGCGCATCCGTCAGGCTGGACTGGCGGGTCGCCGCGACGCTCATCTGGCCGTTCAACCACTCGCCCAACCATTGCCAGCGGGAACTGCCGTGGCTATCGGTATCACTCCAGTAGTCCGCCAGGGCCTGCTGGAAGTGGATATACAAGGTGGCCGGCAAGGTGTCGATGATACCGGCCAGGGCCTGCATATCGACGCTCGGCGACGCTAGACGCTGGGGCGGGTTCAACGTAAGGAAGTGTGAAGTCAGATCCAGCGGTTGTGGATCAAGCACGTGGGCGATGGCCACATTCAACAGCAGTTCGAATGTGTACTCGCCGGAAGGCTGAGGGCGCGCCAGTTTGACCGTCAGCAGGTCCAGTGTGGGGTAGTGTGCACGCAGCGCGTTGAATACCACCGAAACCAAGGTGGGGCGCGTTGCAAAACGTTCGTGAACGGCTTGAGCGGGCTGAAGCATGACGAAATCCTTTTTCCTGTACGGGACCGGTGATCGGTCCACGACAGCAAAACGTATTTCGTCAGCAGGGCGGCGGTAAGCAAAGACCGCCAGCAACGGCGGCCTGGATGCTAGTGGCTATTAATTGTCGTAACCCAGGTTCGGTGCCAACCAACGCTCGGTCACGCTCAGGTCCTGGCCTTTACGCGCGGTGTAGCTTGCCACCTGATCCTTGTCGATCTTGCCCACGGCAAAGTACTGCGCTTGCGGGTGGGCAAAGTACCAACCGCTGACCGCTGCCGCCGGGAACATCGCATAGTGCTCGGTGAGGAACACGCCGCTGCGGCCAGGCTCCATTTCACGCGCGTCGGGGTCCAGCAGCTGGAACAAGGTGCCTTTCTCGGTGTGATCCGGGCACGCCGGGTAGCCGGGGGCAGGGCGGATGCCGCTGTACTGCTCTTTGATCAGCGCCTCGTTGTCCAGCGCTTCGTCTTTGGCGTAACCCCAATGTTCTTTACGCACTTGCTGGTGCAGCCACTCGGCGCAGGCTTCGGCCAGGCGGTCGGCCAGAGCCTTGACCATGATCGAGTTGTAGTCGTCGCCGGCGTCCTGGTAGGCCTTGGCGACTTCTTCGGCGCCGATGCCGGCGGTGGTGATAAAGCCACCCACATAGTCGGTCACGCCGCTGTCCTTGGGTGCGACGAAGTCGGCCAGGGAGAAGTTCGGCTTGCCGTCGGTCTTGATGGTCTGCTGGCGCAGGTGGTGCAAGGTCGCCAGCGGTTTGCCGTCGTCGCTGTAGACTTCCAGGTCGTCGTCATGCACCTGGTTGGCCGGCCAGAAGCCGAACACCGCGCGGGCGCTGATGAGTTTTTCGTCGATCAGCTTCTTGAGCATTTCCCGAGCGTCGGCGTACAGCGTGGTGGCGGCTTCGCCGACGACTTCATCCGTGAGGATGCGCGGGAATTTGCCGGCCAGGTCCCAGGAAATAAAGAACGGCGTCCAGTCGATGTACTCGGCCAGGACATTCAGGTCGATATTGTCCAGCACCTTGGCGCCGGTAAACGTTGGCACGACCGGGCTGTAGGTGCTCCAGTCGAACTGCGGTTTCTTGGCGATGGCCGCCGCGTAGCTCAAGCGCTCGGTGCGGGCACTGCGGTTCGAGGTACGCTCACGCACTTCCACGTATTCCTCGCGGGTACGTTCCACGAAACCGGCTTTCAGCTCCTTGGACAGCAACTGCGTCGCCACGCCCACTGCACGGGAGGCGTCGGTGACGTACACCACCGCATCGTTGCTGTACTTGGGCTCGATCTTCACCGCCGTGTGGGCCTTGGAGGTAGTGGCGCCACCGATCATCAGCGGCAGGTGGAAGTCCTGGCGCTGCATCTCACGGGCAACATGCACCATCTCGTCCAGGGACGGGGTGATCAGGCCGGACAGCCCGATAATGTCGCACTTCTGCTCCTTGGCCACCTGCAGGATCTTCTCCGCCGGCACCATCACGCCGAGGTCGACGATGTCATAGCCGTTGCAACCCAGCACCACGCCGACGATGTTCTTGCCGATGTCGTGTACGTCGCCTTTGACGGTCGCCATCAGGATCTTGCCCTTGGCTTCCGGCTTGTCGCCTTTTTCCAGCTCGATGAACGGGATCAAGTGGGCCACGGCCTGTTTCATCACGCGGGCGGATTTCACCACTTGTGGCAGGAACATTTTGCCGGCGCCGAACAGATCGCCGACGATGTTCATGCCGGACATCAACGGCCCTTCGATCACTTCGATGGGGCGTGCGAACGACAGGCGCGACTCTTCGGTGTCTTCAACAATGTGCGTGGTGATGCCTTTGACCAGCGCATGTTCCAGGCGCTTGTTCACGTCCCAGCCACGCCATTCTTCGGTCTCGGCTTCCTTGACGCTGCCGTCGCCTTTGTACTTATCGGCAATGGCGAGGAGGGCGTCGGTGCCGTCCGGCGTGCGGTTGAGCACCACGTCTTCCACTGCATCGCGCAGTTCCACCGGGATCTGGTCGTAGATCTCCAGCTGGCCGGCGTTGACGATACCCATGGTCAGGCCATTGCGGATCGCGTGCAGCAGGAACACCGAGTGGATCGCCTCACGCACCGGGTTGTTGCCACGGAACGAGAACGACACGTTGGACACGCCGCCAGAGGTCAGCGCATACGGCAGCTCGTCGCGGATGTAGGCGCAGGCGTTGATGAAGTCGACGGCGTAGTTGTTGTGCTCTTCGATACCGGTGGCGACCGCGAAGATGTTCGGGTCGAAGATGATGTCTTCCGGCGGGAAGCCGACTTCGTTCACCAGAATGTCGTAGGAGCGCTTGCAGATCTCTTTCTTGCGCGCTTCGGTGTCGGCCTGGCCGGCTTCGTCGAAGGCCATCACTACCACCGCAGCGCCGTAGCGCTTGCACAGTTTGGCGTGGTGGATGAACTGCTCCACGCCTTCCTTCATGCTGATGGAGTTGACGATGCCCTTGCCCTGGATGCACTTGAGGCCAGCCTCGATCACGTCCCACTTGGAGGAGTCGATCATGATCGGTACGCGGGAGATATCCGGCTCGCCGGCGATCAGATTGAGGAAGGTCACCATGGCCTTCTTCGAATCCAGCATGCCTTCGTCCATGTTGATGTCGATCACCTGCGCGCCGGCTTCCACCTGCTGCAGGGCGACTTCGAGGGCTTCGGTGTAGTTGTCTTCACGGATCAGGCGGGCAAACTTGGCGGAACCGGTGATGTTGGTGCGCTCGCCGACGTTGACGAACAACGACTGGCGATCAATGGTGAACGGCTCCAGGCCCGACAGGCGGCAGGCCTTCGGGATATCCGGAATCACGCGCGGCGCATAACCGGCCACGGCCTTGGCGATGGCTTCGATATGGCCCGGCGTGGTACCGCAGCAGCCGCCGACAATGTTGAGGAAGCCGCTTTGGGCGAATTCTTCGATGACCTTGGCGGTTTGCGACGGCAGTTCGTCGTACTCGCCGAATTCGTTGGGCAGGCCGGCGTTCGGGTGGGCGGAAACGTGGGTGTTGGCTTTGTTCGACAGCTCTTCCAGGTACGGACGCAGTTCGCTGGCACCCAGGGCGCAGTTCAGGCCCACGGAAATCGGCTTGGCGTGCGCCACCGAGTTCCAGAACGCTTCGGTGGTCTGGCCCGACAGGGTACGGCCGGAAGCGTCGGTGATGGTGCCGGAGATCATGATCGGCAGCTCAATACCCAGCGCTTCGAACACGCCTTGTACGGCGAAGATCGCGGCCTTGGCGTTGAGGGTGTCGAAGATGGTCTCGATCAGGATCAGGTCGGCGCCGCCTTCGATCAGGCCTTTGGTGGCTTCGGTGTAGTTCTCCACCAGCTCATCGAAGGTCACATTGCGGTAGCCGGGGTTGTTCACGTCGGGCGACAGCGAGCAGGTGCGGCTGGTCGGGCCCAGTACACCGGCGACGAAGCGCGGCTTGGCCGGGTTTTCTGCGGTCTTGGCGTCGGCGATCTTGCGCGCCAGGCGTGCGCCTTCTACGTTTAACTCGTAGGCCAGTTCTTCCATGCCGTAGTCGGCCATGGAAATGCGCGTGGCGTTGAAGGTGTTGGTTTCGAGGATGTCGGCGCCGGCATCCAGGTAGGCTTTCTCGATACCGCCGATCACGTCGGGACGGGTGATCACCAGCAGGTCGTTGTTACCCTTGACGTCGCTTGGCCAGTCGGCGAAGCGTTTGCCACGGTAGTCGACCTCTTCCAGTTTGTAGCTCTGGATCATCGTGCCCATACCGCCGTCGAGGATCAGGATGCGTTCCTTGAGGGCTTGATGAAGGGCTTGCAGACGAACGCTACGATCGGACATGGGACTACTCTAGGTCAGGCATTACGGAGGGCGTGAATCATAGCAAACCTGTGCCGATTTAGAGCATGTGCGGGTTTTGCATGAATATCGCTCATGTTGTGTTGGGGTGTGGCCCGGTAGAATCACCGGCTTATTTTCAGCGTACGCCTCGGATCGGAACCGGATATATGTCACTTCGTCTTTTTGTCAGCGCCGCGCTGTTACTGGTTGCCAGTGCCACACAGGCACAAACCCTGTCCTATACCCGCGATATTCAACCGATTTTTACCGAGAAGTGTGTGGCGTGCCATGCCTGCTATGACTCGGCCTGCCAGCTTAACCTCGGCAGTGCCGAGGGCGCGGCCCGTGGCGCGAGCAAAGTGCCGGTCTACGATGGCGAGCGCAGCAAGGCTACGCCGACCACGCGTTTGTTCTACGACGCCTTTGGCAAGCAGGCCTGGCAGCAAAAGGGCTTTTATTCGGTGCTGGATGCCCAGGGCAGCCAGGCGGCGCTGATGGCGCGCATGCTGGAACTGGGGCATAACGCGCCGTTGCAGCCCAATGCCAAGCTGCCCGAAGACATCGTGCTGGGCCTCAATCGCGAAAACATGTGTGCCCTGCCCGGTGAGTTCAATGCCTACGCCGGTGCCCATCCCAAGGAAGGCATGCCGCTGGCGGTCACCGGCCTGACCGACCAGCAATACCAGACCTTGCAGCGTTGGTTGGCCTCCGGTGCACCTATCGATGAGCAGGGCTTGGCGCCGAGCGCGAAGGAAGCCTTGCAGATTCAACAATGGGAAAACCTGTTCAACCAGCCCGGCGCCCGTGAAAGCCTGGTGGCGCGCTGGTTGTTCGAGCACTTGTTCCTGGCCCATATCTACTTCGAGAACGGTGAGCCGGGGCATTATTTCCAATGGGTGCGTTCGCGTACGCCGAGCGGACAGCCGATTGACCTGATCGCCACGCGCCGGCCGAATGATGATCCGGGCACCCAGGTCTATTACCGCCTGTGGCCGGTGCAGGGTGTGATCGTGCATAAAACCCACATCACCTACCCGTTCAGTGCCGAGAAGATGGCGCGTATCAAAGAGCTGTTCTACGCCGGCAACTGGCAGGTCAACGCCTTGCCGGGCTATGGTCCGGGTCGTCGCGCCAACCCCTTCGAGACGTTCGAAGCCATCCCGGCCAAGGCGCGCTACCAGTTCATGCTGGATAACGCCGAATACTTTGTACGTACGTTTATTCGCGGGCCGGTGTGCCGTGGGCAGATTGCCACGGACGTGATCCGCGATAACTTCTGGACCTTGTTCCAGGATCCGGATCACGACCTGTACATCACCGATGCCCGTTATCGCGGCCAGGCCACGCCTTTACTGGCGATGCCGGGGCAGAACGATGACGTGGGCAGTGTGCTGAGCCTCTGGCTGGCCTACCGAGACAAGCGCAATGAATATGAGGCGTTGCGCCGTGACAGCTATGCGGATATTCCGCCGCCAAGCTGGTCGAGCCTGTGGGCCGGTAATGACAACGCGTTGCTGAGCATTTTCCGCCACTTTGACAGCGCCTCGGTGACCAAAGGCCTGATCGGTGAAGTGCCGCAGACGATGTGGCTGTTCGACTACCCGCTGCTGGAACGTACCTATTACCAATTGGCGGTGAACTTCGATGTGTTCGGCAATGTGTCGCACCAGGCGCAGACCCGGTTGTATTTCGACCTGATCCGTAATGGCGCCGAGCAGAACTTCTTGCGCCTGATGCCAGCCGATACCCGTGAGGATTTCCTCGACGACTGGTACCAGAACAGCGGCAAGCTCAAGCTATGGCTGGATTACGAAGCCATCGATGATGACAAGCCCACCGGCCTGCATCTGGATGAAAAAGACCCGAAACGCGACTTCGCCAACCAGTTGCTCGCCCGTTACGGCGACCTGAACGCCAGCCCGGACCCGATCAACCGCTGCAGCGGTGCGTATTGCTCACGCGATGGCATCGACCCAGCGTTGCAGGACGCCGAGCAGGCGCTGAGCCGCCTGACGTCGCGCCCGGCAGCGGGGCTCAAGGTCATCGACCAACTGCCCGAAGCGACCATGCTGCGTATCGAAACCACCACCGGGAAACGCGTGGTCTATAGCATGCTGCGCAACCGCGCCCACAGTAACGTCGCGTTCCTGCTGGGTGAGGCCTATCGCTATCAGCCGGGCCTGGACACCGTGACCATCTACCCTGGGGTGCTGAGCAGCTACCCGAACTTCATGTTCAATATCCCGGCCCAGGACGTGCCTGAATTCGTGGCCGAAATGGAGAAGGCCAAGGATGCCAAGCGCTTCGAGCAGATCGTCGACCGTTGGGGCGTGCGTCGCAGCCACCCGCTGTTCTGGCAGTACTTCCACGACTTATCGACGTACATCCACGAAACCACACCGGTGGAAGAGGGCGTACTGGACATGAATCGCTATGAAAACCTCTGACAGGCGGTGCAGGTCTTTTCCGACAAAATTACTCGGACTTTGTACCTGCGTAATATTTTGGCGTAAACTGCCGGCAAGCCTGTGAGGAGTTTCCATGACTGCCATAACCATTACCGACGCCGCCCACGATTACCTGGCTGACCTGCTGTCCAAGCAGAACACCCCAGGTATCGGCATTCGCGTCTTTATCACCCAGCCTGGCACGCAGTACGCCGAGACGTGCATTGCCTACTGCAAGCCCGGTGAAGAGAAGCCAGAAGACACCGCGCTGGGGCTGAAAAGTTTCACCGCGTATATCGACGCTTTCAGCGAAGCCTTCCTGGACGATGCCGTAGTCGACTACGCCACCGACCGTATGGGCGGCCAGTTGACCATCAAGGCGCCGAACGCCAAGGTGCCCAACGTCAACGCCGACAGCCCGGTGAACGAGCGCATCAACTACTACCTGCAAACCGAGATCAACCCTGGGCTGGCCAGCCACGGTGGCCAGGTCAGCTTGATCGACGTGGTGGATGACGGTATCGCCGTATTGAAGTTCGGCGGCGGCTGCCAGGGCTGCGGCCAGGCGGACGTGACCTTGCGTGAAGGCATCGAGCGCACCTTGCTTGAGCGTATTCCGGAGCTCAAGGGCGTACGCGACGTGACTGACCACACGCAGAAAGAAAATGCCTACTACTGAGTAAGGCGTTCACTGCAAACAAAAAAAACGGCGCCCCGTGAGCGCCGTTTTTTATGCTTAAAATTCAATGACTTGCACCATCTACCTAACAAAGAAGTTTAAATGTGGGAGGGGGCAAGCCCTAGTGCCAGTCAGTTAAGAGATGGCAGGAGCAACACCGCCTCTGTAGTGAGCGGGCTTGCCCCGCGCTGGGGGGCGAAGCCGCCCCAAACCCTGGCACCGCGGTGTTTCAGTAAGACCGAGGCGGATGGATTTAGGGCGGCTTCGCCCCCCAGCGCGGGGCAAGCCCGCTCACTACAGAAAGCCGCTCATCTGCTGTTTCCTTAACTGACTGGCATTAGGGCAAGCCCCCTCTCACATTTTGAATGTGTTCCTTCAGGGTCGGTAAAGGTGAGCATGGCCGGCACGGTACAGCGACGACTCACTGAAACTATCACTGGCCAACACCCGACCCACCACAATCAACGCCGTGCGCCGAAACCCCTTGGCTGTTACCTTCTCGGCAATATCACTCAACGTCCCAATCACCCAATCCTGATCCGGCCACGTCGCCCGGTGCACCACGGCAATCGGGCAATCTGCGCCATAGTGCGGCAGCAGTTCGGCGACAATCTTCTCCAGATGGTTGACCCCCAAATGAATCGCCATGGTCGTGCCATGCTGCGCCAAACTGTCGAAATCCTCACCGGCCGGCATGCTGGTCTTATCCGCATAGCGAGTCAGGATCACGCTCTGGGCGATATCCGGCAGGGTCAACTCCGTTTCTAGCAGCGCCGCACAGGCCGCCACCGCTGTGACGCCAGGGATGATCTGGAACGGGATCCCCAGCTCGCGCAAATGGCGAATCTGCTCGCCAATCGCGCCATACAGGCTTGGATCACCCGAGTGCACGCGCGCCACATCCTGGCCCTTGGCGTGTGCTGCCTGGATCAAATCAACGATCTGTTCCAGGTGCAGTTCGGCACTGTTCACCACCGTTTCCGCCTGATGGCCGTCCAATACCGCCGCCGGCACCAGCGAGCCCGCATAGATAATCACCGGGCAACTGCGGATCAACCGCTGGCCTTTGACGGTGATCAATTCCGGGTCGCCGGGGCCTGCGCCGATGAAGTAGACGGTCATGGGGATTCCTGTTGAAAAGCGGACGAGCATGAAGATTGCTCATGATCGGGGAGGGCGATTATCGGGATTTTAGCCGGCGCATGCCAATGCAAAGGTGGCCTGGGCGGTTTTTTGACGGGTGATCAGCAGGCGCGCTTTGCTGCCGGTGAGCTGTTCGGCCAGCGCCAGAGCGGCGCTTTCGGCAATGCCATGGCAGCCAGTATGGGTGAAGGCTATCTCGGACTTGTGGCTCAGTCGGTCCTCGTAAACCGACAGTTGCGAGGCGTTGAAACACCGCAGTGGCAAGCCCAGCACTTCGGCCAGTGCCAGCATGCCAGGCTCATCTTTTTTCAAGTCGATGCTCGCCAGCGCGGTAATACGGTCGCGCGGGATACCACCCTCAGCGAGGGCGGCGTCAATCAGGTCCAGCAGGGTGTGAACGTCACAACCCCGCTGACAGCCCAGGCCTGCGACAAGCGTCATGCCGAGTAGTGATCATCGCGATTGCGGCGGAACAACCAGGCGCTGATCAGGCCCAAGGCCAGCCAGAACACCACGTTGGTCAGTTGCGACGCGATCTTGAACTGCGCTTCCAGAGCCTCGGGGGCCAGCATCGAGTGTACTTCCGGCTGCGGCGCGCCAATCACGTGCGGTACTACCAGAATCGCCACGCCCAGTGCCTTGAGCAGCCAGTTGCGACCGAAGACCACCAAGGCGATACCAGCAGCGGTGGAAGCCGCAGTGCCGATCCACCAGATTTGCCGTTGAGCCAGGTCAGCCGCGGCAGTGCCCGGTAGCTCAGGTGGCAGACCCAGGGTCGGCGCCAGCACGAACGTCGCATAACCGGCCAGGCCCCAGAGCAGGCCTTGAGCGGTGCGGGTTGGTGTACGCAGGGTGTAAAGGCCTGCCAGCATCAAGGCAAAACCCACGGCAACCACCAAGTTGCCACCGGTGGTCGACAACACGCGCTGCCAGCCATCTTCCGGCTCCCAGGCTTCGGCGTCGTGTTCGTGGGCCGCAGCGCCGTGTTCATGGGCCACTTCGGTGGCGGCGGGGGCGTGTTCAAAGGTTTCCGCCTGCAAAATCAGCGGGGCGACCCAAAAACTTTGCAGCAGGGTGAGCAACAGGGCGGCCGCAAGGCCAGTGAAACCTGCGGTTTGCGCAATACGCTTGATCATGTCGACAGGTCTCAGTGGCACGGGAACGCGGCGCTGTGGCGGGTATCGTGGGCGGCGTTGTGCACGGCCTCGATATGGGAGAACCCGGCGAAGTACACCAGGCACGCGCCCAGGATCGACGCACCAATGGCGGCGGTCAGGCGTTGGCTGAGGGTGGCGGTGTTGCTGGTGGCGTGCGAAGTGCTGCTGATGATCGACATGGCGCGTCCCTTTCAGGTGTCAGGGTGAAACGAGCGCATGAAAACCCCGCGAGCCAGGCACGCAGGGTTCGAACAGCGCCCGCCCACCGCGGGTTTGTTATCTGATGATTTTCGGGCCGGTCTCCGGGCTTGCGAGGGGCCGATGGCCTTCAAGCGTCTCCTTCCCATGCCTTGCCGGCACAGTGGATCTGACACTTCACTCGCTTACCGTTGCGGGGGCAGCACCGGACTTGCCATAGGGATATGGCTCACCGGTTTCCCGTTTCACCCTTTGCAGGGCACCCGAAACAAGATGGGTAGGAGAGCATGGGGGGGGCGGGGAGTCAACACTCGGCGCCTCGCCCAAGGCTCGGCGTTCCCTTCGGCCAGCGTGGTTTAACGGGGCGGCTAAGATCAAAAGCCAGAGCCAGGGCAAACCACCCTCTACCTGATGTATGAAGGGCAAGTGTGGGAGGGGGCTTGCCCCCGATAGCGGTGTATCAGCTGAAAATTTATTAGCTGATATTCCCCAATCGGGGGCAAGCCCCCTCCCACATTTGAACTATGCCCATCATTGACCATCCCCCAAGCACTGCGTAGCCTTGCACCCTCGAGGTTCTTCGGCCCAGGTCGAAGCTAAGAAGGGAACGCGGTCCAAGCCGCGGCTGCCCCCGCAACTGTGAAGGGTTCAGCTGACTGCCACGCCACTGCCGAAACGGCGGGAAGGCGCAGCCAGCGTCGGTCGCAAGACCCGCACGCCCCAAGCCAGGAGACCTGCCTCGCAACCGATTTTCTACTTCAACCGGGCGGGGTGATCCGGTGACGAAATCCGCTGCTGCGCGCCGTCGCAGGGCCACTCGTCCCGTATGCCCGCCCCAAAGGGCATCCGATGAAAACACTGGCCAAACTCCCCGTCACCATCGTTACCGGCTTCCTCGGTTCGGGCAAAACCACCTTGCTGCGCCATATGCTCGACAACGCCCAGGGCCGTCGTATCGCGGTGATCGTCAATGAATTCGGCGAGTTGGGTATCGACGGTGAGATCCTCAAGCAGTGCTCCATCGGTTGCACCGAAGAAGAAGCCAACGGCCGCGTGTATGAGCTGGCCAACGGCTGCCTCTGCTGCACCGTGCAGGAAGAATTCTTCCCGGTGATGCGTGAACTGGTGGCCCGTCGCGGTGACCTCGACCATATCCTTATCGAAACCTCCGGCCTGGCCTTGCCAAAACCCTTGGTACAAGCCTTCCAATGGCCGGAAATCCGCAGCGCCTGTACCGTTGACGCCGTAATCACGGTGGTCGACAGCCCGGCCGTGGCCGCCGGCACGTTCGCCGCATTCCCGGACCAGGTGGACGCCCAGCGCAAGCTCGACCCGAACCTGGATCACGAATCACCCCTGCACGAGCTGTTCGCCGACCAACTGGCCAGCGCCGACCTGGTGATCCTCAACAAAACCGATCTGATCAACCCCGAAGACCTGGCCCGCGTGCGCCAGGAAGTCGCCGAAGAGCTGCCTCCAGCGGTGAAAATCATCGAAGCCAGCAGCGGCCGCCTGCCGCTGGACGTGCTGATCGGCCTGGGTGCCGGCTCCGAAGAACACATCGACAGCCGCCACAGCCATCACGATCATCACCACGAAGGTGAAGACGACCACGACCACGACGCCTTCGACTCGATCTCCATCGACCTGCCTCAAGCCGACGAAGCCCTGCTGCTCGATGCCTTGACGCAATTGGTTGTCCAGCATGGAATTCTGCGGGTCAAAGGTTTTGCCGCGATCCCGAACAAGCCGATGCGCCTGTTGATCCAGGGCGTGGGCACGCGCTTCGACAAACACTTCGACCGTGCCTGGGGCGCAGAAGAAGCACGCACCACACGCCTGGTGCTGATCGGCCAGGACCTGGATGCCGCAGGCCTTGAAGCGCAACTGCGCGCTGCCCTCAGCGTTTAACCCATGCATCTGCTCAGGACCCAGCCCGGTGGTTTCGTCTCGGACGACAATATTGCCGACCTTGGCCAAACCCCTGCTGACCTGGTGATCCTGTGCAGCGGTGATTCCAGCCTGGCGCTGCTGGCCGAAGCGGCGCAGCAGTTGCCGGAGGATTACCCCAGCGTTCGCCTGGCCAACCCGATGCAGGTGCAGAACCACGCCTCGGTCGACCTCTATGTAGACGAGGTGCTGCGCCACGCCAAGGTCATCCTGATCTCGCTGCATGGCGGTATCGGTTATTGGCGCTACGGCATCGAACGCCTGGTGGAGTTGGCCGAGCGCGGCGTCACATTGATCCTGGTGCCGGGGGATGACCGTCCAGACCCTGAGCTCAGCGGGCTGAGTACGGTAAACGCAGAAAGTCGTGAGCGTCTCTGGCACTTCCTGCGTCAAGGCGGCTTGGGCAATGCGCTGGATTTCTATCGCTGCCTGGCCAGCGCTTACCTGGGCCGCGACTACGCTTGGGCCGAGCCGCAAACCCTGCCACGTACCGCGATTTACCACCCGCACAACGCCCATGCCGACCTCAACGATTGGCAAGCGGATTGGCACGCCGAATGGCCAGTGGCGGCGGTGCTGTTCTACCGCTCCCATTTGCAGGCGGCCAATACCGGTTTTATCGATGTGTTCTGCCAGCGCTTGCAGGCGGCGGGCCTTAACCCGTTGCCGATGGCGGTGGCCAGTTTGAAAGAGCCCGGCTGCCTTTCGGTGGTCGAGGATTTATTGGATGACGTGCAAGCGGCGGTGATCCTCAATACCACCGGCTTTGCCCAATCCAGTCCCGAAGCGCCTCACTTAAGGCCGTTTCGCCGCAATATCCCGGTGATCCAGGCTATTTGCGCCCAGGACAACGAGCCGGGTTGGCAGGCCAGCGAGCAAGGCCTGGGCCCGCGCGACCTGGCGATGCATATCGCGCTGCCGGAGCTGGACGGGCGCATTATCAGTCGGCCCATCAGCTTCAAGGACCTGGCCTGGCGCAGCGAACGCAGCCAATCGGACGTGGTGTGCTACCGCGCCGCGCCCGAGCGCATGGACTTTGTTGCGGAACTGGCACGGCGTTGGGTCGAGTTGGCGCGTGTGCCGAATGGCGAGAAACGCATTGCGCTGATCCTGGCCAATTACCCGACCCGCGATGGCCGCATCGGCAACGGTGTGGGTTTGGACACGCCGGCGGCGGCGTTGAATATCCTGCGTGCGCTGCAAGCCCAAGGGTATCCGCTGCCGAGCGAGTTGCCGGAAAGCGGCACGGCCTTGATCCACGACCTGCTGGGCGGCGTCACCAATGACCTGGACAGCCTTGACCTGCGACCGTGTCATCAAAGCATGAGCCTCGGCGACTACGAGACAATGTTTAGCCGCTTGCCCGAATCCAACCGCCAAGCCGTGTTGGAACGCTGGGGCACGCCCGCTAGCGATCCAATGTTCCGCGACGGTCGCATGATGATCGCCGGCCTGCGCTTGGGGCTGACTTTTGTCGGTATTCAACCGGCGCGTGGCTACCAGGTGGATGCCAGCGCTGTCTATCACGACCCGGACCTGGTGCCGCCCCACGGTTACCTGGCGTTCTACTTCTGGTTGCGCCACACCTACGGCGCCCACGGCGTGATCCATGTGGGCAAGCACGGCAACCTCGAATGGCTGCCGGGCAAGGGCGTGGGGCTGTCGGAAAACTGCTGGCCCGACGCACTGCTGGGGCCGCTGCCGAATATCTATCCGTTTATCGTCAATGACCCGGGCGAGGGCGCCCAGGCCAAGCGGCGCACCCAGGCGGTGATCATCGATCACCTGATGCCGCCGCTGACCCGTGCTGAAACCTACGGCCCGCTGCGCAACCTGGAGCTGTTGGCGGACGAGTATTACGAGGCGCAATTGCTCGACCCGCGCCGCGCCCTGGAGCTGCAAAAAGACATCCTCAAGCTGGTGCGCGAGACGCGTATCGACCAGGAACTTGAACTGGACAACGATGCCGACGCCGCCGTGTGGCTACCGCGCCTGGACACCTACCTGTGTGACTTGAAGGAGTCGCAGATCCGCGATGGCCTGCATGTCTTCGGCGAGTCCCCGGAAGGCCGTTTGCGTATCGATACGTTGCTGGCCTTGCTGCGCATCCCTCGTGGGGATGGCCGTGGTCCGCAATCAAGCCTATTGCGCGGACTGGCGAAGGCGTTCGAGCTGGGCTTCGATCCGCTGGATTGTGCCTTGGCTGAACCCTGGACCGGGCGGCGGCCCGAGGTGTTGCAGACGCTCGATGCGCAGTTGTGGCGCACGGCAGGCGATACCCGCGAACGTTTGGAAATCTACGCCGCGCGCTTGATTGAGCAGGCGCTGGAAGGGCCGCTCGAACAGTTGGAGCAACCCGGCTGGGAAGAGGTGAACGCGGTGATCGAAAGCCTGCGCAGCGTCGTCGCGCCGCGCCTGGATGCGTGCGGCCCGGCGGAAATGCGCGGGTTGCTGGATGCACTGGACGGGCGCTTCGTTCCGGCGGGGCCAAGCGGCGCGCCGAGTCGCGGGCGTCTGGATGTGCTGCCTACGGGTCGCAATTTCTTCACCGTCGACGTGCGCAATTTGCCCACTACCACGGCATGGCGCATCGGTTTCCAGTCGGCCAACCTGATTCTGGAAAGGCACCTGCAAGACCATGGCGACCACCTGCGCCAGCTCGGCCTCTCCGTGTGGGGCACCGCGACCATGCGCACCGGCGGTGATGATATCGCCCAGGCCATGGCGCTGATGGGCGTGCGGCCGGTGTGGGCCACCGGCAGTCAACGGGTGGATGACTTTGAGATCCTGCCGATCAGTTTGCTGGACCGCCCGCGGGTCGATGTGACGCTGAGGGTCTCGGGGTTCTTCCGCGATGCCTTCGCCAACCTCATTCGACTGTTCGATGCCGCCGTGCAGGCGGTGGCAGCGTTGGATGAGCCGGACGATATGAACCCGCTGGCGGCCAAAGTGCGCGCCGAGCGTGAGGCGTTGATCGCTTCCGGTCTTGACGTCGATGCGGCGGCGAAGCAGGCGGGCTGGCGTATCTTCGGTGCCAAGCCGGGTGCCTATGGCGCAGGCGTGCAGGGCGCGGTAGACGGTCGCCTGTGGCAAAGCCGCGAAGACCTGGCCGAGGTTTACCTGAACTGGGGCGGCTACGCTTACGGCGGTTCCGACGAGGGCACCGCTGCCCGCGAACAATTCGCCCAGCGCTTGAGCCAGGTGCAGGCGGTCTTGCAGAACCAGGACAACCGCGAGCACGACCTACTCGACTCCAACGACTACTACCAATTCCAGGGGGGCATGCTCGCCGCCGTGGAAACCCTGAGCGGCGATAAAGCGGCCAGTTACCACGGCGACCATAGCCAGCCGGACCTGCCGAAGATCCGCACCTTGAAGGAAGAGCTCAACCGGGTGATCCGTTCCCGCGCGGCCAACCCCAAGTGGATCGAAGGCGTGAAGCGCCATGGCTATAAAGGTGCGTTTGAAATGGCCGCCACGGTGGACAACCTGTTCGCCTTTGACGCCACCACCGCGCTGATCGACGATCACCAATACGCCTTGCTGGCCGACGCCTATTTACTCGACCCTGATACCCGGGCCTTTGTGCAACAGCACAACCCCGATGCCCTGCGTGACATGACCGAGCGCATGCTCGAAGCCCAGCAACGCGGCATGTGGCAGGAACCGGGGGCTTACAAAGAAGCCTTGGAAAACCTGTTGCTTGATATAGAAGAAGACAGCTGATGACTGATATCCCGCATTTCCCGCTGTCCGCCGTGGTCGGCGCTGATCAATTGAAGCTGGCGCTGTGCCTGACCGCCATTGACCCGAAGATCGGCGGCGTCCTGATCGAAGGGCCTCGCGGCATGGCCAAATCCACCCTCGCGCGCGGGTTGGCGGATCTGCTGGCCAGCGGGCAATTCGTCACCTTGCCGTTGGGCGCTACCGAAGAGCGCCTGGTGGGTACGCTTGACCTGGATGCTGCGTTGGGCGAAGGCCGTGCGCAATTTTCTCCCGGCGTGCTGGCCAAGGCGGATGGCGGCGTGCTGTACGTCGATGAAGTCAACCTGCTGGCCGATCACCTGGTAGACCTGCTGCTGGACGTGGCTGCCAGCGGCACCAACCTGATCGAGCGTGACGGTATTTCCCATCGGCATGCGGCGCGCTTTGTGCTGATCGGCACCATGAACCCGGAGGAGGGCGAGTTGCGTCCGCAACTGCTCGACCGCTTTGGTTTTAATGTGGCGTTGAGCGGGCAGACCTTGCCGGCTGAACGTGGGCAGATCATTCGTCGTCGCCTGGATTTCGACAGTGATCCGGCGGCGTTTTGCATGCAGTGGGCCGAGCAACAGGCTGCGTTGCGCGAGCGCTGCACCCAGGCGCGTGCACGGCTGGACAGTATCGAGCTGGACGATCAGGCCCTGGCGCAGATTACCGAGCGTTGTTTTGCTGCGGGCGTCGACGGTTTACGTGCGGACTTGGTCTGGCTGCGCGGTGCCAGGGCCCACGCGGCTTGGCGCGGTGCTGACGCGATTGCCGAAGTGGATATCGAAGCCGTGGCAGAGTTTGCCTTGCGCCATCGCCGCCAGGAACCATCGCCACCGGCCAATCCACCGAGCGAAGGGCAATCGCCCAAATCCTCTGACACTTCACCGAGCCAAGGCCAGTGGGGTGATATGCCCGCGCCAGCCTTGCCCACGGGCGCACGCCGCGAAGTACCGTCCTGGCCAAAAAAGCCCTAGGCATTCGCCCTCGACCTGACGCGGGGGCGGATGCCCGGCCCAAGGCGGGTCGACTGGACAGGGGCCGTCACGGCAAGGCACGCAGCGCGCAGCAAGGATCCGTCAATTGGCCGGGTACGTTGCTCGGTGGCCGACCGCAATCGCGGCAAGATTTGCTGTTTCACCTGCGCAGCCGCACGGCCCATGAATTGTGGCTGGTGATTGTCGACGCGTCGGCGTCCACTCGGCGCCATCGTGCGCTCACTGATGCCAAGGGCTTGCTGGCGCAGTTGTTTGACGACGCTTATCGACAGCGCGCACGCATGGCGTTGCTGACGGCCAGCGGGCAGTCGCCGAAGTGGCAGGTGCAGGGGCTGAAAGCCGCGAAAGGCTTGGTGGGTTGGCTGGACTCGCTTGGCGCGGGTGGTGGTACGCCATTGGTGGCGGCTTTGACAGAGGCCGGGGATTGGCTGGCGGCGCGACGCAAGCGCTATCCGGCGGAGCAGCAGCGGTTATTGGTGATTACCGATGGGCGGCTCAAGGAGATTGGCGGTCTACCGATGTTGGATTGCCCAGGCTTGCTGGTGGATATCGAGCGTGGGCCGATCAAGTTGGGCAGGGCTCAGGCGTTGGCTTTGGGGTTGCAGCTGGAGTATCGGCATATTGACCAGTTGTAGTGCCTGCACCGGCCTCATCGGGGGCAAGCCCCCTCCCACATTGGATTGGGTTCACACATTTGTATGTGTGAAGAGAGTCAAGTGTGGGAGGGGGCTTGCCCCCGATGAGGCCCTAAAAGACAGCACAAAACGGTCAGCCCGCCCCCGGCACATTCGGCCAAAGATCCGCCACCAGAAACAACCGCTCGGCCTCTTCCCAGTCCTCACCTACTTGAACCATCCGCACCAACAGCTGTGCGGGTGCCATTGGGTCCAGTTCCTCCAGCCATCCCTGCATCCGCGCTGTACTCCACACCTCATCCGCCGGGTAATGCGCCGGCGCCAACCAGGCATGGCGTGGCAGAGGCTGCCAACGGCCCGGCGCGCTGGCGCTGACAAAATCCGGCCAATCACGTTGATGCAGCCAGCGCCCATTTAAATGCTGCGGGTGAGCTCCCGCCGGTGGTTGAGCTTGACCGGGCCACGGATACAGCAAATACCCACCCAGCCACAAATGCGCATCGAACTGCTGGATATCCAGTGCAGCCAAGGCGTCGCGGCTTTCGGGGCGTGCAGAGATTGGCAATTGATGCTGGGCCAGATGCGCCAACTTACGGTCCAGCCGATCATGACACCCAGGCCCCAGCCACAACGCGGCGTCCTGACCGTTACCCGCCTGCGGTCCCAGATAGAGCTTGATCGCCAGTTCCAGGTGATGCACGCCATCGCGGTCGCGCACCAGCATATCCAACTCGCCCAGGGTATGCCCGGCGCGGCGGATTGGCAGGTTGGCGGCCAGCAACTCCACGCCCGGCGCATGCTGCACCGCGAACTGCCACAACCGCTCGTAATACAGACCCAGGCGCCGGGTGCGCGCCTGGCTCAGCCAGTGGAGCAGGGCGCTGCTGTCCTGGTCCAGGGTGCGCAGCCAATGTTCAAGCAGGTGGGGCGCCTGCACCCAGTCGCTGCCGGCCAACGGGTGACGTTGCGGCCACGGCGTCTGCGCCAGCATCGGTGGCGCCAGCATCACCCACGCCAGGTCGCGCACCTCGGGGTGGCGAAGTTGGCGGGGCAGGTTGTGCAAATCCGGGAACACAGTCATGGTCCGAGCATAGCCGTTTAAAGGCGGCACAGGGCGCTGAGAACCATTGTCATCAAGGCTTCACGGCGACAAAGGATTTTGCCTGGGGCGGCCTTTCGCCCATAATCGCTCTTTTTGCCACACCCCAAATCCCGCAGGAGCCCCATGGAGCAATTTCGCAATATCGGCATTATCGGTCGCCTGGGCAGTACCCAGGTGTTGGACACCGTCCGCCGGCTGAAAAAATTCCTGCTGGAACGCCACCTGCATGTGATCCTCGAAGACACCATCGCTGAAATCCTGCCGGGCCACGGTCTGCAAACCTCGTCGCGCAAGATGCTCGGCGAGGTCTGCGACATGGTCATCGTGGTCGGTGGCGATGGCAGCCTGCTCGGTGCGGCCCGGGCCTTGGCGCGGCATAACGTGCCGGTGCTGGGGATCAACCGGGGCAGCCTGGGTTTCCTCACCGATATCCGCCCGGATGAGCTGGAAGTCGAAGTGGCCAAGGTGCTCGACGGCCACTACCTGGTCGAAAACCGCTTCCTGCTGCAAGCCGAAGTGCGTCGCCATGGCGAGGCCATCGGCCAGGGCGATGCCCTCAACGACGTGGTGCTGCACCCCGGCAAGTCCACGCGGATGATCGAGTTCGAGCTGTATATCGACGGCCAGTTCGTGTGCAGCCAAAAGGCCGACGGCCTGATCGTCGCCACGCCCACTGGTTCCACGGCTTACGCGCTGTCGGCGGGTGGCCCGATCATGCATCCCAAGCTGGATGCCATTGTGATCGTGCCGATGTATCCCCATATGTTGTCCAGCAGGCCGATTGTGGTCGACGGCAACAGTGAGCTGAAAATCGTGGTGTCCAAAGACATGCAGATCTACCCGCAGGTGTCCTGCGACGGGCAGAACCATTTCACCTGTGCCCCCGGTGACACCATCACTGTGAGCAAAAAGGCACAGAAGTTGCGGTTGATCCACCCACTGGACCACAACTACTACGAAGTGTGCCGCACCAAGCTGGGCTGGGGCAGCCGCTTGGGGGGTGGAGGCGACTGATGCTCGATCCCGCGCGTAGCTACGACCTGATTGGTGACGTGCACGGTTGCGCTCATACCCTTGAGCACTTGCTCGACCAGATGGGTTACCACAAGCAGGGGGGTGTTTGGCGCCACCCGTCGCGAATGGCGGTGTTCCTCGGCGATATCATCGACCGTGGCCCACGTATTCGTGAGGCGCTGCATATCGTCCACGACATGGCCGAAGCCGGCCAGGCGCTGTGCATCATGGGCAACCACGAGTTCAACGCCCTGGGCTGGACCACACCGGCGCCGCCGGGCAGTGGCAAACAGTTCGTGCGCGAGCACAACCCACGGCATGCGCGGTTGATCCACGAGACCCTGACCCAGTTCGAACACCACCCGGCCGACTGGCACGACTTCCTCGGCTGGTTCTACGACATGCCGCTGTTTGTCGATGCGGGGCGTTTTCGCGTGGTGCATGCGTGCTGGGATGACGGTTTTATCCAGCCGCTGCGCGCGACCTTCCCGGATGGTTGCATCGACCAGCACTTCCTGCAGGCCGCCGCCGTGCCGGGCAGTTTTGCCTGTAACGCGTTCGACCGCCTGCTGCGCGGCACCGATATGCGCCTGCCGGACGGCCTCACGCTGACCGGCGGCGATGGCCTGACGCGTTCGTTCTTCCGCACCAAATTCTGGGAAGACGACCCGAAAACCTACGGCGACATCGTGTTCCAGCCCGATGCGCTGCCGGAGCCGGTGGCACGCACGCCGTTGTCCTCCACCGAAAAAAATTCCCTGCTGCGCTATGGCGTCGACGAGCCGTTGTTGTTCGTCGGCCATTACTGGCGCAGCGGCAAACCCGCGCCGATTCGCCCGAACCTGGCCTGCCTGGACTACAGCGCCGTGCTGTACGGCAAGCTGGTGGCGTACCGCCTGGACCAGGAAACCCGCCTGGATCCGCGTAAATTCGTGTGGGTCGACGTTGAGCGACCCGAGGTCATTAAATGAGTGCCGTGGCTGTATTGCGCCTGCCCCTGAGTGTTGATCTGGGCGGCTTCGTCAAATTGCTGCAACGCATGCAAGTGCCCCATCGTGTCAGCGAAGAGGCGGGTGAACAGGTGCTTTGGGTGCCGGAAAACATCAGCGATGACGTGCGCGTGTTGTACCAGCGTTTTCCTGCGGGTGATCCGGACCAGCAGTTGGATATTCCCGAACAGGCGCCGGTGACCCGCCCGAGTTTTGTCCAGCAAGTGCGCCATAGCCCGGTCACGGCGCTGGTGCTGCTGGCGAGCATGATCGTTGGCGCCATTACGCTGCTCGGCGAAAACCTGCAAACCGTGGGCTGGCTGACCTTCCTGCCGTTCCGGGTAATGGGTGAGTACATCCAGTTCATGCCGTTGGCCGACAGCTTGGCATCGGGCCAGTGGTGGCGCCTGGTCACCCCGATGCTGATCCACTTCGGCATCCTGCACCTGGCCATGAACGGCATGTGGTACTGGGAACTGGGCCGGCGCATCGAAGCGCGCCAGGGCAGTATCAACTTGCTCGGCTTGACGCTGTTGTTCAGCCTGGTCTCCAACTACGCTCAATACGCTTACGGTGGCCCGGGCTTGTTTGGCGGCTTGTCCGGCGTGCTGTATGGCCTGCTCGGGCATTGCTGGATCTTTCACGTGTTATCGCCTAATCCGGCCTATCGTCTGCCCCGTGGGGTATTGGCGATGATGCTGATCTGGCTGGTGCTCTGCATGTCGGGGCTGGTCTCGATGATCGGTTTCGGCGAAATCGCCAACGCTGCCCATGTCGGCGGCCTGGTTATCGGTTGCCTGACGGGTTTGCTGGGCGGTTTGTACAGCCGCCGCAAAGCCTCTCTTTGATAAGGAAGAGCCTTATGTCCTCTTTTGCTGAAATGATCGAAAACATCACCCCGGATATCTACGAGAGCCTCAAGCTCGCCGTGGAAATCGGCAAATGGTCCGATGGCCGCAAGCTCACCGCCGAACAGCGCGAGCTGTCCCTGCAAGCGGTAATCGCCTGGGAAATCCAGAACCTGCCGGAAGACCAGCGCACCGGCTACATGGGCCCGCAGGAATGCGCGTCCAAGTCTGCGCCAGTACCGAACATCCTGTTCAAGTCGGATGCGATCCATTGATTGAAATTGGTCGCGGTGCAGTCAGCAAAATGTCGGCGCAACTTGGTGAGCCGACCGTTCAATACGCGTTTCGCCTGGGCGATGTCGAGGTGCCGGTCAACCCGTTGATCGGCAGCCATATTCGCCTGGAGTATCTCGGTGCCATTCATTGCAGCCATTGCGGCCGCAAGACCAAGACCAGCTTCAGCCAGGGGTATTGCTACCCGTGCATGACCAAGCTGGCCCAGTGTGACCTGTGCATCATGAGCCCCGAGCGTTGCCATTATGACGCTGGCACCTGCCGTGAGCCGGGCTGGGGCGAGAAGTTCTGCATGACCGACCACGTGGTGTACCTGGCGAACTCGTCGGGGATCAAGGTCGGCATCACCCGCGCCACCCAGTTGCCCACCCGATGGTTGGACCAGGGCGCGAGCCAGGCGCTGCCGATCATGCGTGTGTCTACACGCCAGCAGTCCGGTTTCGTCGAAGATGTGTTCCGCAGCCAAGTGGCGGACAAGACCAACTGGCGCGCCCTGCTTAAAGGCGACGCGGCGGCGGTGGACCTCAAGCACGTACGCGATGAGTTGTTTGCGTCCTGCGCCGAGGGCATCAGCGCATTGCAGGAACGCTTTGGTCTGCAAGCCATCCAACCGGTAACCGACATCGAGCCGATCGAAATCCGCTACCCGGTCGAGCAGTATCCGGCCAAGATCGTCAGCTTCAACCTGGACAAGAACCCGATTGCCGAAGGCACGCTGCTGGGGATCAAGGGCCAATACCTGATCTTCGACACCGGCGTTATCAATATTCGTAAGTACACGGCCTACCAGCTCGCCGTGCATCAGTAGAAGGATGCCACCCATGCGCACCGAACAACCGAAGATGATTTACCTCAAGGACTATCAGGCGCCGGACTACCTGATCGAAGAGACGCACCTGACCTTCGAGTTGTTCGAGGACCACAGCCTGGTCCACGCGCAACTGGTGATGCGCCGCAACCTTGAGCGCGGCGCTGGCTTGCCGCCGCTGGTGCTGGATGGCCAGCAGCTTGAACTGTTGAGTGTGAACCTGGCCGACCAGGAACTGACCGACGCCGACTACCAGTTGACTGACAGCCACCTCACTGTTCAGCCGAAAACCGAGGCGTTTACCCTCGACACCACGGTGAAGATCCACCCGGAAACCAACACCGCCCTGGAAGGCCTGTACAAGTCCAGCGGCATGTTCTGCACCCAGTGCGAGGCCGAAGGTTTTCGCAAGATCACCTACTACCTCGACCGCCCGGATGTGATGAGCATCTTCACCACCACGGTGATCGCCGAGCAACATCGCTACCCGGTGCTGCTGTCCAACGGCAACCCGATTGCCAGCGGCCCTGGTGAAGACGGCCGTCATTGGGCAACCTGGGAAGACCCGTTCAAGAAACCGGCGTACCTGTTCGCGCTGGTGGCCGGTGACTTGTGGTGCGTGGAAGACAGCTTCACCACCATGACCAACCGCGAAGTGGCGTTGCGCATCTATGTCGAGCCGGAAAATATCGACAAGTGCCAGCACGCCATGACCAGCCTGAAAAAATCCATGCGCTGGGACGAAGAAACCTACGGCCGTGAGTACGATCTCGACATCTTTATGATCGTCGCCGTGAACGACTTCAACATGGGCGCCATGGAAAACAAGGGCCTTAACATCTTCAACTCCAGTGCCGTGCTGGCCCGCGCCGAAACCGCGACCGACGCTGCGCACCAGCGCGTCGAGGCGATTGTTGCCCACGAATACTTCCACAATTGGTCGGGCAACCGCGTGACCTGCCGCGACTGGTTCCAGCTATCGCTCAAGGAAGGCTTCACCGTCTACCGTGACTCGCAGTTTTCTGCCGACATGAACTCGGCCACGGTCAAGCGCATCCAGGACGTGGCATATCTGCGTACCCACCAGTTTGCCGAAGACGCTGGCCCGATGGCCCACGCGGTGCGTCCGGACAGCTTTATCGAGATCTCCAATTTCTACACCCTGACCGTGTACGAAAAAGGCTCGGAAGTGGTCGGCATGATCCACACCTTGCTCGGCGCCGAAGGCTTCCGCAAAGGCAGCGACCTGTACTTTGAGCGCCACGACGGCCAAGCGGTGACCTGCGACGACTTTATCAAGGCCATGGAAGACGCCAACGGCGCCGACCTCAGCCAGTTCAAGCGCTGGTACAGCCAGGCCGGTACGCCACGTCTGGCCGTCAGCGAGTCCTACGACGCGGCGGCCAAGACCTACAGCCTGACTTTCCGCCAAAGCTGCCCGGAAACCCCGGACAAGGTGGAGAAGCTGCCGTTCGTGATTCCGGTAGCAATGGGCTTGCTGGACGGGAAGGGCGCCGCTATCGCGCTGCGCCTGGCCGGTGAAGCAACCGCGGGCGAGACCTCCCGCGTCATCTCGGTCACCGAAGCCGAGCAAACCTTCACCTTCGTCGATATCGCCGAACAACCGCTGCCTTCGTTGCTGCGTGGTTTCTCGGCGCCGGTGAAACTGAGCTTCCCGTACAACCGCGACCAGCTGATGTTCCTGATGCAGCACGACAGCGACGGCTTCAACCGCTGGGATGCCGGGCAGCAATTGGCGGTGCAGGTACTGCAAGAGTTGATCGCCCAGCACCAGGCAGGTCAGCCGCTCAAGCTGGATCAGCGCCTGATCGACGCACTGCGCACGGTGTTGAGTGATGAGTCGCTGGATCAGGCAATGGTCGCAGAAATGCTGTCCCTGCCAAGCGAAGCCTACCTGACCGAAATCAGCGAAGTAGCGGACGTGGATGCCATTCACGCCGCCCGCGAATTTGCCCGCAAGCAACTGGCCGATAACCTGTTCGAAGGCTTGTGGCTGCGCTACCAGGCCAACCGTGAGCTGTCGAAGCAAACCGCCTACGTGGCGGCGGCCGAGCACTTTGCCCGTCGCGCCTTGCAGAACATTGCGCTGTCGTACCTGATGCTCAGCGGCAAGCCGGAAGTGTTGGCGGCGACGCTGGATCAGTTCGACACCAGCGACAACATGACCGAACGCCTGACCGCGCTGGCGGTGCTGGTGAATTCGCCGTTCGAAGCCGAGAAAGCCCAGGCACTGGCGGTGTTCGCCGAAAACTTCAAGGACAACCCGCTGGTCATGGACCAGTGGTTCAGCGTTCAGGCTGGCAGCACCTTGCCGGGCGGGCTGGCGCGGGTGAAGGCGTTGATGGAGCACCCAGCGTTCAACATCAAGAACCCGAACAAAGTGCGTGCATTGATCGGCGCATTTGCCGGGCAAAACCTGATCAACTTCCACGCGGCGGACGGCTCGGGTTACCGCTTCCTGGCGGATCTGGTCATCCAGTTGAACGGCTTCAACCCGCAGATCGCCTCGCGGCAGTTGGCACCGCTGACCCGCTGGCGCAAATACGACAGCGCGCGGCA
Organism: Pseudomonas nabeulensis; assembly: GCF_004682045.1. Lineage (GTDB taxonomy): Bacteria > Pseudomonadota > Gammaproteobacteria > Pseudomonadales > Pseudomonadaceae > Aquipseudomonas > Aquipseudomonas nabeulensis. Next base: position 39,022 of record NZ_QUZT01000039.1, read on the forward strand.
AGCGCTGATGAAGGCGGAGCTGGAGCGGATTCGCGGCTCGGGTGAGCTGTCGAGTGATGTGTTTGAGGTGGTTAGCAAGAGCCTTGCGTAAACCCCATGGTGTTTGACTCGCCCCTCGACGCCTACCAACACGCCATCACCCAGCAGGGCTTCGTCGCCGACGATGCCCAGCGCCGGGCGGTGGTGGCGTTGCAAGCCTGTCATGAGGCGCTGCACCAAGGTCGCTCGCCCATCACTGGCGTCTATTTGTGGGGCCCCGTGGGCCGTGGCAAAACCTGGTTGATGGACCAGTTTTACCAAAGCCTTCGGGTGCCCGCGCGGCGTCAGCACTTTCATCACTTCATGGGCTGGGTGCATCAGCGTTCGTTCCAGCTCACCGGGACCCACGATCCCTTGCAGGCCCTGGCCAGGGAACTGAGCCGGGAAGTGCGTGTGCTGTGTTTCGATGAGCTGTTCGTCAACGACATCGGCGATGCGATCATCCTCGGCCGGTTGTTCCAGGTGATGTTCGAGGAAGGCGTGGTGATGGTCTGCACGTCCAACCAGCCGCCCGACCAGTTGTATGCAGGTGGATTCAATCGTGAGCGGTTTTTGCCCGGGATTGCGGCGATCAAACGGCATATGCAAGTGGTGGCGGTGGATGGCGGCGAGGATCATCGTTTGCATCCGGGGGTTGAGGTGCAGCGCTATTGGGTGAATCAGCCTGATGCGCTGGCCGGGGTCTTCAAGCAGATGACTGCAGGGCAGGCCGTTAGCAGCGGCCCGGTCACGGTGGGACATCGTTCGATTGTTGCCGTGCAGTCCAGCGACAGCGTGCTCTGGTGTCGTTACGCCGATTTGTGCGAGCAACCCTTGGCCGCAATGGACTTCATGCTGTTGTGCGACCGCTTCAAGGCGATCCTGCTGGGGGAAGTGCCCAACCTGAGCGCACAAAAGCGTCCGGGGCGGATTGCCCGTGGTACTGAAGACGGTGCCGAACGGGTGGTGGCGGGTGATCGCGAGCTGCCGGAGCTGTCGGTGCACGACGACAGTGTGCGCCGGTTTATCGCGCTGGTGGACGAATGCTACGACCGTAAGGTGCCGCTGTTCATCGAAGCCCAGGTGCCGCTGGAAAACCTGTATACCGAGGGGTATCTGGAGTTTCCTTTCCGGCGCACGTTGAGCCGCCTGCGGGAGATGCAGTTGCAGCGTTTTCACGCGGATATTTGTGGTTAATCTTCTTCATCTGCCAGCAACTCCACGCTTACAATCGTGCCCTTCAAAGGGAATCGATCCCTTGTAGTCGTGATCGAGGAAGGCAATGGACACCCCAGAAATCCTGGTGCTGCAAGCCAGCTACAGCAACGCCGTGCATGCCGAAGCGATCGGTGTGCTGCTCAACCAATACGCACAAGACCCCATGGGCGGTGGCCATGGCCTGCCCGCCGATCTTCTGGAGCAACTGCCCGCAGAGTTGGCCAAGCGCCCCCATGCCTTCAGTGTGTTGGCGTTTGTCGGCGGTGAGCCGGCGGGCCTGGTCAATTGCTTTGAAGGCTTCTCGACGTTTGCCTGCCGGCCACTGGTCAATGTGCATGATGTCGTGGTCGCCCAGCCATTTCGCGGCCTGGGCCTGAGCCAGAAGATGTTGCAGAAGGTCGAGGAAATTGCCCGTCAGCGCGGTTGCTGCAAGATTACCCTGGAAGTACTGGAGGGCAACGCTATTGCCCAATCGTCCTATCGCAAGTTCGGATTTGATGATTCGATATTTGATCCGGCCCACGGACGTATGCTGTTCTGGAGCAAGCCGCTTTAATAAGTAACCGGCAAATAAAAAAGGCGCCATTCAATGGCGCCTGGTTTTAACCTTTCGGTTGTTGTTCCGTGGTGGATTGTTCCACGCTGACCTTCTTGAGGTCCTTGCCGTCGGCAGACGCCGTTTGTTCGGTGGTTCCGTGGGTCTTTTGCTGCATGAAGGTGAAGTTGTTATAGAACTCCTTCGAACGCTCCGAGCCGCCCTCGGCAAAGGCGGCGGCAGAGGTGAGGGTCATCAGGCTGGCAAGCATCAGGGTGGAGAGTTTCATGGCAGTATTCCCAGTTTAAGTAATAGGTGTCCGGACGCGTCGTGATCCGTTTGATGACGCGACTGTAGGGCTATCTTATTAAGTGGGAATTAACCTGGAAGTGCCCCGAAGTTAACAGTTTTGTTAACGTCGGGGCAGTTCGTTGCTTATTTAAGTACAACGTCTGCCGGATTGGCTTTGTTGGGGTTGAGCATGCTGAAGTCGATCAGCGGTTTCGCCTGGCGCGCATAAGGGTCGCCGATCAGTTGTGGGCGTGCCTTGAAACTATCACTGACCAGGCTCTTGCTGCGGTCCAGCTCATTGAAGCTCAGCCCGGCCAGGTCGGCCCAGGTGTGGATCAATTGTGAGCTGCTGTAAGGCCGTTGCAGGTCTTCGGCGAATTTCCAGTCATGGGTTTCGCGCCATTTCGGTGAGGCGTAGGCCATGAACGGGATGGTGTACATCGGCGCCGTCGGCTTGGCTTCGTTGCGCCCCAGGGTGGCGTGGCCGGCGGAGTCGAATACGTCTTCACCGTGGTCCGACAGGTACAGCAGGAAGCCATTCGGGTCGGTCTTGGCGTAGTCCTTGATCAGGCTCGACACCACGAAGTCGTTGTACAGCACCGCATTGTCGTAGCTGTTGTAGATCGGCAGTTGCGCATCGCTGACGCCGTCCGGCACACCTTGGCGGCCGGTGAATTTGTCGAAGGTCGGCGGGTAGCGGTACTGGTAGCTCATATGGGTGCCCAGCAGGTGCACCACGATGAACTTGCGTTCGGTCGGGTCGGCCAGGGCCTTGGCGAACGGCTCGAGCACGTCGCCGTCGTATTGGCGAGCGTTCTGGTTGCGGTTGTTGTTGAGGTACACCTGTTCGTCGGCCTGTTCGGAGAAGGTCGTGAGCATGGTGTTGCGCTTGGTCATGGTCTGCTGGTTGGTGATCCAGTAGGTCTTGTAGCCTGCCTGTTTCATCACGCTGACAATCGACGGCGTCTTGAGGTACAGGTCCGGGTTCTCCTCGTCGGCGAACGTCAACACCTGTTGCAGCGCTTCGATGGTGTAGGGGCGCGGGGTGACGACGTTGTTGAACACCGCCAATTGGTCGCGCAGCTTGTCCAGTTCCGGCGTGGTATTGCGCGGATAGCCGTAGAGGCTCATGCGCTGACGGTTGGTCGATTCGCCGATCACCAGCACCAGGGTCGACGGTTGGCCGGCCATGCTGTCCTGGAGATTGGTCAGCGGCGGAATATGGCTGGCGCTGTCGAGCATGTCCTGCATGCTGTCCAATTGTTGGGTATAGCGGTGGTAGCCGACGAGCATCTGCCACGGCACGGCCGGCTCGATACGCGCTTCGAAGCGCTCGATGGCATCTTCCATGGTAGCGCTGCGGGCAATCTGCTTGACCAATGGATAGCCGACCACGGCGACCAGGATCGCGGTAGCCGCCACCAGTGCCTGGCCGCGCGGCAAGTACACCGGGCGTAGGCGGGTCCACAGGAAAATGGCGAAGGCAGTGTGGGCGATAAACGCCAGCACGATCCACCAGGCAAAGTATTGAGTGGCGTATTCGCCCGCTTCAGAGATGTTCGATTCGAACATGATGAAGATGACGCTTTGCGAGAATTCCTGCTGATAAATGAAGAAATAGCCCAGGCTGGCCATGGAACAGGCCCACAGCACGACGCCGATCAAGGCCGCGAGCAAGCGCGTTCGGCGCGGGAATACGAGGACGGGGGCCAACCACAACGCGCTCATGAAGAACGCTTGGCGAAAACCGCTGAAACCAGACGTACCGCTGATCTGAATCAGCAGCTGGGTAATACCCGAGAAGTACCAGAAAAATACAAACAGCCAGCCGAGGCCAGCCCAATCAAAGCCTTTCGCAGACGTAGTGCTGCGTTTGAACATCGCCATCCAGCGCTCCAACCCGGTCATTTTTCAGTCGGCGCGCAGAGGTGCACGCAACAGAGGCCGCCCTTGCATGGGGCGGCCCTTGGGGGCGGGAGTATCGGGAGGGGCGTGTGAAAACTTTGTGAGATTTTTGTAGCCGTTATCTTACAAAGTGATGACCGGGCTTAGCAGAGCAGCGGCTGTGCGCCAGCGGGCTGGTCCAGCTGGGCTTGGATGATGTGGGCACGCAGACGCAGGACTTCCTGTTGCAGTTGTTCGCGCTCGTCTTTCAACTGGCGCAATTCATCGCGGCGGATAGTGACGTAGAGGGTCTGTGGCGGACGGGTCATCTGTGCTGTGCTCATTGCTTACCTCGCAAATAGCCGGTGTGTTGCGGTGTGCCAGAACGCTTGAGTCTAGGTTCTCGGCAGCAGTCGGAAGCAATGATGAATTCTTTTTCGGGGCAATGGAACTTTTTTATTTTTGGTGGTCCTGTGACTTTTACTGAGGTGATGGTGAAACGATGGCAACTTTTTGTCATGAAACTACACGGATATGCACCTGACTAACCCTCATTAGCCTCATTGCGCTATAAACTATGTCACACATTTTTTAAGCAGTAGGAGCATCAGCACATGCAACTGGGGATTATCGGACTAGGCCGCATGGGCGGGAATATTGCACGGCGCCTGATGCTCAATGGGCATACCACCGTTGTTTACGACCGTAACGAAGCATTTGTCAAAGGCCTGAGCGAAGAGGGCGCCACCGGCGTTGCCGATCTCAAGGCCCTGGTTGCCGGGCTGCAAAAGCCTCGCGCCGTATGGGTGATGTTGCCGGCAGGCGCGCCCACCGAAGACACCATCAATAAACTGAGCGAGCTGCTGGAAGACGGTGACGTGATCATCGACGGTGGCAACACCAACTATAAGGATGACGTCCGTCGCGGCAAGGCATTGGCCGAGAAAGGCCTGCACTATGTCGACGTCGGCACTTCCGGCGGCGTGTGGGGCCTGGAGCGTGGCTATTGCATGATGATCGGTGGCGACACCGAGACCGTGCAGCGCCTGGACCCGATCTTCAAGACGCTGGCGCCAGGCCTGGGCAATATCCCGCGCACCAAGGATCGCAAAGACAGCGCTGACCCGCGCGCTGAGCAGGGCTACATCCATGCCGGCCCTGCGGGTTCCGGGCACTTTGTGAAGATGATCCACAACGGCATCGAATACGGGATGATGCAGGCGTTTGCCGAAGGTTTCGACATCCTCAAGACCAAGAATTCGGAAAACCTCCCGGAAGACCAGCGTTTCGACCTCAACGTGGCCGATATCGCCGAAGTCTGGCGCCGTGGCAGCGTGGTCTCGTCCTGGCTGCTGGACCTGACCGCCGATGCCTTGGCCACCGACCCGAAACTCGACGGCTACTCCGGCTCCGTGGCCGACAGTGGCGAAGGCCGCTGGACCATCGAAGCCGCCATGGAACAAGCCGTGCCGGTGCCGGTGCTGTCTACGTCGCTGTTCGCCCGTTTCCGCTCGCGCCAGCAGAGCACCTACGGTGACAAAATGCTCTCTGCCATGCGCTTCGGCTTTGGCGGCCATGTGGAGACTTCCAAAAAATGACCGCTAACGGCAAGAAACCCAAGGCCGAACCCGCTCCGCCCACCACACTGTTTCTGTTTGGTGCCCACGGTGACCTTGTAAAGCGCCTGCTGATGCCGGCGCTGTACAACCTGAGCCGTGACGGGCTGCTGGGCGATGGCCTGCGCATTGTTGGCGTTGATCACAACGCCATCAGTGACGCCGACTTCGCCAAGAAGCTCGAGGACTTCATTCGCACCGAGGCTGCAAGCAAGGTCAAGGGCAACGGCGACAACGCCCTTGACCCGGCCTTGTGGGCGCAATTGGCCAAAGGCATCAGCTACGTCGAGGGTGACTTCCTCGACGACAGCACCTATGCCGATATCGCCAAGAAGATCGCCGACAGCGGCACCGGCAACGCGGTGTTCTACCTGGCTACTGCGCCGCGCTTCTTCAGTGAAGTGGTGCAGCGCCTGGGCAGCGCTGGCTTGCTCAAGGAAACCGATGACGGTTTCCGCCGTGTGGTCATCGAGAAACCCTTCGGGTCCGACCTTGCCACCGCCGAGGCGCTCAACGCCTGCCTGCTCAAGGTCATGAGCGAGAAGCAGATCTATCGCATCGACCATTACCTGGGCAAGGAAACGGTCCAGAACATCCTGATCAGCCGTTTCTCCAACGTGCTGTTCGAAGCGTTCTGGAACAACCATTACATTGACCACGTGCAAATCACCGCCGCCGAAACGGTGGGTGTGGAAACCCGTGGCAACTTCTTCGAAAAAACCGGCACATTGCGAGACATGGTGCCTAACCACCTGTTCCAGTTGCTGGCGATGGTGGCCATGGAGCCTCCCGCCGCCTTCGGTGCCGACGCCGTGCGCGGTGAAAAGGCCAAGGTGATCGGCGCGGTGCGCCCGTGGTCGCTGGAGGATGCACGGGCCAACTCGGTACGCGGGCAGTACACCGCCGGCGAAATCGGCGGCAAGCAGTTGCCGGGTTACCGTGAAGAGGCCAACGTTGCGCCGGACAGCAGCACCGAGACGTTTGTCGCCCTTAAAGTGATGATTGACAACTGGCGTTGGGTCGGTGTGCCGTTCTACCTGCGCACGGGCAAGCGCATGAGCGTTCGCGACACCGAGATCGTGATCTGCTTCAAGCACGCACCTTACGCACAGTTCCGCGATACCGAAGTGGATGAGCTCAAGCCCACCTACCTGAAAATCCAGATCCAGCCCAATGAGGGCATGTGGTTCGACCTGCTGGCGAAAAAGCCTGGGCCGACCCTGGATATGGCCAATATCCAGCTGGGGTTTGCCTACAAGGACTTCTTCGAAATGCAGCCGTCGACCGGGTACGAAACCCTGATCTACGACTGCATGACCGGTGATCAGACCTTGTTCCAGCGCGCCGACAACATCGAAAACGGCTGGCGTGCGGTGCAGCCATTCCTCGATGCCTGGAAGGAAGATGACGGGATCCAGGCCTACAAGGCCGGTGAAGATGGCCCGGCGGCGGCTGACGCCTTGCTGGCCCGCGATGGCCGCAGCTGGCACAGCCTCGGATGAGTGACGCAGCGATCCATCCCATCCGTTTTATCCTCAGTGACGTGGACGGCACCTTGCTGCACCCCGATCACCGCCTGAGCCAGCGCACCGCCGATGCGGTACGCGCCCTGCGTGACAGCGGGGTGTTTTTCAGCCTCGCCAGCGGGCGCCCGCCCAAGGCCATGCTGCAGTTGATCGAGACGTTCGGTATCGACGTGCCGGTGGCCGGTTTCAACGGCGGCACGTTGATCAACCCGGATGGCAGCATCCTGGTAGCCCATCATCTGCCGGCAGAAGCCGCGTTGATTACCCTGGCATTGTTCTCGGCCGAGCCCGATGTAGAAGTCTGGGTGTTTGCCGATGGCGACTGGCTGCGCCGCGATCCGCCAGGGCCGATGGTGCAGCGCGAAGCGGACGGTCTGGGTTACGGGCCGGTCGTGGTCGAGAGCTTCGAGCCGTACCTGGATCGTGTCGACAAGATCGTCGCGGCCAGCAACAACACGCAATTGCTGGTGGAACTGGAAGCGCAGTTGCAGCCCAAGGTCCAAGGGCTGGCCCAGGTGTCACGCTCGCAGCCGGTTTATCTGGATGTGACGGCAATGCTGGCGAATAAAGGCGAAGCCTTGAAAACACTGGCGGCGCACCTCGGCGTGCCGTTGGAACAGACGGCAGCCATTGGCGATGGCGGCAACGACCCGGCGATGTTTCATGTGGCCGGTTTGTCGATTGCCATGGGCCAGGCCGAAGAAACCGTCAAGCGCCAGGCCAGCGTGGTCACCGGCAGCAATGTCGAGGACGGCGCGGCAGAAGCCATTGAGCGGTTTGTCCTCGCTCGACGTTAATGGCTTCGCTATACAGTTACCACCGTGCGGCTAACCCTGAGGCACACACTCCTTGTCCATGCTCCCCTGATTTCGGGGGCGCATGCACACAAGGATTTGTTCAATGGTCAGCCCTGCCTCTCTCCCGATTTCGACTTCCAGCCTGTCGTTGGCCCAGACGATCAGGCGTTATTTCCGCTCGCGTCCTTCCTTGCAGGAAGTGGCGGTCAATGTGCTGCAGGGCAGCCTTGGCAGGCGCTATCGCTGGCTGACAATTGACCAGACCCAGCCGGTGGTGTTGGAGCCGATCTATCGCAATGATGGCAAAATGTCCGTTCTACAGGGCTATAACAGCCTGACCCTGGCTGATGCCTTGATCGAGCGTTGCGTAACCGGACTATTCGTCGATTACAGCCAGGGGCAAATACTCGCTGCGAATCCCCGGGAGAGCTCACCTACGCCGCTGCACGTCAAGAACAGTGATCTTGAAGAGATTATCAACGAGCAGGGCGCCGTGCTCCTTGATCGCTATCAAGAAGCTCTGGTCAATTTCTGGATGGCCACAGACGTCGACCATCAGGTCCGTTACGTGTGGCTGGCGGACACGCTTAAGAATGCGTTGATGGAGGCTGCTACCAACGTAGGTCTTACCGGTGTGCAATTGGACATGGTCGTTGAGGTGGTCAATCAACCCATGCCTTCGGTCAAGAACGCGAAGGTGCAGGCCTATTTGATCGACCATTGGGGCGAGTCCGGCGCAATCAATCTGGAGATGCTGCGCGGCCTGGTGCTGGTAAGGCGGCATCGCGAAGGCGATACCGTGCTGCTATTTACATTGTCGCGTGGCATTCAGGTATTCGACTCTTTGGCTGAACTGGGCGACTGGTTGGTCAACCTGCTGACCTTGATACCCGATGGCCACACGATGCAGTGGCGCCTCTACCAACCCAAAGGCAATGTTTTCCACAGTTTCAGCCTGGCTTTCCTGGTCAAGCAGCTCTCTGACATCGGTATCGTCTTGCCGGTAGTGCGTACCTTTGATAACCGACAACGCTTGTTGGAGCGCACATTGCGGGTCATCAGCAGTGATTTCGATACAGCGCCGATTCATTCGACAGAATTAACCCGCTTGCGCGCCGCCTTGCCGGCGTGGCTGACGCAGGCCGATACCGATATGCAAATGGAGATGAGTCGCTACGCCGTGGACCTGGCGCGCCACGTCGCCGAGCCCGGATGGCGGCCGTTCGATGAGGGGATTCCAAGCCTGCAGGCGTTTGCCTGTGCAAAGTTGGCAGCCCAACTCGCCACGGACTACCCCACCCAGCCGACATTGGACCCGGACCACGTCAGGCTCACGATGGATATCGAAGAGTCAGATGCTAAAGCCCGCACCAAAATATTCTGGACGGTGCCACCGCTCTATACCCAAGGCAGTTGGTCGCTGAGCGAGTTTGCCTGGTTGGCGTTGCCTGGCCTTGATTCTAAAAAGCTGAAGGTTGTGCCAGCCGGCGAGCAAGGAGAAGCCGTGTGGCTGACGGCCGAGCAAGTCCTGACACTGCTGGAGAACGCCAATGTCCGTGGCGGCTACGATCAACTGATTTCGTCAAAACTGATGGGCAATGAAGACGAGGTTAAATGGCGAAAGGCACGGTTTATCGAGCAACTACGTGTGCAGCTGCCAATGCTGGCGCTGGAGAATCACCTCAAGTACCCCCAGTCGTTTTCACGACAGGCTTATACCTGCGTGGTCGACGCGTTGAATGCCCAAGCCCCGCATACAGAGCAGGAGGTGGTGGTGCGTCAGCTCGGCTTTCAGATCAGGCAGGAGGAGGTGGTCGACCACGTCACCAATATGTTCATCATCGGACCTCAAGATATCAATGAAGGCCCACACATCCTCTATCGCCCGATGACTGAAGTGAAAATGATTGAATTTTCCACTTGGCGCGACCTGCAGGCGGCCATCATCCGGCCAGGCCCGTTGCAATATGAGGTCATGGCGTGGATGGAACCCGCGACGCGCGATCGCTATTTATTGCCCGGTTTGCCCGTGCCTGGCCTGGCGGCGTTCGAGCTGGTGGACTTCAATGACATGTTATGGGCCAACCCCGATCTGGTGTTGGCGCAGGATGTGATCGAAGGGGATTATCTCGAGTACTTTTTTGACAGTGCGGTTAGGGCGCTATGCAGCGTTGCGAATCCACAGCCGCCCTCTGGGCTGGAGGTTTTCTGGGGGTGGCTCAAACGTTTTTTTGGTCTGGGTCTGGCGCTGGTCCTGCCTTTTTTGGGTGGCCCGGTAGGGGAGGCGGCGGGTTGGTTGTTGTTGGGGTGGATCGCTTGGCAAGATATCCGTGACATTGTTACAGCCGACCCCAAAGGCAAGCTTCTCAGCATTGCAGACCTCCTGCTCAATATCGGTTTGCTGCTGCTCGGTCGCGGCTACGTGGCTACGCGAGTCGGGACCGGCTTGGCCGCAGAAGCGTTATTGGATATGGCTGAGGGGGCGGATTTCGAGCACACGATAGAAATGAGTTGGCGCGAAGACCCCGAGGCTCTGCTTGAGGGCGGGCAGTCGAGCAAAAGCCCGCGGACATCCGTGCAATTGCCTACCGTTGAGGGGGACTCTGCGTTCATCCGTGGTGACTCGATGTTGGAGAGATCCTGGAGTGGCTTGTACAGCCGCCTTTCAGTCATTCGCCAGGCGGAGTTGGCGCTCTACAAAGTCAGGGTACCGGCTACCAAACAGCGCATCCACACGGGGGATTATCGTGGGCTTTATCGTGCGGGTGACAATCTGTATGTCAGCTTCGATGATGACTGGTTCAAGGTTGAGGAGCAGGGCGGTGTGATGCGTCTGGTCAACGATGACATCGCACCCCGTGAAGGACCTACGCTGGTTCACCGTGGCTCGGGCAGCTGGGGTTTTGCGGCAGAACCTGCGCAGCCCGAAGAGTTGTCCCAGGCGCTGGCCCTTGAGCAGCAACGACTGGCTCAATTGCAGAGTGATGAGCAGCGACGGATGGACCTTGATGCCGAATACGATCGGTTATTCAAGATGTTCAATGCCCAGGTCTTTACCGATGACAGCGTTTTGGGCGATATCAGCCGTCGGTTTGCCGAGCCCGGTAACGATCAACTGATCGAGGATGAGTTGGCCAAGGCGGATCTCAGCCATTGGTGCGCGATCACCTTGCTCGATGCCTTGACGCGCCGCCGCGGGTTCATGGTGGTCAGGGATTACAGCACCCTCCACAGTCGTTTTGCCGCCAGTGCGGTGTGGGCGCGGCGCAATCAGGTGATGATGTACGCCGCCAAGCGCAATCTGCGGCTCAAGCAGGACGGGATTGAGCCCTCGGCATTTGATGCCCCCAATTTGGGCGCGATGGTGCTGGACACGGCGGGCTGGCGCAGCCTGTCATCGAGCCTGCCTGATTATGCCGCGCTGCAGGAGAAGGCGGTCAACGCCAGCCAGGAAGCAGAGCGGCGTTTCGCATCCATGAAACTGGAGGGGCGGGTAGCCGATGCCTCCGTCGCGTTGCTGGACGTGCCGGCCTGGGCTGGTCGGCATATGTCGCTCAAGTGGCAAGAGTTGCAACTGCGCACGCTGGCCATGCTGTGTTTTAGCGCCAAGGTGCCAGCTTACAAGGATGCTACGCTTGACCTGATCCAGGAGGTGACCAATTTATGCAGTTTGAAGCTGATGGCATGGCGAGAACTGTTCACCCCCGGCCGCTTCAATTGGGACTCCCACCTCAGAGTAATGAATGACGTATTGGATTCGCTGGTATTGGCCAATAGCCGATTGTCTTATCAGTTGGAGTCCGTCCCGGCATTTATCAACACCTGGGCTTTGGGCAATTATCGTAGCTACGTCCGTAGTCTGATGCGGGATGCAGAAGACGACCTGATCGCGGCCTACCAGCAATACGAAGGTGCCGGTACGCAGGCGGTCGTGGCGAAGCCAGGCAGTGGCACCACGCGAATGATCGAAGATGGTGTGCAGGGCGTAGTGATCGGTATGCGTCGCGAGGTTGAGGAACTCGGCGAACAGCAGGTCTACCTTGATGTATTGGAACCGTTCGATCATCGGCGTATCTGGTCTTTCAAGCGCTATGGCGGTGACACGGACGAAGGCTGGCGCGAGGTGGCCAGAGCCGAGGCAGAACCCCCGATCAGCGGCTATTCCCATGAGCAACTGGCGGATATCGGGGTGGAGGCGAGCCGTTTATGGAGAGACGCTGGCCAGCAATTTGTACGCACGGCCAGCCTTGAATCGATCCGACGGATGTCGGCGCTCAGGGTTCGCAGCGAATGGCGCAATTATGCCAATCGAATGATCAAGCAGCGGGAGTTGCTGATGGCCGCGCTCAAGACCCTGGCCGTGTCAGAGGCGCATCAGGACTTATTGGATTTTTTCAAGAATGTACCCAGCGAGCTCTATGACGAAATCATGCGCTTCATGGCACAGAGTGTTGACGTTCCCCAACGCATGATCATGCGAGGGTACCCGTCTTCTGAGGGGTTGTTGATGCTGTACAACGCCTGGAAGATCGAGGTTGTGGAGCTTCCTTCCGAAGCAAACTTGCTGCGTCACTTTGAAGTCCGGGAGCGCTCGACCGGGCGGCCCCTGTGGTTTGCCCGTTTTAATTATGACACTTCAAATGCTCGCAACGTGGGCTATCACTTCACGCAAGGAAACCTGAAACGCTACGCCGAGCGCGACACAAGTTACGCTACGTTAAAGCGGCGAGCGTCCAATAAGGAACTCATGATCAATGTTCTTCGAGGGAACATCGATCATGAAGTTGCTCAGGCTGTGTTCTTTACCGAGGATATTGGCGCGCGCTAACCCACGCTTACTTAGGCATTGCCCAGGACAGCAATTGATAGCCACCCTTATCGAGCTCGGCACGCGCTTGCAACAACAAGTCTTCAAGTTGTGCCGGGTCGCTATAAGCGCTCGAGGACAGTTGTTTGCTGCCGATGCGGGTATTGGTGCGGTCGATGACGCTCAGGCTGAGGGCGCCATTGCCATCGTGCCAGGCCACGCATTGAAAGGGCTGGAAAGCACGGTCTGCAATCAAAAGAGCTTCGTTGATGCGCAGCGGAGCGTTCATGTCGGGTTCTCTCTCATCGCCCATTCAAGTGAGTGCCGGCGGTTGGGCTGACCGTGCGGCGGGTTACTTGTACTGATGCACGATGACCGGGTACGGGTCACATGTTAGGGCAACAAATTTAAAACTTTCGTGATTAAGGTCATGTAAGCGGCTGTTTTGAAAGCGCATTGACCGGGTGGTCGCGGTGCAACTTTTTTCTGCAAATGCGCGTAAATGGCTTTTTGCCCGCACTTATAGCGAAACGGTACAAGCATGGCGTCAAGAGCTTGCTAGTGTTAGCGCCAGGCGCCACAAACCATTGTTTCTAAATAACTTTAACAATTTTGGCGCCAAGGAATCGTCATGGCTGTTACAGCTCCTCGCCGCTTGCTTGTGGTCGACCCTTGTGAAGACTGCCATGGACTATTGCCCGATTTGCGCACCGCCGGGTGGGCGGTGGACAGTTGTGCGCTTGAAGCGGTGGGGGAGCGGTCCTGTGACGTTGGCTTGCTGCGTTTGCAGGCGTTTCATCTGGAACGTCCGGAGGCAGTCAAAGAGCTGATCGGCCGCAGCGGCACCGAGTGGATCGCCGTTCTTAGCCCGGAAGTGCTGCGCCTGCAGAACGTCGGCGACTTTGTCTGCGAATGGTTTTTCGACTTCCATACCTTGCCCTTCGATGTGGCCCGCGTGCAGGTCACCCTGGGGCGCGCTTTCGGCATGGCGCGCCTGCGCGGCAAGGGCAGTGTCCCGGTGGATGAGCCAGAACACGAATTACTGGGTGATAGCCGCCCGATCCGAGAGCTGCGTAAATTGTTGGCGAAATTGGCGCCGACCGAATCTCCGGTGTTGATTCGCGGCGACAGTGGCACCGGCAAAGAGTTGGTAGCCAAGACCCTGCACCGCAAATCCCAGCGCCACGCCAAGCCATTTGTCGCGATCAACTGTGGGGCCATCCCGGAGCATCTGATCCAGTCGGAACTGTTCGGCCATGAAAAAGGCGCCTTTACCGGCGCGCACCAGCGCAAGGTCGGTCGGATCGAAGCAGCCAACGGCGGCACGTTGTTCCTGGATGAAATTGGCGACCTGCCGATGGAACTGCAAGCCAACCTGTTGCGTTTTCTTCAGGAAAAACAAATCGAACGGGTGGGGGGCAGTCAGCCTATCCCTGTTGATGTGCGCGTATTGGCCGCAACCCACGTCGATCTGGAGGCGGCCGTCGCGAAGGGCACTTTCCGTGAAGACTTGTATTACCGGCTCAATGTCCTGCAGGTCGTCACGGCGCCCTTGCGCGACCGTCACGGCGACGTAGCGATGTTGGCCAATCACTTTGCCCGTTTCTACAGCCAGGAAACCGGCCGCCGCCCGCGCAGTTTCAGTGAAGAGGCGCTTGTCTCCATGGGGCAGCACCCTTGGCCCGGCAACGTGCGCGAGTTGGCCAACCGGGTGCGACGCGGCCTGGTGCTCGCCGAGGGACGCCAGATTGAAGCCGTTGATCTGGGATTACAGGCCGAACAGGCAATTTCACCCCCCATGGCTACACTGGAAGACTACAAGCACCGCGCCGAACGTCAGGCGCTGTGCGATGTGCTCAACCGGCACAGTGATAACCTGAGCGTTGCCGCCCGTGTGTTGGGGATTTCCCGGCCCACCTTCTACCGGTTGCTGCACAAACACCAGATCCGCTAGGGCGGGTAAACCGAAAAGCCCCGCAACGACCCTTATCGTTGCGGGGCTTTTCCTTTGTGGTTGTGGTCGTAGCTGTGGTGAGCGGGCTTGCCCCCCCTGAGTGGCGTAGCCACCCCAACAAGGACGCTGCGGTGTGTCAGAAATACCGAGGCGCCAGGGTTTGGGGCGGCTACGCCACCCAGCGCGGGGCAAGCCCGCTCACTACAACCGGTCAAAAGTAATAGGGGAATTTCAGGCTGAAGGTAAAGTCCGGCGCATCATCCGTCATGCCAATCGCCAGGTTCGGCACAATCGTCAGATTCTGCGTAGCGGCGATGGTCATACCGACGTTGAAGTATCCGGCGTTGGCGTCGCTTGAAACCACCGACTGCCAGTCGCCGCCGTCAGGCTTGAGCTTGCTCTTGCGCTGAACCAGGTCGGACACCGAGAACGACATACTCATCTTCTCGTTCAACGCGAACGCGACACCGACACCCAGTTGGAAGCTGTCGCCAAGCCTGACCTTGCCTCCGACCTTCTGGCCGACGTTCGAGCTGATATCGTCGAACGAGTCCTCGAAGTTATGGGTATAGGACAGCGAGCCAAACAACACGGCAGGGTCGAAGGTCTTGACCAGGGAAATTCCCGGTGTGACCGACCAGACGCCATTACCCGTCGGCAGGCTTTCCGGCACATAAAGGTTGTCGTTGTTGGGCGATTGGACCAGCTTGATGCCATAGGGCTCTTTACCGGTGGGTGCCTTGACCCGTACCGAGAACACCGCATCCGGCAGAGTGTCGGACTCGTCGAGGAACTTGTAGGCAATGCCGAAGTTGACGTCGCCGATGGTCGGATCTCGCGTAACGTCGCCTTCCGATGTCGTGGTGCCGCTGTTATTCGCACCGGCCGACTGGTAGGTGGACTCGCGATAAACCACAGGCACGTTGACATCGAACTGCCAGCGATTGTCGACGTTATAGCGCCCGGTCAGGTCCAGGGTCCAGTTATCAGACTTGATACGGTCCAGGTTGATATTGCCCAGGAAGATCGAGTCCAGTGCCAGAAAACCGTTGAGGGTCAACTGGCGCGCATCATAACGCGCATAAGTAATACCGGTTTCAAAGCTGAACTTGCCATCGCCGAAAAAGCCGCTGGCCTCGTTATACAAGTTGCTCACACTCTGCGCGGGCGCCGAGTCATCCTTGAGGCTTTGCCCGTACGAACTGCCGCCGCCTGCACCACCCGATGCGGCGGCTGCGCCAACACCCGGTGCGCCGGCCACGGTAGTGCCCTTGCTAAAGTCCGCCGGGGACTTGGCCAGGCGCTTGGGCGCAGGCGTTGCCGGTTGATCTTCTACTTGCCTGACCCGTTGTTCCAAGACCGCCAGTGCTTTTTGCTGCACTTCGTAGCGCTGCTTGAGTTCCAGCAATTCCTTTTTCAGCGTTTCAATATCGGCATCCGGCGCGGCATACAACATGGAAGCCGGCAGAAGCGTACTCAAACAAACCACGGCACGTAACGATAACGATCGATGCATGAAGTCAGCCGTCCCTTTTTAATGCGTAAGTGTCGAGGCTCAGCGTAGTTCAATAACCGCCAGTGCGTAGTCCTTTGAGTTGGTCCAGGTTGAGGCTGCGGGTGATGTTGCTCAAGTTGTTGTTGCCCATCACCACATTGATCTGGGTGAGGTTGGTAATCGCATTGAGATTGCCGGTAATCAGTGTGCTTTGGCTGACGTTGCCGCCGCCGATTTGCTGCAGCACATTGCCCTGGTTATTGCTGGCCAGGACGGCCATTTGCAGCCCGCCATTCTTGGCCGAAACACTGACTTGCCCGGCGCCACTGTCACCGGTGATGGTTTCACCCGCCACCAGTGCCTTGCCCGATTGCACAATATTCGCCGCTGCCAGGCCGTTTTGAGTGACATTGATGTCCACACCGTTGTTCGCCGTGTTGCCATCGCCGGCCGCCCGTACGCTTTGGGTCACGCCTTGTCCGCTGCCAAGGCCGGCACCGCCGACGACGGTGCCTGTCCCGGTAGTCGGTGGCGTGCCATTGCCGGTGGTGCTGGTGGTGGTGACGTAGAACTGCGGCGTGACGGTGGAGGAGTTGACCTGCATGTTGGCGGTGCCGGTGATGCTGTCGCCCGCCGAGTTGGTCCAGGTGGTGCTCATCACAATGCCAAAGCTGATAATGCGCCCGGGCATCACATAACGCCCGCGCAAGTCAGCCATTTCCGAGTCCTTGAGTTCGATCGGCTTGAATGCCGATGACGCGTAAGCGGGCATTGAGGCTGCCAGGCACAAGACCGTCAGCCAGCGGTTAGTGTTCATCGTCTGCTCCTGACGCTTCTAGAAGAAGTCGCTTTGGATGAAACCGAAGTCCATCAGTTCGCTGTCACGCACCGGGCTGAACTCGTTCAGCTGGTTCTTGGCGGTCAGCGGTGTGGGCGGGGAGAGCAGGGCATTGGCCTTGTCGTAGCCCTCACCCAGCACGGCGAATACGATGCCGTTCCAGCCCTTGATGAAATCGTCCTTGGTGTAACGCTTGTGGCCCAGCACAGGGTCGCCGATGTAGACCCAGTCCTTGTCGGCGCGCTGTAACACGACGAAGTGCTTGTAGCCGCGAATTTCCAGCAGCACCACAACGGGGACTTTGACGGTGACCAGCACCTCAGGGGTAATTCGGTAGCCCCTGGCCCGCATGCCGATGCTTTCCAGATAGCGCTTCATGTCGAGCATCGAGAAGCCTTGGGTGCGCACCAGGTCCTGATCGGCGTTGACCAGCATGCCTTTGATCACGTGGTCTTCGTCTACGTCCATCCAATAGGCTTGACGCAGGATGGTCGCCAGTGCGGCGGCGCCACAGCTGAAATCGGTTTTCTGTTCCACCAGGTTGGAGAACTTGCGCTCGCGGATGCTCTCGACCTTTTTGTAGATCAACCCACCACCGGGCATGACCACGGCCATGGTCCCCGCCCAGGTTGGGCCGGTGAGTGCCAGCAAAAGGAGGAAGGCAACGAGGCGCATGATCGTATGACCTGTTGGACGCTGGAATAAAAAGGGCCTTGTTGCCAAGGCCCTATCTGGATCAGAAGCGAGTGATTGCTAC
This sequence comes from Pseudomonas nabeulensis, assembly GCF_004682045.1. Taxonomy (GTDB): domain Bacteria; phylum Pseudomonadota; class Gammaproteobacteria; order Pseudomonadales; family Pseudomonadaceae; genus Aquipseudomonas; species Aquipseudomonas nabeulensis. Next base: position 56,758 of record NZ_QUZT01000039.1, read on the forward strand.
GTTGTTCTGACCTTGGTTGCCGCTGCCGGCTGCCACGTTGGAACCCACGATGCCGGTGGCGTTGTTGAACGAGCTGTTCACGCTGGCATTGTTGGTAACTGGGGTGGTTTTCCAGCCGTGACCGGTGGTGGCACTGAGGTTGAGGGTCAGGTTGCCAGTGACTTCCTGCTTCGCGTTGATGGTGGCTGCACCACCTTTACCATCGTCGCCAGAGTTGATCGCAACGCTGTTGCTGCCTTGGTTGGAAGTGCCCGCAGCCACGTTCGACTGGCCGATACCGGAGCCGTTGTTGAAGCTGTTGTTGACCGAACCGTTGTTTTCCGTGGCGCTGTTGAGCACAAAGTTGCCGCGGTTATCCTGGCCCGAGTTGACGGTGGCGAATACGAAGTCTGCATCACCAGCAGTGATGGCTACATCGTTTTTACCTTGGTTGTTGTCACCGGCTGCGGTGTTGCTGCCAGCAACCCCGGAGTAGTTTTTGAACGATTGGTTCACCGACGCGTTGTTTTCGGTTTTGTCATTGATGACCGCGTTGCCATGGTTGCTCTGGCCGTCATTCACGGTAGCGGTAGACGAAGTGGGTTCTGGTTGTGGTTTAGGTGGGTTGTAGCCGTTTGCTTGAGCCGCAACAGCCATCAGAGCAGCGAGAGCGAAAGCCAGTGGTTTAAGAGCCATTGTAGTTTTCATGGTGTTTCTCCGTGCTTCTATTAGTTGGTTAAGTGTTGGTACGGTCTAGCTATCCGACTCAGCTTCATCAGTTGAGTCGTAAGTTCAGGGTGTTAGCCACTCGGTTCCCCACCCCGGCGCTCTGGGTGACCTGTACCACTCCACGGCTGCCGGTGAAGGCCTGGTCGCTGGTAACGACCTGGCGGCTGCCAGTGGTAGGGGTCGCCCCTGAGTCTGTTGCAAGCACAACGTTTTGTTGTGACATGACGCTGTCATCGATGCTTTGCGGCCCCGCATTGAGGCTGATGCGCACGGCATTGATTGATTGGTTCTGGGCCCCGGCGGACTGGTTGATGCTGACGATGCCGTTGCCGTTGCTGAAGGCGTTGCCCTGAATAGCCGCCCTGGCGTTCAAGGAGCGATCGGCGGGTGCGCCGTTGATGTTCTGGGTGACGTTGACGTTCGCCTGGGCGTTGTGGCCCACCGCGATAGCAACGTTGTTGCTCAGTTGCTGTTGGTCACCGGCGGCCTGGTTGATCGTCACCACGCCGTTGTACTGTTTCCCGGAGTTACCGATGGTTGCCGTGTTGGTGCTGCTGTCGGCCATCGCCGCCCCGCAACCCAGCACTGCCAGAAGCATCCATGAACGGTTCATCTCAACGCCCCCCGACCATGCTGCCGATGTTGTTCAGTGGCGCGAGGCCGCTGGAGACTGCGCTGTTGATCGTGCCGGCGATGCCGCCGCCGCTGCCGCTGTGGCTGGCTGCTGCGCCTGCGCCCAGGCCGACGCCGCTGCCGTTGTTGCTGAAACCTGGGAGATTGCCGCCGGGCAAAATGGTGCGGGTAATGCTGGCGCCGCTGCTGATACCGGCAATATCGCTGTCGTTCAACTCAACATTGTTGGTCGCACGCAAGATCTGGATGGTCGGGTTGGCATTGGCGGTGGTGGGGTTGGGATCGGTGCCCGCGGTACGGCCATACATGTGGCCCTGGACGGGGCGTTGAATGATGATCACACCGTCACCCGCTGCGAGTACTGGAAGGCTCGCGCTGGTACTCAGTACACAGCTGATCAGGAGGAGGCTCAATGAACCTTGAGTATGAGTGACCACGGCACTGTTCCTTATTCTCGACGCTGACCCTAAACAGCGTTGTCAGAGAGAGAGCAGAAGCCGTGCCGCTTTTGATTTGATGTTGCGATTCAATAGGTTGAGATTAATGCCGGGCCACATGCGGGTAGCCCTGTATCAGCCATGAGACAACCGCCTTTGAATCACCGCTGTTCCAGCCACCGCGCAAACGCTTCACCCCGTTGTTACACCGATGAAACACGGCGCACGACAAAGCGCTGAATCCGCTCACCACGTGGGATTCAGGGCAGGCTGATGTAAAAAAAACGGACACTTCGGGCGTGAAAAAGGCCGCGCCTATTGGCAAGGGCTCAGATTTTGGGAGCTTTACGCGGAATCGAGTTGAGTACGGGGTTGCCGTCCTGGTTCTGGGTCAGGTAGACCGGCAGCACTTTGGGCAGAGAGGGGACGAGGTTACCGACCTCATTGACGTTATAGATGCCGCCGATACGGATCGCCCCGGTGCTGGCATCGGCCAACATCACGGGCTTGCGCAGGTAGCGATTGATCAGCGGCAACGCATCGGCCAAGGCGAGATTGTCAAGAATCAGCTTGCCCTGACGCCACGCCAGCGCGGTGTCGTTGGGGTTGATCGTCTGCACGCGAGGTGTCACGTCGCCTTGCTGGTAACTGGCCTGCATGCCGGGAGTCAGGGGGACACCGCCATGCACCGTGTCGCTGGAGATCAGCACCGAGCCTTCGAGCAGCATCACCCGCACCTGGTCTTCATACTTCCACACGTTGAACTGAGTTCCCGTGACCCGCACCTTGCCGTCGCCTGCATGCACGATAAACGGATGCGCACGGTCGTGGCTGACCTTGAAGAACGCTTCGCCCTTTTTCAGCGTGACCCGGCGCTGGTCCTTGTAGTTGCTGTAGACCAGCTCGGTGCCCACGTTGAGCTCGACCTGGCTGCCATCGCCCAGCGTGACCTGACGCAAACTGTTGGCCGCCTCAAAACGTTCATAGCTGTTCGGTAGCCAACCGGCTTCCCAACCGGTAAATGCTGCCAGGGGCAGGGCGGCCAGGCAGATTGCCGCCGCGACCGCATAAGTACGCACCCGGCTGCGCGGCTTGAATGGCACGACGACGGCTGCGGGTTCATTGCGCGGAAGGTGGTCGGCAACATCCCAGATTTCCAGCATGGCTGCGTATTCAAACGCATGCAGCGGGTGGGAATCATGCCATTGCTCAAAAGCCTGACGCTCATTCGTCGTGCAATCGCTGGCATGCAGACGCATGCACCAATGCGCGGCGGCATCGGTGATGGCGTCATATTCGGCTTCAGATAGGGGATTTTCGTTCATCAACTCATCCTGATTTCCTACATTCTAACCTCCACAGCGGGACGACGAGAACAGCCGTCATGGCGATTGCACATCAATTGGGACTGATTCTCGTTTGCCTCGTTTTATTCACGCCCCCAAATCCAGCATGCGTCCTACCTGTGTGATCAAGTAGGTCACCGAGTCAGCGTTGCCAAGAATAGTGGCGATGCGTTTATCCGGGTCGGTCATAAAGATCTGCCGGGCATCATCGAGGGTGCGGGTGCCGGTGGTCTGGAGAACTTTGCGTTTGACTGATGTCGAGTCGCGCGACATTCCAAAGTCCTCCCAGGCTGATACCCATTCATTCCATGACTTGAACAAAAGGCTGGCCGGTGTGAGCACGGACAGCGCCGTGTCGCGCAGGTCCACCAGTTGGGTCTTAAGCACCGGCGCACCCCGGATGGACATGTTGATCAGGTCCGGAAACGGCCGCATGCTGTCCAGGTACGCCATGTCTTCGGTCAAGCACTTCAAGTGCGAAAGCTCGTGAATCAATACCGCAGCGCGTGCGTGGGCAACGATGTTGAACGGTGTGTTGAGTCGGTTTTCATAGATATCGAAGGGCGGATCAAAGAACGGGTTGAGCAGATAGATTTTCTGGTCGGCATCGTCAGGCAGCGTAAAGGCAAAGGTGCTTGCATCCGCCAGGTTGGCAGTGCCGCACACAAAACGCATGGAATCAGGACTGGTCAGGGAGTGATGGACCAGATCACCGAGCACCTCATCCACGCAGTCTTCGATTTTTTGCAACTGCGCAGGCGCCAGCGTCAACACGCCGAACAGCTCGGTGAAAAAACGTCCCATCCGACTGCCGGGGTCGCGTATTTTCGCGTAATTGAGAATATTGCGTTTGCAATTGACCGCGTAGTAAGTCGCCACATTGAGCGCTTCATTGATGGCCTGGGCGCGCCAACTGGACATGGCAGCAATGGCACGCATACCGATAGCCTCGATGTTCATGGCCTGTCGCTCGGCCACCCGTGTGTAGTACCGGTGACTGTGGCGTGACAAGGTCTTGCCAAAGCGCGGGTGATGCTTGTCGAGGTCCAGTACCCATTTATTCGCGGTATCGCAGCGTACGTAGGGCCCGTGCTGTTCGCCGTCGGACAAGCGCCAATGCTCGCCGGCTTTGCGTACTGGATACACCTTGCCGGCCAAGGGCACGAATGCGCCGACGGATGCCTTGTCTTCGTACACATGGCTCGTGGCGTTGTGGACCAGGTCTGTCAGGGCAACGCCATGGTTTTCCAAGGCTTGCAAGTGCGTCCTCGACGGATCAGTCACGTTCAGGTCGGCCAGGGTGATTGCTGGCAAGGTGGATTCGTCCTCCCATTCAAGCGGCCTGTTGGCCGGCAACGGCGGTGAGGGTTCTGGTGACGAGGCCAGTTCCTTGCGCAATGAGGCCAACTGCGCCAGTCCTCGAATAACTCCGCGGAAGCCTCTGACGAAACGTTGTTGTTGCAGATCCTCCATCGCAACCTTGAGTATCTTGTAGCTGCGCCATACCACGAGGGGGAAGCGAAGCTTGCCCTGAATGAACTCCACCGCCGCCGCCGGCCCCTCTCGCAACAAGTTGGCGAGGCTGTGCCATTCAGGGCCTCCAAGCTTGTCGAACTGACTGGCCGATAGCTTCATGAGCAATTGAATATTGTCCTTGAACAGGCGCCACAGGATGTTGCCGAGGATCGGCGAGCGGCCGACACGCACTTCTGACGCGCTGGGGGAGACCTGCTGCGGCAATAAATGTCGATAGGTGGCTTGGTGTGGATCGTCCAGACGGCGCAGGATCCAGTTTTGCAACGCTCCGGGTGTACTGATTTCACGAATCAGGTCTTCTTCGCGCTGATACTCCTTGAGCGGATACAGCGGGCTGTAAGGGGCGTACAGCACCCAGGGCCCGCTTTCTCCCGTGGGCGGCGTGATGAGGTAGACGGCGTTTACCAGGGCGGGTGTTGCGCCTTCGGTGGCAATCAATTCCAGCGGGCGAATAATCGCGTTCGCACCTGCGACGGCGCTTCTGGCCACCCCATCCGGCATGTCAAACACTTGCTGGATCAGGCTCCAGGCGTTTGCGGAAAGGCGTTCCTCCAGCTTTTCTTCGTGGGCAAACGTCAACATTTGCCACGGTAACTGCCGGCAAAACAGTCTGCGCCGCTCACGGGCGTCCTCGGTCTCGGCGGGCAAATGCTCGGCGAACCAGGTCGAATACGTGCTCTCAAGGCCTAATTGTTGGACCATCTGCACCACCGCGCTGGCGTTCAGCGCAGGTGGCAGCGGTGTTGCGGTGCGTGAATGGGGCCGAATATCGGTGCCTTGCAGGTCGGGGTGGTGCCGCAGGGCGAAGTCGGTGAGGGTCTGCTGGTCGCCTTCCAGGGCGCGACGTTCGGGGATCATGACGTTGTCGGGGCTGAGCCCCTGGCCCGGATAGCGCGCTTCCAGCAGTTCAGACAAGCGTGCCGCCACGTGGGTGCGTAACTGCGGGATACCGTGCAGATAATCCCGGTCGCCCGCTGCGCTCAGGCGATATTGCTCCATCAGTTCGGCGTGCTGGATCTGCTCGGCCGGTGAGGCCAGGCCCAGCCACACCGGCAGTGCCTGTTGAAGAATGATCGACTGCGCGACGGCGGTGGCCCTGGCCAGGTTGGTGGGAGGGGACTGCTGCATGAGCGCGTCGAGGCAGTCTTGCAGCTGTCGTGGCCCCAGCTTCATCGTCATCAGGTAGTCGATGGCATCGTTCAGGTAGAGCCGGTAAGACTGCTGGCGGTCGTCCAGCAGGTTCCCATCAATGCGCTGCAACGGGCCAAGTCGATAGACCTGGTGGGGCGCCTGCCTGGTGATGTGCAGGTTCTCCAGGAGCGGCACGCGGGTCCGGGGATCGTCCAGGCGTTGCTGCAGGTGTGTGCGCAGGGCTTCAATCGAAAGGAATGTTTCGTGGCCATTGCGGGGTGTCCATAGCTGTGCCTGGCCTGACCGCTGGGGATCCACGCCACCGCGCTCGGTGAGCACAAAACAGTTGGCCAGAGGATGAGGCGTGGGGTCGTCGCCCAGGGTGAGTGTCAGGGCGAAAGCGTCCGGTAGAAAACCGTTCAGTCCATGGCGGTTGATGCGTGTCAGGCTGTCGGGGCGCAAAACGGTATCGAGTATGGCTTGGCCTCGAGGCGTCAGGGTTTTACTCAACAACCGCAGGTCGGCTTCATTTCGCAGGCCCAGCATCAGGCTCTGGCTCAGCCGGCTTTGTTGGCTTTCCAGGAACACACGGGGCAGGGTGCGCAGGTCGTGCTGGACGAACGACAACATCACTTGATCGATGATGGCATTGACGGTGCGGGTGTTAAGGCTGTTCAAGCGCTTGGCCGCGCCTTCTTCACGCGGGCCGTAGAAGCCGATGTAGGACGACTGCGTGATCGGCCCGGCCTGATTGGCCAGGCGTTCGATAAAGTGTTCCACCAGGTTCAGCGATTTCAGGGGCAGGCGCTCCTCACGCTCCTGGGTTGGGGTGTCGTAAGTGTTGATATGAACCTCGTCGCTCTTGAGGTCCTGTTGGCGTTTTTCCAGTTCGGTATTTAACGCATGAGTCACCAGGCGGCGCAGTGTCGGCGCGCTGCTGCGCTCCAGCGCCAGTGCCGCGGTGGCAGCCTGCAATGGCAGCAAGCGCTGCTTGGAATGCTCGGCCTGCACCGTGGATGGCCGGCCATTTCCACTGCTCACCGGGTGGAGGGTCCAGCGTCCGCCGGTGTCCAGCGTCAGTAAACGGTTATCGAGCATCGCGCGCAGGTCCAACGCGTGATCGAGCAAGGCATCCAGATCGACTGTGCCATTGCTGCGCCTATACAGCCCCAGGGCGTACTCCAGGTTGCTCAGTTGCTTGGTTGCAATGTCCTCGATCATCTCCTGAAACACGCCGCTGGCGATGGGCAGGCCAGTGACTTGTACCTGGTCAAGACCGATAAACAGGCTGTGCTCTTCCTGCGACACAACATTCAATAGCTCATCTTCATGGCCGGAAGCCTTGAGCATCGAACGCAAGGTGTCTTTCAGGTCATCCATATCCTTGAGCACCTGCAGCCCGCGGGCCTGGGTATAGAGGTAGGCGTAGCTATCGCTGATCATCAAGGTGCCGGCCAAGTCCACATAGTGCTGGTACGGTGCCTGTACTCGGACTTTCTCGATACGCAAAGTATCGGCGTAGGCTGTCCGTGCAGCGTGATCAGGCAAGAACATTGCCAGCAGCAGGTGGCTTTCGGTGGCGGACAGGATGCCGTTCTGGCGCTTGAGCAGCAGGTCCAGGCGAAACTTATCGCTCATGACCTGGGCGAAGAACTCCAGTCGAGATTGGCCTGTGTCGAAGTCTTCATTCCAGTAAGTCAGCATCAGGCTGTTGAGCAATTTGGAGAAGATGCCGGCGGTTTGTTCGACCAGGCTGTCCCATTGCTCATGCAGTTGCGCCTGTTGGGCTTCGGACAAACTGCTGGTGAGCTGACGCGGGTTGTAGAACCGGCGGGTCTTGTCGGTGGGCCAGGACTGCTGCACATAAAACTGCAACAGCGCCTGGCTCAAGGGCATAGAGGTCAACAGGCGTTGTACGGAGCCGCCGTTGTTGTTGGCAACATAACAGTCCATGCGCGTATCACGTTGATCCAGCGCTGGAAAATACGAGCGCCCCATGATCGTCAGCAAGGTGTCGAGCATCCATGGCAAGGTTGGGGTTTTGCGCAGTTGTACCAGCATGGCCTGTACGTTCTGTAATTGTGCCGCTTGCAGCACTCGCTCCTGATCTTCCATGACCGCACCGGCGATGAGTGTTGCGGACAACGACAGCGTCTTATCGAGGGACAGGCGTGCACGTTGGGCGATGGACAGGAAACGGCACAGATCCACGCGCTGCGCAGGATCGTTGAGCCGTGTGGTGAGACCTGCCAGCAACGTATCCCGCGTGTCGAACACCTCAAGACCACCGTAGGGGGTGTAGAGCACTGCTTTGTTGGCATCCGGGCTTGGGCTCATCAGGAATACACCTGCCAGCGGAATCGCCGGCGGTTTAGCCAGGTTGACCTGCAGGCTTTCGACCACCATCGGCGCTCCCAGATGCGCGGGGTTCTGCCGGCCGGCGTCGGTGGCGTAATACAGCGTGTGCAGCCAGTCGAGGTCCTTGAGAGTCAGCCCTAGTGCGCGTTCGCGTTCCGAGGGCTTGACCCTGCGAATCGGTTGCAGGAATTCATCAAAAAAATACGGTGGCGTTACCCGTGCCATGATCACTCTCCGTCGCTGCCGGGCACTGCCGGCGGGGTAAAGCGACAGGGTACGGACACGTCAATCAGGCCTGGAGGTAGATAACTGCCGCAGGAGGAAACACGGGTTGACAGCGGACTTGCCCCGCGGTGTTAATCGACGGTCCGGATATCCAGTCTTGTTGCCCCTTCCAATCATAAAATCGGAGCTTCAGATGTCACAGGTCCATGAGCGGGCGTTGTCCCGCATCGGTTTTACCGAACTGGTGGCGTTGCTTCATCAGGTTTTCGTGTCGCACGGCACCTCGCCCAAGGTCGCCGCAACCCTGGCGCACAACTGCGCCAGTGCCGAGCGCGACGGTGCACACAGCCACGGTATTTTCCGCATCCCCGGCTACGTCAGCACCCTGGCCAGCGGCTGGGTGAATGGCAAGGCCGAACCTGTCGTCACGGATGTGGCATCGGGGTTTGTGCGGGTGGATGCGGGTAACGGCTTTGCCCAGCCGGCGCTGGAGGCCGCCCGCCCGTTGTTGGTGGAGAAAGCCCGCAGCGCCGGGATTGCCCTGCTGGCCATCCACAACTCCCATCACTTTGCCGCCTTGTGGCCCGACGTCGAACCCTTTGCCGAAGAAGGCCTGGTGGCATTGAGCGTGGTCAACAGCATGACCTGCGTGGTGCCCCATGGCGCCGACCGGCCGTTGTTTGGCACCAATCCCATCGCCTTTGCTGCACCACGTGCCGATGGCCTGCCGATCGTGTTTGACCTGGCCACCAGCGCCATCGCCCACGGGGATGTACAGATCGCGGCCCGCAAGGGCGAGCGCTTGCCGGCGGGCATGGGCGTAGACAGCCTGGGCCAGCCCACACAAGACCCGAAGGCCGTACTGGAAGGCGGTGCACTGCTGCCATTTGGCGGGCACAAGGGCTCGGCGTTGTCGATGATGGTGGAATTACTGGCGGCGGCCCTGACCGGTGGCAACTTCTCGTTCGAATTCAATTGGGCCGATCATCCAGGCGCTCGTACACCGTGGACTGGCCAATTGCTGATTGTCATCGACCCCGGCAAAACCGCCGGGCAAAGCTTCGCCGAGCGCAGCCAGGAGCTGGTGCGGCAGATGCATGCGGCGGGGTTGCGGCGGTTGCCGGGGGATCGGCGGCATCGTACACGGGCGCAGTCGGATGCGCTGGGTATCGAGGTGGATGCACAAGAGTTGGCACGGCTACGGGAATTGGCCGGGCAATAAAACAGGCTGCGCCGAATCCGGCGCAGCCTTATGCGATCAGTTGCGACGACCCAGCAGCAGGCCCACCACTAGGCCAAAGCCTGCGGAAATCGCCACAGTCTGCCATGGGTGGCCACCGATATAGGTTTCGGTGGCATCTACCACCGGCTTGCTGCGTTCGCGCACGTTGGACACCGACTCCAGGGCTTGTTTGAGCTTGAGGGCCACCTGCTCGCGCAGGGTCTCGCCTTCTTCGCCCACCAGCGATGCACTGCTTTTAAGCAGTTTGTCCGATTCTTCGATCAGCGCGCTCAGCTCACTGAAGGCTTGGTCCTTGATTTGGTCTTCGACAGCTTGGGCAGCGGTTTTGCGGGCCATTGTGTGACTCCTTGCGAGTGAATGTGACAGTGAACAATGGAGTGTCGGGCAGCGGCAAAAGTTGCAGTTTTTTTGCCAAAGCGTAGTCCTTGGCAAAATCCGAATCAGGAAATTTCGACCTACAGTGTAAGATGTCGCCTATTTGTGCAGCAGGTAATTCAACATGAGTTTCAATCTGGCCAACAAGACCCTTGCCGAACGCGCCGAAGTGGAGGACGAGAAGTCTCGCCTGTATGACTTGTGGCAAACCAACCTGGGCAAGGCCAAGGGCGAAGCCGCCCGGTTGTTCGGCGAGCGCGCCAAGCGCAAGGGCAAGTGGGCCGAGTGGGTGCGCGCGGAACTCGACGGCATGTCGCCGCCGGAGTTCTCCAACATGGTGCGCAGTGAGGTCAACAAGTTGATGGCGGCGAACAAGTAAAGCTCGCCACAATCGCTTCACGCACTTTCAGTAACAGCGGATCAAGCTGCGCCTGGGTCCGCCAGCCCATTTCCACGGGGTAGCGGGGCAGTGCCAGCGGACATGGCAGCACGTGCAACCCGCTCACCTGCGCGATGGCCTGCGCCGCGTGGCCTGGGATGGTCGCCACGGCCTGGCTGCCCTTGAGCAAAAAGGGCAGCGCGGCAAAGTGGCTGGTGGAGGCGCACACCTGGCGGCTCAGCCCCTGTGCCGCCAACCCCTCGTCGGTAATCCCGATAAAGCCGCCCGAAGACACCAACACGTGCTCGCGTCTGACGAACTCGTCCAGGCTGATGCGGGTCTGGTCCGAATCCACCAAACAACGGTAATCACCTTCGCCCAGCACCTGCCGGCTCAGCCTGTTTTGTGCAAACCCACCTGCGGTGATTGCCAGGTCCAGGGTGCGATCCAACAAGGCACCGGCGACGATCTGGCTATGGGTCTGACGGAATATCACCCGCAATTTCGGCGCCCGCTGTGCGATTTCGTCCATCAGACGCCGACCGTAGGCAATCTCGAAATCATCCGACAGGCCAAGTACCACTGAACGGCCCTGATACTGCTGGTTGTCCGGGTTGACCATGGCCAGGCTTTGCCGACAGCGCTCCAGTGCCTCGCTGATCACCGGTTTCAGCTGATTGGCGCGCAACGTCGGTGCCAAACCGCGCCCGGTGCGCACGAACAATTGATCGTCATAGACCACGCGCAAACGCCGCAGCCCTGCGCTGATGGCCGATTGCGTCACGCCCAGGCGCAACGCCGCACGGCTGGCGCTGGACTCGTCATGCAGGGCTTCGAAGGTTTTCAGCAGGTTGAGATCGACTTGGGCGATATTCATTTGACTCATATCATTCAGCATTGAAGTGGGCTTTATTCATGATCGAGGCTGGCGGGAGAATGGGCAACCCCTGACGTTGGAGTGATCGTGATGCCTGTTTCTATTGTGGCGGCCCTGCAAATCGGTTCCCTGCCTGGCGGCAAGGGCGAAACCCTGGCGCAAATCCTCAGCTATGAGGACCAGATCCTGCGCAGCGGTGCGCAGTTGGTGGTTATGCCAGAAGCGCTGTTGGGTGGTTATCCCAAAGGCGAGGCGTTTGGTACACAGCTGGGTTATCGCTTGCCCGAGGGGCGTGAAGCGTTCGCCCGCTATTTCGCCAATGCCATTGATGTGCCGGGTGCCGAGACTGACGTCCTGGCCGGGTTGTCGGCGCGCACCGGTGCCAGCCTGGTCTTGGGTGTGATCGAACGCAGTGGCAATACGCTGTATTGCACGGTGCTGTATTTCGAACCCGCTGGCGGCCTGGTCGCCAAGCATCGCAAATTGATGCCCACTGGCACTGAACGGTTGATCTGGGGCAAAGGCGATGGTTCGACGCTGCCGGTGATTGACGCGGCGGTTGGGCGTGTGGGCGGCGCCGTGTGCTGGGAAAACATGATGCCGCTGCTGCGTACGGCGATGTACGCCAAGGGTGTGGAGGTGTGGTGCGCGCCAACGGTGGATGAGCGAGAAATGTGGCAGGTGAGCATGCGTCACGTCGCTCACGAAGGGCGTTGCTTTGTGGTGAGTGCGTGTCAGGTCCAGGCCTCACCGGCGGCGCTCGGGGTGGACATCGCGAATTGGCCGTCAGACCGTCCCTTGATCGCCGGTGGCAGTGTGATTGTCGGGCCGATGGGTGACATCCTGGCGGGGCCGCTGGTCGGTGAGGCGGGGTTGCTGGTGGCGCAGATTGATACCGATGAACTGGTGCGCGCACGGTATGACTATGACGTGGTGGGGCACTATGCGCGGCCGGATGTGTTTGAGTTGACGGTGGATGAGCGGGCCAAGCCGGGCGTGCGATTCATCACTGACTGATAATAGTGGGAGCGGGTGTGCTTACCTTCCGGGTCTGGCACACATCCAAATGTGGGAGGGAGCTTGCTCCCGATGGCAGTGTGTCAGTCAATACATAAGCTGATTGACCCACCGCTATCGGGGGCAAGCCCC
>NZ_QUZT01000040.1 GCF_004682045.1 Pseudomonas nabeulensis
CTGGCATTAGGGCAAGCCCCCTCCCACAGTTTGAACGTCGTTATGGCTGGCTCAGGTGTTCCAGGGTATAGCGCAGCGATGCCGGTAGCATTGGACCGTGGCTCAAGCCGGGGAATGCCTGGTACTGCACCTTCAACCCCTGCACCCGCTGCAAATCCGCCAGCAGTTTCTTGGCTGCTGCATCGCCTTTAGGCCCAACCTGCCTGGAAGGACTCGCCGGTTCCTCATCCCCACGCATCATCAACAACGTCGGATGCTTGTCGTTCAAACGTTGCGCCAAACCCTCGGCATGAATCACCCCACCGTTCCACCACAACGACGGACTGGCCGCGGCGTATTCATCAAACGCATCCGGCCGGGTCATCAGCGTATACAGCACCAACAACCCACCGTAGGAATGCCCCCACAGCAGTTGCCGCTTGGGCTTCTCTTCCAACCGCTGGTTGATCAGCGGGCGGATCTGTTGCGTCAGCAGGTCGAGGAACTGCTCCGCCCCACCACTCGGCACAGCGGTCAGTGGGTCGCGCTGCACGCCCTCGCCCACCTGCGGCGTGTAGTCGAAGGTGCGCGCATTGCGTTCGATGCGCAGCGGTGTGGCGTACCCCACTGCCACCAGCACCGGCGGCGCGGGGCTGTGGGACAGGCGGTTGAGCAACTCGGTGTCGAGTGCCGCCATCGCCGCGTTGCCGTCCAGCAGGTAGGCGACCGGGTTGGCCGCGCTGACCTTGAGCGGACGGCCCAGCCAGATACGGTAGTGCCGGGCGCCGTCGACGGAGTCGAGTTCCAGGGTGCTGAAACTGTAGTCGCTGGCTTCACGCAAGACCGGCGCATCCATCAACTGGTCCGGCGCCGGCTTGGCGTAGACGGCCTGGGAAAAGAGCAAGGCCAGCATGATCGCGCGGCGCATCAGAACGACGCCGTCAGGCTGGTGAACAGGGTACGGCCCGACTGGTTGTAGGTGGCCGCGCCGGCGCCGTCGATGTTGTTCACGCCCTGGGAGTTGCCTTCACGCCACAAGCGTTTGTCGAACACGTTGTCCACGCCGGCGGTGAGGCTGAGATTTTTGGTGATGGCGTACGTACCGCTGACACCGGTGATGGCATACGGCGACAGTTGGTTGTTGGCCGAACCGGTCACGTGGTTGCCGTGGTAGTCGTATTTTTTCGGGGTTTGCTTGCCGTACCAGGCCACGTTGGCTTGCAGCGACAGGTCTTGGGTGACCTGCCAGTCCAGCATCGAGTTGAGGGTGAATTTTGGCGTGACCGAGAGCACGTCGCCGGTCTGTTTGTTTTTCGATTGCAGCATGTAGGTGAAGTTGTTGGACCAGTTCACCTGCTCACTCAAGGGCAGCGACAGGTTGCCTTCCAGGCCTTCGACCAGTGCCTTGGGCACGTTCTCCCATTTGAAGATGTTCGACGCCGTGCCGCCTGTGGCCTTGCCCACCGGTGTCAGGCCGGACTCGATCTTGTTCTTGTAGTCGTTGCGGAAGTAGGTCAGGCCCGCCACCACGCCGTTATCGCGGTACTCGATGCCCAGTTCCTTGTTGACGCTGGTTTCCGCCTCAAGGTCGGCATTGCCTTGCAGGTAGCAGCTGGTGGCCGCGCCGTAGCAACCCTGGCCGTTGCTGTACAGCAGGTAGTTGGGGTTGATCTGGTAGAGGTTCGGCGCTTTGTATGAACGGGCGATACCGGCCTTGAGGGTCAAGGTGTCGGTGAGCACCTGGGACAGGTTCAGGCCCGGGCTCCAGTTGTCGCCGACCACGCTGTGATGGTCCAGACGCAGCACCGGTGTCAGGCGCGTGCCGGGCAGCAGGTCGATGTTGTCTTCGGCGAATACCGAGAAGATTCGCGCCGAGGACGAGCTGGGACGGTTGGTGCTGCTGATCCCGGCGATGGCGCCCGTGGTGGTGGTGGCCTGGGTGTTGGAACTTGGATCGTCGAGGGACTGCTCCACCCACTCGGTGCCCAGGGTCATCACCTGGTCAACCCCGGCGTGGAACGGCACGTTCACTTCGCTGTGGGCGGTGATATCGCGCAGGGTGCTGGTGCTGACGGTGGTGCTGGAGAACAGGCCTTCAAGCCCGCCCGCCAGGCCTTCATCGATGCGTCTGTTGCGGGTCTTGGCGTATTGGACGTAGCTCAGCGTGCTGCCGAAATCCCATTCGCCACGGTGGGTCAGCGCGTAGCTTTCACGGTAGAGGGTGTTGGTTTCATGGCCGAGCATGTTTTTGACGGTGGCGTTGGTGTTGGTGTTCTGGGTGTCGCCGGTGTAGATGTTGCCCTGGCGGCTGAAACCGGCCTCCAGGTCGAGGGTTTGCTCAGGGGTCATTTTCCAACTGAGCAAGCCGTTGACGTCTTTGTTGCGCACGCCTTCGCGGCCTGCCGGCAGGGTGCCCACCTGGTTGCCGTAACGGGTGGATTCGTGGCCGCTGTTGATGTCGGCATCGTCCGGGTTGGTCTTGGCGATGTTGCCGTACACGCGGTAGCTGAGGTTCTCGGTCAGCGGGCCGTTGAGGCCGAAGTTCATGCGTTCGGTCTCGCCCTCTTCCTTGTGCTGGGCGAAGTTGTGATAAATCGTCGCCGAGCCGTGAGTCTCGCTGCTCGGCTGTTTGGTGATGATGTTCACCACGCCGCCCGCCGCACCGTTGCCGTAACGCGCGGCGGCCGGACCACGGATGACTTCGATGCGCTCCACTTGATCGGCCGGCACCCAGTTGGTGTCGCCACGGCTGTCACGCTCGCCGCGCCAGCCGTAGCGTACCGAGTTGCGGCTACTGACCGGCTTGCCGTCTACCAGGATCAGGGTGTTTTCCGGGCCCATGCCACGGATGTCGATCTGGCGGTTGTTGCCGCGCTGGCCGCTGCTGGAGTTGCCGGTGAGGTTGACGCCCGGCATGGTGCGGATGATCTCCGACAGGTCGTTGGCCGGTGGACGCTTCTTGATGTCTTCGGCGGTGATGATCGACACGCCGGGCATTTGCTTGATCTCTTCCTGAGCGGTGCCCAATACGGTCTGGGTCGGCAATTCCATTTGCGCCGGGGTTTCGGCCTCGGCGGCAAAACCGGCGACGGGCAGCAGGCTGCAAATACTCACGGCAAGCAGGGACAAGCGGAACATGGGACGATCTCCAAACGTCAACCCGACCGATAGCGGCGGGCCATCAAAGATCGCAGATGATAATCAGATGCAATTGCGAGTAAAGAAACTTAACTTTCTAAACATTTGCCGCCGGCAGGCGCAGATTCATGCGCAAACCCTGGCCGCCCTGGGTGGCCCACAGCTCGCCGCCCTGCAGTTCGATGGCACGCCGGGCGATGCTCAAGCCCAGGCCGAAACCGGTGCCCACGGTGCCGTCCAGCCGCAGGTAGGCTTCGAAGATGCGCTCAAGATCGTCCCTGGCCACGCCGGGGCCCTGGTCTTCGATCACTAGCCACCAGCTGTCCCCTTCGCGCCAGCCGTTCAAGCGAATCACGCCGTGTTCAGGCGAATGGCGAATCGCATTGCGCAGGATATTTTCCAGGGCCTGGGCAAAGCTGTTGAGGTGCACGTGCAGTTGGCAGCGGCTGTCCAGCTCACACACCAGCGCCTCCAGCGGCCAGCCGGTTTCGAAATGCACGTCCTGGACCAGGGCTTCCCAGACCGAGGCCACCACCACGTCTTCGGCTTCAAGGCGTGGTTTTTCGGTATCGAGCCAGGCCAGGTTGAGGGAGTCGTCCACCAGCCGGCGCATCTCTTCCACTTCCCGCGCCAGGCGTTGCTGCAACTGTTCGGGCGGCAGGCCGCTTTCGCTGGCGATGGTCAAGCGGGCCAAGGGCGTGCGGATTTCATGGGACAAGGTGCGCAGCAACTGCCGTTGTTGATGCAGGTTCTGGCGCAGGCGCTCGGCCATATGCTCGTAGGCGCGGGCCAGTTCGCCCAGCTCATCCGGGCGACGCGTCACGCGGCTGCTGGCCAGCGGCGCGAGGTCGCCAGCGCTGAGGGCGTTGGCGCGCACGCGCAGTTCATGCAACGGCAGCACCAGATGCCGATACAGCACCAGTCCCAAGCCCAGCGCCAGCAACACCGGCACCACGCCGTGGGTGAGCACGTGGGTCCACGGCGTAAGCCCCGGCGGCAGCAGGCGTTCGGGCAACTGCATCACCAAGCGGCCCCGCTCCGGGTGCTGGGGAAAGGCGATGCTCACATAGGGCAACTCATCATCCAGGCGCTTGCTCATCGGCCAACTGAGCTTGCGCATGAACGTCAGGTGGCTGACCTGTTCGGCATTCAGCGGCGTGGTGCCCAGGCTCTGCAGGTAGTCATCCAGCACCGCGACCCAAGTGTGTTCACGTTGCTCCAGCGCCACGCGCCAGCGTTCCACGGCCTGTGCATCGCCGCTGGCCGCGACTTGCTCGGCCTCGGCCGCATAAGCCGCCAAGGCGATACGGTCCGGTTGCTCCAGAAAGTAGGTGTTGCGCTCCACCTGCAAACCCCAGCTCCACACCAGCCACACCAGCAGCAGGCAGAAGCACACTTGCAGTGCCGCCATTTTCCACAGCAGTGGGTGCCGACGCCGCATCAAGCGCCTTCGCACATCAGCACATAGCCTTGGTAACGCACCGCGTCGATGCGCAGGCCTTGCACGTCGATGGCCGCGAGTTTGCGCCGCAGGTTGCACACGTGCACATCCAGGCCACGGTCCAGGCGGGTATAGGGCCGATGCAGCACATGTTGATAAAGGAAGGCCTTGGTCAGCGCTTCTCCAGTGTGCTCATGCAGCGTGCACAGCAGGCGGAACTCCGAGGACGTGAGCCCGGCCGCCACGCTGTTCCAGCGCACGTCCCGCCCATAGCTGTCGAACTCCAGTGCCGACGCACGTGCCGACAACGGTGGTGTACGGGTGCCGCAATCAATCGCCACGCGGCGCAGCAAGGCGTCGATGCGCACATCCAGCTCCGCCAGGCTGAACGGCTTGGGCAGGTAATCGTCCGCGCCCTGGCTGAAGCCGGTGATGCGGTCCTGCTCGGCGCCGAGGGCCGACATCAGAATCACCGGCGTCCCCCGCTCGTGGCGCAGGCGCGCCAGGATATTCAGCCCGCTCTCATTGGGCAGCATGATGTCCAGCAGGATCAGCTCCACCGGCGAATGCAGGGCCATGTCCAGGCCTTGGTCGCCGCGATGGCTGCTATTGAGAGTGAAACCCCGACGGCTCAGGTGATTGCTGAGGTGCGTGCACAGCTCGACGTCATCCTCAATGATCAGGATGCGTGCAGGTGTGGGTAAGGATGGCGCCAGATGATAAGTATTCACAATTACGCCAGTTTCTCATTCGGAGAAACATTTCGCAACGTTCACCCATCGCCACACAGCCCCTGCGCCTGCAACTGCCGCCCGCGCGCCTGCGCCGCGCTCAACACGCGCAACAGGTTGCCGCTCCAGATATTGCCGATATCCGCCTCGCTGTAGCCCGCCTGCAACAGCGCCTCGGTGATCTTCGGCAACTGGCTGACATCTTCCAGCCCTTGCACCCCACCGCCGCCGTCCCAGTCCGCACCGATGCCGACGTGCAAAGGCCCGACCTGCTCCAGCGCGTGCAGCAAGTGACGCATAAAGTCGTCGAAGGTCGCCCGGGGCGTCGGATAACGCTGCTGCACCTCGCGAATCTGCGCCGACAACTCGGCAAACGCCGCCGGTTGCAGCGCGGGCATTAAGCGCAATCGCTCGAATAGCGGCTTGAGCGCCTTGTCCCGCTCGGGGTTGGGCGGCTGCGGGATCAGGTAGCCGCTGTAGGTGTTGACCTGAATCACCCCGCCGCTCGCGGCCAGGCGGCGCATGCGGGCATCGTCGAGGTTGCGCGGGTGCGGGTTGACTGCGCGGCTGCTGGAATGGGACACGATGATCGGCGCCTGGGACTGCGCGAGCATCTGGTCGAACGCTTGATCGGACGCGTGAGACGCATCCAGCAAAACCCCCAGGCAATTGGCGCGCTGCACCAACTCACGCCCGACCGGGCTCAAGCCATGCCATTGCGCGATGGCAGTGGCCGAATCCGCCACATGATTATTGGCACTGTGCACCAGACCGAGCATGCGCAGGCCCTGGCGGTGGTAGGTGGTGAACAGGCGCGGGTCAGACGCCAGCGGTTCGGCGTTTTCCATGCTGATATACACCACGCGCTTGCCCTGGGCGGCGATGCGCGGTGCGTCTTCAGGCGTCAGCGCCAGGGCGAAGTCATCCGGGTAACGCGCCAGCAGGTCGCGAATATGCGCAAGAATCGCCAGGCCCTGATCGCTGGCCCGCGCCATGCCGGCTTCATCAAGGCTGCCCTGGGGCGTGTACACCGCCCAGAAACCACCGTCCAGACCGCCTTCGCGCATGCGCGGCAGGTCCACTTGAGACAAGTCTTCCGGAGCGTGCCGCTGCAAAATGCTCCAGCCGGGACGGGACAACTGCCGAGGCGTGTCCATGTGGCTGTCGAGCACCAGCAGGCGTTCATGCAGCGCACGGGCATCGGCGTGCACGCCGGTGATTGCCAGGCTGAACAGCAGCGCCAGCCACCTCACACGCCGATCCCGAACAAGCGTTCTGCGTGAAGCGGCGCATCCACCACCGATTGCAAACGAGCCAATAACGGCGCCTCGCACAGCGCCTGCAACTTGCCCTGCAACAAGCCGTCACGACCGCCGCGATCCAGCGCGGCGTAAGGCCCGTCATAGGCCAGCTCGACCACTTCACCCGTCAGCGCATGCACGGTCAGCGCCGCCGGGAAACCGCCGGTGCGCGCTTGCTGCTGGTCCATCTCGGCGCTGGCTTCGATGCCGATACGCGTCATAAAGCTCAGCACTGACTCGTCCACTAGCGCAGCGCCTTCAAAATCTTCCAACGCTGCGCGCCCGCGCACGAAAGCGCTGGCCACCACATACGGCAAGCTGAAACGCGCCGCCAGGTCGTTCTCGATCACCCGCGTGGACAACGACCGCGCACTGCCGCCATTGACCCGCACCGCAATGCTCACCACCTGCCCCGCCGGCACCTGCTGGCGCAATTCCAACGCCAGGCGGATCGCGGTCTGGCAGCCGAAACACGCGGGGTACGGTTTGATCGCAAAGCTGTCGAGGTTCTGCGTGAGCGGATTGCCCGAGAGGAAATCCACCTGCGCCGTGTCAAAGCCAAAACTCGCCAGCCAGCCGTGTTCACCGGTCAAGAACGCTGCCGGCCCGGTCGCACCGGCCTGGGCCAGCAACACCGACTGCACAGCGTGCTGGGCGGAAAAACCCACGGCCAAATCCTTGTCCTGGCTGTAGCTGCCGACCTTGGGCGACAGCGCCGACAGCAAGCCGGCACTCAACGAACTGGCGGCAATCGCCGTGCCGTGGCAGACCCGATCCAGGTCGTCATCCAACAACGCCGAACAGCCCAGCGCCGCCGCCACCGGGGCGATCAGCGAGGTGGTACGAAACCCTGCCTGGGCACTGCGATGCCCGCGCCCGAGGGCTTCGGCCAGGGAGATATTCGCCGCGAAGGCGATCCACAACGCGCGCAGCAAGCGCTCGCCGACCACGCCATGGTGTTCGGCCAGTGCCAGGATCGCCGGGATGATCACCACCGCCGCGTGCCCGTTGTTGCGCGGGTTGATCAGCACTTCCTGAAAATCCAGGGCCTCGGCGGCGGTGCCGTTGAGCAGCGCAGCGCGAGCGGGATCGGTGCGCAGGGTGGAACCCCACACCGAACAACCGGGGCTGCTGGGCTGCGCCAGGGTACTGTCCATTTGCGTGCCGCCCACCTGATGGCGACGGGCGTACGCGGCAATCGCCACGGTGTCAGCGAGCAAACGCCCAAGGGCGCTGGCCACGGCCTCGGGGATGGGAGCCTCAAGCAAGAGCAGGTGTCGTGCGACCCACTGCCGGTCTATCGTCGTTGCCACGGTTATTGAACCCCTTGCGCCATGATGCCGCCGTCGATCACGAAGTCCGTGCCGTTGGCGTAGTGAAATGCCGGCCCGGTCAGGGCCACGATGGCTTGCGCCATTTCCCGTGGATCGGCGAGCCGGCCCAAGGGAATGCTTGCCAGAAGATGGTGTTCATCGAGGCGCCCCGCTTCGATGGCCGCACCGACCATGCGCGTGCGGGTGTAGCCGGGGCTAACGGAAATGGCGCGCACAGACGCGGCGGCGAAATCCAGCGCCAGCACCTCGGTCATCGCCACCACCCCGGCCTTGGCGGCGGCGTAACTGGCGCGGCCAGGGCCGGAGCGATGGGCGATAAACGAGGCGATATTCACGATCAGCCCGGCGCCGGAAGCGGCCAGCGCGGGAAATGCCGCCTGGCAGCTGTAGAACGCGCCGCTGAGGTTGGTTTGCAGCACGGCCTGCCAGTCTTCGGCACGCATATCGATGGCCGAGGCGCGCCGGGCGATGCCCGCGCAGGTCACCAGCACATCCAGGCGACCTAGGCCTTCGGCGGCCCGTTTGAGGGCGTCTGCATCGCGCACATCTACTGCGGTAATCGGGAAGCCGGCCTTAGGGTCAGCGACCAAATCCCAACCGATGACTTCAGCGCCCTGCTCCACAAATACTTGCGCCACCGCCAGGCCAATCCCGCTGCCCGCGCCGGTTACCAGCACACGTCGAGGTGCCGTCATAACAATGCTCCTTGTTCGAGTAACACCCGTTTCACCGCATCAAACCCGCTGCGCTGGGACAGGCGACTGGACAGCGCCGCCGACACGCCCGCCGCATGCCCGGTGGCAAAGCCGGTGCCCATCACCCGCACCGAGCCGAAGGCGATGTCATCGGCGCCGATGGAGCTGCCGGCCAGCCACAGGTTGTCGCTGCCCTCGGGGATCAACGCGCCGAACGGCACGTGGAACCAGCCGTGATGAGGAATGGAACGGTATTCGGTGACGCCGTTGCCGGGGTGCAGTTCGCAGGGCCAGCCGGAACGGGCAATTCCATTGGCGCGCTGCCGTGCACTCAGGGCGTCGTCGGCCAGCACGTCTTGCTGGGAGGTCACACAACGGGTGGAGCGAATGCCCAGTTGCGGCCCGCTGGTTTCCAGGATCGCCCGTTCAAAGCCGGGCACCGTGCGACGCAGGGATTCCAGGTAATCGTGGGCAATGCCGCGCGCTTCGATCTCGGCGCGGGTCAGGTAGTGGGCGTCGGTGTTGACCAGGTCCACATCGATCATCATCGCCCAGTAGCTGCCCGACCATGGCAACGGCACAAAGTAGCCGCCATTGCTGCGCGCCAGATGGCGTTGGGTACGGCGTTGATAGTCGATGACAGCGGCTTGCAACGCCTCGCGATCCGGTGCGTGGCCAGGCTCGACATTGCCGATGCGCACGGTCAGCGTCGCGGCCTGCAAGCGCGGGCGAATGCTGTGGGGCGCAATCATCGCGGCCACATTGGCGTTGCCGGTGGCGTCCACCACGCTGCCGACTTCGATGCGCAGACTGCCTTCCGGATGGCTGCACACAAGCGCGTCGATATGCCCGTTCTCGCCCTCGGCGGCAATCACCCGACAATGCAGCAACGGCGTGATTCCGGCGCTTAGCACCAGGCGATCCAGCACCACTTTCAGGCGCTCCGGGTCCAGCAAAATGATCCAGTTGCCCGAGCTTTGCAGCACCGGCTCCACCGGATGCCCGAACGCCTGCAAGGCCTCCAGCACCCGCTGGCCCATGCCCGCCACCACCCGTTGCGGGTTCGGGCCGCTGGTGAGGAAGCCGCAATAGGACTGCACCCCAGAGATGGTCGCGGTGCCGCCGAAAAAGCCGTAGTCCTCAATCAACACCACACTGCGCCCGCACTCGGCCGCCGCCAGCGCAGCAGCAATACCCGCCGCGCCGCCGCCCACCACCGCCACGTCATAAAACCGGTTCACAGGACTTTGTCGAGAAAGTCACGGGTACGCGCATCCCGTGGGCTGTCGAAAAACGCCTGGGCGCTGGCGTGTTCCACTACCTCGCCCTGATCGATGAAGTACACGTAGTCGGCAACTTCACGGGCAAAGCGCATTTCGTGGGTGACCAACACGCAGGTCATGCCTTCAGCGGCAATCGAGCGAATGACCCCGAGCACTTCCTTGACCGTCTCCGGGTCGAGGGCGGCGGTGACTTCATCGAACAGCATCACTTGCGGCTGCATACACAAGCCCCGTGCAATCGCCACGCGCTGTTGCTGGCCGCCGGACAACTCGCCCGGATAGGCCTGCTCCTTGCCGCCCAGACGCACCTGTTGCAGCAGCGCCCGCGCCTCTTCTTCCACCGTTTTGCGCTCACGCCCCAGCACCTGGATCGGCGCCATGCTGACGTTCTGCAACACCGTGCGATGGGGGAACAGGTTGTAGCTCTGGAACACGATGCCGACCCGCTGGCGCAGTTGCTGCAACGGCAATTGCGGGCTGCCGATCAGCGCGCCGTCGAGGCGGATCTCACCGCCGTCGATCTCGGCCAGGGCATTGATGCAGCGCAACACCGTGGACTTGCCCGACCCCGAAGGACCGATGATGCACACCACTTCGCCGCGCCCCACGGCCAGGTCGATGCCCTTGAGCACCGGCGTGTCGCCATAGGCCTTGTTCACCCCGTGCAAGGCGATAAACGGGTTTTCCAGGATACGTTTCATGGGTTACCTGTAGGCCAGGCGCCGTTCCAGAGAACGGGCCAGCAGTGAAAGCGGAAAGATGTAGATAAAGAACAGCGCCAGCACCAAGCCATACACCGGCAGCAGCAAGTCGGTGCGCGCAGTGGCGGCGAGGATCTCGCGACTGGCGCTGAGCAATTCGCCCACACCCAGCAGGCTGGCGAGGGCGCTGGACATGGTCACCACGCAATACAGGCCCAACGCGGGCGGCACCATCAGGCGCAGGGCCTGGGGCAAGATCACATGGCGCAGTTGACCCATCGGGCTGTAACCCAAGGCGGTGGCGGCTTCCCATTGGGTGCGCGGGATCGACTGCAAGGCACCGCGCACGATTTCCGACGCATTCCCCGCCGCCGGCAACGACAACGCCAACACCGCCTTGAGCCACGCTGGCAGGCTGATCACCACGCCCGCGACGTGCCATTCATAGGGCAGCAGGTGCATCACGAAAAACATCACCACCAGCCATGGCGAATTGCGCAGCAGTTGGGTCAGCAATCTTGCGCCCAAGCGCAGCCCGCGCGGTTTGGCCCGTTGCAACGCGCCCAGGCAAACACCCGCCACACACGCCAACAGCATCGCCAACGCACCGATCCACAGGTTCAGCGCAAAGCCCTTGAGCATCAGCGGCAACCACGGCAGCAGCGCTGAAATCACCTCGTTCATGCGCCACCTCCAGGGATGTGCAGGCGCCGTTCCAGGCGGTGCAGCGCCCAGGCCAACACGGCCATGGCGGCAAAATAGGTGATCAGCACCAGCAGCATCATTTCCACCACGTTGTAGCGTTCACTCCAGATTTCCTGGGCGCTGTAGAGCACCTCGGGCACGGCCACCGCGTAGGCGATGGAGCTGCCCTTGATCAACTGCACCATGTTGTTGCCCAGCGCCGGCAAGCAGGCACGCAGCGCCAATGGCAGTTGGATATGCCACAGCCGGGCCGCTCGTCCGTACCCAAGGGCGAGCGCCGCATCGCGGGTGCTGGCGGGTACGGCGAGCAAGCCGGCGCGGATGATTTCCACGGCAAACGCGCCGTAGTGCAGGGTGATGCACAACGCCGCGAGGCCGAACGGGTTGGCGTACCACGGCGCCGCACCGCCCTCCAGACCACCGCGCAACAACGCGCCAACACCGAAATAGATGAAGTACAACTGGGCCAGGCTTGGCGTGTTGCGCAGCAGTTCCACATAGCCGCGCACCAGCCAGCGCAAGGGCCGGGATGCGCCCATCGCCAGCGCACCGAACAGGCCGATCAGGCAGGAGCCGAGGATGCCGATGACCGAAAGCTGCAACGTGGTGAAGATGCCGGAGGCGAATTGGCGAGCGGTCCAGCCGTCATAGAACACCGGGAAGTTCCAGCCGGTGGTGGTATTGAGGCGTGCAAAACCATCCGTCAGGCGTTGCAGAAAATACGGCAGGCTCTGGGTGTCCTGCGTCGCGCTTTGCGCCTCGCTCGGGTCCAGCGGATGTTTGTGGGGCAAGCCGTAGCGGCTTTCCAACTGATACAGGAAACCGCTTTGACGCCAGTGCAGCGCCAACGCTTCCAGCAGCCCGCGCCACTGCGGGTCGCCCTTGGCCACGGCCAGGCTCCACGGTGCTTCGAGAATCACCGGCAACTGGATGCGATAGCCCTGCCATTGCTGGCTGTCCTGCAAACGCAGGCGCGCTACCGCTTCGTCCATTACCTGGCCAATGCAACGCCGATCCCTGAGCGCCTGGGCGCTTTCGGTGAGGCCGGCAAAGGCGAGGATGTTCACTCCGTAGTGCTCGGCCACGCTCTGGTTGTAGGTCGAGCCCTGGCTGCTGCACAGGGTTTCACCGCGCAGACTTTCCCAGCTGTCGACCACCTGATCATCACGGGTCAGCAACACCGCACCGGAGGCGTAGAAACCGGGAAAGATAAAGTCCACCAGGCGCTGGCGTTCTTCGGTCACGCTGAAACCGGTGATGATCACGTCGCACTTGCCCTGCTGCACAAACGGCACGCGGTTGGCGCCGCTGGTGGGGATGGTCTGCGCGCTGATCTCGCGGCCCAACCGCTGGCTGAGGGACTGGCGCAGGTTTTCCAGCAAGTCGGCATTGAAGCCCACCGCCTTGCCCGAGGGCGTGAGGTAGGCGAACGGCCGGTTCTCCACATTGGTGCAGGCATTAACCACGCCGCGCTCGGCGATGCGTTGCAGCACCGGCCCGTCCTGCGCCACCGCGCCCAGTGAAGCCGCCAGCAAAGCGGCGGCCCCCCAGGCCTTGAGCCACCTCATCACCACGAATACGTCGCCTTGAGGTAATAGAACGCGCCGTTCATGCCAAACGGCGAGTAGGAGATGTAGTTGACGTTCTGATGGCCGGGGTTGTTCAGGCTGTTGCGTTTGTCCGGGTAGGCATCGGTGACGTTGTCGCCGCCCACGGTGAACAGCCAGTCGTCGTAGCGATAGCTGGTGGACAGGTCGAGTACCCACTTGGCGTCGAAGCGCTGGTCGTAGGCCGCACCGGTGTTGCTCACGGCGAGGAAGCTGCCGTAGCGCACCAGGTTGGCGTGCAGGCCCCAGTTGTCCTTGCTGTAGTCGGTGGAGAACGACAGCTTGCTGCGCGGCGTGCTGTCGGTGAGTACACCGTAGCGGTCACGCCGGTCGATGCGGTCCAGGTTCAGGCCGCTCTGGGTCAACGCGATGGGGTTGTCCTTGATATCGGTAACGCGGGTCTTGCTGTAGCTGTAGCCCACGGTGCTGTTGAGGCGGCCACCGTTGTCGAAGCGGTAGCGATGCTGGCCGGTGACGTCGACGCCACGGGTCTGGGTGTCGACCGCGTTGGTGAAGTAGCGCACCGATTGGTACAGGTCGGTGGGAATGCCGTTCGCCGCCAGATAGGCCTGGCCGGCGGCCGTCTGTACGTTGAGGTTGCTCGACAGGGTGACCCGGTCGTTGATGTTGATCTGGTACACGTCCAGCGTGGCGCTGAAATCGTCGGTCGGTTGCAGCACCAGGCCCAGGCTGATGTTGCGCGACTTCTCGGCCTTCAAGTCTTCGGCACCGAGCAGGCGTGCAATCGGTGAGTCCACCGAAGCCGTCAACTGATCCTGATAAGCGTTGATCGAGGTGTTGAGGGCGCTGGTGGTCGCCGAATAGTGCTGCTGCGCCAGCGACGGCGCACGGTAGCCGGTAGACACACTGCCGCGCACGGCGACCACCGGGTTGAAGTCATAACGGCTGGAAAACGAGCCAGTGGTGGCGCCGCCGAAGTCGTTGTAGTCGTCGTGACGCACGGCGACCGAGGCGCGCCATTTGTCGGTGAGGTTGGTTTCCAGATCGAGGTACTGGGCCACCACGTCACGGCGATAGCTGCCGCTGTCGGTGGGTTTGAGACCCGAGAAGCCTTCGGCGCCGGTGCCGTAATAGGAGTTGGCCTCGCCGCTGCTTTCTTGGTAGGTCTGGTGCTGGTACTCCACACCGAACGCCACCGACAGCGGGTTGCTGAGCAGCGGCACGTTCAGCTCGTTGCTGAAGTCCAATTGGTACACGGCGAGGCTGCTGGTGAGGCTGCCGTCATCGAAATTCTGCTGGGTGTTGCCGGTGTCGCGGTACAGGTAGCGGTTAAGGGTGTCGCGACTGCTCAGGTCGATCTGGTTGCGGCCGTAGTCGACGCTGGCGTCCCATTTCCAGTCGGCCAGCAGGCCACGCAGGCCGAGTACCAACGATTGATCCTGGGTTTCGGCGTGCAGGCGCGGCAGGTAGCCTTCGGGATGGGCGGCACGGTCGTAGGTGGAAGCACGGCCATTGCGGAACGCGTCCCAGGTGTCGCCGGTGGATTTGTTGTAGCCGGCAAAACCGTAGGCGGTGAGGTCGTCGCTCAGGGCGTATTCAGCGTTGAGCATGACCTTGCCGTTGGTGATATCCGGGTCGCCCAGGCGATAGGTGGTGCTGCCATAACCGGGTGCGCCGGGGTTGCGGTTGTCGGGGCCGGCGCGGTTGGTGAAGTCATTGTTGTTGCCGTCGAAACTCAGGTGCGCAAAGCCGCGTTCGCCGAGTTTGAAGCCGGTGTCGGCGTCCACATGGCGCTGAATGCCGTCGCCCTTGGCATACTGGCCGTAGCTGGTGGTGATCTGGCCGCCCTCGTCGTCTTTCTTGAGGATCACGTTGATCACGCCGGCGATCGCATCCGAACCATAACGGGCCGACGCGCCGTCGCCGAGCACTTCGATATGGTCGATGGCCGACAGCGGGATCGCGCCCAGATCCACCGGCGCCGAGCCACGGCCCTGGGTCACGTTGGTGTTGAGGAAGGCGCTGGTGTGGCGACGCTTGCCGTTCACCAACACCAGCACCTGGTCCGGCGACAGGCCGCGCATCTGCACCGGGCGAATGATCCCGGTAAAGCCGGAGCTGGCCGGACGCGGGAAGTTCAAGGACGGGATCAACCGCGACAGCGCTTCCGACAACTCATTGCTGCCGGTGCTTTGCAGAGTCTTGCTGGACACCACTTGGATCGGCTGCATCGACTCCAGCACCGTGCGGTTCTCCGAGCGAGTGCCGGTGACCACCACCGCATTCAACTGCGGTGCGCTGTCACTGTCGTCTGCGGCCTGCGCCTGCATGCCGGTCACGACCGCCAATACGGCGAGCGACAGCCTGCTTAGATTGAACGTGCCCTTGATCATTCCTTATTCCCCAGCCAACAGGCATCACCGCGCCCTGACGCAAGTGCAGGGGCAGTGGCTGTCGAACATTTGTCATATTCAAAAGTTGATAAAAGAGTGGGCCAGGGGGCAATTCGGTGGCGTGTTGATTGCTTGCCTGGGCGTTCACACGGGCCCCAATCTACCTGCCCTGCGCGGCCATACCTACGGAAAAAACAGCAGGCAACACTAACTTTTACTCATATGGCCCTGCGGTTATATGGTTAAAAGAACACGGTCTAGTTGAAGCCGGTTTATTGATTGAGTGCACTAAAAGATCAGGCTATAAATGCGCGGTTTTATTCACAGGCAAGACCCGAGTATTCCCCCTTATGAATCTTCGCCAGATGGAAGTCTTCCGTTCCATCATGCTCACCGGCAGCATCGCGGGCGCCGCCGAGTTGTTGCATATATCCCAGTCCGCCGTGAGCAAGATGCTCAGCCACACCCAGCAGCGTGGCGGCCCGAAACTGTTCGAACTGGTCAAGGGCCGGCTGGTGCCCACCAGCGAAGCGCGGGAGCTGTACGAGGAAGTCGAGCGGTTGTGGCGCAACGTGGAACGGGTGCGTGAGTTGTCCAGCGAACTGGCCAACCCGTCCAAGGGCAACCTGTATATCGCGGCGTCGCCGAGCCTGGGCATGTCGGTGGTGCCACAGAGCCTGGCGCAGACGGTCAAGGAACGGCCGGACCTGAGTGTGAAGGTGATCCTGCCGCTGCCCGGTGCGTTGACCGATGTGGTGGCGGAGAAGATTGTCGATATCGGCATTACCACGTTTGAAGTGGACCACCCGAGCATCACCGTGCATGCGCGTTACAGCTGCCCGTTGGTGTGCATCATGGCGCCGTCCCATCCATTGGCGGCGCTTGAGTCCATCCGCCCGGCGGATTTGATTGGGCATCGGCTGATTTCGGTGCCGTTGCAGGAGTTGTATGGCATCAATGAGGACAAGGTGTATGGGGACGTGCTGGCGCAGTTGAACATTGGCTTGCAGGTGCGTTCGGGGTTGATTGCCAGCCTGTTCAGCTTGGCCAGTGGCGAGATTGCGGTGGTGGACGCGCTGGCGGTGTCGGGGAATTTGTTGCCGTTGGTGATTCGGCGGTTTGAGAGTGCGGCGGCGGTGGAGATTGCGGTGATTCATAACAGCTTCAAGCCGTTGTCGCCGCAGGCGTTGTTGTTTCGGGACATGGTGATGGGGCATTTGCAGGACGTGTGTACGGGCTATCAGCGGGGTTAAATGTGGGAGGGGGCTTGCCCCCGATGGGGGTCTATCAGCAAAAAACCCATGAGCTGACACCCCCACAATATGTTGCCAGTGACCACCCCTCACCCGGCCAGTCACACACAGCAATACCCCTTCCCAGCCATTCAAACGATACTGTGCACCGCCCCCTTATCCGAGACTGCCCCTCGATGCGCACACTGATCATCGCCAGCCTCTGCCTCTTGGCAGGCTGCCAACACACTCCCCCCGCCAACGACCAGCTGGATGCAGTGCTCTGGACCCAAACCTCCATCGAGCATGAGTTGATCTACCGCCAACTCTTCGCCAATGCCACCCGCCAACTCGACGTGGCGCTGGCCGACCCGAGCTGGGACGCCCTGCCCTTTCCCACCCGCGACCTGACCGGCCTGCCGCCGGCCGTGGTGGTGGATATCGACGAGACCCTCCTGGACAACGTGCCCCTCAACGCCCGCGATGTGGTCAACAACCAGATCTATTCCTACGACCGCTGGAACACCTGGGTCGACCAGGCCAAGGCCCAGGCATTGCCCGGCGCAGTGGCCTTTTTGCAAGCCGCCCAGCACAAAGGCATCACCGTGTACTACGTGACCAACCGCGAACACAGCCAGGTCGCGGCCACTGCGAAGAACCTGCGCCTGCGGGGTTTCCCCATCGAGCGCGACGAACAGATCCTCGCCGCCAGCACCCCCACCGGCCACTGCGAAAGCGCCGGCTATGGCAAGACCTGCCGCCGTCAGTGGATCGCCCGCCATGCCCGCGTATTGTTGATGGCCGGTGACTCGCTGGGGGATTTCGTCCAGGCCGAACACAACACCCTCGCCGACCAGCGCAAGGCGGTGGAACCCTATGTGAACTGGCTGGGCCAACGCTGGTTCCTGCTGCCCAACCCGACTTACGGCAACTGGTACAGCGCGCCGTATAGGGATGACGAGAAGTTGCCGTTCGAACGCAAACGCCAGCTCAAGCAGCAGGCGTTGCAGTTGGAACAGTAGCGAGTGCTCAGACCTTAACGTTCTGCCGGATATTCCAACCAAATTTCACCGGCCCGCCGTCCTTCGCGCCATCGGCCTTTTGCGGTTGGTAGCTGACTTCGACGGTGGCGAAGTTCAGGGAAATGCTCTCATTCAGTACATCGGCGCCCGGTTGCGCGCCGGTGCCGTAGGACACCACCATCACCTCCTTCAAGGTGATCACCAGATACTCCACCGGGCTCGCCCCGCCCGCCTTGCGCACCACCAATCGCGCTTCGGGGTAATGCTTGCCACTGGCGCAGGCCATCATCAGGTTGGGGCTGGATTTATCCAACGGTTTCGTCAGGTTCAGGTTGGCCACATTGACCTTGCCCGCCCCGCCTCCCGTACCGCTGTGCATGGAGCCGGTCTGGGCCAGACCCCATGCCCATTCCGTGATATCAATCTCATCCCGATGCGCCTGGTCCCGTGACTCACCCTTGATATCGCCCAGTTTCAAAAACATATCGACGGCCATGTTGGCTCCCTGTCCTTGTACGCGCCGGTAGTGACGCGGGGCGGACTTTTCCTTATTCACTAAGGCATCCACAAGACGCTAAAACGGGATCGGGAAGTGCCTTTCTTGAGAAAGCGAAACTTCCGACATTCATCTGCGCCACGGCGTCTTTACTCTCTCCACTCCCGAAAAACCCAGGAGTTAAGGATGACCAGCGCCCTGTTCAGAGATGGATTTCCCTCGGCTCACCGCACTACGCGTCAACGGATTGAAGGCAGCATTGACCTGCGCCGATTGTTCACGGCCATCGACGCCGACCCGGCGCTGATTGGCGCGGGGGTGGTGTATATCGATGAGGACTTCAATGCAGTGACCTTGCGTGAGTTTCAGGCGGTTTGCAGGGTGCAGCCGATCAAGGTGGTGCTGCGTGAGGCACCGCGGGCTGTGGGGGCGGTGGAGTTCAAAAGGATGTTGGAGCATGAGCCGAGGGAGTCGGAATGGGTGGCAGAGGCGTTGAAGACAGCGGTGACGTGTGGGGGGGCATTGCTGAGCTGGATGGTAGTAACGAGTGGAGTGATGTTGATGCCATTTACGGCTGGGACGAGTGTGGTGATTACATTTATCGGTAACGCCGCCCTGGCTGCCAGTATCACCCAATGCCTCATCGGATTAGGTCGAACCGGCGCTGAGGCGTTTGCTCCACACTACCTTGATCAATTGGATAACGACGCTTGGTATCAGGCCGTTAGCGCGACCCTGGACGCCATCTCTTTGCTTGGCGTTGCTACCTCGGCTTTGAGCATCATCAAAACAGTCAATACAGCAACGAAAGTCACCGGTAAGCCACTCAGGCAAGTACTGAAAGGCCTGAACCGGCAAGAGCGCGCCAAGCTGAATGATGAGCTGCTAAGGCTTCAAGACCCTCGATTAACGGTAAAACTCCTTAAAGTGAAACAAGCCAGCAGAGCACTGCCGAAACGAATCAGCGCCATAGAAATGCAAATGGCTACCGTCAACCACATAAGAGAAGCGGTCGCGGCAACGCTGGGTTTCGCGAGCAGCTCAATGCCAGGAAACATCAAAACGTTGGCCATTGGCATCTACGAGGAAGTTAGCCAATGAGCAAACATAAAAGGAGAAGGCACCTTAAGGAATTCGAAACAGACGAAAAGTGGAACGATTGGAAAACCTTGAACCCTGAGGAGCGCGCTTATGCCTACTTCTACTTTGAAAACCCTAAAAAGTTCAGGAGGCGCTATGCACTAGTGATTGGCGCCGACCTTATGATTGGCTGCCTCACAATTGCGATGACCGCAGTCCTGATGTTGATGACCTTCCTCACAACAATGGATGAAGACATTGCAGTCAGAATTTTTTATTTCGGCAGTCTCGTAGTGGGCTTTACCCTCGTTGCCTCCAAGATTCAGGTGGTCTATGGCCGAATCCGCTTGGTATGGATGAGTGTCGGTATTTATGTAATCTGCTTGCTGATCTCCATCCCCGCGATAGCGTACCGTCCGCCACTTTTTCTCTACTTCATGGCTCTACTTAGCCCGCTGACAGGTCTGCTGGTTCTCAACAGCCCCCGCTGCCGCGAACTGCGCTACAAAATGCTCGAAATCCGCCACAAGCGCGAAGACACCATCGCTACCCTGAAACAGCAAGGCCGCTGGAAATAGTGGTAACACCCCCACTCAAACAAGGACCCCCCATGCAAGACATCCATAACATCCTGCGCCAATACAACACCGAAGGCGCCACCCACCTTTACTCAAGCCCGCCTTCGGTACTCACCCCCGCCGACCTGTACCGGGCCAAGCACGATGCGCATTACCGCGACTTGATCGCCGGCAGCAATATCTACCTGATCACTGCCCGGCGCCGGGTGTTGATCAATCCGCTGGATATTTGCCTGATGGGCCGCTCAGCCCATGGCAGTTTCCTGGTGATGGATGAGTACGGTGTGCAGTCGGTGCCGTTTCGGTATGACATCGCGCCGATCAATGCCGACGATGATGAAGACATCGAGCAGGTGCTCGTCGCGCCAAATGGCACACACCTTTTTGTGATGACCGCCTCGAGAAAACAAACCGTCGCCGCCCATGTGGTGGTGAGCCAGGCCGACAGTGCCCTGGAAGCGGACCATCGGGACATGCAGGTGTTGTACGTCGGCCAGGGCATCGGCAAGGTGCACGCACGTACCGCGGTCGACCGGTTGTTGAACCACACCACCTTGCAACGCATCCTCGCCGAGGCCTCGACCAATAGCCCCGAGCTGGAGATTTCACTGTTGCTGTATCGCTTTGAACATGGCCGGACCGTGATCAGCAACGGCGGTAACTTCAACGTCGACCCTCGCGCCACCGAGGAAGAAGAAACCGCGCATTTCGAGCGGTTGCGGGGTGTGCGTCTGAACAGAAACGAGGTGATTTCGCTGGCGGAAGCGGCGCTGATCAACCACTTCAAGCCGCACTACAACACCCAGCTCAAATCGACTAACTTCGCCGCCAGCCAAAAGATCGTGGCGTTGAAAAAACTCCTGGCCAAAGGCATCACCGGCCTCACTGTGGAAATTTCAACAGCGAACCTCAATGCACGCCTGGGCACCCCCGCCGCGTTGCCGATGGACCTGGAACAGCTGCTGCCCGATTACGCGCTGGAAGGCGTCTACCTCAACACCGATCAACAAAAACAGGCCTGGGCCGAGCAACTGCACCTTATGGCCCATACGCATCTGGCGAGTTTTGCACTGACCACGCCCCAGGAGCGCGAGACCTTTATGCACGGCATGGTGTGGCTTGGGGAGACCGAACGCGAGCAGCTCTGGCCGTTGCACGGCAAGTTCGAATAATCGGAATGAGCAGGCTGTTGATTGGGTAACAACCTGCCTCCCGACTGTTGCATAAACAACCCCCCAGCCTACCCACTCAAAAAAACACCCATAATTTCAATCACTTAATTATGACAAAATGATGGCACATAGCTTGCTATCAACCTCCCCAGCTTACTCTTCAAAGAGCGGCCCCTGCGCGATGGGACGGCATACCGCCTGCCCCGCGCCCAAGAATGGAATTTCTTAAGGGACCTTGCCATGCACGCGTTGCTTCGCACCCATCGTTACACCAAACCCGCCCGCCCGTTTGTGCTTGCCAGTGCACCGTTCATGGCGCTGTTGGCCGGCGATGCGCTGGGGGCTGAATCCCAGACCACCACCGCCCTGCCCCAGGTCACGGTGACCGCCCAGCGCCACGAAGAATCGGCCCAGGACGTGGGCATCGCCCTCACCGCCCTCAGTGGCGAGGACTTGCAGAACAAGGGCGTGACCAACGTCAATGAGCTGCAAAACTACGTGCCCAACCTCGACATCGCCCCGCAGTACGGCGGCGGCAACCCGCTGTTCCGCATTCGGGGCGTGGGCCTCAAGGATTACGGCAGCAATAACACCTCCACTGTGGGCGTGTACCTCGATCAAGTGGCGTTGCCCTATCCGATCCAGACCCAAGGCCAATTGTTCGACCTGGAGCGCGTCGAAGTTCTGCGCGGCCCGCAAGGGACGTTGTACGGGCGCAACAGCACCGCCGGTGCGATCAACTTCATCACCAACAAGCCGACCCGCGAGTTTCACGGCGGATTGACCACCAGCTACGGTTCCTACAACGCCAGCAACGTCGAAGGGTTCCTCTCCGGCCCATTGACCGACACCCTGCGCGGGCGCCTGTCCTTCATCACCGAGCAAGGCGGCGCCTGGCAGGACAACCGCGTCACCGGGCAAAGCCTGGGGGACAAGGACAACACCTCGGTGCGCGGTCAGTTCGACTGGGACGCCACGCCGGACATCAACTTCAACCTCACCGTGCATGCCGGCGAGGACAAGTCCGACAGCCGTGGTTCGTACCTGTACCAGGGCCTGAAACCCAACGCCAACGGCGCGGCGTACTCCGCCATCAACCCGGAAAACAACGGCAAGAAAACCGGTTGGGGCCTGACCCCAGGCTTTGCCAAACTCACCGGGCTGTCGGTGGGCGACAAACCCCATCGCGACAACGACAACACCGGCTTCGCGCTCACCGGCACGTTCGACCTGAACGACCACCTGAGCGTCACCAGCATCACCGCGTCCGACCGTTTCCGCCGTCGCGAATACATCGACTGGGATGCCTCGGTGATCCCGCAATCCGATGAATATTTCGACTCGAAGATCGAAGTGTTCTCCCAGGAACTGCGCCTGGCCTCCCACGACAACGAGCGCTTCAACTGGCAAACCGGCCTGTACTTCGCCCAGGACCGCCTGGACGAAAACTTCTACTCGGACTTCAGCGCCAACCTGGGTTACGGCACTTACACCTCCTACACCCAGAAATCCAACACCTACAGCGCCTTCGCCCAGGGTGACTACCGGCTCACCGATGACTTGAAGTTGATCGTCGGTATCCGCCAGGAAAAAGAACACCGCGAACTGGAAGACTTCGCCACCCAACGCATCCTGGTCAACAGCGGCGTGTACAGCCTCGGCCAGCTCAGTTTCCCGGCAGCCGACAGTGATCTGGACAGCAACTCCACTTCGTGGAAACTCGGTTTGGAGTACCAGCTAACCCCATCTACCTTGCTGTATTCCACGGTCAGCCGAGGGATCAAGTCCGGGGGCTTTACTGCTTATAACTCCAGCTATGCCGAGCAAATCGCGCCGGTCAAACCGGAGAAACTGCTGGCCTATGAAGTGGGCTTCAAGAGCGACCTGAGCGACACCCTGCGCTTCAACGGTTCGGCGTTCTACTACGACTACCGCGACCAGCAATACCAGTCCCAGGTGTGGATCAGCCAACAGGTGGGCAACGTGGGTCGGCTGGTGAATATTCCCAAGTCGAAGATCTACGGCTACGAGCTGGAGCTGCAATGGGAGCCGCTGTCGGGCCTCACTGTTGGCCAGTACTTCGGCACCAAGAAAGGCAAGTACGTCGACTACCAGGGCCTGAACAGCACCGCCACCCGCGCGGTGGGTTTTGCCTACCCGGTGTACACCGACTTCTCCGGTTCCAGCCTGACCAACTTCCCGAAAATCAGCTACGGCGGCCAGTTGCAGTACGTGTGGGACGTGGGCGGTTTCACCTTCAGTGCCGAGAGCGACTACTCGTTCCACGACCGCATCACCGGCAGCAACGGCACCACCACCCAGGCCTACTGGCTGGCCAATGCGCGCCTGGGCATCACGCCCAAAGGCAGCAACTGGTCCGGCGCGCTGTGGGCGCGCAACGTGTTCGACAAGAAATACGACCTGTACCACGGCTCGTTCCTGTCCAACGCGCAAATCGCCACACCGGGTGACCCGCGCACCGTGGGTGTGCAGGCCAGTTATAAATTCTAGGAGGCTGTGATGTCGTTCGACCTGAACCGCCGCCAGGCGCTGGGCCTGCTGATTGCCGCGCCGCTGGTATTACGTTACGGCAGCGCCCTGGCCAATGTGGCCACGCCGTTCACCCTGGGGGTCGCCAGTGGCGATCCCTGGCCCGATGGGTTTGTGATCTGGACGCGGCTGAGTACGTTGCCGCTGTTCCCCGGCAACGAATACGCCTTGCCCGCCAGCATCCCGGTGGACTGGGAAGTCGCCCTGGACGAGAACTTCCAGCGCATCGCCCAGCGCGGCCGCACCCAGGCCCTGGCGATCAACGGCCACGCGGTGCATGTGGAACTGCGCGGGTTGCAACCGGGCCGTGAGTACTGGTATCGCTTTATCGCCCTGGGCGAACGCGGGCCGACTGGCCGGGCGCTGACCTTGCCGGCGCTGAACGCCAAGGTCGACCATCTGCGCTTGGGCGTGGCCTCTTGCGCTCACTATGAACGGGGGTTTTTCAGCGCTTATCGGCATATGGCCAACGAGCGCCCCGACTTGGTGCTGTTCCTCGGTGACTACATCTACGAATACACCAATGCGCCCGGCACCCAGGGCCTGGCCCGCGCCTACAACGCGCCCGAAGCCACCGACCTGGCCGGCTATCGCTACCGCTACGCGTTGCACAAGACCGACCCTGATTTGCAACACCTGCACGCCGCCGCGCCATGGATCGCGACCTGGGATGATCATGAGGTGCAGGACGATTATTCCGGCGTGTCCTCCAAGGATCCGAGGGTGACCTTTGCCGCGTTCCAGCAACGCCGAGCGGCGGCGTACCAGGCGTTTCTGGAAAACATGCCGCTACGCCGCCCGCCACTGGGCAGCAACGGCAGCCCGCAGATTTATCGGCGGTTTACCTATGGCGACCTGGCGGCGATCCCGGTGTTGGATGGGCGCCAATATCGTTCGCGCCAGCCGTGTTACCAGGCGCCCAATTTCGGTAAGGGGCATATGGAATTGAGCAGTTGCGTGGACCTCGCCGATCCCAAGCGAACGCTGTTGGGATTCGAACAGGAGCGCTGGCTGTATGACGGTTTGCGTCGCAGTGACAGCCGCTGGAACCTGCTGGCCCAGGACCTGTTGGTGGCGCCGTTGCGGGCGGAGCGTCCGGGCACGGATGGGGCGCGGTATTGGACCGACAGTTGGGATGGGTTCCAGGCGGCGCGTGGGCGGCTGATCGAAAACCTGCGGGACACCCGAGTGGCGAATCCGGTGGTGTTGAGTGGGGATTACCATTCGTTCTGGGCCAACCATTTGTATGAGCGGCCGGAGGATCCGGAGTCGAAACTGGTGGCGGCGGAGTTTGTGGGCACATCGATTACGTCGAATGGGCCGAGTTATGAGGCGGTGCAGTCGATCTTGCCGGCCAATCCGCAGATTCGGTTTTATGACAGTCGCCCGCGCGGGTATTTGTCGCTGGAACTGACGCCTGGGCAGTTGTCGGTGAAGATGCAGGCTATCTCTGATCGGCTGGATCCACAGGCCACCGTGTCGACCCTCAAGCAGTTTGTGGTAGAGAGCGGCAGTCCCCGGTTACAGGTTGTATGAGGGGTTAAATGTGGGAGGGGGCTTGCCCCCGATGGCGGTGTGTCATTTGGTGGAGGTGTTTGGTCGGAGTACATATCCGTTATTTAGGTAACGGCGGCTTATGGTTCCGCTCTTACAGCGGCTCACTTTTGGAAAGGCCCAAAAGTAAGCAAAAGGCCTTCGCCCCACCACTCGGCACCTCGCCTAGGCTCGGTGTGCCCTCTCTCCGGCTTGAATCCGTGGGCCGCCGCCACGCGCCATCCATGGCGCGGGGCGGCTAACCCGGCGTCCTGCCGGGTTACCCACGGATTCAAGCCTGCGTTCGGCCAGCGTGGTTTAACGGGGCGCCTAAGATCAAAAGCCAAATCAAAAGCCAGAGCCAGAGCCAGAGCCAGAGCCAGAGCCAGAGCCAGAGCCAGAGCAAACCACTCTCTACCTGATGTATGGAGATCAAAACTGTGGGAGGGGGCTTGCCCCCGATGAGGGAGTGTCAGCCGAAAAGTTTGCAGCTGACACACCGCCATCGGGGGCAAGCCCCCTCCCACAGTGTTGACCGAGTACGACACACCCAACCGGTCGGCTCTAAGGCCGCCGCGCTCTTGCTTTTGATCTGCGGTCGCCTCGTCAAACACGCTGGCCGAACGCAGGCTTTGGAGCGTGGGCATGCCGAGCCTAGGCGAGGCACCGAGTGGTGGGGCGAGGACCTTTTGCTTCCTTTTGGGTCCTTCCAAAAGTGGGCCGCCGTAAGAGCGGAACCATAAGTTGCCGTTACCTAAAAAACGGATATGTACTCCATCACCCAACATCCAACAACCGTCCCGGAATATCCGCCAACAAGCTCCGCGTATAGTCACTCCCCGGCGCCGTAAAGATCTGCTCACACGCCCCCTGCTCCACCACCTTGCCCCCGCGCATCACCACCACATGGTCGGAAATCTGCCGCACCACCGCCAGATCATGGGAGATAAACAGGTAGCTCAACCCCAAGCGCGCCTGCAAATCCGCGAGTAGCTTCAAGATCTGCCCCTGGATCGACGCATCCAGCGCCGACAACGGCTCATCCAACACCAATAACTGCGGCTCCAACGCCAACGCCCGGGCAATCGCCACGCGCTGGCGTTGCCCGCCGGATAACGCCACCGGCTGGCTGCCCAGCAACCGCGCCGGCAATTCCACTTGTTCCAGCAAGGTCGCCGCGCGCTGCTTGCGCCACGCCGGGTCGCCAATATCGAATGCCTGCAAGGGCTCGCTGATGATCTGCTCCAGGCTCAACCGTGGATTCAGCGACGCATAGGGGTTCTGATACACCACCTGGATCCGCCGCCGCAGCGCCAGCCAGTCACGCC
The DNA here is from genome assembly GCF_004682045.1 of Pseudomonas nabeulensis. GTDB lineage: Bacteria > Pseudomonadota > Gammaproteobacteria > Pseudomonadales > Pseudomonadaceae > Aquipseudomonas > Aquipseudomonas nabeulensis. The sequence continues at coordinate 26,261 of NZ_QUZT01000040.1, forward strand.
GCGAAACCCGGCTGATGTCTTGCCCGTCAAACAGCACACTGCCGCTGTCCAACCGCTCCAACCCCAGGATCAACCGCGCCGTGGTGGACTTGCCCGAGCCCGACTCGCCCACCAGGCTGGTGGTGCCATGGCGCGGCAGATGAAACGACACATCGTCCACCGCCAGCGATGTCGAATGACGCCACGTGGAAAAGTCCTTGCGTAGACCTTGAACGGTCAGCAGCGGTGTTTTATCCGACGCAACCACACTCGTGGACCGCCGCTGTTGCACCAACAGGCTCGGCGCGGCCTCCAGCAATTGCCGGGTGTAGGCATGCTGCGGTGCTTCAAACACACGCCGCGCGGCACCGGTTTCGACAATCCGCCCCTGGTGCATCACCAGCAACCGATCCGCCCGGTCCAGTGCCACGCCCAAGTCATGGGTGATCAACAACACCGCCGTGCCGCGCTCACGGGCCAGGGTTTGCAGGCGGTCGAGGATCTGCCGCTGTACGCCCACATCCAATGCGCTGGTGGGTTCGTCGGCGATCACCAGCGGTGGGTCGTTGGCCAAGGCGATGGCGATCAACACCCGTTGGCGCATGCCGCCGGAGAGTTGATGAGGAAAGCCACGCGCAATCCGTTCAGCGTCTAGCAAGCCGACTTCCCGCAGCAGTTCCAGGCTGCGCTGACGCGCCAATACCTTGGGTACGCCGTGCAGGGTCAGCGCTTCCACCAACTGCTGGCCGATACGTTTCACCGGGTCCAGGGACAACGCTGGGTCCTGGGGCACAAAACCCACGCTGCGCCCGCGAATGCTTTGCCATTGGCGCTCGCTGGCGCTGGTCAGCTCCTGCTCCGCCAGACGAATACTGCCGGACTCAATCTGCGCATTGCCCGCCAGCAACCCCACCAACGCCGCAGCGGTGGTGGATTTACCCGAACCGGACTCGCCGACAATCGCCAGGATCTCCCCGGCCTTGAGCTGAAAGTCGATCCCCGCCACCCCTTCCGTGCGCCCGTCGCGACCGTGATAGGCAATGCGCAAGTCGCGCACCTCCAACAACATCTGTTCGGTCATCGTGTACCCCCTTGATCCTGCTGCAACGCCCGCGCCAGTTGGTTGGCCGACACCACCACCGCTGCCACCACCAGGCCCGGCAGGCTGGTGTACCACCAGGCGGAAATCATGTAATTGCGCCCCTCGGCCACCAGCAAGCCCCATTCCGGTTGCGGCGGCGGCGCGCCGAAGCCCAGAAAGCTCAAGGCCGATACCGACAGCACCGCACTGCCGAACTCCAACGCCGCCAAGGCTAATACCGGCGCGCTGGCATGGGGCAGGATATGCCGCAGGATAATCGTCCACGGCCCCACGCCGCAGGCCGATGCAGCTTCGACAAAGGTGCTGGCGCGCCAGCGCAGCACTTCACCGCGCACCAGGCGGGCGAAGGTCGCCACTGACGACAAGCCCACCGCCAAGGCGATATTCACCGTGCCAAACCCCAGCACCGTGATCACCGCCATCGCCAGCAACAGCGCGGGGATCGCCATCAGCACTTCCACGCAACGCATCAACACGGCATCCACCCAGCCGCCGAAAAACCCCGCCAGCACCCCCAGCACAATGCCGCTGAACAACGCGATCAACACCGCCAGCAAGGTGGCGCGCAACGATAAACCCGCGCCGTATACGGTGCGGCTATAGAGATCGCGGCCCAGGTGATCGGTGCCAAACCAGTGCGCCGTCGAAGGGCTTTGCAACGCGTTGGCCGGCACGCCAAGCAAGGGATCGAAATGCGTAAACAACTGCGGCCACAGCGCCCAGCCGAGCACCAGCAACAACACGATTACCCCCAGCGGCAACAGTGGGCGGCGGCGCAGCACGCTGAAATGGCGTGGCCGTGGCAACACGGCAGTCAATACAAGGCTCATCGGGCACCTGCGCGAATACGTGGATCGAGTAACGGATACAGCAGGTCCACCAGCAGGTTGACGCTGATAAAAATCAGCGCCGCCAACACCACCACGCCCTGCACCACCGGAATGTCCTGGCTGCTCACCGCGCCTTGGGCCAGACGGCCAATGCCTTCGCGGGAGAACACGGTTTCAGTCACCACGGAGCCCGCCAGCAACGACCCCACGATCACCCCGCTCAGGCTGAGGATCGGGATCACCGCGTTATGCAGCACATGGGTCAACAGCACCCGCAACGGGCTCAACCCCTTGGCGCGCAAGGCGTCCACAAACGGTAGGCGCGAGGTGGCGGCCAACGAGCGCGCCAATACCTGGGCGATCACGGCGCTGGTGGGGATCGCCAAGGTCAGCGTCGGCAGTACCAGCGAGGCCAGCCCTTGATTACCCATGGCTGGGAACCAGTGCCAGCCAAAGGAAAACCACTGCAACAGCAACAGCCCCACCCAGAACGTCGGTAACGACACCGCCACCGCCGGCAAGCCAAGCAACAGGTCTCGCAGCCAGCGCTGGCGGGTCAGGCTGGCCACCAACGCGAGCCCCACACCGAGTACCAGCGACACCACCAACGACACCAGCGCGAGTGCTGCGGTCTTCGGCAATGCCTCGGCCAGCGATGCCGACACCGGCTGGCCACTCTGGATCGAGTGACCAAAATCCAGCTGCACCGCGTGCCACAACGCAATGCCGTACTGCACCGCCAGCGGCTCATCCAGATGGTATTGCGCCCGCAACTCAGCCACTTGTTGCAGGTTGACCGAGGTCTGCTCGCCGCTCTGGTTAAGCATGATGCTCACCGGGTCGCTGGGCAGCGCATACAGAATCACAAACGACACACTGAACGCCGCCCACAACACCAGCAACGCCTGGCCGCCCCGGGCCAACAGGTAGAACGCCGCGCCCTTCATGGCTGCAACCAGGTGTCGAAGAACTGCAACCGCGACGACGCCTCATAGTGCAGGCCCTGGACGTTCTTGCCGTGGGCCAGCACGGTCGCCAGTTCCACGAGAGCAATTGCATGACCGTCGCGCAACAACAACTCACTGGCCTGGTCGATCAGCACTTGGCGCTTGGCGGTGTCGAGGGTCTCGGAAGACTCGCGCAACAAGCGGTCCACCTCACTCGGCTCACGCTTGTTGATGTTATAGCCCTCGGCGTAATACACCGTGCGCAACACATCCGGATCGGCGCGGGTCAGGTTGAGAAAGCGCACGCTGAAATCTCCCGCCGCCTGGATCGCCGTGACCTGGCTGATGGTGGATTTATTCAGCTGGAAATCCACGCCCACGCCTTTCAACTGCTGCTGCACCAGCTCCAGGATCGGCGTCTGCTGCCAATAATCCAGGCGAAACGACAGGCGCTGGCCGTCCTTGACCCGCACCCCATCGGCGCCCACTTGCCAGCCGGCCTCGTCGAGTAACTGACGTGCGCCCTCCGGATCGTAGGCCAACAACCCGGAAAAATCGCGGTACAGCGGCGTGCTGGTCGCGAGCAACGCAGTCGCCGGTTTTTGATAGCGCGAAATGATGCGCTGCAACTCGGCACGATCAATCGCCTTGCTCAAGGCCTGACGCACCTTCACATCGGCAAACAGCGGCGTCGATTCGTTGAGCGCCAGGTTGAACACCACACCGGGGTTGGCGCGGGTCAACAACACCAGCCCCTGGCCCTCGATGCTCGGTTCATCCTGGGGCGCCACGCTGGTGTTCACCTCGATCTGCCCGGAAGCCAGGCTGCCCAGGCGCACGCCGGATTCGGGGATGATCAGGAAGTCGATACCGTCCAGCCAGGCCTTGCCCTTGTGCGCCGCCAGGGATGAGCCCCAGGCGTAATCGTCACGCCGTACCAGCGAGACTTTTTGGTTATGCACGAAAGACTTGAGCACAAAGGGACCGGAGCCGACCAACTGGCCCTGGCAGCGGTCCGCCGAGGGCAGCGCCAGGTTGGCCGGTGACAGCAGCCCCAGCGTCATGGTCGAGGTGGCTTGCAGGAATTGCGCATTGGGTTGTTCGAATTCAACTACCACGGTGTGACTGTCCGGCGTCTCGATGCTTTTGAGTCCCGCCAAGTAAGTCGAGCCTAAAATCGAGCGTGCGCCCAGCGCCACAATGGCTTGCAGATTGGCCTTCACCGCCGCCGCATCCACCGCTGCACCGTCGCTGAATGTCGCGCCCTGGCGCAGCACGAAAGTGAAACGCCGCGAATCGGCGTCCACCTCCCAGCGCTCGGCCAGCCACGGCACGATATCGCCGCTGACCGGGTCTTGATCGGTCAGCGAGTCCACCAATTGCCGCCCCACATTCAGCGCCGTGTTATTGCCCGCTTGCTGCGGGTCGACACACTGCGGGTCGCCGTCCAACGCCACGCGCAAGGTGCCGCCGCTTTGTGGCTTGCCGGGTTCCACCTGGGTGGCTTTATCGGGGGGCCCGCCGCAGGCTGCCAGCAGCAACGCCAGCATGGCGACTGAAAGCTGCTTCATGCCTGCGCTCCCTGATGACGGTTGGCGATATACGGCAGACCGAGGTTCTCGCGCAGGGTCTGGCCCTGATATTCCGTGCGGAACAAGCCCCGGCGTTGCAGCTCCGGCACCACGCCATCGGCAAAGTCGGCGATGCCTTGATGCAGCCCGGAGAACATCACGTTAAAGCCATCGGCAGCGCCGCTTTCGAACCATTCCTGGAAGTCATCCGCCACGCTCTCAGGCGTGCCGATGAGGATGCGATGGCCACCGGCGGTGAGTTTGTTGAACAACTCACGCACCGTCGGGCGCTCGCGGCGGATCAGGTCGAACACCAGTTTCTGGCGGCTCTTGTGGGTGTTGGTGTCGAACTGCTCCGGCGGCAACGGCACCTGGGAATCAAACGGCAGCTCCGACAAATCAAACCCCAGGCTGGTAAAGCGCGAGATGGAACTGAGGAAGGCCTTGGGGTCTTGCAGTTCCTGCAACTGATCGTATTTGGCCTGCGCCTCGGCCTGGGTGCGGCCGATCACGGTCGAGACGCCCGGCAGCACTTTGAGGTGTTCAGGGTTGCGCCCCAACGCCGCGGCGGTCTGCTTGATCTCCTGATAGAACGCCAAACCCTGCTCCACCGTGTGCTGCGCGGTGAAGATCAACTCCCCGGCCCGCGCCGCCAAACGTCGACCGGCGTCGGAAGACCCGGCCTGTGCGATCACCGGGTAGCCCTGTACCGGGCGCGAAGCGTTGAGCGGGCCTTGCACCTGGAAGTGTTTGCCGTGGTGGTTGAGCACATGCAGCTTGTCGGTATCCAGCCACTGCCCGCTGGCCTTGTCCTGGATAAACGCATCGTCGGCCCAGCTGTCCCACAGGCCGGTGACCACGTCGTAGAACTCTTCGGCGCGCTCGTACCGGTCGGCGTGCTGGATATGGTCGTCGCGGTTGAAGTTCTCGCCGCCGCCCAACGAGGTGACCAAGTTCCAGCCCACCCGCCCGCCGCTCAGGTGGTCGATATTGGCAAACTTGCGCGCAATGTTGTACGGCTCGTTGTAGGTGGTGCTGGCGGTGGCGATCAGGCCGATATGCCGCGTGGCCAGGGCCAGCGCCGGCAGCAGCACCAGCGGGTCCCAGCGCACACTGTTGGGGCCACGGGCCAGGGCCAGCGGGTCGAGGTCGACATTCACCGAGTCGTTGAAGAACAGCGCATGAAAGCGCGCCGCCTCGAGTTTTTCGGCGATCCAGCGGTAGTGTTCGAAGTCGCGGAACGAATCCGTGGCCGCACTCGGGTGGCGCCACGCCGAGCCCATGATGCCCGCACTGGGGATGAAGGCGCCGAGCAGGATTTGGCGGTCGTGTTGGCTCATGTCGCAGTCCTCATCAGAAGTTGTAGGTGGCGCGGGTGTACCAGAACGCGCCGTAGGGATCGAACGGCGAGATGCTGCCGAACTTCGGAAAACCGTTGATATCGCCCTGGGGAAACGCGTTGTTGTCGGCACGCACGTTGAGGATGTTGTTGCCGCCCACCGCCAGGTTGAGGTTCTTGGTGAAGTTGTAGGCCACCTCCAGGTCGGTCAGCCATTTGGCGCCGTAGGTCACGTCGTAGGCGGGGTTGGCGTCGCGGGCGATGACCTTGTCGTAGCGCGTCAGGCCGGCGTTGACGTCGAAGTTGTCGACCTTCCAGTTGGCGCTGAGGATCAGCTTGGTCTTGGGGTTGGCCACGGTCAGGTAACCCTGGGCCACGCGGTCGAACAGCACCAGGTTGCTGCCGGCGGCAGTGAGGGATGCGGGCGTCGACTTGATGCTGTCGATGGTGGTTTTGTTGTAGTTGGCGGCCACGCCGTATTTGACGGTGCCAAAGGCGCCGTAGTCGACGCGGTAATCGGTCACCAGGTCGATACCACGGGTGGTGGTGTCGGCGGCGTTGGTGAAGTACTTCACCCGATAGCCGGGACGGTAGCCGTTGGCTTGCAGGATCTGGTCAACCCCGGTGCCATACAGGAAGCCGGTCTGGGCAATGCGGTCGCGAATCTCGATCTGGTAGGCATCGAGGGTCACGTTGGCTTCCGGCAGCGGCTTCCAGGCAAAGCCGACGCTGATATTGCGTGACTTCTCCGGCTTGAGCGCCTCGGCGCCGAGGGCCTGGCCCAGCACGGAATCCACCCGCACCGACTTGGCCTCGACGAACTGCGCCACGCCGTTGACCGAGGTGTACTGGTTGGCGGTTTGCGCATACACCGATTGCGACAGCGACGGCGCCCGGAAGCCATTGCTCAAGGTGCCGCGCAGGGCGAATTCCGGGGTCAGGTCGTAGCGCAGCGAGAGCTTGCCGCTGCGGGTGTTGCCGGAATCGTCATCGTAATGTTCGAAGCGCCCGGCCACACCGACATAGAGTTTTTCCGTTGGGTTGACGCCCACATCCACATAGCTGGCGTAGCTGTTGCGACTGGCCTGGCCTTCGTCTTCCGGGGTCAGGGTGATCGCGCCCTGGGCCCCCACTGCGCCCGGTTGCCCGGCCAGCGGACCGCTGGGGTAGACGTAGCCGCCGTTGATATACGACAGCGGGTTGCCGGACTCGGTCTTGTAGCGTTCGTGCCGGTGTTCAAGGCCGCCGGAGACTTGCAGCGGCTTGCTCAGGCCCACGTCGAAGGCGCGGGTCAGGTCGAGGTTGTTGGTCCACTGGTCGAAGTAGTTGGTGTAGGTGGTGAAATGGGTCGGGCTCGACGGGCCTAGCGACGCGTTGAGGGTTTCGTCGGCACCGGCCACGCCTTTGTCGCGGCCGAAGGTCGAACTTAAGTCCCAGTTCCATTCGGCGACCTTGCCCTTGCCGCCGGCCGCCACCTGGTAGTCGGTTTCGCGCAGGGTGTAGAACGGCGCGGTGCCGTCGGGGTAGATCGACGGGATGATGTTGGTGGAGTTGGGCCGGCGGTAGTTCTGCCCGCCCCGCGCATCGCGGTTGCTGAGGGTGGAGAACGAATACAGGGTCACATCGTCCAGCGGCAGTTCGGCGTTGTAGGCGACGTTGATCGCCTTGATTTTCGGCAGGCCGTTCTTCTGCACGTCTTTGTCGTTGGCCTCGCGCGGGTCGGCGGAACCGTCGGGCTGGCGGTAGTAGAACGCACCGGTGGCGTCCCGCGCACGCACGGCGGTCTGCTGGGACTTGGCGTCGAGGGACAGGTTGAAGAAACCGTCGTTGGGCAGCGCGAAACCACTGTTCAGCGTCTGGCGAATCGTGCCGCCGTCGCCCTTGGTGTATTCGCCATAGGAGGTGCTGACCGAACCGCCGTTGTCGCTCTGCTTGAGGATGATATTGATCACCCCGGCAATCGCATCCGAGCCGTATTGCGCCGACGCGCCGTCGCGCAGTACTTCGATATGGTCGATGGCGCTGACCGGGATCATGTCCAGGTCCACCGGGTTGGTGCCGTAGGCCGCGGTGGAATCGAGGTTGATCACCGCACTGTTGTGACGGCGCTTGCCGTTGACCAATACCAGCACGTTGGAGCCGTTGAGGCCACGCAGGCTGTAAGGTCGGGCGATGCTGTCGTTGGACGAGCCGGACGGGCGCTGGGCAAACGACGGCAAGGTTTTCTGCAAGGCGGCGCGCAGGCTGCTGTCGCCGGTCTTTTCCAGTTGCTGGGCGCTGATCACATCAATCGGCGCCGGGCTGCTGGTGACGGTGCGCGCCTCGCTGCCGCGGGAACCGGTGACGATCACCGTGTCGAGGGTGTCATCGGTGGTGGCGGCATAAGCCGGCAGCATGGAGAAACCGGCGAACATCAAGGGTGCGAGGTGCAGGGTGGAACGGTAGGCAGTGAGTTTCATGGCAGGTCAACTGTTCAGAATAGGGTTGAAGTCGTCGCGCCACAGCGGTCGGGCATCGACGCTCTGGCTGATCAAATGGTTGTGATAGAACAGGTCGGCCACCTGTTGCTGGGACGTCATGGCGTCGGCATCGATGCCCAGCAGGCGGCCGGGGCGGCTGCGTTGCTGGAACTGGCGCAGGTACAAGGCGCGGTCGATGCCGGTCAGCGCTTCACTGCGCTCGGCCCAGCGTTCGGGATGGGCGTTGACCCAGGCCCAGGTGGCTTGCTCACGCCGCAAGAAATCGCCTACCTGGCTGCGGCGTTGAGGGTTGGCCAATACCTGTTGCGTGGTCGCAATCACGTAGTTGCCGGAGTAGTACTGGCTGACATCCGCCAGCAGTTCGCCGTCCATTTGGCTGGTGGCTTGCAGGGCGCTGATGCCGCCGGTGGCGATGGCGTCCACATGGCCGTTGCGAAAAGCCGTCAACGCGTCCTGCATCGGCAGCGGCACCGCCTTGACATCGGCCAGTTTCAGGCCGTTTTGCGCGAGCATGTTCAACACGAAATAGTGGGTGTTGGTGGCGCGCACATAGCTGATGGTCTTGCCCTTGAGGTCCTGCACCGTGCGGATGCCGCTGGTTTTTTTCACCACCAGGCTGGTGTCGTTCCGGTCGCCCTGGTAGAGCGCCACCAATGCAATCGGCACCTTGGCGATGGAAGCGAAAATCGGCGGGATCTCGCTCATGAAGGCGTAGTCCAGATGGCCGCTGCTCAGCGCTTCCAGCACCAGGTTGCCGCCGCTGACGTCCACCCATTCCACCGGGTACGGCGTATCGGCCTGGCCGGCGTCGGCGAGGAACGAGGCAGCGGTGCCCTTGTAGCGCCACACGCGCAGCGGTTCTGCCGCGTAGGCGTGTTGGCCCAGCAGGGAACCGGCCGCGAGAACGCCACCGGCCAGCAGCAATTGCCGTCGGGAAAGACTGTGCATGGCGGGCGCCTCAGTTGAACAGGTCGGGTTCTTCGGTGCGGATCTGGTCCCACAGCGGCAGGAAGTTGAGCCAGGCAAAGAACTCGTGGCGGGCCTTGTCGATACCGCCCTCCAGCGCGTCCGGCGCAGGAATCAGCGGCGTGCCGGCCGAGTGCGCCAGCAGGTGCACGCGGGCGGTGTCTTCGGCAAGGATGAAACGCCAGGCGGCGCTTTCCACGGTCTGGCCGGTGACCCACAGGCCGTGGTTCTGCCACACCAACAGGTTGTTCTGGGCGAAGGTTTCGACAAAGGCCTGGGCGACGATCTTGCGGTCTTGCTCCAGCGCGCCGCTGGCGGTGCGCAAGGCGTGGCGCGGGAAGATCACCTGGTCATCGAGGAACGCGCCGGACTCGGCGGTGATCGGGTCGAACAGGCGGCCCAACGAGGACCACACGCGGCCATGGAAACCGTGCAAGTGGGCGATGCCCACCACGTCCGGCCGCGCTTGCTGCAAATCGTGGTGCAGCTCCAGGGCACTGGTATTGAGCAAGCCTTCGCCTTCGACCACCTGGCCGTGGCTGTCGACGCGCAACAGGTGGGAGACGGTGATTTGCGAGAACGGTACGCCCAGGGGGTTGATCCAGTACTGCTCCGGATGAATCGGGTCGCGGGCGGTGAAGTGACCGGCGACGCCGACTTCATAACCCAGGCGGCCAAACAGACGGTACGCGGCGGCGAGCTTTTGCTTGCGGTCCAGGCGTTCCTGCAAGGGGTCTTCATGTTTGGGCACGGCGCCAAGGGCCAGGCGGTTGTTGTCGTAGGGCAAGGTGTAGATGGTTTGGGGGAACAGTGTGGAATGGCTCATACGGTTGGACCCGGATCATTTTTTTGGGGCGAACGAAACCGTGGCTCGGCGGGGCCGGCAGCGGGAACGCAAGGTGGGTGTGAGGCTGGGGGGATGGGTCAGGTGGTCATGATCAGGGGGCCCTCGCAGATGGGTTAAGTCGGTGCTCACCTCCACCATGCGAGGGGTCGGGTCGAGTGTGTCGTGTCTGTACTGAAAGGTATTCGTCTAAGAAACGCCTGTAAAAGGTTTTTTAGTCATATGCTAATAATCAGGTTTTTTAATATTTATTTTGTTGATGATCAGGGAAATGCATTTTTTGAGTTGAGTGCGTGTGCGTTATTCAGGTAGCGGATAGGCGTACCGATAGACCGCCTTCGGGAGATACAAAGTCTCCCGCCCAAGTGGGGGATAAATCATCTGACAATCAAAACCGAACTTCACTACGTAACGGGTCGACCATTACGCGCAGAAATAGGCTAGCAACCCCATCAAGATTGCTCCCCCCTCCGATCTGATGGGAAAAGACACAGCCACATCATAGTCCTACCGGCTGCTCCTTCCCTGACTGACGGTTCATTCAAACGCTTTTTTATACATATAAAATATGCATAATGAAAACATTCAGGATTCAATACGACGAGGCGAAAAACATTGCCAATCAGCGCAAGCACAAAGGCATTAGCCTGGCTGATGCAGAACCGGTGTTTTATGACGAGGCAGGCCTGACAATACAAGACCATGATCACCATGAAGAGCGCTGGGTGACCATGGGAACAGACGCTAAGGGACGCATATTGATAGTGGCCTACACCTATCGCGATCCAGATTTCGTTCGCATTATCAGTGCCAGGCTTGCGTCCAAAAATGAACAGCGCCACTACCTGGGGGCTTGAAACATGAAAGACGAATACGACTTCAGCAGCGGCAAGCGCGGCACCGTCGCCAGCAACAAGGGCAAGACACGCATCACGATCATGCTGGACGATGCCGTGATCGAAGCCGCACGTGAGCGTGCGGAATACGCAGGAACGGGCTATCAAACCGTAATCAATAACCTGCTACGACAGGCGTTGGTTTCGCAGGATGTGCACAACCTTGTACCTACTTCAAAAAAACAGACTAAAACCCTCCAGATCATCAATAACGGAATTAGTCAGTCAGAGGTTGAAGCGCTTGAGCAGCAACTGATCGCGGTCGCAGGTGAGTTGAATCGAGTGCTGGGTACGCCCAAGACCAGCAAGTCAAAATCCAAGGTGCCTCTGTAAACAGCCATCGCCCAGTGAGAAAACCAACCGTCTGACACCCGTCAAAACAGTAGCGACCACCCTCCAGCTTCTGCACAATCATGCACGCTGTATAAAACCTATAAAAAGTGATGCCTGATGAAATTGCACCCCCTGCCCCCCCTCAATAGCCTGGTGGCTTTCGAGGCCGCTGCGCGCCATTTGAGCTTTACCTTGGCCGCGCGGGAATTGAATGTCACCCAAGGTGCGATCAGCCGCCAGATCCGCGTGCTGGAAGACTACCTGGGTACGCCGCTGTTCACCCGAACCACCCGCGAAATCAACCTCACCAGCACTGGCCAGCAGTACGGCGAAACCGTGCGCGAAAACCTCCAGCAACTGGCGCACGCCACTGCAGGCGTGCGGCACTGGCGCGGCGCGCAACAGGTGACGGTGTTGACCAGTACGGCCATGGCGTCGCTGTGGCTATTGCCGTTGGTGTCGGAATTCCAGCGCCAGAACGAAGAGATCGACCTGCGGATTATCGCCACAGACCATAACCACGACCTGTCTCGCCTGGACGCGGACCTGGCGCTGTTCTACTGCAGCAAACCGCCGAAAAACGTGCAGATCACGCCGCTGTTCAGCGAAGAGATTTTCCCGGTATGCAGCCCGGCCTATCTGGCACAGCACCCGCAGATCGTCACCCCTGAACAGTTGGGCGAAGCCACCTGGTTATGGCTGGAAGACCCACACAGTGACTGGATCGGCTGGAAGGACTGGTTCAGCAACCTGGGCTACCGGACACCGGAGCCGCGCCGTCGCATCAACATCAACAGTTATTCGATGCTGATCCAATCGGCATTGGCCGGTCAGGGCATCGCCCTGGCGTGGTCGAACCTGCTGGGCGACCACTTGCAGAAAGGTGAATTGGTGCGACCGACGGATGTGTACCTGCGCACTGACGCGCAGTTCTGCCTGCTGGAACCCCAGGGGCGTGCGGCCAACCGACAGAGCGTCAACCGCTTCCGTCACTGGTTGCTGAGCCATGTGGCGCAGATGATTGATGCGGCGTGAGTGCCTGGTAGCGTAGGTGCAGCGATGGACCCTGTGGGAGGGGCGGTGCGACGATTCGACTTGCTCGCGAAGGCGGAGTGTCAGTCGACTCATTTATTGGCTGACGCATCGTCATCGGGGGCAAGCCCCCTCCCACATTTGAACTGCGGATGGCATAAAATACCGGTCGGCTCTAAGGCCGCCGCGCTTTTGCTTTTGATCTGCAATCGCCCCGTCAAACACGCTGGCCGGAATTCGGCATGGATTTGGGGGGTAAACCGGCAGGACGCCGGTTTAGCCGCCCCGCGCCATGGATGGCGCGTGGCGGCGGCCCCCCAAATCCATGTCGAATTACGGGCACACCGAGCCTACGGCGAGGTGCCGAGTGTTGGGGCGAAGGCCTTTTGCTTACTTTTGGGCCTTTCCAAAAGTGAGCCGCTGTAAGAGCGGAACCATAAGCCGCCGTTACCTAAATAACGGATATGTACACCGACAGAGCAAGCCCCCTCCCACAACGCTAGTGGCTGATCAGCGCCGGCGCCGGTGCAAATCGCCCGTCATTGGTGGCCAGTTCGCCCAACGCATCATTGGCCGTCGGACGCATCATCAACCCTTCGACCGTACTCATGGTATCGGCCCGCAAACTGCGGATCAGGCTATAACCCGCCACCAGCAAGTACAGCGCAATAGGCAGCCCGATAATGATGCTCGCCATCTGGATCGCAATCAGCCCACCCGCCAACAACAGCCCCGCCGCAATGGCCCCCTCAAGAAAACACCACAACACACGAATCCAATTGGGCGGGTTGATGCTGCCCACCGAATTGAGCATGCACAACACCTGGGTACCCGCATCGGCTGCCGTCACAAAATGCACGGCGAGCAACAGGCATACGATGATGCACAGCACACCGCCCACCGCCGGGCCGTCCAGACGTTCAAGCAAGGTGAACATGGCAGCGGTGGTTTCTTTCTGGGTCGCCTGCAACACCGGTCCACCGGCGAACGCTGCGCCTTCAACCTGCTCGGCCACCGGCAATTGGGCGTTGGCCTTGCGCGCTTGTTGTTCGTCCTTCAAAGCGGCCCCGCCAAACACCGACATCCACAAGATGGTCACCAGCGTCGGCACCACCAGGGCACCGAGGATCAGTTCACGAATGGTGCGGCCACGGGAGATGCGCGCAATGAACAGCCCGACAAACGGCCCCCAGGTCATCCACCACGGCCAGTAGAACGCGGTCCAGCTGTTCTGCCATTGGGTGTCGGCCTGGGTGTCGGTCCAGAAGCTCAAACCGACAATGTGCTGCACGTAATCCCCCGTCGCCTCAAAGAAAAAATTGAGGATGTAACGGGTCGGCCCCAGCGCCAGCACCACCAGCATCAGACCGAAGGAGATCCACATATTCAGGGTGGACAAGCGCTTCATGCCCTTGGACAAACCCGCCACCAGCGACACCGCCGCGATCAGGCTGACAAACGCGATGATCGACAGTTGCAAACCAATGCTCACCGGCACCTGGAACACCTGATGCAGCCCGGTGTTGATCTGCACCACGCCCAGCCCCAGCGACTGCGACACCCCAAAGGCGGTAATCGCCACCCCGAGAATGTCGACCACATGGCCGATCGGTCCGTAGATGCGCTTGCCGATCAGCGGATAGAGGATGGAGCGCAACGCCAGCGGCAAGCCTTTGCAGTAGGCGAAGTACGCCAGGCTCACGCCAATCATGGTGAAGATCGCCCAGGGATGCAGGCCCCAGTGAAACAGGGTCAGGCGCATCGCCACGGTCGCGGCCTCGTCGGTCAGGCCCGGGGCGAAGGGGTTGTTGGCATAGTGCAGGACCGGTTCGGCCACCGACCAGAAGATCAAGCCAATGCCCATGCCGGCACTGAACAGCATCGCAATCCATGCGCTGAAACTGAACTCTGGCGTGTCGTGTTCGCGGCCCAGTTTGAGCGCGCCGAAACGACTGCAGGCGATGATCAACAGCATGCAGAGCACGCCGCTGACCAAGGCCAGATAGAACCATTTGAAGTCGTGGAGGATGGCGTCGGAAGCTGTCTTGAACACGGCGGTCGCCTGGTCACCCTGGATGGCACAGAGCAGGACGAACGCCACGACGATAGCCACCGACACGACAGTCACGGTTGGATTGAGGCCTTTGAACAGGCCGCTGTTAGCACGCATCAGCTGTCTCCCTTGTTGTTGTAGTACAGCGCTTTATGGGATTTTTTATTCGGCAATGCCGGGATTGCACACGGCACAATGCGTCAGCTGAACCGGCCTCAACAAATCATTTAATTGCACGGATTAATGAGCTAAACGCACAAATAAACCCGGCGCAGACCTATGACTTTTCCTCATTAATGCGTGTTGAAAAATGGTTTGTCCGCCCCCCGCCCTGCCCTCAAGAATCGCCGCAGCCAAAGGCCAACAAGGCCGACCTACCGTGCGATCTGGAGACAACAATAATGGGCATCGCCAACCTTATTCCCGTACACAGCCTGGAAACCGTCCTGGGCCCCATCGAGCAGGCCCACGGCCTGACCAACGACTTCTACACCCAGCAGTCCTTCTTCGAACTGGACCGCGACCAGATGCTCGGCCGCAACTGGGCGTGCATTGGTTTCGCCAGCGACCTGCCGACCAATGCCTACGTCAAGCCGGTGGATTTCATGGGCTTGCCGCTGTTGATCATGCGCAACCGTGAAGGCCAGGTGCAGGTGTTCCACAACGTGTGCAGCCATCGCGGCGTAAAGCTGGTGCAAGAGGCTGGCACCGTGCAGGGCATGATCCGCTGCCCTTACCACTCCTGGACTTACGACCTGAACGGCGCCCTGCGTGGCACGCCCCATGTGGGCGGCATCAACCAACATAAGGACGAGCGTTTCGCCTGCGAGAAACACGGCCTCAAACCGCTGCGCAGCGCAATCTGGATGGACATGGTGTTCGTCAATCTGTCCGGCGATGCCCCTGAATTGAAAGACGCCCTGGCGCCATTGACCGAACGCTGGACCCAGTTCCTCGGCCACGACGGCATGGACCTGATGCGCCGCGAAAGCGACAGCGGCGCCATGGCCATCGAGGTCAACTGCAACTGGAAACTCGCGGTGGAGAACTACTGCGAGGCCTATCACCTGCCGTGGGTACACCCGAGCCTGAACAGCTATTCGCGCCTGGAAGATCACTACAACATTCTGTTCGACCAGTTCGCCGGGCAAGGCAGCTACGCCTACAACCTGTCGGATGTGGCCGGTACGCACCTGCCGACGTTCCCGTCGTGGCCGGCCGACCGTCTGCGCAACGCCGAGTACGTGTCGTTCTTCCCCAACGTGCTGCTGGGCATCCAGGCCGACCACGCGTTCGCGATGATGCTGGAGCCGATTGCGCCGGGCAAAACCGTTGAGCACCTGCGCCTGTTCTATGTCGGTGACGAAGCCCTCGACCCGCATTACGCCGCCGCGCGCAACGCCGTGATGGAGTCGTGGCGCGTGGTGTTCGCCGAAGACATCGCCTCGGTGGAAGGCATGCAGAAAGGCCGCAACTCACCGGGTTACGGCGGCGGCGCGTTCTCGCCGGAAATGGACTTGCCCACCCACTACTTCCACAAGTGGGCAGCACGTCAGTTGCTCGACAGCGTCAAGCCGGCCTGAGGCGGAGAACAATCATGACCCCTGCACATTGGCTGAATTACATCGACGGGCAATGGCTCGACAGCGACCAGCACCTGACCATCCTCAACCCGGCGGACAACCAGCCGGTGGCGACCATGGCCCAGGCCAGTATCGCCGACGCCGAGCGTGCCCTGCTGGCGGCGCGTCGTTGTGCCGACAGCGGCGCCCTGACCCGCGTGCGCCCGGCCCAACGCGTGACCTGGCTGCTGGAAATCGCCCGACAAATCCGCTTGGTGGCGGACGAAGGCGCACACATCCTGTGCGCGGAAAACGGCAAGACCCTCAACGATGCACGCGACGAGTTCATCGAAGCGGCGCGCTACTTCGAGTACTACGCCGGCATGGCGGACAAGATCGAAGGCATCTCCGTGCCGCTGGGCAACGGTTACATGGACTTCACGCTGTATGAGCCGATGGGCGTGTCGTTGCAGATCGTGCCGTGGAATTTCCCGGTGTCGATCTGTGCACGCTCCCTGGCGCCGGCACTGGCGGCGGGCAATGCGGTGGTGGTCAAGTCACCCGAGCTGTCGCCGCTGGGCCTGTGCGTGTTGATGCAGGCCATCGAGCGGGCCGGGCTGCCGAGCGGTGCGGTCAACCTGCTGTGTGGGCGTGGGCGGGAAGTCGGCGCTTACCTGGCGGGACACAAACAGGTCGATCAGATTGTGTTTACCGGTTCGGTGCCCACCGGTCAGAGCATCTTGCGCGCTGCCGCCGAAAACGCCGTGCCCAGCGTGATGGAATTGGGCGGCAAGTCCGCCGCCGTGGTGTTCGCGGACGCCGATCGCGAACAACTGCTGGCCAGCGTGCGCAGCGGGATCTTTTTCAACGCAGGGCAAGTCTGCTCGGCGATGTCGCGGCTGTTGGTGGAACGCTCGATCTACACCGAGGTGGTGGAACACGTCGCTGCCCTCGCCCGCGGCCTGCACATCGGCACTGGTGCGGAAAACGCCGAGTTGACCCCGGTGATTTCCGCCGGCCAGTTGCAGGGCATCCAGGCCATGTGCCAACGCGCCCAGCAACAGGGGGCACGGGTGGTGGCGGGCGGTGAGGCGGTCAGCCGTCACGGCAACTTCATGCAGCCCACGGTGTTTTGCGATGTGACCCCGGACATGGAAATCGCCACGAGCGAAGTGTTCGGGCCGGTGCTGGCGATCCTGCCGTTCGACAGCGAAGAACACGCCATCGAACTGGCCAACGGCACCGACTTCGGCCTGGTGGCGGGTGTGTTCACCCAGGACTTGAACCGTGCCCTGCGTTGTGCCCGGCGTTTGCGCGCGGGCCAGGTGTTCGTCAACGAATGGTTTGCCGGTGGCATCGAGACGCCGTTTGGCGGGGTCGGGCTGTCGGGTTACGGCCGCGAAAAAGGCCAGGAAGCGCTGTACAGCTATGTGCGCACCAAGAACCTGGCTGTGCGAATTCAAGGCGAGTGAGGGCCGACCCCATGAAAAAGTGGCTATGTATCATTTGTGGGTGGATCTACGACGAAGCCCTCGGCTGGCCCGACGACGGCATCGCCCCTGGTACGCGCTGGGAAGATATCCCGGAAGACTGGTTGTGCCCGGAGTGCAAGGTGGGCAAGGCGGATTTCGAGATGATCGAGATCAGCGAACCGGTGACCGCCGTCAAGGTGGCACCGGTTGTCGCCCCCATGCAGGCAAACGTCGTGAACGGCCCGGTGGTGATCATCGGCAGCGGCCACGCCGGTTATGGCCTGGCCCAAGCCCTGCGCAAGCAGGACCCGAACCTCGAGATTCGCGTGCTGACCCGTGAAAGCGGCCACGCCTACTCCAAGCCTGCGCTGTCCATCGCCCTGGCCCAGGGCCGTAGCGCCGAAGCCCTGGCCAGCGAAAGCCCGATGGCCATCGAGCAGCGCCTGGGCATTCGGGTGTACCCGCACTGTCACGTGGAACGCATCGACACCCAGGCCCGCCGCCTGCACACCAGCCTCGGCGAGATGAGCTACGGCCGACTGGTGCTTGCCAGCGGAGCGGAGCCAATCCGCATTCCGGTGCAAGGTGCCCACGACGCCTTGGTCAGCGTGAACAATTTGGCCGACTACCAGGCCTTCCGCACGCAGTTGGCGGGGGTTGAACGCATCGCGATCCTCGGCGATGGGTTGATCGGTTGCGAGTTCGCCAATGACCTGGCCAGCAGCGGTTATCAGGTCCAGGTCATCGGCCTGGGCAACTGGCCGATGGAGCGTCTGTTGCCGCACGCTGCCGGGTTGCATCTGCAACAAGCGCTGAGCGCGCTGGGGGTGAGCTGGAGCTTGCAGACCACCTTGCAGCACATCGAGCGTGGCGCGCAGGGCTTCGACCTGACATTGGCCAACGGCGAGCAGCATCAAGCCGACCTGGTGTTGTCCGCCGTGGGCTTGCGCCCCAGCGTCGAGTTGGCCCAAGCCGCAGGCGTGGCCTGTGGACGCGGGATCCAGGTAGACGAACACCTGCAAACCTCAGTGCCGGGCATTTTTGCCCTGGGTGATTGCATCGAAATCAACGGCCAGTTGCTGCCGTACCTGGCGCCGATCAATCAAGGCATCGACGCGTTGGCGCGCACGCTGCTGGGGCAACCCACGCCGGTGCGTTACCCGCTGATGCCGGTGACGGTCAAGACACCCGTCGCGCCGCTGTGCCTGTTGCCCGCGCCGATGGACTGCACCGGCCAATGGCGCATCGAGCTGACGGCCGATGGCCTGAGCGCCGCGTTCCATGACGACAGCGGCAACCTGCGCGGCTTTGCCTTGCTTGGGCGCCAGGCCCAGCAACAACGCAGCGCGCTATTGCAGACCTGCCTTCCTCCCCATTCAAACGTGGCCTGAGAATAACAAGATGAACAACCGCGCTATCCACCTGCCACACGATGACCAGGACTGCGGCTGGTATGCCGCACTGCCTGAACCGGCACCCGCCAAACGTTTGAACGGACAACAACAGGTCGACTACGCCGTGATCGGCGCCGGTTTCGCCGGCCTGGCGGCTGCCCGGCAATTGGCCGTGCACCAGCCCGAGGCCCGCATTGTATTGATCGACGCGCAACGCGTGGGCTACGGCGCTTCGGGGCGCAACTCCGGCTTTGTCATCGACCTGCCGCACAAGATGGCCCTGGAACACCCGGACCCGGAACACAAACAGCGCCTGCTCGGCCTGAACCGTGCAGCCATCGCCCAGTTGCAAGGCCTGGTGGAGCACCACCAGATCGACTGCCAATGGTCCCACGCCGGTAAATACCAGGGCGCGGTAGGCCCGCGCGGGTTGGCCTATCTCGAGCATTTCGAGCGGTTGATGAAGGAATTAGGCGAGCCGTTTCGCAGCGTCGAGCGTGAGGAATTGGCGGGCGTGATCGGTACTCATCACTACAGCCGCGCGGTGTACACGCCGGGGTGCTACCTGATGCAGCCTGCCGCATTAGTACGAGGGTTGGCCGAGACCTTGCCGCCGAACGTCGAACTGCTGGAACACTCGCCGATCAAGGGCCTGCAACGCGATGCCCAAGGCCAGTGGCTGCTGCAAGGTGTCGACGGCCAGGTACGCACCCCTCGCCTGTTGTTGGGCACCAGCATCTTCACCCAAGAGTTCGGCTACCTGCGCAGCCGCCTGCTGCCGGTGATGACCTTCGCCAGTTGGACCCGCCCGCTGACCGACGCCGAAATGCAGGCCACCGGCATCCTCCCCGACTGGGGCCTGACCCCGGCCGATCACGCCGGCACCACCGTGCGCATGACCCAGGATCGCCGCCTGATGATCCGCAACACCTACAAGCACGTACCGCGCTACGGCAAGAGCGTCAGCGACAGCACGCGCCAGGAGATCCGCAGCGGTCATCGTCGCGCACTGCTGGCGCGTTACCCGCACCTGGCCCACGTCGACTTCACCCACACCTGGGGCGGCGTGTATGCGATCTCGCGCAACTTCACCAACTTCTTCGGCGAGCTGGACGACGGCGTGTACGCCACCGCCTGCGACAACGGCGTCGGCGCCGCCTGGGGCACCATCTCCGGCACCTTGCTCGCGGACAGGGTGGTCGGCGCACACTCCCAGCGCCTGCAAGACATCCACGCCGTCACTGGCATGCCCTCGCGCAACCCGCCCGAACCGCTGCTGGGCCTGGGCGTACGCTCGCGCATTCGGCTGGCGGCGTGGAACAGCCGGAGCGAACTATGAGCAAGGCACCGGTCAGGCTGGTGGATCACCGTCACCTTGAATTCATCCATCGCGGCGGGCCGCCCGGCGATGCCTGGGTGGCGCGTGCCTTGAGCAATGAAATCTCCCCCAACCTGGGCGTCGGTTTCGCCCGTTGGGAAGGCGCCGAGGTGAGTTGGACGGTGCTGTATGACGAGGTGGTCTTTGTGATCGAAGGCTGCTTCGAACTCAAGGCCAATGGCGAACATTACCGGGTGACGCCGGGGCAAGTGTTGTGGATTCCCGAGGGAACGGAATTGGTTTACGGCGGGCACGCGCTGTTTGGCTACGTGGTGTATCCCGGTGACTGGAAGCAACGGCAGGGGCTGGCTTGAACGCGCTGTAGAGGTCGCGCGGGCCCGACAAAGTTGAACGTTTTCAACCCTTCCCCTCTCCATACGTCTGAGCGTCCGACCGTGTGATCTGTCCGCCCCAACCGTCTGGGCTCGCTCGCCTGCTATGGTTTAGCGAGACCGGCCGCACAAGGACCCCCACATGCTCGGACGCACACCACCGGACTCCAGCCCCCTCACCCAAGCGGTCAGCGCGCGTGTCGCGTTCCGCCTGACCGTGACCTTCATGCTCACGGTGATCCTGGCGTTCCTGGCCGTCGAAGGCTGGCGCACCTGGCGCGACTACCACGCCGCCTTCGCCACCGCCCGCGATTCTGTGACGAACCTGGCACGCGCCACGGCGCAGCATGCCGAAGACGCCATCCGCCAGGTCGATGTGCTGACCGCCGCCCTCGCTGAACGGGTCGAAGGCGACGGCCTGCAGGGCATCAACGTTGCGCGTATCCACAACCTGCTGGTCCAGCAAGCCAAGCTCATGCCGCAATTGCATGGGCTGTTCATCTACGGCCCGGATGGGCAGTGGATCGTGACCGACAAAGACGTGGTTCCGGAACCGGCGAACAATGCCGACCGTGATTACTTCCACTATCACCGCACCCATGAGGACCCCAGCGTACGCATCGGCGCGGTGGTGAAAAGCCGCTCCACCGATGAACTGATCATTCCGATCTCGCGCCGCTTGAACAACCCTGACGGCTCATTCGCCGGCGTCTTGCTGGGCACCATCAAGGTCAGTTATTTCGTGGATTACTACGGCGATTTCAAAATCGATGACAAGGGCGCACTGGTCCTGGCCTTGCGCAACGGCACCATCCTGGTACGGCGGCCGTTCATTGCCTCGGTGGTGGGCCAGAGCCTGGCGGACAGCGCGATTTTCCAGCATTACCTGCCGGTTTCCAATGAAGGCATCGCCGAGGTCAAGGCGGTGGTGGATGACACCGAGCGCCTGTATGCGTACCGGGCGTTGACGGCCTATCCGCTGGTGGTTGAAGCGGGGCTTTCCCGTGAGTCGATCATCGCGCCCTGGCGGTGGGACTTGTTCAAGACCGGCTTCGTGTTGCTGTTCCTGATTGGCGCGTTCACGGTGTTCGGCCTGATTGTGTTGAACCAGTTGCGCCTGCGGATGCTGATGGAGCGGGAGTTACGCCTGGCGCACCGATCCATGCGCGACATGGCGTTGACGGACAGTCTCACGGGGTTGGGCAACCGTCGTCGGCTGGACAGCGCGTTGGTCGATGAGATCCGCCTGGCGGCGCGGCAACAGTGGCCGCTGTCGTTGATCATGCTCGATGTGGATTACTTCAAGCGCTACAACGATACCTACGGTCACGCGGCGGGTGACGATTGCCTCAGCGCGGTAGGCGCCGCCATTGGCCAAGCGGTCAAACGCCCGGGAGATCTGGCGGTGCGTTATGGCGGCGAAGAATTTGCGGTGTTGCTGCCCAACACCGACAGCCACGGCGCCGCGCTGCTGGCCCGCGACATATTGGAGGCCATTCGCTCACTGGGGATCGAACACAGCGCCCATCCGCTGGGGCACATCACCGCCAGCGCCGGGATCGCCACGTGTCAGCCGGGCGAACACGCTGTCACACCCGCCGGCCTGATTACCAGCGCTGACAAGAAGCTCTATATGGCCAAGCAGCACGGTAGGGACCGCTTTATATAGCCGCCAAATACACCCATTTGCATGTATTTTCGATTAACTTCACCCGTTTTGAATTCAAGGGTGTATGGTCCCTTGATACTCTCCCAAGGCCAAGCCCGTGAAACCTGTTGGAATCCGATTGAGGGAAGTGCGCAAAAGCATGAACCTGACACAACCTGAATTCGCCGCACTCGGCGGCGTGGAAGGCAATGCCCAGGCGCACTATGAGTCTGGCGCGCGCTTGCCCAAGGCCAACTACCTGATCGGTATTGCCCACGGCGGCGCCGATATTCTTTACGTGCTGCTGGGGGTGCATACGCCGACCCTGGAAGCCAGCCTCTCTCCCCAGGAAGCCGTGGTGATCAAGCATTACCGGGCGCTGCAAAAGCAGGATCAGGGCGCTATCAGCCAGCTATCCGAATCGCTTTCCGACTGCGCCGAGGACTGAGCGCGCTCAGATCCCGATCAAACTGAACCCGCAGGTGGCACCCTGCCGCCTGCGTCACAACGCCGCAGCAAGCCCCTCTTGGCAAATCCCCACCAAGCCTTAGAATCCCGCGCTCGCTTGCAGACGCCTGAGTGTTGACTGGCGCAGAAGCGCCCGTCCGCTGTTCGATTCCTTGAGGTTTTTATGTCTCCGCGTTTGCTGGCCATGGCGCTGGCGCCCCTGCTCGGGCTGTTTATTGTGGCCCTGGGCAACGGTTTCCTGTCCTCCCTGACCACCCTTAGGCTCGATGCGGCAGGCGCGTCCGCCACCATGATCGGTGTCGTAGCGTCGGCCTACTTTATCGGGCTGACACTGGGCGCGATCTTCAATGACCGCTTGATCCTGCGCATTGGCCATATCCGCGCCTACGGCAGCTTTGCGTCGCTGATCGCCGTGACCATCCTGTTGCAAGGCTTGTTTTATGACCCTTGGGGCTGGATGGTGCTGCGCCTGATCAACGGCTGGGCGACGGTCGGTGTATTTCTGGTCATCGAGAGCTGGCTGCTGCTGGCCGGTGACGCGAAGATTCGCGGGCGCCTGCTCGCGCTGTACATGATCGTGCTGTACGGCGCGGGCGTGCTGGGCCAGGCAACGCTGGGCAGCATCACCGGTTTGAGCGACAGCGCGCCATTCATGGTCGCCGGCATGCTCGCGTCGTTGTCGGTGCTGCCCATCGTGATCCTGCCGAGGGTGTCGCCCCTGCTGGATCAGGTGGAGCCGCTCAAGCCCCGGCAACTGCTGGGCGTCACCCCGACCGGGTTGGTCGGCTGCTTCGGCTCGGGTGTCACCATCGCGGCGATCTACACGTTGCTGCCGTTGTATCTGCAACGCGCCGGCCTGAATGTCGGGGAAGTGGGCAACATGATGGCCTGGACGATCCTTGGCGCCATGCTGCTGCAATACCCGGTAGGCCGCTGGTCCGACCGCACGGACCGCTTGCAGGTGCTGACCCTGTTGACGGTGGCCTGCACCGTGCTGTCATTGGTGATCGTGTTGCTGCCGTTGTCGACGACGATGCTCGCCGCGATGCTGTTCCTGCTCGGCGGTGGGGTGTTCGCGCTGTACCCGGTGGCGGTCAGCCATGCTGCCGACCGCGCGCCGGCGGAAGCGTTGGTACCGATGATCCAGGGTTTGCTGCTGATCAACTCGTTGGGTTCGGCGATCAGCCCGATGCTGATCTCACCGGTGATGAACTCGTTCGGCGCCCACGGTCTGTTCTGGGTATTCGCGCTGGTCAACCTGTGCATGGTGACGTTCTTCGTCTGGCGACGTGGCAAACGCCCTGCCCCGGCCAATCCCGCGCCGTTCACCGCTTCAGCCACCTACTCGCCGACCGGCGCTGAACTGCGGGTGACCGAAGATTTGCGCCAGGCCGCGCAGGATCACCCGCCGTTGGTGGATGCGTTGAGCGGGGAGCCTGCGCCGTTGGGCGAGCGCTGATCAGTGTTCATCCGGTGATGCTCCACCAGAAAGTCGACGAACACGCGCACCCGGGCGGGCATCGCCGAGCCCCCGACAAACACGGCATGAATCGGCTCCTGGTCGCCGGGGTTCCAGGCTTGCAACAGCGGTATCAGGTCACCGCGCTGCAGGTCCTCACTCACGCTGAACGCACCGATCCGCGCAATACCGGCACCGACTCGCGCCAGTTGGGCCAGTGCTTCACCACTGCTGCACTCGATGTTGCCACTGACCTTCAGGGAAAACGCTTTGCCATCGCGGATAAACGGCCAGTTGGGTTCGGCCCGCCGGAAGTTGAAGCGTAGGCAGTTGTGCTGCAGCAGGTCTTCCGGCGCTTGAGGCGTGCCGTGACGCTGGAGATAGTCGGGCGATGCCACCACGACCTGGCCGGTGGCGCCTATCCTGCGCGCGGTCAGCGGGCTGTCGGGCAAATGGCCAAAGCGTACCGCCACGTCGGCCTGACCGCCGAGAATGTCGACCACTTCGTCACCCAGGGAGAGGTCGACCACGATATTGGGGTAGCGGGTACTGAACGCGGCAACCAGCGGGACGATGGCCAGCCGTCCATGACCCAGTGCAGCACTGACCCGCAAACGGCCTCGCGGCACGCCTTGATCGGCGATGGCCTCTTCGACCTCGGCCATATCCGCCAGGATACGCCGGGCGCCACGCAGGAACGCCTCGCCCTCGGCGGTGAAGCTGAGCGCTCGCGTGGTACGCAGCAACAGCCGAGTGCCAAGACGCTGTTCGGTCCGCGCAATGATCCGACTGACCGCCGAGGGTGTCATCCCTAATGCCCGCGCCGCAGCCGATAGGCTGCCTTCTTGCGCCACGGAAACGAACACACCCATTTCACCCGACCTGCCGTTGACGTCCATCTGTGCCTCGTACGCAAAGGTGATTGCCAAAAATGCTATCTACCGCCTGAAAAGGATGGATCGTAGCATTAGCGGCATAGATAAGGAGCCTTCCATGCGTATCAATCCACCCCTTGTAGCCCTCGCCATTGGTGCCTTTGGCATCGGCGTTACCGAGTTCGCCCCCATGGGCATGTTGCCGGGTATTGCGGCGGACCTTGGCGTGTCCATTCCTGCCGCCGGCCTGTTGGTCAGTGCCTATGCTTTGGGCGTGCTGCTCGGCGCGCCCCTGATGACCCTCACCACCGGCAAGATCCCCCGGCGCTATCTGTTGATAGCACTCATGGCGATTTTTACCCTCGGCAATCTGATGTCCGCCCTGGCGACTGATTACTACAGCCTGATGATCGCCAGGGTAGTGACCTCACTGAACCACGGCGCGTTCTTCGGCGTCGGTTCCATCGTTGCCGCCAGCGTGGTTCCGGCGGAGAAACGTGCCGGGGCGGTTGCGGCCATGTTCATGGGCCTGACCCTGGCCACCATCGGCGGCGTGCCACTGGCGGCCTGGTTTGGTGAACTGTTCGGCTGGCGCAGCGCATTCTGGGGCATTACCGGGCTCGGCGTGGTGACCATGGCTGCGTTGTGGTTCGCCCTGCCCAACCTGCCCGCGCCGAAAAGCGCCGGCGCACTGGCGGAAATTCGGGTACTGGGCCGTGGCCCGGTGCTCGGGGCGCTGGCACTGACCGTCGTCGGCTCGGGGGCAATGTTTACCGTCTTCACCTATATCGCCCCCATCCTCAGCAGCGAAACCCACGCGTCCACCGCCTTCATCACCGCCATGCTGGTCCTGTTCGGCGTAGGTCTGACGCTGGGCAACATCTGGGGCGGCAAAGCCGCCGACCGCTCGATTGATCGCACCTTGATCGCGTCGCTGAGCGTGCTGATTCTGGTCTTGCTGGCGTTCACTATTCTGATGCGCTGGCCACTGCCGGCTGCCGTCGCCATCCTGATATGGGGTATCGCCAGCTTCGCCCTCGTGCCACCGCTGCAAATGCGCGTCATGGAAGCGGCCAAGGACGCGCCAAACCTGGCTTCGGCGGTGAACATCGGCGCCTTCAACTTGGGCAACGCCATCGGTGCGGCGCTGGGTGGAGCGGTGATTAACGCGGGGCTGGGTTATCCAGCGATTGCCTTGGCGGGTGCGGCGATGGCGGGTCTTGGACTGGTGATGGTGCTGGGGTTTGCCTGGCGTTCCAGAGCGGTTGCGGCGGTGGTGGTGTGATGAGGGTGTGAGGGGATCTAAAAATCACCAGGCAAAAAAAAGCCACTCGTTAGAGTGGCTTTTTTGTAATGCCTGGAGCGGGAAACGGGACGCCGCCGGCATGAAGGCCAACTCATAGGGCAGGCGCTGGGGCGTCTCCATCCGTTTGCGCCTTGGCCTTTATTTACGCAAACCATATGGATGAGCTTCAGGCATTGGCGGCGGCACGTCAGACGGTCGCTGACGACGAGGGGGCGATTCTCCTGTCGAGAATCTACAAATACATGAGCTTTTTCGAGCGTGTCGCTGAAAGATCCATGGGCTGAATCAGCGCAGACAGACTTTTCGACATTTGAACGCACGACTGCGTCTGTCACCGGTCATTATGCATACCGTCCAACACTGCACATGCATCGTTCAAGGAAGCACTGATGTTTCACCTTATGTTCAGCCTACCGTGCCTATACGTCATTATTCGGTTTATCTGGCCAATGCCTTGGGCGGTGCCGGCCAGGATGGCTGTTGCGGTGTTACTCGTACTTGCATCGCAATATCATTTGTATTGCAGGTTCTCGTCCGGAAGCGTTTTCTCTCCGGAGTTTGCACGCCCTCTGGTCATACTCCTCAACTGGGCGTTTGGCGCGATTTTGCTATCGGCAGTACTTCAAATGGTTGCCGATATCGCCACGCTTATCGCGATGCTAATTCGACGACGCGTCCTAAGCATTCCTGCGGTCGTACGTTACGGCCTGGGAACCACAGCGCTGGTGTTGTCAGCCGCCGGCGTACACCAGGCAGTAGGCGTGCCACCTGTCAAAGATATCGAAATCGCGATCAAAGACTTGCCCTCGCAATTCGAGGGTTACCAGGTCTTGCAGTTGACTGACTTGCACATCAGTCGGCTTTTTGATGCGCCATGGACGCAAGCGGTTGTAAGCCGTTCGAACGATTTGGGTGTGGACCTGATAGTCGCGACCGGTGATCTGATCGACGGCTCGGTGAGTGACCGCGCACGAGACGTAGAGGCCTTACGCAATCTTCACGCTCCGGACGGTGTGTATGTGATACCCGGTAACCATGAGTATTTTTTTGATTACGCGGCCTGGATGCAGTACTTCGTCTCGCTGGGCATGCGCCCTCTGGCGAACAGCCACACAGTGATCGAACGTGATCACGCACAGGTGGTACTGGCCGGGGTGACGGACCTGACCGCGCCCAAGACCGGCTTCCCGCCTCCGGATCTCAAGCAAGCGATTGCAGGTGCGCCAAAAAACGCTCCCATTCTCCTGCTGGATCATCAACCCCGGAACGCCCGCGACTCCGCCAAACAAGGTGTAGCGTTGCAACTCTCCGGCCACACCCACGGCGGAATGATCCTGGGAATCGACCGAGTCATTGCGGTACTAAATGAAGGGTTTGTATCGGGGCTTTATGATGTCGATGGGATGTCGTTGTACGTCAACAACGGCACTGCACTGTGGCCTGGCTTTGCACTGCGCTTGGGCAAGCCTTCGGAACTGACCAGGATCACGCTACGCCGCGCAGTACTCTGAAAGCGGTCTGGCGGTCAGATGAAAGTCGATCCAACCACTATAGAGAGGCCGATAAATCGCGCTAAAACAAAAAACGACGCCGCGGCGTCTCCACAAATCCCAGGCAAAAAAAAGCCACTCGTTAGAGTGGCTTTTTCGTAATGCTTGGAGCGGGAAACGAGACTCGAACTCGCGACCCCGACCTTGGCAAGGTCGTGCTCTACCAACTGAGCTATTCCCGCTTGGTGATGCGCATTCTATAGAAATCTCGGAACTCGTCAACCTCTTGATTCAAAAAAGTTTTATTTCTTTTCGACGGTGGTGCGCAAATGTGGCCAGGCGGCGCGCAAATACTGGAGCATCGACCACAACGTCAGGCCCGCCGCGATCAGCAGCAAGGCGTAGCCAATCAGTACCCAGAAGGAGAAGTCCGACGGGTTGGCCAGCAAAATGACCAGCGCAAGCATTTGCGCAGCGGTTTTCCATTTGCCCAGGTTGGACACAGCAACATGAGCGCGGGCGCCGATTTCGGCCATCCATTCGCGAAGGGCCGAGACGACGATCTCGCGACCGATGATCACGGCGGCCGGCAGGGTCAGCCAGAGGTTGCCGTGTTCCTGCACCAGGAGCACCAGGGCCACAGCCACCATGAGTTTGTCGGCCACCGGGTCGAGGAACGCGCCGAACGGCGTGCTCTGTTCCAGGCGGCGGGCCAGGTAGCCGTCGAGCCAGTCGGTGGCAGCGGCAAAGGCGAACACGGAGCTTGAGGCGGCATAGCTCCATTCATACGGCAAATAGAACAACAGAATGAAAATCGGAATAAGCAGGACGCGTAGAACGGTGATCAGATTAGGGATATTCATCGGCACAACTGGCTACGAGGTGGAAAGGCATTCTATTCGCTGTGCAGATTCGCATAAATCAACTCAGCGAGCTTTTTACTGATACCGGGTGCTTTGGCTATTTCGTCAATGCTGGCACGGGATAGCTCTTGCAAGCCACCAAAATGTTTAAGCAAATCGCGGCGGCGCGTCGGCCCTACCCCTGCCACCCCTTCCAGGGTTGAGGTTCGTCGGGTTTTGCCACGGCGGGCGCGGTGGCCAGTAATGGCGAAGCGGTGGGCTTCGTCGCGAATCTGCTGGATCAAGTGCAGCGCAGGTGAGTCGCCCTTCAAAGTGAACTCATGGGCGGCATCATTCAAGTACAACGTCTCGAAACCGGCCTTGCGCGTGGCACCCTTGGCCACGCCGAGCAGGAT
Source organism: Pseudomonas nabeulensis (assembly GCF_004682045.1). Classification (GTDB taxonomy): domain Bacteria; phylum Pseudomonadota; class Gammaproteobacteria; order Pseudomonadales; family Pseudomonadaceae; genus Aquipseudomonas; species Aquipseudomonas nabeulensis. The sequence goes on from NZ_QUZT01000040.1 coordinate 55,275, forward strand.
CAGGTCGGGCACCGCCAACTCATTGAGCACGTCGCGGGCCATCGACAGTTGGCCCTTGCCGCCGTCCACCAGGAGGATATCCGGCAACTTGCCCTCGCCGTCCTTCAACTTGCTGAAACGTCGCGTAAGCGCCTGATGCATGGCCGCATAGTCATCGCCGGCGGTGACGCCTTCGATGTTATAGCGCCGATAATCGGACTTGATCGGCCCTTCCGGCCCGAACACCACGCAGGACGCCACCGTGGCTTCACCGCTGGAGTGGCTGATGTCGTAGCACTCCAGGCGCTGCGGTGGCTCGTCCAGGTTGAGGACTTCGGCCAAGGCGTCGAAGCGTGCAGCAACGTGCTGACGATTGGCCAGGCGTGCGCCCAGGGCCTGCTCGGCATTGGTCACCGCCAGTTGCTGCCAGCGGGCACGAGTGCCGCGCACACGGTGGCTGATGTCCAGTTCGCGGCCACGCAGTTCGTGGATCGCCTCGATCAGTGTGGGGAAGTCTTCGTGCACCACGTTGACGATGAGTTCCGACGGCAGGTCGCGCTCAGGGCTGCTCACGTAATACTGGCCAAGGAACGCCGCCATGACCTCGGCCACTTCCTCGTCGATACCGGTCTGCGGAAAGAAATTCTTGCTGCCCAGCACGCGGCCGCCACGCACGCTGATCAAGTGCACACACGCGCCACCGGGGTTGACGAATGCGGCGATCACATCAACATCACCGCTGCCACCTTCCATGCTCTGCTGGTCCTGCACGCGGCGCAGCAGGGAGATCTGGTCACGCAACTCGGCTGCACGCTCGAAATCCAGGGTGCTGGCCGCTTGCTCCATGGCGCCGGAAAGTTCGTCAGTGAGTGCATTGCTGCGCCCCTCGAGGAACATCACCGAATGGCGCACATCCTCGGCGTACTCCGCCGGCTCGACCAGCCCCACGCATGGCGCCTTGCAGCGTTTGATCTGGTATTGCAGGCACGGTCGCGTACGGTTCTTGTAGAAACTGTCTTCGCACTGGCGCACAAAAAAGGTCTTTTGCAGCAGGCTCAAACTTTCGCGAATCGCACCGGCACTGGGATAAGGCCCGAAATACTTGCCCTTCTGCTTCTTCGCGCCACGATGAATGCTCAGACGTGGGAAGTTGCCGTCGGACAAATACACATAGGGGTAGGACTTATCGTCGCGCAACAGGATGTTGTAGGGCGGCCGCCACTCCTTGATCAGCGTCTGTTCAAGCAGCAGCGCCTCGGTTTCATTGGCGGTGATGGTGGTTTCGACCTGGGCGATACGCGCCACCAACGCAGCCGTCTTGGGCGCGAGACCGCTCTTGCGAAAGTAGCTCGCCAGGCGGTTTTTCAGGTTCTTGGCTTTGCCGACATACAGCAGGCGTGCCTCGCTGTCGAACATGCGGTACACGCCAGGGCGGCCACTGCAGGTTGAGAGGAAGGCACTTGGATCAAACGGTGTGGTCATGTCAGGCGCTGGCGTCCACCATGCCGTGACGCACCGCGAGCAGGGTCAATTCAACATCACTGCTGATGGCGAGCTTCTCGAAGATGCGATAGCGGTAGGTGTTGACGGTCTTGGGCGACAGGCACAGCTTGTCGGAGATGGTCTGGACCTTCTGGCACCCGACGATCATCAAGGCAATCTGGATTTCCCGCTCCGACAACGTGTCGAACGGTGAGTCGCTGACCGGCTGGAAGGACTTGATGGCCAACTGCTGGGCAATCTGCGGGCTGATGTAGCGCTGGCCGGCGAATACCAGGCGAATGGCTTGCACCATCTCGGCCAGGCCAGCGCCCTTGGTCAGGTAACCGGCGGCGCCGGCCTGGAGCAGGCGCGTCGGAAACGGGTCTTCCTCACACACGGTCACCACCACGACTTTGATGTCGGGATGGCTGCGCAACAATTTAGTGGTGGCGCCCAGACCGCCGATCCCCGGCATTTTGACGTCCATCAGCACCACATCGGGTTTCAACTCCCGTGCCTTGATCAGGGATTCCTCACCCGATTCGGCCTGGCCGACTACTTGCAGGCCATCGATGTCAGCCAGCATTCGTGTAATGCCTGTACGAACGAGATCATGGTCATCGACTACTAGCACCCTAATCAAGCAGACACCTCGCGATATGGTCTTATAGGTTGCTGAACACCTTAGCAAAAAACCCAGGCACAGACCTAGCCGCAAGCGTCATATATATAGCGTTTGCCCGCACTAAAGCCTCCGCCGTTCGGTAGGCGGCCATTTATGCTGGGCAAAAGGTCAGTTTTGCGGAGTGACAGGCTTGGGTTTTCCGTTATGCAGCACGGAATGCTCCGCCAGCGTCGAGGCCAACTGGCGGATAGCGTCCTGGTCTTCCTTGAACATGACCCGGTAGTTTTCGAGGATCTTTTCTTCTAGCTGGCTAAGGTTTTCCAGCTGGATGGGCGTCGGGTTGCCCGTCAGCACGTATAAAACATCCACACCGCGCTCGGCCACGCGTGACAAGTAATCAGCCTTGGGCGCACGCCCCCCGCTTTCGTACTTACCTTGGGCGTTGGCTTCAACGCCGCCGATTTCACCAAAAATTTTCTGTGACAGGCCGAGTCGTTCTCTTTCCTGCCGTAAACGCGAACCGATTCCACTCATTTGGATGTATGATCCTATCTGGCACACCCCAAGAGGTGACACATTCATCTCTTTTTTACACAAACTTGAACGGTTTTGAACTATGCCCGGTATTCGCACTGCCGCACAAGCCAAGGCTTGGCTGGAACATCAAGGAAAGTCAGTTCAAGCATTTGCTCGAGAACATGGCGTCGATCCTGCGACGACCTATCAAGTGCTCGCTGGGCGTAAAAAGGGACGGCGTGGAGAAGCCCATAAGGTGGCGGTCCTGCTGGGCATGAAAGAAGGGATTATCCTGGACGAGCCAGAAGCACAGATCAGCAACCCGGAAATCGTTTCCTGAAAAGCAGTATGCGCTTATTTGTGGGATGTGCCTGTTTTAGTCCAGTGGTGCCGCTCGACACTCAAGTTCCATGCGCCAGAAACAATCCTCTTCGCCCACGATGCTCAAGCCTTGGCGTTGATACAGCCGTCTGGCGGGGTTGGTCTTGAACACCGTCAAGCGCAGCAGCCCCTGCGCCTGTGCCTTGAGTGCCATTTGCGCCAACACCCAACTGCCCGCGCCCTGCTTGCGGCAGGTCTCCAGCATATGCAGTTCGCGGATATACAGCGCACGACTGTCGCGGCTCAGGCTGATGAAGCCCATCACCACGCTGTCATTGCAGATCAACCAGTTCTCGCGCCCGGCCCAGGCAATGTCAAAGCCGTTGTCCGACCACAACAGACCGTACAGCTGGTAATAGTCGTGCATTGCCTCGTGGGTCAGCGTGCGGGCGAAAGGCAAGTCCTGATCCGTGGCCGCCTTGAGGTGAAACGCCATGTGTTCATGTCCGTTTGAATGGAAGTATGCCCAGCATATCGGCACTCACCCCATAGTCGTAAGTACTCCCGGATAATAGAAATTACTGATTGAATCTCTCTACGTGCCTCTAGTAAGCTCCCCTCCATCATTTGGAGACATACCATGTTGCACCTCACCCACACTCAGGTTTGCCCTGCTGCCAGCGCCCCGCGCTCGGTGTCGGCTACCCGTGTGAACGGTTCGAGCGCAGCAGTAAACTTTTATTTTGGGTATTGGTTTAGCCACTGGCGCGCCTGATACCTGAAATCGGCGCCCACTACTCAAGGGGTCGCCTACCAGAGAAATCTAACCCCCGGTCGGCTCCCCGACCGGGGGTTTTGTTTTTTCAGGCCTTCATCACATTTTTGCAAGATCACTCAAGGAATCACGACATGAACTACGCCACCTATTACCGCTACGACACTTCCACTGCATGGCGATTTAGCCAGCTCCGTTCGGGACAGCCTGCCGCCTCCGATCGGTCACCTCTTGGTGGCAAGCCAACACACGTAGCCGATACGGCCAATTGTCGAACACCCCAGTAGGGCCAAGCGCGCGGGAATAGCCCGCAGCTTGCCCAGGAAGCCTTGAATATGAACTCTGCCACCGCCGCTCTCTCTGTATCCGCCCTGTCGAGCGCCAATGAGGCCCTGACCCAGCGCCTGCCCAGCTCCCTTGAGCTCAAGCACCAGTTGCCCCTCAGCCCGTTCCTCGTCGAACAGATCCACGCCCATCGCCAAGCCGTGCGCGCCATCCTCAATGGCGAAGATTCGCGTTTACTGGTGATTGTCGGCCCGTGCTCGATCCACGACCCCGAATCGGCTATGGAATACGCCCGCAACCTGAAGAAGCTCGCGCTTGAAGTCAGCGACCAGATGCTGCTGGTAATACGCGCCTACGTCGAAAAACCGCGCACCACCATCGGCTGGAAAGGCCTGGCCTACGACCCTCATTTGGACGGCAGCGATGACATGGCCGCCGGCCTCACCCTGTCCCGCCAGTTGATGCGCGAAATGCTGCGCCTGGGCCTGCCGGTCGCCACCGAACTGCTGCAACCCATGGCCGCCGGCTACTTCGATGACCTGCTGAGCTGGGTCGCGATTGGCGCGCGCACCACCGAATCGCAAATCCACCGCGAAATGGCCAGCGGACTGGGCATGCCCGTGGGCTTCAAGAACGGCACCGACGGCGGCGTCGCCATTGCCTGTGACGCGATGCGCTCGGCGTCCCACCCGCACCGCCACTTCGGCGTCGACAGCCAAGGGCATCCGGCGATCATCCAGACCCCTGGCAATCCCGATACCCACCTGGTGCTGCGTGGCGGTCACCGTGGGCCGAACTACGATGCGCAGAGCGTTGCACAGGTGAAGCACGACCTGGCCAAGTCCAAGGTGGCGGCACGGATCATGGTGGATTGCAGCCACGCCAACAGTGGCAAGGATCCATTGCGTCAACCGGCGGTGTTCAACGAAGTGCTGGAGCAGCGTTTGCAGGGGGATACGTCGCTGATCGGCATGATGATTGAAAGCCATCTGTTCGAAGGCTGCCAACCGTTGAGCGCTTCGATGAAATACGGCGTGTCCGTAACGGACGGTTGTCTGGGTTGGGATGGCACCGAGCAATTGTTGCGTAGTGCGGCAGAGCGGTTGCGCGAAGCCCGCAAGGTAAGCTGATTGAGCGCGATCAACTGGTTGGAGGGGGCTTGCCCTAATGCCAGTCAGTTAAGAGATGACCAGAACACACTGCCTTTGTAGTGAGC
>NZ_QUZT01000041.1 GCF_004682045.1 Pseudomonas nabeulensis
AGCCAGGGCCAGGGCCAGGGCTTCGGGTTTTGTCAGGTCCGGTAGTTGTGTAGATATCTATGCTCATCGGGGGCAAGCCCCCTCCCACCTTTTGATCCCATTTACCCTGAGGGATCAGCGGTAGACGAGGCCGCCGTCGATCAGCGGCGATTGGCCGGTCATGTAGTCCGCATCCGGGCCAGCGAGGAATGCAACCAACCCGGCCACATCCTCCGGCGTCTCCGCCCGGCCCAACGCAATACCATCCACGTACTTTTTGTACGTCGCACCCAACTCAGCGCCGGTGATCTCAGCCATGCGCTTATCGATCTCCACCCACATATCAGTGCCCACCACGCCCGGGCAATAAGCATTCACGGTGATCCCAGCGCTCGCCAGTTCCTTGGCTGCCGCCTGGGTCAATGCCCGTACGGCAAATTTGGTAGCGGAGTAAACACCGAGCAACGCAAAGCCTTCATGACCGGCAATGGAGCAGGCATTGATGATCTTGCCCTTCTGCTTGAGCGCCTTGAACTTCTTGCCAGCGGCCTGAATGCCCCACAACACGCCCTGCACATTGATGCCCAGGGTGCGTTCGACCTGTTCCGGGCTCACGTCCAGCAATGAGTCGATCTGCGCGACGCCAGCGTTGTTGACGATGATGTCGAAGCCGCCCAGGGTTTGGTGCGCATGCTCAACGGCCGCGACTACTTGCTCACGCTTGGACACGTCGGCGATAAACACCGAGGCTTTGCGCCCCAGGGCGACAACCTCGGCGGCCACAGCTTCGAGCTTGGCGCCATTGATGTCCACCAGGGCGATGTCGGCGCCGTCTTGCGCCAGGCGCAACGCAATCGCGCGACCGATGCCCTGCCCGGCGCCGGTGACCAGCGCAACTTTTCCAGCAATAGCCATGACACTCTCCTGCAATGATGAGGGAAGCCTTGTCTATCGCAGGTGCCCGCCGGGTCTGTCGAGGCCCGGACAGATCGGCGTGCGGCCTGAGACGGACAGTCTCAAGCCGCGAATCATTCTCGAAAACTTGTAAAAGTGCGCACTTATGCCTAGCTTATGCGCCCCCCGCCCTGCGCTTTAAGGCCCTGCCCCCATGGTTCTGCGTTTTCGTCCCGTCGTCACTTCACGTTTCGCCCTCGGCCTGCTGCTCAGCGGCGGCATCGGCACCAGCTTTGCGGCTGAGCTGGAACTGCCCGAGGTCAAGATCCAGGGCCAGGACGAATCCGGCTATCGCAGCGATACCGCCTCCGTCAGCGGTTTCAGCGAAGCCCCGCTGCTGGACACCCCGGCCTCGATCAACGTGATCAACGCCGCCTTGATCAAGGACCAGCAAGCGCGCCTGCTCAGTGAAGTGCTGCGCAACGATGCCTCGGTGGGCGACAGCTATGCCCCTATCGGCTACTACGAAAACTTTGTGGTACGAGGGTTCTCGCTGAACGCGGCGAGCAGCTACAAGATCAACGGGCGCACCATCACCGGCGAGCAGAACGTCGCCCTGGAAAACAAGCAGCAAGTGGAAGTCCTCAAGGGCCTGGCCGGTTTGCAGAGCGGCATCTCCGAGCCCAGCGGCGTGATCAACTACGTGACCAAGCGCCCGGAAGATGTGCGCTCGGTGACCGTCTCCACCGATGATCGCGGCAGCGGCTACATGGCCGCCGACGTCGGCGGCTGGTTCGGCAGCGAGCAGCAATTCGGCCTGCGCGCCAACGTGGCCCATGAAGACCTGAATTCCTATGTGGAACACGCCAACGGCCAGCGGGATTTCGTGTCCCTGGCGTTCGACTGGAACATCAGCCCCGATGCGGTGCTGCAACTGGATGCCGAATACCAGAACAAGCAACAACGCTCGGTGCCGGGTTACCAGTTGCTGGGCGGCACCGAAGTGCCCTCGAATGCCTCGCCGAAAAAACTGCTGGGCCATCAGAGCGGCTCCAAGCAGGTGGGGATTGATTCGCTGAACCTCAACGGCAAATTCGAGTACCGCTTCAACGATCAGTGGAAAGGCAATGTCAGCGCGGCGCGTAGCAAGGTGGTGATTGACGATTACAGTTCGTTTGCCTACGGCTGCTTCTACGTGACGGGTTGTGAGGCTGCGACCTTCGGCCCTACCGGCGACTACGACGTCTACGACTACCGCAGCCCCGATGACACCCGTCGTGATGACGAACTACAGGCGGCCATGACCGGCGTGTTCAACACCGGCAGCCTGGGCCATGAACTGACGTTTGGCTCTAGCGCCTTCCGCCGTGTGGTCGATAAGCGCAAGTCGGTGAACGAGTACATCGGCAGCACTAATATCAACGTCGATGCCCCCACCTTCACCCCCACCGATGTGCCGCTGAACGACAAGCATCGCCGCCTCGACAGCCGCCAATATGGCCTGTTCGTCACTGATCGAATCCGCTTCAACGAGCAATGGCAGACCATCATCGGCGGGCGCGAAGTACGCCTGGATGAAAAGGCCTTCGACAAAAATGGCGATCAAGAGCGCCACACGCAGCAGTACGAGTTCCTGCCCCAGGCCTCGCTGATCTACAAGCCCGTGGAAAACATCTCGCTGTACACCAGCTACAGCAAAGGCTTGTCCTTGGGCGGTGAAGCGCCGTGGACCGCCACCAATGACGGTGAAACCCTGGCCCCCACCACCTCACGGCAAATCGAAGCCGGGGTGAAATACGACTGGCACCGCATGAGCTTTACCGCCGCCGTGTTCCAGACTCGCCAGGCGTACCAGTACGCCAAGCCGGATGGCACCGGCCTGTTCAACTACGTGCAACAGGGCGAGCAGAAAAACACCGGCCTGGAATTATCAGCCAACGGCTGGGCCACCGAACGCCTGCAAATCGCAACCAGCGTGGCCGCAATTCGCGCTCGTGTCACCGGCAGCGGCACCTCGGACTACGAAGGCCACCAGGCGCTCAACGTGCCCAAGCTGCGCGCCAGTGTGTATGCCGATTATGCGTTGCCGTGGGTGAATGGTCTGGCGGTGCTGGGCGGCGTGCAATACAGCGCCAAGAAATACGCCGACCGTACCGGCAACGTAGAAGTGGGGGACTACGCGGTGGTGAATGTGGGCAGCCGCTACACCACCAAGGTGGACGGCTATGAAACGGTGTTGCGCCTGAGCGTCGACAACCTGTTCGACAAGCGCTACTGGCGCGACGTGGGCGAGTACATGGGCGATGACTACCTGTTCCAGGGCGCGCCGTTGACGGCGCGCTTGAGTGCCACCGTCAACTTCTGACACAGGTTTACTTAGGCATTTTGCGGAAACCCACCGCCAACCGGTTCCAGCTATTGATGGTGGCAATCGCCACGCTCAAGTCGATCTGTTCCTGGGCGCTGAATTGCTCGGCCAGGGCGTTGAAGTCTTCGTCCGGGGCGTGGGTGTGGCTGATCAGGGTCAGGCTTTCGGCCCAGGCCAGCGCGGCACGTTCACGCGGGGTGAAGAACGGCGTTTCACGCCAGGCCGATACGGTGTACAGGCGGCGTTCGGTCTCGCCGCCTTTGCGGGCGTCAGCGGTGTGCATGTCGAGGCAGAACGCGCAGCCGTTGATCTGCGACACGCGCAGGCGCACCAGCTCCAGCAGCGGCAATTCGATGGACAGTTTGCCCACGGCAGCTTCCAGGGCCAGCATGGCTTTCATGGCGTCTGGGGAGGCGGTGTAGAAATCGGTACGGGTTTGCATGGTAGTGCTCCAGGACGGTAGGAATTGGTGGCTAGGTTAGTCACCGGACGCTACGGGAGAAATATCCAATTCCTGGGAAGAACAGGTGACCAATCCCCACCACCCATCAGGATCTAAACGTCGAAGGTCTGCGAAGGCCTGCGCAACGTGGGATCAAACGGATTAATCCTCGGCCCGATCGCCGCTGCTTCGCGCTTCAACAACTCCACCACCATCGGCAACCGGCTCGGCCCCAGCCGGTCGCTGATGGTCGCCACACTCAACGCCGCCACGGCATGCCCATCCCGATTGAGGATCGGCACCGCCAACCCTGCCATGCCCTCCAGCACCCCGGTATTGCGCGCGGCGTAACCCAGGGTGCGCACGTTCTCCACCTCCGAGCGCAGTAGCACTTCGTCGTACAGATGAAAGTCCTTGAGCCGTGGCAGGTTGTAGCGAATCACGGTTTCGCGCTCTTCCTCCGGCAAAAACGCCAGGATCGCCAAACTGCCCTGCCCCACGCCCAACGCCACGCGCCCACCAATATCACCGGTAAAGGTGCGGATCGGATACGGGCCTTCGCTGCGGTCCAGGCAGATTGCATCAAAGCCTGAGCGCGCCAGCAGGAACAACGAATCCCCCAACGAGGCACTCAAGCGCAACATGCTCGGCCGAACCAGGTCGCGCAGGTTCCCGGTCTTGCCTGCGTTGGCCGCCAGGGCGAAAAACTCCAGGCTCAGCCGATAGCGTTTGCTGCGCGCGTCCTGCTCGACCATGCCTTCGTCCATCAGGCTGCGCAGCAAGCGGTGCGTGGTCGGCTGCGACAGGCCCACTTGTTGCGCGAGTTGGGTCACGCGCTCGCCGCCTTCGGGCACCTTGCCCAGGGTACGCAGTAGCGCAAACAAGCGAGGTACCCCACCCGCTCCGACCTCTTTGCCGTTTTCGTTTCGACCAGTGGAATCCATAACACACATTCTCTTTACATATTCCGGTGAGTGAATAAAACAGAAAATAATAGTCCGACCAGTGAAATTCTATCTTCCGCCCATCCTAGTCTTCGTCCTAATCTGCGTCCACAGGGGCGAAATGAACAACAACGGCAGCCGACTTCGAGATCGAGCGCCAACGCACCCGCAACACTCTTTTCGCATCTGCCCAAAACAACAAAGCGCGTTTCGACGCGACTTAAAAAAGGTGGAACGCACCCATGGCATTTCTCCAACTCAACGCCTTGAGCAAACGCTACGGCGCCGTCGACGCGGTGGTCGCCACCGACCTTGCGGTGGAAAAAGGCGAGTTCGTGTCCCTGCTCGGCCCTTCGGGCTGCGGCAAGACCACCACCCTGCAAATGATCGCCGGCTTCGTCGATGTGAGCGGCGGCCAGATCCTGCTGGACGGTCGCGACATCACCCACGCCAAACCCGCCAGCCGTGGCCTGGGCGTGGTGTTTCAGAGCTACGCGCTGTTCCCCCACATGACCGTGCGCGACAACGTCGCCTTTGGTTTGAAGATGCGCAAAGTGCCCGCCGCCGACATCGCCAGCAAGGTCAAAACCGTGCTGGACCTGGTGCGCCTGGCCCAACACGCCGACCGCTACCCACGGGAACTCTCCGGCGGCCAACGCCAACGCGTCGCCCTGGCCCGCGCCCTGGTAATCGAACCGCCGGTGTTGCTGCTGGATGAACCGCTGTCCAACCTCGACGCCAACCTGCGGGAAGAGATGCAATTCGAGATTCGTCGCATCCAGTGCGCGGTCGGCATCACCACCTTGATGGTCACCCACGACCAGGCGGAGGCCTTGTCCATCAGCGACCGCGTGGTGGTAATGCAGGCCGGGCGCGTCACCCAGATCGACGCGCCCTACAAGCTGTACGAACACCCGCGCACCCGGTTCATCTCGGATTTCGTCGGCAAGGCCAACCTGTTGCCTGGGGACTATGACGAGCTGCGCATTCCACAAGTACGCCATGCGGACGGCGACGGCGAACTGACCCTCAGCCTGCGCCCGGAGAAAATCCAACTGGTGGACGCCGGCACCGGCCGCCTGCAAGGTCAGGTGATCAACCGCTACTTCTTCGGCAGCCAATGGCTGTACCACATCGACACCGTTCTGGGCGAAGTCACCGTGGTACGCAGCAACGACGGTAATGCACCGCTGCGCTGTGGCACGGCAGTGGGCCTGGACTGGCATGCGAGCCTGTTGCGAGTGCTGGCCACGGATGAGGTGCATCCATGAGCCGTGGGTATTGGCTGTCGTTGCCGGCGCTGGTGCTGTTCGTCGGGCTGCTGATTTTGCCGCTGGGTCTGACGTTGGTGCTGTCGTTCAACGTGTTCGACTACCAGGTGGGCGTAAAGGCCGATGAGTGGACCTTCGCCCACTATTGGTCACTGCTGAGCGATTCATACTTCTACGAAATTTTCTGGCGCACCTTCTGGATCAGCGCTCTGGTGACTCTGCTCTGTGTGGTCATCGGTGTGCCGGAGGCCTATATCCTCAGCCGCATGGGCACGCCATGGCGCTCGATCTTTCTGATCCTGATCCTCACACCTCTGCTGATCTCGGTGGTGGTGCGGGCTTTCGGTTGGAGCCTGCTGCTGGGTGCCGACGGGCTGGTGAACCAAACCATCCAGTTCCTCGGCGGGCGTCCGGTGAAACTGCTGTACACGCCATTCGCGGTGATCATCGCGCTGGTGCACGTGATGCTGCCGTTCATGATCATTCCGGTGTGGACCTCCCTGCAAAAGCTCGACCCGTCGGCGGAGCAAGCGGCGTTGTCACTCGGTGCCAGCCAGACCACGGTGATGCGCAAGATCGTACTGCCGCAGGTCATGCCCGGTGTGCTGTCCGGCACCTTGATCGTGTTCGGCCTGGCCGCCAGCTCCTTCGCCATCCCCGGCCTGCTGGGCGGACGACGCCTGAAAATGGTCGCCACCGTGGTGTACGACCAGTACCTGTCCGAACTCAACTGGCCCATGGGCGCGACCATCGCGGTGGTGCTGCTGTTGGTCAACCTGCTGATCATGCTGAGCTGGAACCGCATGCTCGAAGGCCGCTACAAAAAGTCCCTGGGGGTTTAAGCGCATGTCCAGAAACGGTCCTTTGGCCCTCGGTTTCCACGGTTTGGTGGTGCTGTTCATGATGGCCCCACTGGTGGTGGTGTGCCTGGTGGCCTTCACCCCGGAAAACACTCTGAGCCTGCCTACGTCGGGCTTCTCCCTGCGCTGGTTTCGCGCAGTGTTCGAGCGCGCTGACTTTATCCAGGCGTTCTATAACAGCGTGATCCTGGCCTTTACCGCCGCAAGCCTGGCGACCTTGATCGCCGTGCCGGCGGCGTTGGCGATCAGTCGCTATCAGTTTCCGGGGCGCAATTTTTTCAGTGCGCTGTTCCTGTCGCCCATCATCATCCCGCACCTGGTGCTGGGCGTGGCGATGCTGCGCCTGTTCGCGCTGATGGGGGTCAACGGCAGCTTTACCTGGTTGATGCTGGCACATGTGGTGATCATCACCCCATACGTGCTGCGCCTGGTATTGGCGGCGGCCATCGGCATTGACCGCAGTGCCGAGCAGGCGGCGGAGTCACTGGGTGCCAGCCGTTTCACGCTGTTTCGCCAGATCACCCTGCCGATGATCCTGCCCGGCGTGGCCGGCGGTTGGTTGCTGGCGTTCATCAACAGTTTCGACGAGGTGACGCTGTCGATCTTCGTCAGCTCACCCGCCACCCAAACCCTGCCGGTACGCATGTATGTGTACGCCACCGAATCCATCGATCCGATGATGGCGGCAGTGTCTGCGCTGGTGATTGGGCTGACGGCCGCCACCATGATTCTGCTGGATCGGGTCTACGGCCTGGACCGCGTATTGGTAGGGAAACACTGATGGCCTTGTTCAAACGCGTGGCTGAAACCCAACGCCCTGCCCTCGCCTTCACCCTGGACGGCCAACCCTGCACCGGTTTAACAGGCGACACCTTGCTGACCGCGGTGCTGACCTGCGCCGAGCACCTGCGCGGCAGCGACTTCAGCGCCGAGCGGCGTGCCGGGTTTTGCCTGATGGGTGCGTGTCAGGATTGCTGGGTGCGGCTCGAAGATGGGCGGCGCGTACGGGCGTGCTCGACGCTGCTGGAAGAAGGCCTGGCGATCAGCCGCGACCTGGGGCGCCTGCCATGAAGCCAGTGGTGATTGTGGGCGCAGGCCCGGCGGGAATCAGCGCGGCGCGTACGCTACTCGAGCATGGCATTACGCCCTGCCTGGTGGACGAGAGCCTGCGCGGCGGCGGGCAGATTTATCGACGCCAACCGGTGGGTTTCCAGCGCACGGCCAGGCAGGTCTACGGATTCGAAGCGCGCAAGGCAGAAGCCGTGCACCGCACCCTCGACGGTTTGGCGCCATGGATCGACTACCGCCCGGAAACCCTGGTGTGGAACGCCGAGGACGGTCGCCTGGATCTGCTCAACAACGGCCTCGCCACGAGCATCGAATACGCACAGATCATTGTTGCCACAGGCGCCACCGACCGCATCCTGCCAGTGCCAGGCTGGACCTTGCCCGGCGTGTACAGCCTCGGGGCGGCGCAGATCGCCCTGAAATACCAGGGCTGCGCCATCGGCGAGCGCGTTGCGTTTTGTGGCAGCGGGCCGTTGCTTTACCTGGTGGCTTATCAATATGCCAAGGCCGGCGCCAAGGTCGTCGCAGTACTCGACAGCGCGCCGTTCAGCGCCCAGTGCCGCGCACTACCGACGCTGCTCGGGCAACCGGCAACCTTGGCCAAGGGCCTGTATTACCGCGCCTGGCTGACGGCCCATGGCATTCCTGTGCATCAGGGCGCGACGCTGACGCGGATCGACGGTGAACAACGGGTCAGCGGCATTCGCTGGGGCGAGCACACCCTGGCATGTGATGCCGTGGCCTTCGCCCATGCGTTGCGCAGCGAGACCCAACTGGCGGACTTGCTCGGTTGCGAATTCACCTGGAGCGCCTTGAACCGCGCCTGGTTGCCACAACGAGACAATGCCGGACGCAGCAGCGTCGAAGGCGTGTACCTGGCGGGCGACGGCGCGGGGATCATGGGCGCCGATGCTGCACAGATGGCCGGCGAGCGCTCAGCGCTGTCGGTGCTGGAGGACTCGGGCAGCGCGATTGATCCTCGTCGCGCCGTCACATTGGAGCAGCAATTGGAAGGCATCCAGCGCTTTCGCCATGGCTTGGAAACCGCGTTCCCCTTCCCCGAACAATGGGCAGCGCAGGCGCCGGATGCGTTGATCCTGTGCCGCTGCGAGGAAGTCAGCGTCGGCGATGTCCGTGCAGTGGTGGATGAAGGCCACTGGGAGATCAACCGCGTGAAGGCTCACTGCCGCGTCGGCATGGGCCGCTGCCAGGGACGCATGTGCGGGCTGGCGGCGGCGGAAATCGTGGCCGAGCGCAGTGGGCGAGGGATTGAAAACGTCGGGCGGCTGCGCGGTCAGGCGCCGATCAAGCCGCTGCCGTTTGGCGTGGAGATCAAGCCATGATCGATGTGATCGTACTGGGTGGCGGGATTGTCGGCGCGTCGGCGGCTTTGATGCTTGCGCAGAAAGGTAAGCGGGTCGCGTTGGTCGAGCGGGATTTTTGCGGCTCCCATTCCAGTGGCGTGAACTATGGCGGTGTTCGGCGCCAAGGCCGGCCTTTACACCAGTTGCCGTTGTCCCAGCGTGCCCATGAACTGTGGGCCGACTTGCCGGGGCTGATCGGCATCAATGGCGAATATGTACGTTCGGGGCATTTGAAGTTGGCGCGCAGCCACGCCGATTTCGCCGCGTTGCAGGCCTACGCCGAACAGACCCGCGGTTTTGGCCTGGGTTTGCAACTGCTGGACTACGCCGAGTTACGCGCGCGCTTTGCTTGGGTCGGCGATATCGCCGTGGGCGCCTCGCTGTGCCCGGAAGACGGGCATGCCAACCCGCGCCTGGTCTCCCCCGCCTTCGCCCGTGCCGCGCAGCGCTGCGGCGCCAGCGTGTACGAGCAGGCCGAAGTGATCCGCATCGAACATGACGGCAGCCTGTTCCAGGTGCTCTGCGCCAACGGCCTGCACCTGCAAGCACCGTGGTTGCTGAACTGCGCCGGCGCCTGGGCGGGCAGCGTGGCTGCACAGTTTGGCGAAGCGGTGCCGATCACCTCCGCACACCCGGCCATGCTGGTGACCGAGCCGTTGCCGGTGGTGATGGACGTGAGCACCGGCGTGGAAGGCGGCGGTATCTATGCACGCCAGGTTGCCCGGGGCAATTGCATACTGGGGGGCGGGCGCGGTTTTGCCTTGGGCCCGGCGCAAGCGCGGCCGGGTCAGGCCGCCGTGTTGGAGATCCTGCGCAATGCCGGCGAGTTGTACCCGTTTCTCAAAGGTGCCCAGGCCATCCGCACCTGGAGCGGCACCGAAGGTTACCTCCCCGATCATGAACCGGTGATCGGTCCCAGCAGCACCCAACCGGGCTTGCTCCACGGTTTCGGCTTTGCCGGCGCCGGGTTCCAGCTTGGTCCCGCGGTCGGTGAAGCCCTGGCAGAGATCGTCTGCAGCGGGGCCAGCCGTCACCCTATCGAAGCGTTTTCCATCCGTCGTTTCCAAGCCTGAGAGGAAAAACATCCATGAACCCACGTATTGCGCTGTCCTGCTTGTCCCTTGCCTTGCTCACTTCCACCGTCCAGGCAGCACCCACGCTGTACCTGGGCATGAACGGCGGCACCATGGAGCGGGTGTACGCCGACAAGGTGCTGCCGGCATTCGAAAAGGCCAATAACGTCAAGGTGGTGATCGTGCCCGGCACTTCGTCGGACATCCTTGCCAAGGTCCAGGCCAATAAAGACAACCCGCAGATGCACGTGATGTTTCTCGACGACGGCATCATGTACCGCGCGATTTCCATGGGCCTGTGCGACAAGCTTGGCGCCAGCCCGACGCTGGACCAGATCCCGGCCAAAGCGAAGATCAAGGACGAAGCCGTCGCCGTGACTCTCGGCGTCACGGGCCTGGGCTACAACGCCAAGATGTTCAAGGAAAAAGGCTGGGCCGCGCCAACCTCGTGGATGGACCTGGCCGACCCGCGCTTCAAGGAAAAAGTGGTGTTCCAGTCCCTGGCTTCATCCACCTTTGGCCTGCACGGTTTCCTGATGTTCAACCGCCTCCAGGGTGGCGACGAGACCAATGTGGAACCGGGCTTCAAGGCCTGGCCAAAAACCGTCGGCCCCAATGTGCTGGAATACATTGCCAGCTCGGCGAAAATCTCCGAGATGGTGCAAACCGACGAAGCCGCACTCTTCCCTCTCACCCCGACCCAGGTCGCCACCCAGAAACTGCTGGGTGTGCCGATGGAATATGCCCAGCCCAAGGAAGGTGCGGTGGTGCTCAACGTGGCTGAGTGCGTGATCGCCCGCAACGACCAACCGGAGCTGGCGCAGAAACTCGCAGCGTTCCTGCTCACCGCCGAAGCCCAGGCCCCGGCGCTGGAGGAAGGTGACCAGATCCCTTCGAACCCGACCACGCCCACCACCGACAAGACCCGCGCGCGGGTGGAGGCGATGCAGGGCTATTTGCAGACGGCGATCTCGATTGATTGGGACCAGGTGAACCAGGCGCGGCCGGAGTGGAATGCGCGGTGGAGTCGGTCTATCGAGCGCTGATCAACACTGCCTGTAGTGAGCGGGCTTGCCCCGCGCTGGGTGGCGAAGCCGCCCCAAATCCATCCAGCGTGGGCTATCTGAAACACCGCGGTGCCTGGGTTTAGGGCGGCTTCGCCACCCACCGCGGGGCTATCTGAAACACCCCGGTGCCTGGGTTTAGGGCGGCTTCGCCACCCAGCGCGGGGCAAGCCCGCTCACTACAGGGTCAGAGCGGTGCAATGGGCAGAGAACGCTTGTGGGCGGTCTTGGAATAGGCGCTTTCCACAATCACCCTCACCCGCTCGCTCACCGCTTCGCCCATCAGGTACGCGTCGATCTCGGCATATGAACATCCATAGGCGTGCTCATCCAGCTTACCCGGCACCAATTCTTCAAGGTCGGCGGTGGGGTGTTTGTGCACCAGGTTGTCCGGTGCGCCAAGGGCCGAGGCCAGCAGGCGGACCTGTGTCTTGGTCAGGCCTGACAGCGGTGTGAGGTCGCAGGCGCCATCGCCAAACTTGGTGAAGAAGCCCATCAGCGCTTCGGCGCCGTGATCAGTGCCGACCACCAGGCCATGGTGCAGGTTGGCCACGGCGTACTGGGCGATCATCCGTGTACGGGCCTTGACGTTGCCCTTGATGAAATCCACATGGGCGGCGCTGGCTTCGGCAGCGCTCAGGCTAGCCATCAGGCCGTCGACACTGGCGGCGATATTCAGGGTGTCGATCTGGTCCGGGATGATGAAGTCCAGGGAGGCCTGGGCATCGCTTTCGTCGGCCTGGGTCTTATAGGGCAGGCGCATGGCGATAAAACGCGCGGCGTAGCCTTCGTTGCGCAATTGCTCGACAGCCAGTTGGCACAGACGGCCAGCGGTCAGGGAGTCGACGCCGCCGCTGATGCCCAGCACCAGGGCCTTGCAACCCGACTGGCGCAACGTGTGCTTGATGAAGTCGATGCGCCGTTGGATTTCCTTGGTCTCTGCGCCTTTCACTAACTGCCGGTTGATATTCAGTTCCCGCGCAATTCGATCCTGCATGTCACACCTCCATACTGCCGACGTTGAACACCTGGGCTGCGTACTGCAAAAACGAGGCGTCTTCGCAGACATTCTTGATCGGGTCATCAGAGAACTTCACTACCGGTTCGCCGTGCACCCGTACCAGTTTCATCACGACACTCAACGGCTCCACACCCTCGACATCGCAAGCCAGGCTGGTGCCCATGCCAAAACCGAACTTGGCCTTGCCCCGCACGTGACGCAGGATCGGCAGGCACTTTTCGAAGTTCAGGCCGTCGGAGAACATCAGGTCCTTGGTCATCGGGTCGATGCCCAGCTGTTTGTAACGGGCCAGCACCTTGTCGGCCCAGACGATGGGGTCACCGGAGTCCTGGCGCAGACCGTCGTAGAGCTTGGCGAAGTACAGGTCGAAGTCCTTGAGGAAAAAGTCGGTGCTGATGCAGTCGGTCAAGGCGATACCCAAGCGGCCACGGTATTCACGCACCCAGTTTTCCAGCGCGGCA
Organism: Pseudomonas nabeulensis; assembly: GCF_004682045.1. Taxonomy (GTDB): domain Bacteria; phylum Pseudomonadota; class Gammaproteobacteria; order Pseudomonadales; family Pseudomonadaceae; genus Aquipseudomonas; species Aquipseudomonas nabeulensis. The sequence continues at coordinate 12,810 of NZ_QUZT01000041.1, forward strand.
TTCTGGCTCTCGCGCAGGCGCCCCAGTTGCTGGTGCACCATCAGCCATTGGTGGGCCATGGTGCCGATCAGCGGCAGGTCGAACTCATAGGCCAGGTGCGCGTTGCTGGTGCCGACGAACTGACCGGGAAAGTCGCGGCGCATGATGTCGATCACTTCGCGCTGGGCCTTGAATGACAAACGCCGGCGGGTGGAGAAGTCGGACACACGCAGGTCGGCGAGTTCATCGCGGCTGAGGTTTTTCTCCAGCCAGTCGAATTTTTGATAGAGCTTGCGGGTGACGTCTTCCAGGGTCACGTCGGGGTATTTGTCGCGGTTGCGCAACTCGCTGACCAGGGCCAATACCGGCTGTTCAAACATGATGCAGTGCAACATCGGGCCGATGACACGGATGTTCAGTTGGCCGTCAATTTCGCTGACGTGGATATAGCGCAAGTTAAAGCGAAACAGGCCGAGGAAGCGCTCGTAATCCGGCGTGAGGTACTCGCGAAAACGCGGGTTGAACAGGAAACGCAACTCGCCTTCACGCATGTGCAGACCGGCCATTTTCTCCAGCTCGGCGCGCAGTTCGGGGATCAGGTGGCCGAGTTTTTCCCGGGAGCGCACGATGAAGTTGTATTCCACATCGACGTTGGGGTGCTGGTGCAACACGGCCTGCATCATGGTGAAGGTGTAGTAGTCGGTGTCGAGCAAACCCTGAATCACCGGCACTTCGTAGTCGTAGGCACTTTCCATGGTGGGTCTCCTTAACGCGTGGCCATCGCGGCCAGTTCTTCGCGGGTGCGGCTGATGCCAGCACCGGCCTTGAGCAAATCGTTGACCGCCTGGGTACTACCCTCCTCGCTGATACCTCGGCAGGCGGGCAGGTGCAGCACCACCTCAAAACCGGCCTTGAGCAGTTGCAATGCGGTGGTCTTGACGCAGTAGTCCAGGGCCAGGCCACCGACGATCACGCGCACAACCCCTTGGGCTTTCAGATACTCGATGACGCCCGTGGACAGCTTGTCGTGAAGGTCGTGGAAGCAGGCGCCATAGGGGTGCAGGTCGGGTTCGACGCCTTTCCAGATGAAGTAATGGTAGTCGTAGGGCGTGGGCAACTCGTCCAGCAAGGTGAAGCCTGCGGTGCCCGGTACGCAGTGGCTTACCCAGGTCACATCGGCATGGGCCAGGCCGGTAGGTTGCAGCATGTCGCTGTGCTGGGAAACCACCCAAGGCGCGTGCGGGGTGTGGGCATCCTTGCTGCCGACGCGATGCCCGGCGAGGCTGGCCATGTAGTTGAGTTCGGCGCCGATCTGGTCGCCGCCGGCCACGGGCAATTCGTTGGGGCACAGGGGCGTGAAGCTCTTCTGGGCGTCGACGTCGAATGAAGCAAGGGCAGTTTTCGCGAGGGTCATGGCGGTTCTCCTGTGGCTTGAAAACAAAAGTACACGTCATGTACTTTCATTGCAAGAAACATTTGCTTATCTATGCTGGGGTCAGTACATGACATATCTGCTCGATCCGTTAGACTGTGCCCCGCCACTGTTCACAAGGACTGCCCATGCCCCTTAGCGCCTACCTGCATACCGTCGACCTGTGCGTGCTGTTTTACTGCCGCGCTTCCGCTGAATTGAAGCTGCTGCTGAACAAGCGCGACGCCGAACCCTTCGCCGGGCATTGGGCACTGCCGGGCGTGGTGGTGAATGGCGGCGTGCAGGACCTGAGCCTCAAGGATGCAGTGGAGCGGTTGCGCGCGAGCGACAAGGTGGGTTTCAAGCTGGCCTGGAGCGAACAGGTGGGCACCGTGGGCGATGCGTTTCGCGATCCGCGCTGCTGGTCGTCGTCCACGTACTACCTGGCGATTGTGGCGCAGGCGGTGCCGTTGGCTGAGCATCAAGCCTGGTTTGCGCTGGAGGCCGTGGCCGATGGCAGCATCAAACTGCCGTTCGATCACAACCTGATCGTGGCGGCGGTGCAGGAGCGCTTGTTGTCCAAGTCGCTGTACAGCAGCTTGCCGCTGATGTTCTTGGGCAATGAATTCAGCGCGCCGGAAGCGACCACGATTTTTTCTGTGGTGCTGGCGCGGCCGGTGATGAAGACCAGTGTGCGTCAGCGGTTATTGAAGCTGACCGAGGCCGGATATTTGCGCGAGACCGGGCGCAAGAAGAATGGGGACGGTGGCAGGCCGCAGGCGACGGTGGAGGTGTTGAAACCTGGCGATATCTACTTCTTTGATCGAAGCTTTGCTGACTAACCCTATTGCCCATAGTTAACCCGTAGTGAGCGGGCTTGCCCCGCGCTGGGTGGCGAAGCCGCCCTAAAACCAGGCACCGCGGTGTTTCAGAAAAACCGAGTTGGATGGATTTGGGGCGGCTTCGCCACCCAGCGCGGGGCAAGCCCGCTCACTACAGGTTTGGAGAGACTTAGCTCATCCAGTTACCACCATCCACGTTATAGGTCTGGGCCACCACATAATCGGCATCCCTGGACGCCAGGAAAACCGCCATCCCGGTCAAATCCTGCGCCGTGCCCATCCGCCCAAATGGCACTTCCTCCCCTACCCGTTTTTTCTTCTCTCCCGGCGCCAGCCCTTCATGCCGGGCGAACAACGCATCCACCCCGTCCCAGTGTTCGCCGTCCACGACACCTGGTGCGATGGCATTCACGTTGATCCCCTGCTTGATCAGGTTCAGCCCCGCCGACTGCGTGAGGCTGATCACCGCCGCCTTGGTCGCGCAATACACCGCCACCAACGGCTCGCCACGCCGCCCGGCCTGGCTGGCCATGTTGATGATCTTGCCGCCGTGGCCCTGTCGGATCATCTGCCGCGCTGCCGCCTGCAGGGTGAACAGCGTTCCGGCGACGTTGATCGAGAACAACCGGTCAACGCTGTCGCGGGTGATGTCGACGATGGGCGCCAGGTCGAACAGCGCGGCGTTGTTGACCAGGATATCCAGCTTGCCGACCTGGGCGACAACCGCTGCAATGGCGTCGTCGATGGAGGCCTGCTGGGTCACATCCATCTGCACGGCGTAAGCCTGTGGCCCCAATTGCGCCGCCGTTTCCAGCGCCTGTTGCAAGTTGATATCGGCGATGGCAACCGTGGCGCCTTCATCGATATACGCCTGGGCAAACGCACGGCCAATGCCACGTGCAGACCCGGTGATCAGCGCGCTTTTACCTTCCAGTCGTTTCATGGGGAGTCCTGTCAAAGTCATTTCGGATAACCCGCGCGCTTCATCTCGCGCTCGGTGGTGGACTGGGCTTGCAGCAAGGCCTGGTCAACCGACATGCCGCCGGTGAGCGCCGCCGAGAACAGCTTGCCCACCGAGGTGCCGATGGCCTGGAACTCGGGGATGGTCACGTACTGGATCCCCACGTACGGCACCGGCTTGGCTGACGGGTGCGCCGGGTCGGCGTGCTTCATCATTTCCAGGGTGACCTGGGCAAACGGCGCGGCCTTCAGGTAGGCGTCGTTGTAGGTCGACTGGCGCGTGCCCGGCGGTACGTTGGTGATGCCTTCTTTGTCCGCCACCAGTTGGATGTAGTCCTTGGAGGTGGCCCAGGCGATAAATGCCTTGGCCGCGTCCTTGTGCTTGGACGTGGCCGGAATCGCCAGGGACCAGGCGTACAACCAGGACGAGCCCTTGTCAGTGACTTCGGTCGGTGCGGCGGCGAAACCGACGCTGTCGGCGACCTTGCTTTGGCTCTTGTCGGTGGTGAAGGAGCCGGCGACGCTGGCATCGACCCAGATCGCGCATTTGCCGCTGTTGAACAGCGCCAGGGTTTCGTTGAAACCGTTGCTGGACACGCCCGGCGGGCCGTATTGCTTGAGGGTATTGACATAGAAGTTGGCCGCAGCGGTCCACTCGGGGCTGGTCAGTTCGGGCTTCCACTGCTCATCGAACCAACGTGCGCCAAAGGCATTGGCCATGGTGCTCAACAGTGCAATGTTTTCACCCCAACCCGCCTTGCCCCGCAGGCACAGGCCGTATTGGTCCTTGTCCTTGGCGGTGAGCTTGGCGGCAAACTCGCCGAGTTGGGTCCAGGTCGGGTGCGCGGGCATGCTCAGGCCGGCTTGCTTGAACAGGTCGGTGCGGTAGTAGGTGACGGTGCTTTCGCCGTAGAACGGCAAGGCGTACAGGGTGTTGTTCACCGACAGGCCCTGGCGCACCGAGGGGAAGATATCGTCGGCGTCGTAGTCCGCCGGCAGTTGGGTCAGGGGTTCCAGCCAGTGCTTGGCGCCCCACAGCGGGGTTTCGTAGGTGCCGATGGTCAGCACGTCGAACTGCCCGCCCTGGGTGGCAATATCGGTGGTCAGGCGCTGGCGCAGCACGTTTTCTTCGAGCACTACCCAGTTGAGCTTGATGTCCGGGTGCTGCGCTTCGAACGCCTTGGACAGGCGCTGCATGCGGATCATGTCGCTATTGTTGACCGTAGCGATGGTAACGGTGTCGGCGGCGTGGCTGGGCATGGCCACGGCCAGGCCGGACAGCAGGAATAACGCTTGCGGGAGCTTGAGCATGGCGATTTCCACCTGTTTTTTTGTTATTGAGGGCCGATTACAGCAGCTTGCCCGGGCCCTCACAAACACGTGGAGGATGCTCGACTGGTACTTTTTTAACCTTGGCCATGAAGTTAAAAAAGTATCAGCATCGGACGAAAACGGGACTAGCGCTTAGCTAACTTGAACGCGTATTTTGAAGTGATTCCAAGAGCCCTAAGTAGCCCGCCATGCCTGCCAGCCACGCCCAATTGTTCGAGCACCGCCCCGCCGAACTGGAAGTGATCCTGCCCGAACCGGACCATTGCTTTCGCTGGTTCGAGCATGACTACCCCTATGATCTGGCGCGTTGGAACCACCATCCCGAGTTCGAAATCCACCTGATCCGCCAAGGCAGCGGCAAGCTGGTGGCAGGCGACTACATCGGCCCGTTCAGCGCCGGGCATGTGGCATTGATCGGCCCGGACCTGCCCCACGACTGGATCGGCGAACTGGCCCCCGGCGAACACCTGAGCGGGCGCGACGTGGTGTTGCAATTCGATGGCGCTGCCCTCCTCGCCTTGCGCAAGGCCCTGCCGGAACTGGGTGATTTGCAACCGCTGTTTAAACACGCCCGGCGCGGCCTGGAATTTTGCGGCGACACCGCCGTGCAGGCAGCACGTTTGATGGAAAACATCGGCAGCGCCCACGGCCTGCAACGATTGATTTTGTTCCTGCAACTGCTCGACACCTTGAAAAACGCCCCGCCACCGCAAGTGAAAGCCTTGGCCAGCCCTTGCTACGCCCCCACCCTGGACGCCCGCAGTGCCGAGCGCATCAACCGCGCCTTTGATTACTTGATGCGTGAACTGACGGGCGACGTGCGCCTGTCGGTGATCGCCCAACAATTGGAGATGAGCGAGCCTGGGTTTTCACGTTTCTTCAAGCGCAACACCGGCCACGGCTTTATCGACCTGATGCGCAAGTTCCGTGTGCAACGCGCTTGCCGGCTGTTGCTGCAAAGCGACATGTCGGTGGCCGCTATCTGTTTTGAAGTGGGCTATGCCAACCTGTCGAATTTCAACCGGCACTTTCGGATCGAAATGGGCCAGACGCCCAGTGAGTATCGACGTGCGGCATTACCGAAGGCCAATGGAGATCAAAATGTGGGAGCGGGCTTGCTCGCGAAAGCGGTGGGTCAGCCAATAAATCTGTAACTGACACACTGCCTTCGCGAGCAAGCCCGCTCCCACAGGTTTTGACCGTATCAAGGCAGGAAGATGATCTTGTCCGCACTGCCGCTGTTTACGTCTTCATAGCTCTGCAGACCCTCGGCCAACGGCACTTCCCGCAAACCCGTCGGCAATGGCAGCAACCCCTCGTCAAAGAACCGCCCAAACTGCTCCAGCATCACCGCGCATTGCGCGCAGGTGTAAAGCAATGAATTGATCCCCACCACCGAACCACCCTTGCGATACAGCGCCAAGGCTGGCAGTTGCACCAGCCCATCCACCGGCGCGGCGATGATGGCGATGCGTGCGAAGGGTGCCAGGCCGGCGACCGCCGCCGGTAACCAGAAACCGGTGGTGTCGAAGATCACATCGGCACCGCCCTTGAACACAGCATTCACCTGCGCGCCCAAGTCGTCGGGAGTGCCCAGCGCAATCGTGTCAAACCCCTGCCCCTGCAACACCTCGACCTGCTCCGGCCGACGCACCGCCGCCAGTACGTGGGCACCGCGGATTTTCGCCAGGGCCAGGGCCGCGCTACCCACCGCGCCATTGGCCCCGATGACCAGCAAGCGCGTGCCCTTGGTCACCCCGCTGCGCTCCAACGCATCCCAGGCGGTGGTGTACGGCACGCCCAAGCTCGCGGCCTGGGAAAAACTCAGATGAGTCGGTTTATGCGCGACACCTTGGGCCGAAAGCTTCACGAATTCGGCATGGGAACCATCGGCAAAAAAACCCAGGTCGCGCCCCGTGCCCCAGACTTCCTGGCCCAACAGTGCTTGCGGGCCTTCGACCACGATACCGGCGAAGTCACGACCGGGAATGCGCGGCAGTGTGGTGTACGGGAAACGGCCAAGGACGTTTTTGACATCGCTGGGATTAAGGCCCGCGGCTTTGATCTGTACCAGTACTTCATCGGCAGCCGGAACCGGGGTGGCGACATCGACAAAGCCAAGGTGGGCGAGATCGCCAGTGGCGGAAAATTGCAGTGCTTTCATGGCCAATATCCATCGAAGTGAAAAGAAATCAGGACAACCAACCGCTGACCAACTGCCGCCCCATGGGCCAGAGCTTTTCGCCTAGCAGCATGCCCATCAGGCCCACCAGCGCGATGGCTGGCGGCGCGGGCGAGCGGAAGTCCAAGGCGCCGTAGATCACGCCGACAAACAGGCCGATGGCGAGGGAGATCAAGTAGCTCATGACAGGTGACGCCTTGTGGGTGGATGGGCTCAGTGTAGGGAGCCCAATTCTGAAGCATCGGCCAAGTACTTCAGGATATCGGCCAAACCTTATCCCAGGTATTGCGAGGGTGCCACGCCCAACTCACGCCGGAACATATCGCTGAAGCTGCTGGGCGAATAGCCGAGAGAGCGGGCAATAGCGCTGACCGGCTCGCCCTGGATCAACTCCGCCACCGCCGTGGCCAACTGCACCTGGCGACGCCATTCGGCAAAACCCATGCCCAGGGTGGTCTGGAACAGCCGCGCCAACGTACGCACGCTGGCACCAGCCGCTTCGGCGTGCTGCTCGAAAGGAATGTGCAGTGAAGGTGCGGCCATGACGGCCTGGCAGGCATTGATCAGCCGGCGGTCGCCATCCACCGGCATGGCGATCCGAATCTGTGAATGGCGTGCCCGACGCAATTCCAGCAATGCCAAGCCGACCACGGCGTCGTAATACGTAGAGTCCCCGCTATCACCCTCTTCCACCAGCGTGACGATCAGTTCACGCAGCAATCCGCCGACTTCGATCACCTGTACCTGGCTGTCGAGCGTCGCCGCCAGTGCCGGTCGCAAGTAGATGTTGCGCATCTGTAGGTCAGACACCACACGAATCCCATGCTCCACGCCCGGAGGTAGCCACACCGCGCGTTGCGGTGGCACCACCAGCGCTTCACGCGGCGTCTCGACCCACATCACGCCGCTCATCGCATAGAGCAATTGGCCCCAGTCATGTTGATGAGGCTCTATGTACAAACCCCGCGGGTAGGTGCGCGCCAAGGGCTGCACGGGAACGGCGGGGTCGCTGAGGTCGGGAGGAGCGGCAAGGGCCATGGGAAGCGCATCAAGCTAGGGTGGGCGACCATGGTAATAACCACCCGATAGCCGAAACAACACAATTCCAAATGTGGGAGCGGGCAAGCCCCCCACACGTTTATCGGTGTTAATCAGTCTTGCGGGTATTACTGCGATACATAAACACCAACGCCAACGCCAGCAAGGCCATCGCCACAATCCGGCTGCCAGACAGTTCAATCGCCGGGTTACCCAGCCAACCAAAGTTGTCGATCAGCATGCCCATGCCCAGTTGCCCGAGGATCACCGCCACCGTGGCGACTGCCGTGCCCACCACCGGCACCGCACCGACCATCACCATCATGTACACCACGCCGAACAAGGCACCGGTCAGTTGCCATTTGGGTACGTCCAGCAGGCTGACGGCCTGGGGCGGTTCGAAGAAGAAAATCAGCAGCGCGGTGGTCAGTGCCCCCACGGCAAACGTCAGCAGGCTGCTGCGCAGCACACCCACCGTCTGGCCCAAACGCCCATTGATCGCCGCCTGTACACTCAACACCGCACCGGCAGCAATCACCAGCACCAATAACAGAATCAGATTCATCGCCTTACCCTCGTGCAATCAGAACAAGTGCCGCCACAATCAGCGCCAGGGCTATCCAGCGCTCACTGTTGACCCGCTTGCGCGCGGTGCCGAACCAGCCGAAATGGTCGATCAGCACGCTCTTGCCCACTTGGCCCGACAGGATCGCGATCATGGTCATGGCGATGCCGATATGAGGCGTGGCCAGGGTCAGCACCACCACGTACATCGGCCCGAGTAACCCACCGATCAACTGCCAGCGCGGCAGGTCGGTCAGCGCCGGGCCTTTTTGCGGGCCGCTGAACAGCAGCAGCAAAAACAAAATCGCCGAGCCCACGCCGAAAATGCTCAGGGTCGCCCACAAATGCCCGACCTGCGCACCCAGCGGCCCGAGCAAGCCGGCCTCGACCGACAGGCCCATGCCCGCCAGAATCACCAGCGGCAACAACAGAAGCCGTAGAAGATTTTTTTTCGGCGTCGCTTGCGCCACAGCCTCGATGGAACTCGCCTGCATACATCACCCGCATTTATAGAAAGGAAACATGGCGCGCATTATCCGGTGGCCGTCCTGTGCGATAAATGGGAGCATACGGACAACACCTTTGCGCAATACGCACAGCATGGAGTCACGATGCAGGGTTTGAATGAATTGAGCTTCAAGGCGCTGCGCCTGTTCGTCGCGGTGCTGGACTTGGGCAGTTTTTCCGAGGTGGCGCGCCGCGAGGGCCTGGCGCCCTCCTCCATCTCCCGGCAGATCCAGTTGATGGAACACGCCCTTGGCCAACAGTTGTTGTATCGCCATACCCGTGCGGTCAGCCCCACCGAGGCTGGGCGCCTGCTGGGACGCCATGCACGCCTGATGCTGGAACAACTGGAGGCCGCTGGCCAAGCCCTGCAGGAACAGGAAAGCGAACCCAGCGGCCTGGTGCGCATCAACGCGCCGATGGTGTTCGGCCAACGCCACCTGTCACCGTGGCTGGGCGAGCTGTGCCGGCGCTACCCAAAGCTGCAACTGGATATCCAGCAAACCGACACCTACGTCGATCCCCTGCAAGACGGCACCGACTTGCTGTTTCGCATCGGCGTGCTCAACGACTCCAGCATGCAGGCACGCATCTTCGCCCCCCAGCGCTTTCGCATCGCCGCAAGCCCCGGTTACCTGGCCAAACACGGCGCGCCCCAACACCCTGACGAACTGGCTCAGCACCAATGCCTGGCCTACAAAGGCATCACCGGCCAACAACGCTGGTTCTTCCGCCGCGACGGCGGCGACTGGACCCCCTACAGCGTCAAGGGTCCCATCACCGGCAACCACGCCGACACCCTGACCCACGCCGCCGAGCAAGGCCTGGGGCTGGTAGTGTTCCCGTCCTGGCTGATTGGCGAGAGCCTGCGCGCAGGCACGTTGCAGGCGGTGCTCACGGAGTACGAGGTGGCAACGACGCTGGAGCCGCAACAGATTGCTGCGCTGTGGCCGGGAAGCCGGCGCTTGTCGCTGAAGGTGAGGACGGTGATCGATTATTTTGTGGAGTGTTTTGGGGTGGTGCCGTATTGGGATCGGTGACGCCACGAGCGCTTTGAGGAATTTTCCGACGAGGGAGAGTAGGCCCGTTCTGATTTTACGGGCCACTATTTTTAGGCAATGCGCACTGGGGCAGACTTTGGCGAAATCTTTTCCGGAGCGATGCCATGGACTTCATGTACCCCAAAAAATCCCGTGATGAGCGCGTTGCTTCAGCCAGTTGCCTGGCCGTCTCTGACAGCTCACCTGCCTTTGGCTATAGTTGGCCAAAACACGGGGACCTTCACATGATTATCGTGCCCTTGGACGAAGCCAAACGTAATTTGTCAAAACTGGTTGATGAAGCGGCATCCGGCAAAGTCATCACCCTCTCCAAACATGGCCGCGCTGTAGCGCAACTTGTGCCGCTGGAGAAGCCAAAAAAACCACGAATCGGTGCGATGAAGGGCATGTTCGTCGTTCCTGACGACTTCGATGCGCCGTTACCGGACGACCTGCTGGATGCCTTTGAAGGTAATCTTTCATGAGGGTACTGCTGGATACTCATATCCTGCTTTGGGCACTGACTGACGATCCCAGACTCTCCCGCAAAGCTCAGAGGCTTATTGAAGATGCTGCAGAAATCTACATCAGCTCTGCGACGTTCTGGGAAATGGCAATCAAGGTCGGGCTGGGCAAGCTCAATATAGATCTAAACCAGACCCGCGAATGCTGCCTGGAAAGCGGATTCGTTGAGCTACCTATCACGACCGACCACGCCGTAACGGTTAAAGATCTTGAGCGTCACCACAAAGACCCGTTCGATCGACTCATCGTCGCGGTCGCCTTGAGCGAGCCGATGCGTCTAGTCACAGCCGACCCGCAAGTCGCCCAATACACACCCTTGGCAATGCTTGTGTAGAGCCATACGCCTCTGGGTCAAAACACCCACTGCCCAATCAACCACGCATTCGCCCCACTGATCACCGCAAACAGGAACCACGCTAACAGCCGGGTCGGCAAGCGATTCACAAACGGCCCCATCAGTTGCTTATCGCCCGTCATACGGATCAACGGATACAACGCAAACGGCAGTTGCAGGCTAAGCACCACCTGGCTAAGGATCAGCAATTTACCGATAGCCTCGTCACCCATCAGCCACACACCCAGAAACGCCGGGATCAGCGCCAGCCCACGGGTAATCAGGCGGCGTTGCCAACAAGGAATACGCAGGTTGAGGTAGCCCTCCATGATCACTTGCCCGGCAATGGTTCCGGTGAAGGTGGAGCTTTGCCCGGAAGCCAGCAAAGCGACGCCGAACAGGATGCTGGCCAACGCGCCACCCACCAAGGGGTCGAGCAGGTGATAGGCATCCTGGATTTCCACCACATCGGCGTGACCAGTGTTGTGGAAGGCCGCAGCGGCAAGCACCAGGATCGCGGCGTTGACCAGCAGGGCCAAGGCCAGGGAACCAATGGTGTCGATACGTGCCAGCTTGACCGCATCCTGCTTGCCGGCGAGGTCCTTGCCGATCAGGCGGGTTTGCACAATGGAGGTATGCAGATAGAGGTTATGGGGCATCACCGTCGCACCGAGGATGCCTATGGCCAGGTACAGCGGCGCGGCATCGCTGATAGCCGACAGTGACGGGGTAAATCCGCTGAGCACATCCGGCCAATAGGGTTTGATCAGTACCAACTCAATGAAGAAACACACGCCGATGGTCGCCACCAACGCCAGCATGATCGCTTCCAGGCGCCGGAAACCACGGTTTTGCAGGGCAAGGATCAACAACGTGTCGAAGGCGGTGATCACGATGCCGGTGGTCAGTGATACGCCCAGCAACAGGTGAAACGCCAGGGCACAGCCCAATACTTCGGCCAGGTCGGTGGCGATGATGGAGATTTCCGCCAGCAGCCACTGGGTACGTGCCGAGCGTTTGCTGTAGCGCTCGCGGCACAACTGCGCCAAATCCTTGCCGGTGGCGATCCCCAGTCGCGAACACAGGCACTGCACCGCCATCCCGGCCAGGCTGGCGAGCAACACCACGAATAACAGGCTGTAGCCGTAGCGCGAGCCGGCCTCGATGGCGGTGGCCCAGTTGCCGGGGTCCATGTAACCGATGGAGATCAACAGGCCGGGGCCAGCGAACATCAGCGCACGCTTGAAGAACGAGGCCTTGGGGTCAACGGCAACGGAGCCGGCCACTTCCGGCGGGCAAAACGGGGCGGTAGCGATTTTCGGCAGGCTGAATTTCACGCGGTATCCCAGGCAAACACACTCGATAGAGGCGCAGCTTATCAGTCAGACGGGACCGTGCGCATTACCGTGTCCCGAGGCAGGTCAAAGGCTTCGACCACCTGGGCCACCAAGTCCATTTCCTGGTTCAACGCTTCACGCTCCATGCGCTGGCGAATCACGCCAATCACCAGCACCGCCAAGGGGGTAATGGAATACGCCGGGCCGGAAAACGCACGGACACCGGTGACCAGCAGCATGGCCGCCGCCACCGCCTGGCCCACCACCGGGATCGCCGTGGCCGCGCCCCGGCGCAGAATAAACCCTGTCAGGCCGGCCAACGCGGTGCCACTCAAGGCGGTAGTCGCCGAACGCCCTCTGTCAAAACGGCTGAACAGCCCCTGCTCTTTCTGCGCGGCCGCCTGGAGTTCTGCATCAAACACCAGCCGGTCGGCATGGGTAAGTTTGTCTTTGTACTGTTCGATGAGTTTGTCCGCGACCTGGGCTTCCAGATCAGCCAGTTCGACCGTTGCCAGGGGCCGATCAAACTTGATCCCCAGCCGTTGAGCCACATCTTCGGCGATCTGGCGGTAACTGACCCCATGCCCCCTGGCCAGGTTCATGAACGTATCGCCGCCCATGCGCTGCAACTCGATGGCCAACTTGAGCGGTTCGCGCACAGTGGCATCGATAGAAGTACTGCGTTTTTGCGCCATCAGTTCAGCCAGGAACTTCAACTCTTCGGGCCGCGCCTGTACCAGCGCAGGGAGCAGCTCCACGTCCTCCTCGGCAAAGCGCACTTCGCTGCTGCGCTGATCGGAACGGATCATGCCGCGTCGCTCGTGCAACAGGTCGGTGTACTGCACCACTGTCTGCAACTGTGGCCAATAGGCGGCATGATCGAAGGTCGCCAGGTGCACATTGGTAACCTTGGCCTTGAGGGCGGGCGTGATGGGGATCGCATAACGGCCAATGCAGCGCTCGGTATCCGGCTTGATAGCCAGGGCCCAGTCCTTGCTCGAATGACAGTTGATCACCCGCCCCTTGAGCGGTGCTGCTACGGCATCCCACGGGCTGGACGTACAAATTGCACCGCCCATCAAGAGAAGGTTATTCAGTGGTAGTTCGCGGGCGGTTTCAGGATTGGCCAGCACGCTCTTGACCAGTATGCGTGCGCCGAGGGAGTGGCCGATCAGGTTGATACGCCGCACTTGCAGGGACTCGCCGTGCAGGTACGTGGCCAACTCCGGCAGCAAGCTTTTGGCTACCTCGTCCACCCGCGCCTCGACGCTTTTATAGTGGTCGAGAAAATAGGCAATCGCCTTGCCCACGCCAACCGTCGCCGCGCCCAGGCCCCCACCTCCGAGTACCGCGCCGAGCACATCCTTGAACGGGGCGAATAGATTTTCCAGGAAATGCCCCGCAGGCCAGAACAGCATCACATTGGTCGAGCCTTCGATGCCTGCCAGCTGTTCCTTGAAATTGCCCAATTGTTGCCGGTTGAAGAACGCCGAATAGCCATGCACGTAGAGATTGAGCACATCGCCCTGGGGCTCGCCACACCGTAAAAACGTGGGTTTGCGCGTGCGGTGCATTTCATCCCACTGGTGCTGCATGGGCCGGTGACTCCTGGAAACGAGGGAGAGCGATAGTAACAAAGGGTGACGGTCAGCGGCGTACCGCTGGGGGGAAAGGCACCCGGTTGGCGCCCTCTTCCTTTCAGAACATCGAGGCCGCCTTGGACTTGGCCAGGTAGCGCGCCGGTGAATCCCCCAGGTTGCGGCGGAACACCGAGGTGAACGCGCTGGAACTGCTGAAACCCAGTTCGAACGCCACATCAGTAATGGACGAACCATGACTGAGGCGCGCCGTGGCCTCAAGCAAACACACCTGCTGACGCCACGACACGAACGTCATGCCGGTGCACTCGCGAAAATTACGCGTGAACGTGCGCCGACTCATGCTCGACCAATCGGCCATTTCACCAATCGAGATCTTCTGCGTTGGCGCATCCAGAAAACGCTGACAGGATCGGGCCAAACGTGACTCCGACGGCAACGGCGCACTCAGGGGCAGCTCGGGCATCGCGCCGATTTCGTCGACCAACAGGGTCAGCACACAGCGATCACGCACGCTGGGCGCAACCGGTGGGATCGCCAGCGCAGCTTCCAATAAATGGCGCAACAACGGCGAAACGCCAAACACCTGGCAATAGTCCTGCAACCCCGCGCGCCGGGCCGCATCGTCGTCCAGGTAGGTATTGAGCATCACCACATCACCGCGCATGTGCATTTCATGGGACACCCCCGCCGGCACCCAGATCGCCCGTTGCGGCGGCACTACCCAGTTGCCCAGGTCGGTAAACATTTTCAACGCACCCGTGGAGGCATAGGCGAACTGCCCACGGCGATGGGTATGGCGGGGAAATACGGTGCCAGACGGGTACTCGCGCAGCGTCACCACTGCCTCGGGGCTGTCGGGTTCGTAAGGGGAATAGGTGAAGGTCGGCGGCATGGCCCGATTTTGTCAAAGTATGACCTGACATAGCAAGCGGGCCACCCAACCCGCACCTATCATCGTTGCTCCCCAAGCTGGGTTCATCTCGAAGGGATATTCGAAAAATGAGTGTCAAAAACTACTTGGATGTACGAGTAGACGGCGCCGTGCTGATGGTGGGACTCAACCGCCCGCAGAAGCGCAACGCCATGTCTCTCGAAGTCATGCATGAACTGCGCGATACCTTCACGAACATGCCCGAAGGTATTGGTGCCGCAGTGCTGTACAGCACCAGCCAGCATTTTTGTACGGGGTTGGACCTTTCGGAAATCCGCGACCAGTCGGTCATCGATAACGTTCAGGCCTTTCGTGAGTGGCACAAGACCTTCGAACTGATCCAGTTCGGCAAGGTGCCCGTGGTGGCAGCCATTACCGGCGCGGCCATCGGTGGCGGCCTGGAGATCGCCACCGCGTGCAGCCTGCGGGTGGTCGATGACAGCGCGTTCTTCTCGCTGCCCGAAGCCATGCGCGGTTTGTACGTTGGGGTCGGCGCCTCGGTGCGCTTCCCACGTATCGCCGGCATTGCGCTGATGACCGACATGATGCTCACCGGCCGCACCCT
This sequence comes from Pseudomonas nabeulensis, assembly GCF_004682045.1. Classification (GTDB taxonomy): domain Bacteria; phylum Pseudomonadota; class Gammaproteobacteria; order Pseudomonadales; family Pseudomonadaceae; genus Aquipseudomonas; species Aquipseudomonas nabeulensis. Next base: position 27,955 of record NZ_QUZT01000041.1, read on the forward strand.
TTACGCCAAAGAGAGCTACGAACGCGGGGTCGCCCAGTATCTGGTGCCGGTTGGCCAGGCAGTGCTCAAGGCCACCGAATTGGCCCACAAGATTGCGGGCAACCTGCCCATGACCAACTACGCCGTGACCCACGTACTGCCGCGCATTGTCGATCAGAGCCAACAGGACGGCCTGATGACCGAAGCGCTGATTGCCGCAGTGGTGTCTTCCGACACCCGCACACAGGATCGCCTGGCGGATTTCCTGGATCGCAAAAAGGACAAGATCCAGACCGCACCAACGGTGTAACTCCCGGTCGTGAATGTTGCCGGGCACGCTCGGCAAACCATGGATGGCCTTCACAGCACTTTATCAATCCGGTGAAACCATGTTTCAGCACAGCACTCAAGACGATCTTTATCGAAGCAATGACGCGACCGATGAACGCTTGATCAAAATCGAACGCAGCTGGCACAAACGCGCACAGATCAAACTCGATTCCCAACGCCCGGATATCCAGCTTGACCTGCAAGCGCCGGACTTTCTTGAGGCCCTGCTCCCGTTCGCCCATGACCCGCAGTATCAGAATTACCCCCATGCGCTGAAATTGCTGATCCTGTCGGCCGGCTGGGTCATCTACAACCAGAAAACCATCGCTATTGAAACCGAGATCATCTGCCCGTCGTGCATCGACCTGCTGCAATTGGGCTCGCGCCTGAGTTCCGCCAGCGCCGCGACCATCTCCGAAACCCTGGCGGACGAGGCCTACCACACATTGTTTTCGATCAACATGTGCGAACTGGCGATTACCCAGCGCGGCATGCGCATCAAATGGCCCGAGCTGGAACTGACCCGCCACTTGAGCCAGGCCCAGGCAACCCTGTCGGAGGCCGACTTCAAGGTCTACCGCCTGGCCTTCTCGCTGGTGTCAGAGACGTTTATCAGCGACTACCTGGCCGACCTCAGCGACGCGCCCGACATCCAGCCGGTATTCCGTCACGTGGTGGCCCTGCACAAAAAAGACGAGCTGGTGCACAAGCACATCTTCCCGCTGTTCGTGCAGCAGGTGGTCGGCGACTTCACCGCGCAGCAAACCACCCTGTTTGCCCGTGGCATCGCCAACTCCATCCGGATCTTTCCGATGCGCGAGATTTCCGCGTGGCGAATCATCCTGCCGCAACTGCTGGAGGTGTTCGGCGATCGCTCGTTGCTGCTACCGACTCAATTTATCGAGACCGGCGAAGCGGACTACTCGGCAATGCCCGAGATCCTCCGCTCCATCGGCATACAGCCCGCCACCGTGCTGCCAGAACTGCACGGGGTGACTGAGGCCGTCATCACCGTTTGAACCCAGCGTGCCGCTGACTACTACAAATTCAATCGAGTACTTTTTATGTGTGGATACATTGGCGTCTTCGCCAAACAACCTCGTGCGTTCAACCCGAACATGTTCGATGCCGCCCTGCGCGCCATCCATCACCGTGGCCCGGACAGCTCCAGTCAGTGGTTCGACCCCAAGGGCCAGGCCGCGTTTGGTTATGTGCGCCTGGGCCTGGTCGGGCTGGGCAACGGCACCCAGCCGATCGTCGCCGATGAGGGCGACCTGGTGATGATGGTCAACGGCGAGTTCTATGACTATCAACGCATTCGCGCAGAGCTGGAAAGCTACGGCTGCCGCTTCAAGACATCGTCCGACAGCGAAATCGCCATGCACCTGTACCGCCGCCATGGCGTGCGCGGCCTCAAGCAGCTGCGTGGCGAGTTCACCATCCTGATTTTCGACCGCCTGCATAAAAAGCTATTTGCGGTGCGCGACCGCGTGGGCGTCAAGCCGCTGTACTACACCGAACATGAAGGTGCCTGGTACTTCGCCTCCGAGATCAAGGCCTTGCTCGCGGCCGGTGTACCGGCGCAGTGGGACCACGAGTCCTACGCCAACCGGGGTTTTATCCTGCGTGACCGCACGGTGTTCAACAACATCCGCAGCGTGAAGCCGGGGTGCTGGATCATCGCCGACGAAAGCGGCCTGCAAACCGAACAATACTGGGACTGGGACTTCCCCGATGCCCAGGCCACCGAGCAACGCAGTGAAGCCGAGATGATCGACTCGTTGCGCAACACCATCGAAGAATCCGTGCGCCTGCGCCTGCACGCCGATGTACCGGTCGGTGTGTGCCTTAGCGGCGGTCTGGATTCCTCGGCCATGCTGGGGATTGCCACCGAACTGACCGGCCAGCCGTTGCAGGCCTTCCACCTGTCATTCGAAGGCGAACAGGCCTACGACGAGCGTCAATATGCCGAGATTGCTGCACGGCATAACCGCGCACATCTCAACGTGCTGTCGGTGAACGCTTCCGACATGGCGGACAACTTCGAAAACGCCCTGTGGCACGCCGAAATGCCCTTCGCCAACGCCCACAGCGTGGCCAAGTACCTGCTGTGCAAATACGTGCAAAGCCAGGGCATGCGCGCGGTGTTGACCGGTGAAGGCGCCGACGAAGTATTCGGCGGCTACCCGCACTATCGCCGTGACATGGTGCTGTACAACCACGAACACCAGGACCCGACAGTGATCGCCGAACTCACCCGGCGCCTGCACGCCAGTGAAGACCGCTACCTGCCCGGCGGCAAGAATGACGTGAAGTGGGTCCAGGACGAACTGGGCCATGGCGTGTCCTGGCTGCAAACCCAATCGGCGCTGTTCGGCCCGTTGGCGCAATTGTATAGCGAGGATTTCCGCGAACGGTTCTGCAACGTCGACGCCTATCGCCAGTTCTACGACCGCCTGAGCCCACGGGCGCTTGAGGGTTGGGAGCCGGTCAACCGCTCGCTGTACATGGTCGCCAAATCCAGCTTGCCCAATGTGGTGCTGACGTCCCTGGGCGACCGCATGGAAATGGCCGGTAGCCTGGAGGGGCGTCCGCCGCTGCTGGACCACCAAGTGATCGAAGCGGCCTGTCGCTTGCCGGTGAACATGAAAGTACGCGGCGCCACCGAGAAATACGCCTTGCGCGAAGCCATGCGTCCGTACGTGCCGCAAGCGGTACTGGATCGCAAGAAGCAATACTTCCGCGCGCCACCGGCATCGGAAAATCCGCAATCAAAGCTGTTTGAGATGGTCAATGACCTGCTCAGCGGCCCGGCGTTGAGCAACGTGCCGTTCTTTGACCCACGTAAAGTGCGTGCCCTGCTGGCAACCCTGCCAAGCTTGACCGGCACCCAACGCGCGTCGGCAGACAACCTGCTGATGGAAATCGCCGGCCTGTGCCTGATGCAACAACGGTTCGCTCTGAACTGATTTTTAGGCGGCGCACTGCGATTGCAGTGCGTCGCCAGACCCAAGGAGGGTCCATGCAGAAAAAACACTTACTACTGGCCGTACTCGTCACCCTGGTCTGGGGCGTCAACTTTCCTATCACCAAATTGGGCCTGCGGGCCATTGATCCGTTTGTGCTGACGGGTATCCGCTTCGCCCTCGCCGCGTTGCCGCTGGTGTTCTTTATCAAGCGTCCGGCGGTCAAGTTCAGCTATGTGGCCGGCTACGGTTTTATCTTCGGGCTGGGCATGTGGGGCGTAATCAACTACGGGATCCAGGTGGGCGTCAGCCCGGGGATCGCTTCGTTGATCATCCAACTGAGCGTGTTCTTCACCATGGGTTGGGGGTTCTTGCTGTTCAAGGAAAAGATCCGTGGCGCGCAGATGGTCGGTGCCGTGCTGGCGTTGATCGGTCTGGCGGGCATTATCTCGACCCAGGAAGGCAACCATGCGGTGCTGGGGGTCATGCTGATCGTACTCAGCGCGGTGGCGTGGAGCGTGGGCAACGTCATCATCAAGAAGTCCGGGGTCAAGGAGATCTTCTCGTTCATGGTCTGGGCCAGCCTGATCCCGCCGATTCCGCTGTTCCTCACCGCCTGGTTGATGCATGGCAGCACGGCGTTCGAAGGTTTGCAGGCGAGTCTTGACCTGACGGCAGTGCTGTCGATCCTGTTCCAGGTGTACTTGGCCACGCACTTTGCCTATTGGGGTTGGAATTCGTTGCTCAAGCTGTATCCCGTCTCCACGGTGGCGCCGTTGTCGTTGCTGATTCCGGTGTTTGGCATTACCAGCTCGATGCTGATTCTGGGCGAGCGGATTTCTACGCCGAACCTGATCTCGATTGGGATCATCATCGCGGGGTTGGCGGTTGGGCTGTATCGCCGGCCGGTGAGCCTGGGCGCTGCCGCACAGGGTGCAGTGATGCAGGCCGAAAAATAACGGTGTTTGGAGCGGGCTGCCCCTAATGCCAGTTAGTCAAGAAGTAGCCAGTGTAAAAGTAACCTGTGGCGAGGGAGCTTGCTCCCGCTGGACTGCGTAGCAGTCCCAGCCTTTTAAAACAAAGAGCTGGGGCCGCTTCGCGGCCCAACGGGAGCAAGCTCCCTCGCCACAGGTACAGTGTTTCCCTTAGCTGTTCAGGCGAAATTGTCGATCTTGACCTGCCCGTCGGGAAACGTCGCGATAATCTCCAGCTCGCCTCCCATTGCGCGGATGTAGTCGCGCAATGTGCTGATGTACATATCGGTGCGCCGCTCCATCTTGGAGACGGCCGCCTGGTTGATGTTCAACGCCTTGGCCAGGCTTTGCTGGCTCAACTGCTGAGCCTTGCGTAGCTCATGCAGGGGCATTTCTTGTAGGTGCTGCTGGAGCAACAGCTTGGCGTCCGCACGGGATTCCGGCGTCATGCGCGCTTGAAGTTCAGCGAATTTCTTAGCCATGGTTACGGCCCTCGTTACGCAATGTTTGCAAATGTACGTCATACAGCTTTTCTGCCACTGGGACATGTTCCTCGTACCATCGGTATCGCCCGGTCTTATCACCCCCCAGCAATAGCAACGCGCATCGACGAGGATCGAAGGCGTACAACACTCGATACGGGCGCCCCGCGTGCTGTACGCGCAGCTCACGCAGGTTGCCATGCCGGGAGCCCTTGATATCACTGCTGTGAGGAAAGCCCAGGCCCGGCCCGAAAAGCCCTAGCAAGTCGACGCTGGCGGATACCGAAACTTGCTCTTTCATGCCCAGAGCATCCCACCACTCTCCGAATTCATCCGTGTACTCAATGTCCCAGCTCATGCAAATATGCCACCCAAGGAATATAAACTCAAGGGCATAACTCTAGATTCTGAAATGGCCCAGAACCCGATCAAACACCATGGGAAATTGTTAGTACATTCTTCATGGGCAGCCAAGCCAAGCGGGATGCCACTGACAGACATCCCCAGCAAAAAAACCGCCCTTACGGGCGGCTCAAGGGACTCGGGTTGGATCAGAACCCGAGGGAGAAGCTGACGCTCACCGCGTGATCCTTGTCGTTGCGCGACAGCTGGCCGGAGTAGCCCAGGCCAAGCTTGCCGTTGGCGCTGATCTGATAGTCCAGCCCCGCTTCCACCACCGCACTGTCTTTAGCGATAGGCACGCCCTGGGTGCTGAACGACGTCCCGCCGTTGATAAAGCTCAGGTCGGCATCCGGCGTGGTGTCACCAAAGGCATGCCGCCAGCCGATGCTGCCGCGTGGGGTGATTTTCGAGCCGTTGCCCAGGGTGATGGTCTGGCCGATGCGCACGCCCAAGGTGGAGTAGGTGATGTCCTGGTCGGCATCACCGCGCAGCGCTGCCGAACCGCCCTTCTCCTTGATCGTGTCGCTGTCGTAGTTGACGTAGGCCAGGCCGGCGAACGGTTCCACCACCACGCTGCGGGTTTCGACGGTGTAGCCGACTTCACCAAAGACCTGGGCACTGCGCGCCTTGTAGCCGGCTTTCAGGCGCTGGCTTTCACTGCCTACCGCCACGTCGCGCTTGCTGTCGATGTCATGCCAGCTATAAGCCACGCCCATACGCGCGGCGAACGCTTCCTGCTGATAGGCGGTGTAGGCCATCAAGTGGTAGCTGTCGACATCAGCGCTGGAACTGCGGCCCTTGGCCTTGAGGTCGCTACGGGTGTAACCCGCTGCGGCGCCGACACGCCAGGCGTCATCCACTTGTTTGTCGGTGCCCAGCAGGAAGCCGCTGAGATTGCGCTCCAGCTTGGCGGTTTCGCTGTCGCCACCCATATGGCCCCAGGTGCCGAGTACGCGCATCCAGCCGACCATTTCGCCGTTGCAACCGGCGCTGGTCAGGCGATTTTCGCTGGGAGCGAGGCTGTTGCGCGGGTCGTCTTCGCGGTAGCAACCCGGTTGACGCAGACGTTCGTTGACGGCATCACGCACGTAGCGCGAGTCTTCAAGCAGGGCGCTGGCGGTGCTGGCGTGAATCTCCCCGGAGAGGCTATCGAACGCGGCCCGCGCACTGCTGGCATCACTGTTGAGCAGGGCACTCTGGATCGCCGCGCCACCCACTGCCGCCCCACTGCCCAATGCGCTCGCCACGCCGCGTTGGTTGTTGGTCGCCGCCACACTGGCAAAACTGGCGCCGTTGCGGCTCACCGCCAGCGCGACCTGATTGGTGCTGTAGTTGAGCGACGTATTAAGGAACGCCAGGTTGGTCAGGTTAGTGGTATCGAACGTACCCGTGATGCCACCGTTGGCGGTCAGCAGCGTATAGGTAGTGGGCCCACTGTTGGGCGCCAGGTTGATCACATTCAAGGTGCCCGCCAAATTGGCCGTGCCGCCGATATCCAGGCCGCTGGTGGTGGACGGTGTGATCACCAGGTTCAGCGCGCCATCGGCGGCGTTAGTGAAGTTGCCACTGACTTTAAGGGTGGTATCGCTCGGCGCGACCGCGCCGTGGTTGACCAACGAGCCAACCCGGCCAGTACCGCTCAAGGCAGCGCCATTGGCCACGGTGACTTGCCCACTGAGTTCCGCATTGGTACTCGCGGCGTCCCCCACTTGCAACACGCCCTGGTTGACCGCCACGCTGCCAGAGAACGGCTGCGTACCCGTGAGCAACAAGGTGCCGTCACCTTGCTTGACCACACTGCCGGTGCCACTCAGCACACCGGTGAAGCGTCCATCAACCGCTTGCGCGAACACCAGCAACGCATTGTTGATGATGCCGCCTTGCAGGCTGGTGCTATCCCCCACCAATGTCCCCGCGCTCACCGTGGTGCCACCGCTGTAGGTGTTGGCGCCAGTCAGCAACAAGGTGCCCGCATCCGTTTTATCGATACCGCCGCTGCCTACGAGGGGCGCGGCGATTTGCGTGGTCACGCCGGCACTGACGCGCACGGCGGTGGACGGGTCCGTTGGGCTCAAGGTTCCCCCAGCCCCGGCCGTCAGCACATAGCCATTGTCGAGGACCTGCAGCCCGGTGAAGCCCTGGTCGCCGACCACGGTCACCGTGCCGCCCTGCCCGCCGAACACCGCGAACTGGTTGGTCGACGCCTGGGCCTGGGTGCCAGTGGAATCGGTCCAATTGGTGCTCGGCCCCCAGGTGCCGCTGCCGCCGTTGATCGTACCGTCGGGATTGGTGGTGCCGCCGTTCCAGAACTGCACTTGCCCCGGCGTGGTTTCCACCAACAGGTTGAGTTGGTTGGCCAGGGCGGTTTGCAGGGTCAGGTTGCCCAAGGGCAGTGAGCCCAGGGCAAGTCCGTTGTCGGTCAAGGTGCCGCCGTAGCGGAACAGTTGATAGACCCCCACCCCGAAACCACCGGCATCGGTGACATTGAGGGTGCCGTCCAGTGTCAGGTCACCGGCCACATTCACCGCCGTGGTGGCGGCACCGGGTGCACCAAGGGCGAAGTCCAGGGTGGTCCCCGAGGACAACGCCAATGACCCGACTGACAAAGGCGCCGCCGCGCCGGCTTTAAGGGTTGAGCCGTCAGCCATGGTCACAGCGCCACCCAGGGTGCCGCTACCACTCAAGGTTGCACCGTTGGCAACCTGTACCGTCGCACTGTTCAACGTGCCATCGACCACCAGGCTGCCTGCACCGACATTCGTGGTGCCGATAAAGGTGTTATTGCCGGTCAGCAACAACGCGCCGGTGCCGATTTTGTTCAGCACCCCGCTGCCGGTGAGGTTGCCGGTGTAGGTGCCGTCGGCATTCTGCTCGAAGGTCAGCGCGGCATTGTTGGCGATGGCCCCTTGCAAGCTGGTGGTATTGCCGGTGGTGGTGCCGCCGCTCAATGTGGTGCCGCCGCTGTAGGTATTGGCGCCGGTCAGCAGCAACGCGCCATTGCCGTTTTTCACCAGGCTGCCGGTGCCGCTGAGTACCCCTGCCAATGCCAGGTCATGACTGCCCATCAGGGTCAACGGGCCTGCCAGGTTGATGGCATTCGTCAGTTGCAGATCGGTGCCGCCATCCAACTGCGCTGCGCCGCCGATGGTGAGTGCGCCCACGCCCAGTGCGGCGTTGTTGCCCAGGGTCAGTTGACCGGCATTCAGGGTGGTGCCGCCGCTATAGGTATTGGTGCCGTTGAGGGTGAGGGTTGCCGCGCCTTCTTTGAGCAGGCTGCCGCCACTGAAATCGCCGTCCAGGGTCAAGCCGTTGCTGCCGCCGATGGTCAGCGCGCCGTTGATCACGCCGGTATTGGCCAGGGTCACGTCGGCATTGCTGTCCAGGGTGGTGCCGTTGGCCGTGGTCAACGTACCAGTGCCCAGTGCGGTGTTGCTGCCCACCACCAGCGTACCGCCGTTGAGCGCGGTGCCGCCGGTGTAGCCGTTGGTGCCATTGAGGACCAGGGTGCCGCTATCGAGTTTGGCCAAGGTGCCGCTGCCCGTGAGGGTTACACCCAGAGTGGCGATGGCGTTCGGATCGACCCGGATCGCCGTGTTGCCCGTACCGCCATTGACCAGGTTGAGTGCCCCCGACACCAGATCGTAGCCGCCAGTGACGAATTGCATGCCGGTAATAGTCTGCGTGCCATCCACCGTCACCGTACCCGCCGTACCTTCGAACACCGCAAAGCTGCCATTCCAGCCCTCGTTGAAGGTGCCGTCGACATTGCTCCAGTTGGTATTGGCAGCGCTCCAGGTGCCGCTACCACCTTCGATGGCGCCGTTGGCGATCAGGTTGCCGCCATCCCAGAACTGCACGGTGGTATTGGGTGCGGTGACCAGCAGGTTGACCTTGTTGGAGATCGCCGTCTGCAGTTGCACGTCCCCAGGGGTCAGCGAGCCGGGTAATGTGCCGATGCTCAGGCCGTTATCGGTCAAAGCGCCGCCGTAGTTGATGACGGTGTAGACGCCGCTGCCAAAGCCGCCGACGTCCGTCACATTGAGGTTGCCGTCCAGGGTCAGGTCGCCGCCGACATTCAGCAAGCCCGAGCCACCGCCCACCACCGGCGTGCCCAGGCCCACATCCAGATTGGAATTGGCGCCCAGCACCAGCGAACCTACCGACAGGCTGCTGCCGGTGTTCAGGCCGATATGCCCGCCGTCCGCGACCGTCACCGCACCGCCAAGGGAGCCGGTGCCCGTCAGCGTCGCGCCGCTGTTGACGGCCACGCTGCTGCTCGCCAAGGAACCGCTGACATTCAGCGTGCCGGCGTTCACGTTCGCTAGGCCGCTAATGCTGTTCGCGCCGCTCAGGTCGAGCACACCGCTGCCGTTTTTATCCAGGTTTCCGGCACCGCTCAGCGCACCGGCGAAGCTGTTATCCAAATTGCTGCTGCCTACCGACAGTGTGCTGCCTCCCGCCACCTGGACGGTGCCATTGCCGGCCAAGCTGCCAAGGCTTGCGTTACCGCCCAGGTTGAGGCTCGCCCCGCTGCCCACGGAGACACCGGAGGTACTGCCCAGCGCACCATTGCCGACCGTGGTGAGGCTACCACCCAACACGCTCAATGGACCGGTGAAGGTGTTGTTGCCGCTGAGGGTCAAGTCGGCGGCGCCGTTCTTGATCAGGGCTGCGTTGCCCGCCAGCACACCGGCGAGGGTCAGGTTTTGAGTGCCTGCGACGGTCAGGTCGGCATTCAGGCTAACCGCATTGGCCAACACCAGCGGTGCAGTGTTATTGGCCAACGTGGCCGCACCGCCGACTGTCACCGCGCCCGAGCCGAGGGCCGCCGCATTGCCGACGGTCAGCGTGCCGCCATTCAGGGTAGTGCCGCCGCTGTAGGTATTGGCGTTCGCCAGGGCCAGGTTGGTAGCGCCATTTTTAATCAGCGCACCGGTTCCGCTGACGACGCCACCGAGGCTCAAGTCATTGCTGCCCGGCAGCGTGAGTGCGGCATTGAGGCTGATCGCGTTGGCCAAGGCGAATGCACTGCCACTGTCCAGTGACGCCGCGCCATTGACCGTCAACGCGCCGGTACCCAGCGCCGAGCTATTGCCCAGCGTGAGCGTGCCTTGGTTCAGTTGCGTCCCGCCGAGGTAGCCATTGGCAGCGTTGAGGGTCAAGTTGCCCGCGCCGCTTTTACTCAAGCCACCGGTGCCGGTGACCAGCCCGTTCAGGGTGAGGTTGCCACCGCCAAGAATTCCCAGGTTACCCGCCACACTGACCGCGTTGGCCACGGACACTGTGCCGATGTTATCCAGCGTGGTGCCCGCCGCCGCGCTCAACGTACCCGAACCCAACGCCGTGTTGGAGCCCAGCACCAGGCCGCCCTGATTCAATACGGTCGGGCCGCGATAACTGTTGTTGCCCGCCAGGGTCAAGCTGGCGATGCCGTTCTTGATCAGGCTGCCAGTGCCCGACACGCTGCCTGCCAGGGTCAGGGCATTGCTGCCGGCAGCAGTCAAAGCGCCGTTGACGGTGACGTTGTTGTTCAAGCTGACAGTGGTGTTGGCGTCCAGCGTGGTGCCGTCGGCAGTGGTCAACACGCCCGTACCCAGCGCGCTGTTATTCCCTACTACCAGGGTGCCGCCATTCAGCGCGGTACCGCCGGTATAAGTGTTGGCACCATTGAGCACCAAAGTACCGGCATCCAGTTTGGCCAGGGTGCCACCCCCTGTGAGCGCGACGCCCAAGGTTGCCGTGGCGCCCGGGTCGACACGCACGGCAGTATTGCCACCCGTGCCGTTGAACAGCGCCAACGACCCCGCCGCGCCACTCGCCAAGGTGTAGCCGTCGGTGACGAACTGCAGGCCGGTGATAGCTTGCGCGCCGTCCACGGTCACGGTCCCCGCGGCGCCTTGGAACACGGCAAAACTGTTGGGCGCCCAGGCCGCGTTAAAGCTACCGTTGACGCCGGTCCAACTGGTGCCGGCCGCATTCCAGACGCCGCTGCCGCCATCCACGCTGCCGTTGCCGGTGGTCTGGCTGCCGTCCCAGAACTGCACATTAGTGTTGCCGTTGACCAGCAGGTTGACTTGATTGCCAATGGCCGTTTGCAAATCCAGGTTACTCGCCAACACGTTGCCGGGCAGACTACCCAGCAGCAGGCCGTTATTGGTAAGGCTGCCGGTGTAGTCGATCAGCCGATAAATGCCGGCGCCAAAACCACCGATGTCTTGCACATTCAGCGTACCGTCCAGGGTCAGGTTGCCATCGACCCGCACCAGTGCCGTACCGCCGGTAGACGCTGCGCCAAGGCCGGCATCCAGGTTGGAATTGGCATTCAGCACCAGCGATCCCATGGTCAGGGTATTGCCGGAAGCGACGGCCAGGTGGCCGCCGTCGGCGATGTTTACATTCCCCAACACAGTGCCCGTACCGCCGAGGGTTGCGCCGCTGGCCACGCCGACATTGGCACTGGCCAACGCACCATTGACCAGCAACTGGCCGGCGTTGACTTGGGTGTCACCGGTCAACACGTTGACGCCGCCAAGGGTGAGTGCACCACTGCCCACCTTGGTGAAACTACCGACACCGGCCAGGACGCCGCCGAACAGCGTGTCCTGATTGTCACTGCCGACGCTGAGGGTGCTGCCAGTGCCCAGCACCGCCAGGCCATTGCCGGTGAGTGCGCCAAGGCTGGCATTACCGCCAAGGTTCAATTGGGCGCCGCTGGCCAGGTTGATTCCGGCACTGTTGCCCAATGCGCCGTTGCCCAGCGTCGTGAGGCTCCCCGCCTGCACATCCAGCAGGCCGGAGAAGGTGTTATTGCCGCTCAGGGTCAGGTCGGCGGTGCCGGTCTTGATCAGGTTGGACGCACCGGCCAGCACGCCGGCCAGGGTCAGCTGTGCGTTGGTGTTGACGGTCAGGTCGGCGTTGACGTTGACCGCATTGGCCATCACCAAGGGCGTGTTGGTGTTGGCCAGGGTGGATACCCCGTTGACCGTCAGGGCGCCAGTGCCGAGGGCTAGCGCCGAACCCAGGGTCAGGCTACCGGCGTTAAGGAGTGTGCCACCGCCGTAGGTATTGACGCCATTGAGCGTCAGGTTGCCGGTGCTGTTCTTGACCAAGGCAGCGTTACCGCTGATCAACCCACCAAGCACCAGGTCGTTATTACCTGTCAGCGCGAGGTTGCCATTGAGCACGATGTTATTGCCCACGTTCATTGCGGCACTGTTGTTCAGGGCTGCGGCGCCGTTGACCGTCAAGGCGCCCAAGCCCAGGGCGCCACCATTGCTCAGGGTCAGCGTACCGGCGTTCAGCGAGAGGCCGCCGAGAAAGGTATTGGCGCTGTTGAGGATCAGGTTGGCCGCGCCGTTTTTGGTCAGGCTGCCGGCCCCCGTCACTACGCCATTCAGGGTCAAATCGTTGCTGCCCAGTACGCTCAGGTTGCCGGTCAAATTGACTGTGTTACCAAGGACCAACGCTGTGCTGGCGTCCAGCGTGGTGGCGTTCGAGGCATTCAAGGCACCGCTGCCCAACGCCGTCGCGGTATTGAGCAGCAAGCCGCCCGCCACCAGGTTGGTGTCACCCAGGAAGGTGTTGGCACCGCCCAGGGTCAACACGCCTGTGCCGGCTTTGACCAGGCCGCCCGTGCCGTTGATCAGACCATTGAGGGTCAGGGCATTATCGGTGAGCAGCGCGAGCGTACCGGTGAGGGCAACGTCATTGGCCAGCGTCACATTGGCATTAGTGCCCAGGGTGGTGCCCGCCGCTGCCGTGAGTGTGCCCGTACCCAGCGCCGTGTTGTTGCCGACAATGAGGGTGCCGCCATTGAGCAAGGTGCCGCCGGTGTAGGTATTGGCGCCACTGAGTACGAGGGTGCCAAGGTCGAGCTTGTTCAGGGTGCCCGCACCGTCGATACCCACACCCACGGTGGCCGTGGCAAGGGGATCGACACGCACCCCCACACTGCCGGCAATGCCATTCACCGCCGTCAAGCGCCCGTTCGTGCCGTTCACCAGGTTATAGCCGTCGCCCATGAATTGCAGGCCGTTAAAGGCTTGCGCGCCATTGACGGTGATAGTGCCGCCAGCGTTCTGGAACACCGCAAAACCACCGCCCCAACTCTGGGTCTGCAAGCCATCGGCCGAGGTCCAGTTTGTGCCGGCGGCTCCCCAGGAGCCTGCGCCGCCGTGGACAGTACCATCGGCGGAAACCGTTGCACCGTTCCAGAAACGGATGTTCGGCGTCGCCACCACCAGATTCACCTGGTTGAGGACCGAGGTTTGCACCAGCACATCGCCCAGGCCATAACCGCTTGGCAAGGTATTCAGGTTGAGTGAACCGCTAAGGGCGCCGGTGTAGTCGATCAAGCGATACACCCCCGCGCCAAAACCACCGGCATCGGTGATGTTCAGGTTACCCGCCAGGTTTACGTTGCCGCCTACCGTCAACAACGGCGACGGCGACGCGGCGCCGAGGGCCACATCCAGGTTGGCGCCGCTGCTCATGTTCAAGCCGCTGGCAGTCAACAACGAACCCGTGCTGAGCCCCAAGTGCCCGCCGGCATTGACGTTCACCGAGCTCACCGTACCGCTGCCGATCAGCGTGCCGCCGTTGTTCACATTGATCAGGCCACCGGTCAGCGCGCCGGTCACATTCAAGACGCCTGCGTTGATCGCGGTGCTGCCCGTCAGACCGCTACTGCCCGTCAGGTTCAACGTGCCAGTGCCCACCTTGGTCAATCCACCGCTGCCGGAGAGGCTGCCGCCGAACGTGCTCGAACTGTTGACCCCGCCCACGCTCAAGGTGGTGCCGGCACCCAGTTGCAAGGCACCACTGCCCCCCAGGGTTGCCAGGCTGCTATCAGTGCCGAGGTTGAGACTGGCGCCACTGGCGACACTGACGCCCGAGGTGTTGCCCAATGCGCCGGGGCTGGCCGTAATGACCCGCCCGGCCTGAATATTCAGCGCTCCGCTAAACGTGTTGGCGCCGCTCAAGGTCAGGTCGCCAATACCATTTTTGATCAGGCCTCCGGTGCCGCTGATCACACCGCCCAGGGTGAGGTTCGGGGCGCCCGCCAGCGTCAGGTCACTGTTCAATACGATCGCGTTGCCCAGGCTGAATACGCTGTTGTTGCTCAGGGTCGCCGCGCCGCTGACGGTCAACGCACCTGTGCCCAAGGCTGTATTGCTACCGACGGTGAGCGTCCCGGCACCAAGGGTAGTGCCGCCGCTGTAAGTGTTGGCAGCACTGAGCGTGAGATTGCCCACATCGGACTTGATCAACGGCCCGGTCCCGGAAATCACACCCGACAGCGTCGTGTCCAAACCGCCCAGCACACGCAAGCCGCCTGCACCCAACGTCACCAGGTTAGTCAGGCTCAAGCCGCCGCTCGTGGACTGGATCGCACCCCCATTGCTGGTCAAGACGCCAGTACCGAACGCCCCGCTGTTATCGAATTGCGCCACGCCGCCGTTTAGCGTTGCATCCGCGCTGACCACCGCACCTTGCAACGTCCAGGTGCCGCTATTGATCGTCAGGTGATTGAAGTTGACGTACGTGCCGCTCGATACCGTCCCCGAGCCCGCGGTGCCGGTGCCGACGCCTGTGGCGCTGTTTTGCAGGACCAGTGAGTTATTGCCCCCGGCACCGCCGTCGATCTGGCCGGTGGGCGCAAAGTTCAGGCCGAGTATCGCGCCCAGGCTGAGCCCGGAAGCGCCTGCGTTGGACACCGTTGAACCGGTGACCGCCGTGAAGGTGTTGGCGCTACCCGCTCCCATCGACAGGCCGCCATTGAGCGTGCCGCTGTTGAGAAACGTGTTGCCCGCCGTCGACGCCCCGAACGCAATACGCCCGGTTACCGTACCGGTGTTGGTCATGCTGATCCGCGAGCCGCCGTGCACGGCCACCACCGGAATATCGGCGGCCAGTACCGCGGCACTCAACAAGGCAGTGGACTCGATCCTGCCGTCATTGACGATCGTCGTGGTGCCAGTTGCACCGTTGTTGATATTCAGCGCCATGCCCGTGAGATTGGCGATGCTCAACCCCAGCACGCCGGACATCCCCCGCAGAATACCGGTAGCGGCGTTATTGACCGTCACATTACCCGACGCGCCATTGCCGATCACCGTGCCGCTGCTGAGCACGCTCAGGCCCGGGATGATGGCCGGGTCGATGATCCCCGAATTGTTAAGCGTGATGCCATTGCCCAGCAGCGTCATGGCGGCGCCGCCGAGCAACGCGTTGAAGGTTGAGCCTCCAGCAACGTTGACGGTCAGTGCGTCGGTTGAACTGTTGAACGTATTGTTGAGAATCACCGAAGCATTGCCCGTGCACGTAACGGTCAAGCCCGCTGTTGTGCAAGCCGCCATCACCGGTGAGCTGGCAAGGCCTATCACCAGCCCGGCAAGTCCCAGACGAACCGCATGAAAAAGGGGGGCGACACAAGGCATACCGGCGACAGCAAGTCTTCTTTCCACGTCCAACTCCTTCGTGGTCAAAGCCTTTCATCCATGAACGCGCAGAAGCCCTACTTTCCAGATCCACACGTATCGAAATCGAAATACCTGACCGTGGTGACAGCTAACCTGTTTGCCAGAACGGTAGTTGACGATGCCGGAGGCCATTGAATTAAATGGTATTAATACTTTCGTAAGCGCCTTGTAGGATTGCTATGACATCCAATACATATTGGACTTCGCCGCAAAAATACAATTTTCAAAATGTAAAAAGCGCTCTAATGGCACCTTGTTGATTCGCGTTTAAAGATCCTGGAGTTCCTGATGCCCCATGAAGGCAACCTGTTACAAGCGGCGGTGGTGTTCCTGCTCGCCGCCGTACTCACTGTGCCCCTGGCCAAGCGCCTGCAACTGGGCGCGGTGCTGGGCTACCTGTTCGCCGGTGTGATCATCGGCCCGTCGGTCCTGGGCCTGGTGGGCAACCCGCAAAGCGTGGCGCAATTCTCGGAGCTGGGGGTCGTGTTGTTGCTGTTTATCATCGGCCTGGAGTTGTCGCCCAAACGTTTATGGGTGATGCGCAAAGCGGTGTTCGGTGTGGGCCTGGCCCAAGTGCTGCTTACCGGTCTGGTGATGGCCGCAGTGGCGTTGTGGCTGTTTGGCCAGGCATGGAACAGCGCCATCGTGCTGGGCCTGGGCCTGGCGTTGTCGTCCACCGCGTTTGGCCTGCAAAGCCTGGCCGAGCGTAAAGAGCTGAACCAGCCCCACGGGCGCCTGGCGTTTGCCATCTTGCTGTTCCAGGACATCGCCGCGATCCCGTTGATCGCCATGGTGCCGCTGCTGGCCGGCAGCGATCACCCGACCACCGAAGCCCAGGGCCTGCAGCACGTGCTGCAAATCCTCGGCAGCATCGCTGTGGTGATCATCGGCGGGCGTTACCTGCTGCGGCCGGTGTTTCGCATCGTCGCCAAGACCGGCCTGCGCGAAGTGTCCACCGCCACCGCGTTGCTGGTGGTGATCGGCACCGCCTGGCTGATGGAACTGGTGGGCGTGTCCATGGCCCTCGGCGCCTTCCTCGCCGGCCTGCTGCTGGCGGACTCGGAATACCGCCACGAACTGGAATCCCAGATCGAACCGTTCAAGGGCTTGTTGCTGGGGCTGTTCTTTATCAGCGTGGGCATGGGCGCCAACCTGAGTCTGTTGCTCAGTTCGCCGCTGCTTGTGATCGGCCTGACCCTGCTGCTGATCGGCTTGAAATTACCGTTGCTGTACGCCGTCGGTAGCCTGGTGGGCGACCTCAACCGCGAAAGTGCCGTGCGCCTGGGCGTGGTGCTGGCGGCGGGCGGTGAGTTTGCCTTTGTGGTGTTCAAGATCGGCCGCGACGAGGGCCTGTTCGCCGCTCACCTCTACGATGTGCTGGTACTTACCATCACCTTGTCCATGGCCGTGACGCCCTTGCTGCTGTTGGTGTGCCCGAAGCTGTTCAAGCCCAAGGCCAAACCGGTGGAGATCCCCGAGGAATACCGCACCATCGAAAGCGACGCACCCCGCGTGGTCATCGCCGGCATGGGGCGGATGGGCCAGATCGTCGCGCGGATCCTGCGTGCGCAAAACATCTCGTTTATCGCCCTGGACACCTCGGTGGAAACCATCGAACTGACCCGCAGCTTCGGTGGCATGCCGGTGTTCTACGGCGACCCGCAGCGCCCCGAGATCCTGCACGCGGCCAAGGTCGACCAGGCGGAATACTTCGTGATCGCCATGGACGACCCGGAAATCAACATCAAGACCGCCGAACTGGTGCGCAACCTCTACCCGCACATGAAGATCATCGCCCGGGCGCGTAACCGCCAGCACGTGCACCGCCTGGTGGACCTGGACGCGTCACCGGTGCGCGAGACCTTCTACTCCAGCCTGGAAATGAGCCGCCGAACGCTGGTGGGTCTTGGCTTGAGCGAGGCCCAGGCCGACGCACGCATCACCCGTTTCAAGAACCACGACCTGCAACTGCTCGCCGCGCAACATGCGGTGTACGACGACGCGGCCAAGGTATTGCAAAGCGCCCAGGAAGCCCGTGGGGAATTGGCGCGATTGTTTGAAATGGACCGGCTTGAGGAAGAGTCCGACAGAGTGTGATGCCAGCGGTGAACGACATTGCGAAATTTCTGACAGAATGCTCCGCAATTTCGTTCACCCCTGGAGCGCCTCATGGCCACCTTCACCAAGACCGCCGTCCTATTGGCCCTGGCGCTTACCGCCGGCAGCGTATTCGCCGCGACCAAGCCCGCTACACAGACCATCTCCACGTTGGGCGGCAAGTTCACCTTCAAACTGCCCAAGGCCTACGCCGCTGACACGCTGCCTGTCACCGACGACACCCAAGGCACGATGTACGCCAACCCAACCACGAAAAGTGTGGTGATCGTCGCCGAAACCGTGCGCAAGGACGGGGTAACCATCCAAGACAACGACGCCCAGTTCCTGGACGGTGCCGTGGCCGGTTTCGTCAAGGACCAGAGCGCCGCCCTGCCCGACTTCAAGAAACAAAACGAGAAGAAACTGACCTTCAAGGGCCTGGGCTTGCGCCAGGTGGACAGCACCGCGACCCAAGGCGGTGGCAAGACCTTGAACTCAACGTTCCTCGGTGGTTCGGGTAACCACCTGCTGGTGATCCAGGCAATTTCCCGCGCGGATGATGCCAAGGGGCATGCAGAGCTGGTGAGGCAGATTACGGGCGGGAAGTAAGCGCGCTCCCAAGACAAGTTGAATCAAATGTGGGAGGGGCGGTGCGACGATTCGACTTGCCCCCGATGGCGGTGGGTCAGTCACCAAATATAGTGGCTGACATTCAGCAATCGGGGGCAAGCCCCCTCCCACATTTTGATCTCCATTTTTCAGATACACCGTGGCCTGCTTTCGGAAGCAAGTCGAATCGTTGCCCCCCTCCCACACTCAGGGCTTGCGCAGCAAATACGTATCCATGATCCAACCATTGGCCACGCGCGCAGCCTTGCGCACCCGCTCGATCTCTTCGGCCACCTCAGCGACTTTGCCACTGATCAGGATTTCATCCGGCGTGCCCAGGTAGGCCCCCCAGTAGATATCCACGTCCTGATCGGCCACGGTGCGGTAGGAGTCTTCCGCATCCAGCATCACCACCAACGTATCCGCATCGCTCGCCTGCCCCGCCGCCAAACGGCGGCCGGTGGTGATCTCGACGGATTTACCAATCCGGTTCAACGGCACTTTGTGCTGGGCCGCCAGGGCCTGCACGCTGGTGATGCCGGGGATCACTTCGAACTCAAACTCGCTACGGCCACTGACGAGGATCGCCTGCAGGATACGGATGGTGCTGTCGTACAGCGCCGGGTCGCCCCAGGCCAGGAACGCGCCCACTTCACCGTCGGCCATTTCCTCGTTGATCATGCGCTCGAAGGTCAGTTGCTTGTCGCGGTTCAGGTCCTGCACGGCGGTGGTGTAGTCGATATCGCCGCGCACGCGCTCAGGGCAATCGGCCTCGACGAAGCGGTAGCCGGGCTCGGTGATGTAGGTCTCGCAGATCTCGCGACGCAGGTCGATCAGCTTGTCTTTGCTCTGGCCCTTGTCCATCAGGAAAAACACGTCGGTGCGGTTCAGCGCCTTCACGGCCTGCATCGTGATGTAGTCAGGGTTGCCGGCGCCAATGCCGATGATCAGGATGCGTTTCATGGGTTGCTCTCATTGCGGGGCGTGGATTTTGCCACGTGGGTTTCCAGACGCAAGCGCCACACACGATTGAAGCGCAGCTCGGTGACAGACAGCGGCTCGACGTCGATCAGATAAAACATCGACACCGGGAACTGCATGACGTACAGCATCGCTGCACGAATGACGAGGGGATGGGTGATGGCGACGACATGGCCAGGTTGGGATTCAAGGGACTTCATCCATCGCCCGACCCGCCCACAGACCTGATCCACCGATTCGCCACCGTGGGGGGCGCTGGTGCTGTCGGTGAGCCAGGTGCTTAACCCGCCTCGGTCGATTTGACCGATGTCCTGGCCTTTCCACTCCCCGAAATCGCCATCGCGCAGTGCGAAGTCGACGATCGCATCGTCACCGTACAAACCTGCCGTCTGCCGGGTACGAGCCTCGGGCGCGCATAGCAGGCGTCGATTGGCCTTGTAACAGTGGGCCAGGGATAACGCAGCCCCCTGCCAATCCATCGCCACCGCCTCGTCATCGGGAAAACGCCCCCGCTTTTGCAGGGGCGTGATGGCATGGCAGATTAATGTCAAACGCGTGGCCTGCATGACAGATGGCTTCAACTCAACGGATAAGGCAGCCAAGACTGGCGCAGTTAACCTGGCAGCGCAACGCCTCGGGCCAGATAGAGCACTTGATAGCCGGTGCCGGGATGCGCGGCGTCCAGCGCTTTGGCCGACAAGGTCACCCGCACCAGTCGCCACGCTTGCACATCCAACGCCAGGAAAACAGCAAATGTATCGCTGCTGTCTGCCACCTGCTGATTGCGCTGTTTTTCCTCGGCCAATATCCCGGCCCGATCCGCGCCAGGCTCAAGCGGCCACTCTTCGCGGTACAGACTCAACGCGTTCGGCGCCGGCCCACGCTGCACATCCAGCGGCAGCCAGCTCTCGATATGCGGGCGACCAAAGCTGTCGAGTACCTTCTGAAAGCGCTCCCCCAACAAGAAGTCGGCGGCCTGCAACGGGTCGGCCCACAGGTACACCGACGAATACAGGTTGCCACCGCGCTCCTGGGCGATAAACGCCTTGAACAGCAACCCTTCGGTGTGATCCCACAATGGCCCCAATTGCGCAGCGCGGCGGCGGATTACGCCCATGTCGTAGTCGGCGGGCAAGCGGTGCGAATACTGTTTGGCGAACATACAAAAGCTCCCATGCAAGTTGAGGTTGCAGCTTGCGCAGGCTTGGTGATTACAACAAGATATGCCTGAATATATGTGCGATAAGGAATACATATGACTGACACGCCGAAACCCTTGGATATCGACACCGTGCAGGCCTTCGTACTGGTGGCGGATTTCGCCAGTTTCACCCGCGCCGCCGAAGCGCTCGATACATCCCAAGCGGCGATCAGTCTCAAACTCAAGCGCCTGGAAGATCGCCTCGGTTATCGCCTGCTGGAACGCACGCCACGCCACGTGCGCCTATCCCCTCAGGGCGAGCACTTCATCATCGCCGCCCGTGCCCTGCTCAATGCCCACGAACGCGCCCTCGGCGATATGGGCGCCCACGCCCCCCGCCGGCTGGTCATTGGCATCAGCGACCATGTGGCCGGCCCCGATCTACCGCTTTGGCTCAGCCGCCTCGCCGCCTACGACCCGCTGGTGATTCTTGAAGTACGCATCGCCTCCTCTCGCGACCTGGTGGCCGCGTTCGACCGCAATGAACTGGACGCGGTGATCGTGCGCAACGAGGGCGACCGGCAAGACGGCGAGGTACTGGCGGTTGAGCGCTTTGGCTGGTTCGCCGCCCCCACCTGGCAGCACTCACCCGGCGCGCCGCTGCGCATGGCGACCATGGCCGCGCCGTGTGGCGTGCGGCACCTGGCGACCCGGGCGTTGGATGAAGCGCGTATCGACTGGACCGAAGTGTTTGTCGGCGGCGGTGTGATGGCTGTCGGCGCTGCGGTCAGCGCCGGGCTTGGCGTCGCCGCCCTCGCCCATCGCGTGGCGCCGGCCGGAGCGGTGGACGTGAGTGAGCAACACGGGTTGCCCCCCTTGCCGGTCAGCGAGGTGATGCTGCACAGCCGCATCAGCGACGCGCGCTCGCGGGAAACCTTGCGCGCGTTGAGTGCAACGTTTCGGGGTGTGTTGCAACGCTGAGTGGGGATAGCCAATTAGCACCTGTGTTGACTGACACGCCGCCTTCGCGGGCAAGCCCGCTCCCACAGGGGATGGGGGTGCACTCAGTTGCCCGGTCTGGCGCAAGCCCCACCTTTGACCGTGTTCGGCAAACCCTCTCAATCAAACCACTCCCGCCGCCCCTCAAAGGTGCTGGTGATCAGCTCGACAATCATCTGTACTGCCTCGCCATGCTGCACCTGGGCATTCACCGCCAGCCACACCTGGCGCTGCATGCTTTCGGCCAGCAACCCCGGCAAGGCCACCAGGCCGCGGTCGAAGCTGCTCATGTAGTGCGGCAGCAAACCGATGCAGGCGCCACAACGGATCATCTCCAGCATCAACGAATAGGCATGCACCTGTACCACCGCTGCCAAACGTTGTTGCACCACTTGGTTCCATGGCTGCAACGCATCGACCTGGGCATCGGGCTGCCACTGCACCAGCATGTAGTCGTCAAGGTCCTCTACGCTGTCCGGACGCGTGACCAAGCGCGAATAACGCTTGGCGATATGCGGCAGGTATTCCAGGCGCGCCAGTGAGCGAGGCGGTTCGGTGACAAAGCTTGGGCCGGGCACCGGGCCGTCGCTGTCCGAGAGCCACAGCACCACGTCGACGTCCACCGCTTGCAAGGACAAATGGCTGTCGAGAGAAATGATCTCCAGGCGCACGCTGGCGTTGCGGCGCAGCAAGGCGATCAGGTCACGTCCAAGAATGTCATGCAGGATCGGCTCGGCCACGGCCAGGCGGATCAGCGGCTGCTCCACCACCGGCAGGCGCCGCTCATGGGCCAATGCCACCCACTGCGCCTGTAGTTGCAGACCGTCACGACTCAGTACCAGGCCGTTGCCCTGGTAGGTAAACAACGAATGCCGCAGGTGTTCTTCCAGTTGCGCCAGGCGCTTGCGCAACAGCGTTGCCTTGATATTCAAACTGCGCGCCGCCTGCATAAAACAGCCACAGCGCGCACTCACCAGGAAGTAACGCACCACCTCCGGGTCGATTTCCTGGGCCAGGGCCAGCCAACTGCTGCGCGATTCGCCGGGGGTACGATAGGTGGCGGGCCCGTGGGGGGCAGACGGTTCTTGAAATGCCATGGGAGACTCCCTGTCTTATGGGTCTGTGCATCCAATGCGGGTTGACGCCGGTTACTCCAACACCTTGTTCAACTCGGCGCCGTCGATACTCAAGGTGGCCGTGTTGAGCATGCCTTCCAGGTAGGCCTTGGCAATCTGCTCCTGACGCTGGGCACGCAAGGCCTGGGTCAGCCGTTCGCGCAGCTCATCAAGGGTGGCAGTGCGCGCCGGTTGCTGGCCGGTCAGCTTGAGCACATGGAACCCGGCGGCGCTTTGCACCACGTCCGACACTGCGCCCACCTTGAGGCGCGACACCGCACCGCGTACCTCGGGCACCAGTTGTTGCAGCGGTTGCAGGCCGGAGTCTCCGCCCTGGGCAGCGGTCTGCGAGTCTTGGGAAAACTGCGTGGCCAGGGCGGCAAAATCCCCTGGCGCGGCCTGGGCCTTGCGACTCAACTCCTGGGCCTGGCGGCGCACCGCTTCAACGCTTTGCGGATCATTCACCGCGAGGAAGATCTGGCTCACGCGGTACAACGGTGGCGTCACCCATTGGGCTTTACCGCTGTCGTAGGCCTGTTGCAATTCCGCAGCGCTGGGGTAGTCCGCCGGCACCTTGCTCACCGACAGCATGTAGTCGCGAAACACGATCTGCTCGGCGGCGGCGCGGGTTTGCTGCTCCACCTCCGGGCGCTGGCGCCAACCCTGTGCGTCGGCCTGTTCCAGCACGGCCTTTTGCGCCAGGCGCGAACGAATCCAGGTTTCCAGGGCGCCACGGTTACCGCGCAATTGCTCGCGGGTTTCAGCCGGCAAACTCGCCAGCACACTTTTCAGTTCTGGCAGGTCGATCTGCTGGTTGCCCAGGCGTGCGACGGCCGGTTGCGGATTGCTCACCGGTGCCGGTTGCTGCGCTGCCACCGGGTCGCTGCCCGGTCGCAGGCTCAAGCCCACCGCCACCACCAGCAAGGCCAGCGCACCGGCGCCGACCATCAAGGTTGGTTTTTTCACAATACCGGGGCCTCTTCGCTAACCGGTTCACCTGCCGCCTGAGCCTGCAACTGCGCGGCCTGCTGGCTGTATTCACGCAGGTACACGATGAATTCCTGCAACAGGCGATCCCACAATTCCAACTGGCTGCGCAGATGGGTGGCGCCCACACCGGCCACCACCACGTCCATTTCCATCAGCAGGAATTCACCCTGCACCGACAACCGCGCAAAGCGGCGCGAGGCGTTCCACACCTGGGCCAGGCCCTCGGGCAATTCACCCTGGATGCGCAGCGCGCAGCTGTAGGTGAAATCCACATAGCTGCCCTGCTCCGCCGCCGGGTTACCGAAGCGCACGGCAAAGCCGATGCCCTGGCTGGCGCTGAGCAACTGCACGACGCCGTTCTGTTCGGTCTGGTTGACTCGGTAACCGGCCTCTTGCAGCAACTCGGTCAGGCTCTGGGTGGTGACGCTGGTGATCAATTCGCTCATGGTCATGCTTCCTTGTCGATCAGTGATTGGCAGTTGCCTGGGGCGCATCAAAACGGCTCTTGTACAGATCGTCGCCAAAGCCTTGGGCCAGTTCTTCAAACTTGACCCGCGCGCCGCTGGCGAAGGGCTGGCGAATACTCATCACCTCGGCCACGTCGATCTTTTCGTAGGCGCTCAGCAGTTGCTGGGCCACGCCGTACATCTGTTGATTCTTGACTGCGCATTGCTGCACTTGTGTGTCACGTTCGCCGAGTTGCGCCTGCAAGCGCGCACGCTCGGCTTCCTTGCCCTTGGCCAATACCAGCAGCTCGTCATAGGCCTTCTTGAACTTGCCGATCTGCTCGTTGCTCGCCGCCACCTGGGCTTGCGCCTGGCTGTGCAGGCTCTGTTGCTGGCCGGCCAGTTGCTCGGCGGTGCCCCGGGCCTTCTCCAGCTCGGCGGTCAGTTGCTTGATTTGCGCCTGGGCTTGCTTGGCCTGGTTTTCAGCGGCGATGCGCGCGGCACTGGCCTGGGCCTGTTCGCTTTGCAACGCCTGCAACTGCTGGGTAGTGCTGCGCAGTTGGGTACGCAGGCGCTCTTCCATGCCTT
Organism: Pseudomonas nabeulensis; assembly: GCF_004682045.1. Classification (GTDB taxonomy): domain Bacteria; phylum Pseudomonadota; class Gammaproteobacteria; order Pseudomonadales; family Pseudomonadaceae; genus Aquipseudomonas; species Aquipseudomonas nabeulensis. The sequence goes on from NZ_QUZT01000041.1 coordinate 52,535, forward strand.
CGGCGGCAGCGCCGGTGGCGACGAACAACAGCAGCAGCCCGCAGATTCGCGTGTTCATGTGGCATCTCCCTGCGCATCAAAAGCGCGTGTTGAGTTCCAGTTGCATCACATCCACCTCGAACGGCGCGCCATACACTTCGGAAGCGCTCAGCCAACGCGCACTGGCGTAGATGTTCTTGTCGATGCCGTAGTTGCCGCCGATGAAGTAGCCCTTGGCGTTGGTGCCGCCCAGGTGGAACGACGAGTCGTTGAAACCGTCAGGCAAGGCATCCGGCTGGATGTATTTGTAGCCGGCCAGCACGTTCCAGTCGCCGCGCTTGCGCATCTCCAGGGCACTGCCGAGGGTGAACGAGACCATCAACGCATTGCCGCCACTTTCAAACTGGCCCTGGCTGTTGATGTTGTTGACGATCTCGCCTTCGCTGCGCTTGAGCATCTCGCCTTTGTCGTAGGCCAGGTTGCGGATGTAGTTGCCCTGGGTGCGCAGTTTGAAGTCGCCGGGCAGCTCCGAATCCCAGGCCAGGTTGAGATCCAGCACATCGAACTTGGAGGCCAGGCCTACAAACTGCGGCTGCGGCGTCAGGCCAGGGGTGGCCGGGTTGGGGGTGATATTGCGCAGCAGGAACACACTGTTGCCCTTTTGCATAAAGGCCAGGCGCGAGCCGTCGCTGTCGCAACCCGGCGCACCGGCCCACGGCGAGCACGGGCTGGAACGTTGGCCTTCGATATCGTCGAAGTGGTAGTACGCCACGGCGCCCTTGAGGCTGTTTTCGCGGTTGATCTTCCAGTTCGCACCGATCTGCCCGCCAAACAGCCACTTGGTGTCACTGTCTTCCTTGTCGAAACCGTTGCTGCTGGCCGCGTCCGAGGTGTACTCCACCGGGAACACACCGAGGGTGCCGAACAGCCCCCACTCGTTGCTCAGGGCGTGGTTGAAGTTGGCGGCGATACCGTCGAAGTTCAGGTCATTGGAATACAGCATGTCAGTGGAATAGAACGGGTTGGCGAAACGCCCGGCGGTGAGGGTCACGTCCTGGGTAGCCTTCCAGCTCAGGTAGCCCTGGTCGAGCCAGATGTCTTTCTTGCCAAAGCCCCCGCCCAGGGTCTGGGTGGTGGACACCGGGTTATTGTCAGAGCCGGTGCCGATGCGGATGCCGGCGGTCCACTCGGGGGAAATCACTGCTTTCATGCCCAGGCGTGCGCGCAGACGGAACAGGTTTTCGCGGTCCTTGGTGGTGTTGAGCAATGGCGGCAACCTGGTGTTGGTGTCTTTGTTCACATCGTACGGGCCGCTTTCATTGAGCTTGGCGTAGTCGGTGATTTCATTGCTGTTGTTGCCCGAAAAATAGCGCGACTCGTCACGCAAGCGAATATCGCCATCAAAGGTCACGCGGGACACCCAGTCCGGAAAGGTATTGGGCTGGGCCCAGTTTTCCTGCTTGGCGGTGGCCATGACTTCGGCCTTCACCTGGTCGCGAATCTGGTCGCGCACCGCTTGCGGCACGTACTGCACCCGCACATCGCCGGGCGCTGCGGTGGGGCCTGCGGCAACCACTGGCGCGGCATTCGCCTGGCGGGCCTGCTGGGCTTCTTTTTCGGCCTGGGCGATCAGCCCGTTGGCGGTGTCCTGAGTCAAGACACCCTGCTGCACCAACAACCGGATCAGGTTGATGGTGACGTTTTCCGAGGGCGCGACCGGCGCTGCCGCCGCCTGGCCGACCAGGGTCGCGATGACCATGCCAGCCGCCAGGGTCAGTCGATTCACGGGGGAAATCATGTGTACGCAACTCCTGTAGAAAATTGCCAAAAATAAGGTTCGATCAATCCGGGCGACGGCCCTTGAGGGACAGGCGGACCGGCATGTTTACCGAGGCCGGCACCCGCTGCGCGGCATGGGGCGCACGCAGCGCGGCCAACACCTGGGCGTCGGTCTGCGCATCGCCGCTGGACTTGGCCAGTTCTGCCCGCGTGACCTGGCCATCGGCGCTCAACCACAAGTCCGCCTGCACGGTGTAAGCCTTCTTGCGCAACTCCGGGTCTTCGCGCAGCAGGCGTTGAAACACACCCGCCAGGTACTGCTTGTAAGTGCCCGCTCCCAGGCCACCACCACCGGAACCGGCCATGCCGCCACCTTTACCGGCACCAATGTTGAAACCGTCATTGCCGGACTGCGCATCACCGTCGATCTGCATCGGGTTGGCCAAGTCATCGGCGGGTGACGGCGGCGCTTCTTCCGCCGGTTTTACCTCTTCCGGCTCCGGCGTGGGCACCGGCTCCGGGACTTTCTCCTCGACCTGGGGCTCGGGTTCCTTGGGCTTTTCCGGCGGTGGTGGCGGCGGTGGTGGCAACGGAATGATCGTCGGCACCTTCGGCGCTTCGCGGCGTACGCCACTCATGTCATTGGCCCACTGCCACAAAAACCAGGCGGCCAGCGCCCCCAGCAGCAGGCCTGCGCCCCACTTCAACGGGCGCAACGGCGGTGTCTTCTTCACGGGCAGTGGCGTAATCGGGATCTGTGCGGTCATGGCTCAGCCCTGGCTCGGTTTGCCGGTGACCAGCCCGACCTGGGACAGCTCCAGCCGTCGCAGCAGGTCGAGCACTTCGATCACCTTCTGGTACTGCACCAACGCGTCACCGCGCACGATCACCGGGAAGTCCGGGTTCAGCGCTTTTTCGATGCGCAGGCGCTCTTCCAGCTCGCCGAGGGTCACCGGGTAGGCATCCAGGAACACCTGGCCGCCATCGTTGACCGAGATCGCCTTGGTCTTGGCCTCCGACAGCGACACCGAGGCACTGGCCTTGGGCAAGTGAATCTGGATCCCCGAGACCTGGGCCGTGGCGGTCAGGATGAACATCACCAACACCACCATCAGCACGTCCACCAGGGGCGTGATGTTGATGCTGTCGACGGCCGCATCATCGTCATCGTCGTGGGAGGCATTTACGCTAGCCATGGCGATTCTCCTCAGGCCGGAACCGATGCGTGATGCTCGCGACGGTGCGCGGTTTCACTGGACTGGCTCTCGCCGTGCATCTCCGCCAGGCGGGTGATGAATTCGTCGACGAACACCCGCATATCGGCGCTGACTTCCTTGTTGCGCGTGATCAGGCGGTTGTAGCCAAACAGCGCCGGGATCGCGACGAACAGGCCCATGGCCGTGGCCAGCAAGGCCGCCGCCATACCGGGGGCGATGGCATTGATGTTCACGTCACCGGCCATGGCCGTGCCGAGGAACACCACCATGATCCCCAGCACCGTACCGAGCAGGCCGATATACGGGCCGCCGGCGATGGCGTTGGACAGGGTCGAGAGCTTGGAACTGAGGGCCTGGTTTTCACGGGTGCGCACGCCGTCCATGGAGCAGCGAATCGCTTCGATGGTCGCGGCTGACACCGACGAGGTGTCGGCGCCCTGGGCGCGGCGGGTGCGGATCTCCTTGACCGCCACCAGGTACAGGCGCCATAGCGAGGAATGGGTCAGGCGCTCGCTCAGTTGGGCGTCATCGGCATACATCTCCAGACGTGTGCCGATCTGCGCAAAGTGCTCGCGGAACACCTCGTTGGCATGGCTGACGCGGCCGACCTGACGGTTCTTGCGCAGCATGATGACCCACGATTGCACCATCATTGCCACCAGCACCAGGATGATTACCCAGGCATCCACCGGCACGGCATTGAGCAAGAAGCCCAGGCTGCCGAAGCCAAAGCCCGACTGTTCTTCATCCACCCCGTAGGCCACCAGCTTCGACTCGGCGCCCTGTGCAGAGGCATCGGCCAGCAGCAGCGTGGCCGGGCGTGCCACTTTGGACAGGCGCAGCTCATCCATGGCCCCGGCGAATGGCTGATGCGTGCTGCCCGCGTCCGGCAGGTCCGCACCCAGCGCCAGTTGCGTAGTGAATGCCGGCATCGCCACGGCGAGGTTGGCGGTTTCGCGACCATTCACATACAGCGTGATTTTTTCACCCTCGGCGGTAAACGCCAGGTGCTGCCATTGGCCGGGGTTCAGCGGTTGGCTCGATACAGCGCGCTGGCCGTCGATCTCGACAAATGGCGTGCCTTGGTTCAGCCCCAGCAACAGGCTGTGGGGGCCGTCGCGGCGGGCCAAGACCACTTGTTCGCCGCTGGCCTGGTCCAGACGCAACCAGGCGCTGAAGGTGAACGCGCCACCGGCCGCCTGTTGCAGCGACGGGCTGGCCGGCAACATCAGCGGCTGGCCGCTGAACTGCAAGGCGCGGCCGATCACCCCGTCGATGCTCGCGCCGGTGGCGTTGAGCGCGGTGTTGGCGTAGGCCGTGGTGTCCCGTGGCGGCGTGCCGTTGGCACCGTCAAAGTGATACAGCGCGGTGTAGCTCGGGTCGAACGCCAACTGGCCGTTACTGGTGGCCGGGGCTTTCTGGTTGCCGTAGTACATCCACAAGTCCTGGCGCTGGCCGCCCTCGACCTTGGGCACATCCACCCAGATCAACGCCATGCCCATCAACGGGTCGAAGCTTTCGATCTGGTGGTTGAACACGGTCTTGTCGTCGGCGCTGACAAAGCGCAGGTCCGCGCCGTCATCCTTCACCCCGTCAAAGGTGAAATTGCCGGTGTGCAGGCGCACCAGCAGCGCGGTGCGGCCCAGGGCCTGGTTGATCGCCGCGCCTTGGGGGGTCGTGTCGACGCTGATCTGCTTGCGGTAGTGCCAGTCGTCTTGCCACCAGGCATGGGCGGTGGCCGGGAGCGTGAAGCCCAGGCAGATCAACAGGCTCAGGAATAGGCGTTGCATGGGTGAAGTCTCCGGAAGAAAAAGTCAGAAAGTCGCCTGCACACTGAAGTGCAGTCGCGAGTCCTGTTTCTGGGTGTTCGGTCCATCGAGCAGCGGGTAACCCCAATCCAGGCTGCCGGACAACCATTTGCTCAAACTGGCGCGGGTGCCCAGGCCGACACTGGCCAGGCTGTATTCATCTTCCTGCTCGGGCAGCGGGTCGTGCAGGCGCATCCGCGCGCCTTCGGCGAACGCGTAGAAGCGCCACTCCTTCACATAACTGCCGAGGTACTTGGCCACCGAGGGCGTGCGCACTTCCTGGGACAGCAAGTAGCCCTCGTCACCGGTACGCTCCGCCGCCAGGTAGCCGCGTACCGAGGTGGCACCGCCGGCGGAATACTGTTCGTTGGACACCAGCGGCCCCGAAGCCAACTGGAACGCGCCCTTGGTCGCCGACTGCCAATCGTTGGCGAAGGTGTAGGTGTAATTCAGGTCACCCTTGAGCACCGCGAAACTGGCGCTGGCCTTGTAGCGCTTGTAGTCGAACTCTTCGGCGTCGCTGCCGTAGCCGAAGAACGCGCGGGTGCCCACCACCAGGTTCAGGCCCAGGCCGAGCTGGGATTGCTCGGTGTAGCGGTAGCCGTTGTAGCCGAGGGTGAACGGCGCGTACTTGAGGGGCACCTGGTCGCTGCTGGAGCCGAATTTCATCTCCTCGTCGAAGTCTTTGAAGTCGATGCCGAACGAGAACGAGTTGGCCCAGTTGCCGCTGGCCGGCAAGCTGTAGATTGCCGACACGCCGTAGGAATGGCCCTTGCCCAACACGTTGCTGCCGCCCAGGGTGGCAATGTTGCTGTCGGACTGGTAACCGGAGAACTGCAAGGTCCAGCGCTCATCCAGCGGTGCGCTGTAGGAGCCCGACCAGACCTTGGCGTTGTTGCTGTCCTGGGGCGCGGTGAAGTAGGTCAGGGAAATACTGTGGCCCAGTTGCCAGAGGTTGTCGTACCCCACGGTGGCGACCGTGCGCAGCTTTTCGGTGTCGGCGCTGTAGTCGTTGTTCAGGCCGATGCTGGCGTGCCAGGGGTTCTGGTCTTCCACCTGAAGATCGACGTCCATGGTGCCGGGGCGCTGGCCCTCGCGTACCAAAGGCGTGACCTGGCGGCCCACGCCGCGATTGAGCCCGGCGAGCTGGGTTTGCACGGTGGCAAAATCCGGCACCGCGCCTTCCTTGAGCCCCGGCACTTCATCGCGGATTTCCACCGGCGAGTAGTGCTTGGCGCCGACCACACGCACACGGCCAACCTTGGTTTCGCTGACTTGCAGGTAGACGATACCGTCATCGACCTTCTGCTCCGGCAGCTCGACGAACACTGATTGGTAGCCACGCGCCTGGTAGATCTTTTGCAGCGCATCACGAGCGCCTTCGATATCGGCCAAGGTTTTTTGCGGGCCGAGAAACGGGTACACCGCTTCTTCGATTGCCGCCGCATCGAGCACGGTATTGCCGCGCACGAAGTACTCGTTGACGTCGACCAAGCGTGCCGCGCCCTCCTCCTCGGCCAACGCGGGATGGACCAAGGCCCCCAGCGTCAGGCAGCACAGCGCCAGCGTTGACTTGAACAGATGCTCCACACCGCCCCCTGATTCTCTAAGTTTTTGCGCCGTCGCCGTTTGTACGGCGTCTGGCCTGCTCAATTGCCGGTTGTCGAAAGATGGCTGTGCCGGGCCAGCCAGGTGTGCAGCAAGGCGAAGTTCAACGAGAACTCCGGCATGTGCAGCAAGGCGCCACAAAACACTTCACCGATGATTTTCTGGATGAGTTGCACCGCACGCGGGTTGTTCAGCAGCGTGGCGATGTCGCGGTTCAGCACGTGGATGCTCCAGACCTTCTGGTTCAGGCCCAGGCCGACGAACCAGCGGAACAGCAGGTTGTAGTTGAGCTGTTCATGCAGTTGCTGTTCGCTGGGTACCGAATACAACAGTTGCAGCAGCAGGATGTGCACCAGGGTCTGCGGCGCGATCAACATGCCGGGTTCGGCCAAGAGTGCGTCGCGATGCTGGTCGAGCACTTCGTCGATCTGCGGGCGCAGCAACACCAGCGAGTGGCCCGCCGGGATGTAGCTGGAGACTTCTTTCAGGGCGCCTTGCCAGTCTTCCTGGGAGACGATCCACACCCACGGCGCGCCGTAGCGGTACACCGAAACCGGTTTTTTGCGCGCGGCTTCGACGATCTTCGACAGGCGCTGGTCAAGCTCCTGCATGCCGACTTTCGAGTAACGTTCCATAGTTCCCATCTGCCCCACTCCTGGCGTCCTGCTGGCGGCTTTGGCGACGACTTTTGATCGTATCCAGCGCGTTACACAGGCAAGACGGGAGTGGGTGGGAGCTACCGAACTTTTGTCATGAAAGCTTCATTTTGGATTGAGTGGGAGGCAATTTATGGGTTTGGCGGGACGCCCAGGATCAAGATCCAGAGCACCCCAAGGGATATCTGATACATGGAGATCAACTGTGGGAGCGGGCTTGCCCTAATGCCAG